>DATHRB010000076.1:0-28597 GCA_035482155.1 Verrucomicrobiia bacterium | reverse complement strand
AAGCGATTTGCTGAGAGCTCGGGTGATAATCTACTCCTATAATGATCATGTCTGGCTCCTTCCTCCCGAGCCTTGGTCGTCGAACAACCACAGTCTACTCGGGTCGAGGGAGCCGGCATTGTTATGAAATCATGTGGATTTCAAGTTGCCAATTACGCTACTTACTGGCGCTTGCGATCCATCCACTCAACGATGTTAGCCCGGCTGCAAACAACGACTTGACCCTTGCTGTTCCCCGCACTATCCTGCGGTCTCCCTCGGTAAACCATACATTCACCCCGTCAAAGGAGAAAGTCATGTCTACAGCTCCGAAACCCCAAAAGGCAGTTCAAGACCCCGTCAAAGTGGACCCGAAACATTACCAGGTTGAAATCGAAAATGAGCAGGTACGCGTGCTCCGAATCAACTACGGAGCACACGAGAAGTCGGTGATGCATTCGCATCCCGACGGCGTTGCGATTTTTCAGAACGATATACACTGCAGGTTTACGTTCCCGGATGGCAAAACGGAAGAGCACCGTTTCCGCGCAGGCGAGACGCTCTACATGCCCGCTGGAAGCCATTTGCCGGAGAACCTGAGCAATCAGCCCATCGACATAATACTCGTCGAACTGAAACGGTAGAGTTCGCGAAACTTTTAAACGCATACAAAGATGATGGTGCACCGGGGCGCAGGTATTTGTGTGCCCACGCTGCGGAGAGCTACGGTTGGAAGCTGCTAGACGGGCAACGGGCGAATCCTGTGCCGGGAAGCTGGCGACTCTAGCGAAGAAGTCGAAGACATGTTAGAAAGAACCAGAAATAATCCGAACGCAATTATCTACGGCACGTTTTACTCATACCCGGTGTGTAGAACCTCCCAGCGGCGGGCTAAAAAACAATTGGGCCTAGTCTGAATCGAAGACTGCGATTCCTTCCTCTAAGTACCCTTCGAGATTATCGTTTAACCAACTTTGAGCTGCCCGATGCTTATGGAGCCGGACGGTTGCTTCACTCCCATCAAATGACACGATAACAATAAAACGGCCCGTGAAACCTTTGGCTAGAGCAACATTCAAACGCCGGG
The DNA here is from genome assembly GCA_035482155.1 of Verrucomicrobiia bacterium. GTDB lineage: Bacteria > Acidobacteriota > Terriglobia > Acidiferrales > UBA7541 > Acidiferrum. Next base: position 27,531 of record DATHRB010000076.1, on the reverse strand, counting down.
CGAATTCTAGTGCTTCCGCCAAGTTCTTCACATGCAGGTGATTGATGAAACATTCGTGTCCGGTTTCGTCTTGAGCAACGGTACGGGCAGACGAAGGATGGCGACAGAGGCGTCGCGGCTCAGAAGAACCAACTGAACCAGGAAAAAGAAAAACACACTTGACTCATACCGGCCTTCTCACGGAAGGACCTAGCAGTGCGCAAGAGACCAAAATCTACATTTTTGGACAATTCCGCCGCCAATCGCAATTGGCGAACAAGCCACCAAATAAGTAGAGCAAGGATACTGGTAGGATCGTTCCCAGAGTCGCGTAGTCCTTCCAGTCGTGCCAGTCGTGAAAAAGGGTCCAGAATTTAGTCACGGCCTGGACGCTGCAGACTACGCTTACCGTGATGGTAGCCGACATTTCCCGTCTTTTGTCTTTTTCCAGAGTGTCCAACACGTTTTTTTCGGCCTCGCCCCTCCAGCTTCGTTCGGCGTCAAGTGGCGACCGGTCGAGTCTTGACGAGGAATCATTCACTTCCGAACCGTCTTCAACTGTTAGTTCGCTGATTCCACGGCGGAAAATGTCCCACAATGAACTTCGGAGACGGACCTCAATGCTGCCCAGCGGATTTTGTATCGAGCGGCGAAGGAAGCCATTAATCGCTATCTTGAATTTCTAAAGCCGAGTTGGCTTGGAAACGCCCCACTTCTGCCAAACCTTATTTATTAGAAGTATCAATTAATCATTTAGAATGAGACGGTTACATCAAAAGCTTGTGAGTCGACGAGGGATAAAGTTGACTTATTTCACCCATTTCGCGAAACCCTAATAAGGATACGGCGGCCGCTTATTTTAGGTCAATTGGCAGCGACCGTCGATTCAAATTTTGGCGGCAGGATAGAGGCCGAAGATGCGGAGCTCCGCGGTGGCTGCGTGCACTTCGCTGAGCGCCTGTTCCAGGCTGCCGGGACGGTTCGATTCCACATCGAGAAAAAACTGATATTCCCAGGGACGGCCATGGATCGGGCGACTTTCGATTTTCAGCAGGTTCACTTGGTGGCGCGCGAAAGGCTCAAGAGAAGCGAGTAATGCTCCGGGTCGGTGCGCGAGCCGCATGGCGATGGACACTTTATGAGCATTAGGAGTGGCGTGCGCATCGGCTTGGCTTTCGGGCACGAGCAGAACGAAGCGCGTAAAATTCTCGGCGTTATCGTGCACCGATTTAGCGAGAACAACGCCGCGGTAATGATCGGCGGCGCGCTGCCCGGCAATTGCGGCGACCGATTTGTCCTGGCGCGCGAGAACTTCGCGCACACTTCCCGCAGTATCTTCCGCCGGCACGCGTTTCCACGAGGGATGGTCCGTAAATAGTTTCTCGCACTGCGCCAGCGCCATGGGATGCGAAGCTACGGCGTGAATGTCCGCCAACGACGCGCCCGGACAGCCGATCAGGTGATGTTCGATGGGCAGAATGGTCTCGGCGACAATCTGCAAGGAACTTTCCAGAAGTAAATCGAAAACGCGAACCACCGAGCCCGCCAGGCTGTTTTCGACGGGCACAAGCAGCGCGTCAGCAGCCCCATCTTTTATGGCTGCAAATGCCGCATCGAACGTTGCTCGCGGAACTGTCGTAATGGAGTCGCCGAGAAGCTGATAGGCGGCCGCTTCGCTGAAGGCGCCGGGCTCACCTTGAAATGCTATACGCGTTTTCTGGAGTACCATGTCCATGTTGTCTCAGGCGTCCTAATAGGCAAAAGCGGTATAAGGTGCTTCGCTTTGATGCGCCCTAGAGTATCAAGTATGATTTCGCGTAGCGCGGGAAAACGACATGGCGGCAGTGGCGAGGTTTAGATGAGTTACGTAGAGAAAAATCTGGTGCCTGGCGAGACGTTGCTATACCAAACGCGACATCATTGGATCGTGCTGATTGGACCGCTGCTAATTGCCTTGCTGGTAGGCTTGCCGGGATTATTCCTGCTGTTCGAAGTCGCCGCAAAGCGCCCGGAAATCTATGATTATGTGACGCGCATGCCAGGCGGGGCCGAGACTCTGGTCGTTGCCGGTGGTGTAATGGTGGTTATCGGGCTGGCGATTCTGGCCTGGGGAATGACCAAGCGCAACGCCACGGAAATGGCAGTTACCAACCGACGCGTACTGATCAAAACCGGATTGGGCAACCGTAGAACGCTGGATTTAATGTTGTCACGAGTGGAAAGCATCGCCGTCCATGAAACGATGTGGGGACGCACGCTGGGCTACGGCGATGTAGTGGTGCACGGCACCGGTGGCACGCCTGAATCGTTCGTGCTGATTTCACATCCGCAGGAATTCCGGCGCCAAGTGCAACAACAAATAGGAACGCATGAGGTCGGTGGGATCAATGAAACCAAGCAGGCCTGAACAAAACGAGTACGCACCTTTTTACGCACGTTACATCGCGCTGGTACCCGGTGACGACGTGATGGCCGCGTTGGAAGCACAACGCCTGCATATGTTGCAGATGCTGTCGGCGCGCAGCGAACGTGAAGGTAACTTCAGGTACGCGCCCGACAAGTGGAGCGTCAAGGAAATTGTCGGGCACATGTCGGACACCGAGCGAGTTTTCACCTACCGCGCCATGCGCATCGCCCGTGGCGACAAAACCCCGCTGCCGGGATTCGAGCAGGACGATTATGTGAAGCACGGCGGTTTTGGCGAACGGCGCCTGGCCGATCTTGCGGAAGAATTCGCAGCGGTGCGCAGCGGCGGCATCGCGCTATTCCGGTCGTTAAATGAGGCGGCCTGGGCGCGCCGCGGAATAGCCAGCGGCAAGGAAGTGACTGTGCGCGCGCTCGCGTTCATGGTCGCCGGGCACGAATTGCATCACCAGGGCATATTGGAAGAGCGCTATTTCGCGGCGATCCCCAGGGCGTGATCGATTAGAGCAGTTCGATCAGCGCTGGCGATAGTGCTAGCTAGGCTCTTGGCGGTCTCTTTTGCCGGTGCCAATGGAGACGCAGAGAGCACCCGGGTGTGCGCCTGAGTGCGACGACTTTTCTCGGTCTCGAATCTCTTGCGTGGGGCAAAAATAAAATAAATCAGAATGGTAGCCAGGGCGATGATAAATGCGCCGGCTATTAACCCCACGGCCTGGGCACGCAGAGGGTCGGTGAATGGTTCTTGCAGCAGATAGATTCCGCTGCCCAGGAAAATGACGGCCAGGAAGCTACCCAGGCCACCGAAAGTACGCGAAGAGGGCGAGCGATATCTCGAGGACGTGGTATCGGGAGGCATGCGCTATTCCTCCGGGCAGTCTGCAGGACCAGATCCGGCGCGAGTGCTTGCAGAGCGTCCTGTTCGCGTTCCCCGAGAAAATCGAGATACTGAAAGCCCGGCGAGTGGTAATGTTTTTTCATAACCGCGCCGCAGCGCAGTAAACACGGTCCACTTCAGTGTCCCTACTTGTTCCGATGGATAATTCCGAGAGGCAAGCGGGATTGGTGCAATGCCAAAGGTCCCCTGAGCGCACAAGCGTGAATTCCAGCCTTTCTTGCGAGGAGCGCGGCTCCCACATGGTAACTAGTTAGTTAACTATAACCATTATAGGATTGGATATTACATATGATTAACTAAATAGCAAGCAGTATTAGGTAGATAATTTCGCATGTGGTGAGACATTGGCCGCTTGTGGTGAAAAGCGCTGGAAACGCTGCGCCGGTTGGCCAGGATAGTCAAGTTGCGGGCATGCTGACGGGCTGCTAAAATCGACGATTTGCCGGGTCTTCACCGTTCCACCTGTAGGGCGGCGCGAGAGGGGTCTCTTAAGAGACCGCCAATCGGGAGATGAGTGTTCCGCTAAATGCTGCGCCATAAATGATTTGCGCGTCCGGCGACGCGTTGGTAGCCCGCGGTCCTGAGGCCTGCGGAGGGAGAGCAGTGTGGCTAAGTACGATGTTGCGATTATCGGTAGCGGACCGGGGGGCTATGTAGCAGCCATTCGCGCAGGGGAACTTGGACTGAAGACCATCGTAATCGAAAAGGATCCTTATCTTGGCGGCACTTGCCTGCACGTGGGTTGTATTCCCACCAAGGTGCTTCTGCACCATGCGGATGTTTACGATCATTTTAAGAATGCCGCCGAATTGGGTTTTGAGGTCAGCGGGCTAAAAATTAACTGGGCCAATGTGCTGGCCCGCAAAGACAAAATCGTCAAGAAGCACGCCAAGGGCATTGAGTTTCTTTTCAAGAAGAACAAGGTCGAATGGGCGCAAGGTTGGGGACGATATGAGGGGCCCGGGCGCATCAGTGTAGAAAAAGACGGCAAGAAGACCGAAATCGAAGCTTCCAATATTTTGATGGTTAGTGGGTCGGAAGCACGCGCCTTGCCGGGAATTGAACCGGATCACAAAACCATTTTGACTAATCGCTCGATACTGGAACTTCCCTCCATACCAAAAACTCTAATTGTAGTGGGAGCAGGCGCCGTCGGCGTGGAGTTCGCGTCGATTTATAACTCCTTTGGCACGGAGGTAACTATTCTGGAGGCTCTGCCGCGCGTGGTGCCCGTGGAAGACGAAGAGATTTCCACGGAGCTGGATAAAGCTTTCCGGAAGAAAAATATTCAGATCCACACCAGCAGCAAAGTGGAGTCGGTAAAGAAGGACGCCAAGGGCGTGACTGTGGCGTTCACCGATAAGGACGGAAAGAAACAAACTCTGCAGGCTGAGAAACTTTTGCTGGCCGTCGGCCGCAAGCCCATGACCGAGAATTGCGGCCTGGAAAAATCGAAGGCCAAGATGGATCGTGGATTTGTACTGGTCGGTCCTTACATGGAAACGGAAGAAAAAGGTTTATACGCCATCGGAGACATTGTTGCCGGCCTGCCGCAATTGGCGCACGCGGCCATGATGGAAGGGATTGTGGCGGTCACGCACATTGCCGGAAAACCGACTCATGCGATTGTGAAGACGCGCATTCCTAACGCCACCTATTGCGAACCGCAGATTGGTTCGATTGGATTGACGGAGAAACAAGCCCGGGATGCGGGACACGCGGTAAAGACCGGCAAATTCCCGTTTGTGGGCAACAGCAAGGCCACCATTCTTGGGAATCACGGCGGGTTTATCAAGGTAGTGTCCGACGAGAAATTTGGTGAAGTGCTGGGCATCCACATTATCGGCCCGCTCGCCACGGAAATCCTGTCGGAAGCCGCCGCGGTCCTGCATCTGGAAGGCACCATCGACGATATGATGAACATGATGCACGCGCATCCCACAGTGTGGGAGGGCATGGGCGACGCATTCGCTTCGGTACGGGGCTTACAGATCAACGTCTGAGTTGGCTAAGCGCATTCAGTTGATGGTAAAAAACGCGTAAATGAAAAGCTGCTTCATCGTCGATGTGGGACTGATTGGTTACGCGGAAGCGTGGGAGCTGCAAAAGCGCCTGGTAACTGCGCGTAAAAATGGGGCAATCGGGGATGTTCTGCTGCTTTGCGAGCATCCACATGTGATTACTTTAGGCCGCAACGGAAAACGCGAACACTTGCTGGCATCGGAGCAAATCTTGCGGCAAAAAGGCGTGGAGTTTCACTCCTCTGATCGAGGCGGGGACATTACTTATCACGGACCGGGACAACTGGTTGGCTATCCAATCTTAAATCTGGCCGCGATCCGCAAAGACGTGGTGTGGTACGTGCGAATGCTGGAAGAAGTAATGATTCGCGCGACGGCGGAATTTGGAATTACCGCTGAGCGCGTGGCGGGCAAAACTGGCATCTGGGTGCGGAGCACGAACGACCCGAACGTACCGGGTGCCACGGAAGAAAAACTTGGCGCAATCGGCGTGCATATCAGCCGGTGGGTCACTTCTCACGGTTTTGCTTACAACGTGTCGACGGACTTGCGTTATTTTGATTTGATCGTGCCGTGTGGAATTACCGGGTGCAAGGCCACGTCGCTGGAGAAGATTCTCGAACGCGCGGTGGCACGCCAAGAAGCAGTGCAGCCAGTCGTACGAAATTTTAGCGAAGTCTTCGGGCTGGATATGCGTGAAACGTCTCGCGATGATTTGCTTGCACAGTTGCAGGCGCTACCGCCCGCTAGCGAACCGAACTTGGCTCGTGCGCAAGCAATCGAAATAGCGTCGTAAGATTTGATCAGTGTGACCGGCAGGGAGTGCGGATGAAGAAAGAACTGACGCGGCAGCAATATCTGGACTTGTATCACTACATGCGCTTGAACCGCGCCGTGGAAGACACCATGGTGAAGCTCTTCCGCCAAAACAAAATTGTCGGCGGATTGTATTCGAGCGAGGGCCAGGAAGGTATTTCGGTAGGTACCGCATACGCGCTGGAAAAGAAAGACTGGATGGCGCCCATGATTCGCAATATTGGGGCGCTGCTGGTGAAAGGCGTTCCTCCGCGCGATATTTTCACGCAGCACATGGCCAAGTACACTTCGCCGACGCGCGGCAAAGACGGCACCAGCCATTTTGGCGATCTGGAAAACCTGCACATCGTTTCGCCAATTTCCATGCTTGGGGATTTGATTCCGGTGATGACCGGAGTGGCCATGGCGGGCCGTTACCTGGGCCAGAAAATTGTGGCCATGACTTGGATCGGTGACGGGGGAAGCTCGACGGGAGTTTTCCACGAAGGACTGAATTTTGCGGCGTCGCAAAAAGCGCCATTCGTTTTGATTCTGGAAAATAATCAGTGGGCGTATTCCACACCGGTGAAACGGCAAGTGCCGGTGAAGGACCTGGCGGATCGCGCCAAGTCCTATGGAATTGCGAGTTACATCGTCGATGGCAATGATGTAGTCGCGGTGTACACCACCGCGAAAGAAGCGGTAGAGCGTGCACGAGCGGGCGAAGGCCCCATTTTGATCGAGGCGAAATCGATGCGCATGCGCGGTCACGCGCAGCATGATCCTGCCGAGTACGTGCCCAAAGAAATGTTTGAATACTGGAAGGCCCGCGATCCTATAGTTTTGTATGAAAAGTTTTTGACTGGCGAAAAATTGTTGGACGCCAAGAGCAAGAAGGAAATCGAAGACCGTATCGAAACGTTGCTGACCAAGGAACGCGACTTCGCGGAAAATTCGCCGATGCCGCCCGCTGAGTTTGCCAATGAGGGTGTGTACTGCACTGGTGACGAGTGCCACAAAATCGCGCCCAAATGGGAAAGATCGAAAGCCGAGGTCACGCCGCCCAGATCGAGCATTGCGGCGGTGTGGTCGGTGGAAGGATTTGGCGAAGGCAAAGGATCGGCAGGCAAGAATGCGCCTATCCATTTCGGGGATACCACGCCAGCTTCGCCGGAACTGGGTGAGAACGAAAGCAAGCTGGCGCCAAAAACTCCGGCTAAAACGGTTGTCAAGAAAGTTGTCGGTTCGAACGGGAAAGGCAAGACCCACGCACCGGGCGCGAAGAATGGCGCTTCACGCAAAGAAGTAGCGAACGCGGTAGCTTCTCGCGTCGGAAAGAAACCAGCGCCGGCTTCAGCAGGGAAAAGGAGATAGCCATGGCCGGTTCCCACACAGCGGTAGCGGAGAAGTTGAAAGTAAACGGGGCGGCGGATACCCCTGGTTCAGCGCCGGTCACCTTTTTGGAAGCCATCAAGCAAGCTATGTTTGAGGAAATGGAGCGCGACCCGGCGGTCGTGCTGCTCGGAGAAGACGTTGGTGTCTATGGCGGCGCATTCAAAACCAGCGAAGGCTTGCTGCAGCGTTTCGGTTGGGAGCGCGTGATCGATACGCCCATCAGCGAGAGCGCCATCATCGGCGCGGCTTGCGGCATGAGTTATCTCGGCTTGCGGCCCATCGCCGAAATGCAATTTATAGATTTCATCGCCTGCTGCTTCAACCAACTGACCAATTTCGTAGCCAAAGGACATTATCTTTGGAATGCGCCTGCGCCCATTGTCGTTCGCGGGCCATCGGGCGGCGGAGTTCATGGCGGGCCATTCCATTCCGCGAATCCCGAAATGTATTTCGTGCATACGCCGGGGCTGAAGGTTATCTACCCGTCGACGCCGTACGACGCCAAAGGCCTTTTGAAAACCGCTATACGCGACAATAATCCAGTGCTTTTTTTCGAGCACAAATATTTGTATCGCCGCATCAAGGAAGAACTGCCGGCCGGGGATTACACCGTGCCCATTGGCAAAGCCATCGTGCGGCGCCAGGGCAAGCATCTGACCATTATTTCCTACGCGGCCATGATGCATACTTCCCTGGAAGCTGCCGACGCTTTAGCCAAAGAAGGCATCGAAGCTGAGGTGATTGACTTGCGCACCCTTTTGCCGCTGGATGAAGAAACCATCCTGCAATCGGTGAAGAAAACCAACCGCTGCCTGGTGGTTCACGAAGACACCAAGACCGGCGGGATAGCCGGCGAGATTGCGGCCATACTTTGCGAAAAGGCTTTCGGTGATCTGGACGGGCCGTTACTGCGGGTGACCGCGCTTGATACTCCGGTACCGTATTCGCCGCCGTTGGAAGAATATTTTCTGCCGAATGCCAAGAAAGTTTTTGATGTCGCGAAAGAGCTAGCGCGGTATTAACGCGGCGAGAAAAGACCCGGCGAGAAAGGAATTTATGGGCGCGGTATCGCGCGTCCAGGATGAAACTGGTTTCCAGAGGAGATCGACATGGCCGTAGACATCGTAATGCCGCAAATGGGCGAAAGCATATTTGAAGGCACCATTACCAAGTGGCTCAAGAAGCCCGGCGATAAGGTGGAGCGCGACGAGCCCTTGTTTGAAATTTCCACCGACAAAGTAGACGCGGAAATTCCGTCCCCCTCGGCGGGCGTACTGAAAGAAATTAAGGTTGCCGAAGGCAAGACTGTGCCTATCCAGACAGTAGTCGGTGTCATTGATGCCGCGGGTGATGCGAGCGCCACGAAGCCCGCGCAACCGGCCGCTAGCCCGAAAAGCGAAGCACAACCGGCCAAGGCAGCGCCGGCGCCTCCTTCCCGCACCGCCGCACCACCGCAGGCCCCCGCGAATGGCAAAGGTGCGCCAGCGGCACAACCACAGGCAAGACCTCAGCCCGCGGCAGCGTCGGCCTCTGCAGGCTTAACGGGTGCGCCTGCTACCGGAGGAGCTCCCACAACCGGCGCGAGAGATGGGGGTGCCCGCATTCACAGTTCGCCGCTGGTTCGGCGAATGGCTAAGGAACATGGCATTGACTTGAGTGGCGTCACCGGAACCGGCGCCGGTGGCCGCATCAGCAAGCAAGACATCGAAGCGCTGATTGCTGGCGGCGGACAGCAACGCGGCGCGGCGGAGTATCAGGCAGACCAGAGCGGTGAGGTTCAAGAAGAGCTCGAGGAAGCCTTCAACGCAACTTCGGCCGCTGCGCCAACGCGACAGGCTCCTTCGATACCGCCACCACCGCCGCGACAAGCTCCCGCCCAGGTTTCTTCGCAAGGCGGTGCGCCAGCATCCGCCCAACACGGTGGGCAGGTGCACGCCTCGTTCGAATCGGCAGTCCCTCGCGAGAAGATATATTTCGGGGATTACGAAGTGCAACCCATGAGCGTGATGCGCCAGCGCATTGGCGAGCACATGGTGGCTTCCAAGCGCGTATCGGCCCACGTGTACTCCGTGGATGAAATCGACATGACCAAGGTGGCAAACCTGCGCGCCAAATCCAAAGACGAATTCGAAAAGCGCAACGGCACCAAGCTCACATTCATGCCCTTTTTCGTGAAGGCCGCGGTGGCGGGCTTGCGCGCTTATCCAACACTGAACTCTTCTCTGGACGGCACCAACATTGTGATGCACAAGGAAATCAATATTGGCATCGCCGTGGCCCTCGATTGGGGCTTGCTCGTGCCGGTGGTGAAGCATGCCGACGAAAAAAACATCCTGGGAATTCAGCGCACCATGAATGATCTGGCGGAGCGCGCGCGTTCCAAGAAACTCAAGCCCGAAGAAGTGCAGGAAAGCACCTTTTCGATTACCAATCCGGGCGTATTCGGCGGGCTGTTTGGCTTGCCGGTCATCAGTCAACCCAACGTTGGCATTCTAGGCCTGGGTGCCATTGAAAAGCGGCCGGTAGTCATCAACGATTCCATCGCCATCCGCTCGATGTGCTACGTCACGTTGTCCTACGATCATCGCGTAGTGGATGGGGCCATCGCGCACCAGTTTTTGCATAAGGTTAAAGAGGCGCTCGAGAACTGGGCAGAACCGCTGCTGTAGCAGCGTTCCTTACTCGCAGCGGCACATTCTCCTCGCACGAGTTCTTTACGGGGACTTCGTCTGGTTATTTTACCGCACCGTGAGCGTGAGCGGCACGGAGTGCTGCACTGTTCCGCCCGTCGCCGTAACCGTCAAGTGGTAAGTTCCAGATGGAGTTCCATAGTCGTGGTTTACCGCTGCGCTCGCACATCCATAACAGGCCACGCCCATCACGACGAATAGTAATATTGCCGTGCCTGGTGATTTCAGATTGAAACCGCCGTTCTCGCGACGGAGCCCCGCGAAAACCATCCCCACCAGGGGCATTCCGAAAGCGAATCCCAGCGCGAATAATGGCGCTGTCCGCCGGTTGCTATTGGTCGCGATAGCGGTGTCCTCGGTGGAAGTGAAAATCAATAGAGTAGAAGTAGCCGGATTCGCTCCGGGCGATACGGAAGCAGGCTGAAACAGGAACGCAGTGCCATTCCGCGGAACGCCCGACACCGCCAAGGTGATGGGTGTAGCAAAAGGAATATTGTTGAGCGGCGTCAGCGTCAAGATGTAAGCGGCCTTCGATCCCTTGTTGACGGGTTGCGTTGGCAGCAGCAACTGCGATGGAAAAGTCCGCCGGGCCGCTTGGACCGTCCACGATGGTCACGTCGCTGGCGGTATCGTTTGTCGTATTCGCTTCACCGCCGCCAGACACATTCGCGACGTCAGTCACGCTGCTCGCAGTAGTGGTGGCTACATTGACGATCAGTGTGAGCGCTGCATCACTGCCGCCCGCGGCCAGCACATCCGCGCGGGTGCACGACAGAGAGCCAAGAGTGCACGTCCAACCGCTGCCGGAGATTCCCGTGGCCGTGAGTCCCGCAGGCAAAGTATCCATTACGGTACGCGTACCGCTGGAAGGTCCATTGCCCGCATTGGTAATGGTAATGGTATAAGCGGCGCCCGTCTGGCCTTGTCGAAAATGGCCAGTGTGCGTTGTGGTGATGGTTAGGTCCGGCACGAGCGTCGCGACGACCGCGAGCGAAGCCGTAGCCACGTTGCCGGCGCCGCCATTTGTGGAAGTCACAGCGCTCGTAGTGTTGAGCCTGGTCCCTGCTGAGGAGTCACGGGCTCCTGCGGTGGAGGCACGATTACCGCAGCCGGTGGCGGCTCCAACGTCACACTCTCGGCGGGAGTTATCGCGGCCAACGATTCCTGTACTTTCGCAGTGAATGTCACCGGCACAGCGCGGTCGCGGAATTGGCATTGTTAACGGTGAAGTTCAAGGAGGTGGAACCGTTCAGGCGATCTTATCGATGTGGTCCGCGCTGGGGACAAATAAAGGAAAAACGCGCCGCGTTGCTAACCCAAAAAAGGAAGGCCCGGAAATACCGGGCCTCCTTTCCTGGAACAATGCCGCGGATGAACCACGAAGCTAGCGTTTCTTTTTCTTGCCGCGCGACGCTTTCTTGGCCGGTTTTTTCGAAGACTTCCCTCGCGCGCTGCCCGATTTTTTCTTCGCCGATTTCTTGGAAGAGCTCTTGCCCTTGCCAACCGAAGCTTTCTTCGCCGGCCCCTTCTTACCGCCCGCGCTTTTTCCGGTGGAAGCACCGCCGCCGTATCTGCCCGATCCCGAAGAGGAACCCGGTGAACCGGCTGAGCCGCGTTTTGGCCCGCTGGGAGCGCGCTTGGGCACTTCGGACTCGTCTTCCGTGTCATCCTCCGCGACAATCTCGTCTATTTCGACTCCGGCGACTTCCTCCACATCCCCGGCTTCTTCCTCTTCCAGAGGCGCCAGTTCATTGTCTTCTTCGAAATTGTCTTTGTCGAAATCCATCGCATCCTCCAGAGAGCGAATACGGAATTGGCCCTGTCCAATCCTGGTCCGCGGCCCCCTGCTTGGCCTCGTGCTGGAAGGACAATTTGTCCGTCAGCCGTTGTTATCGTACTCGCGATGCGTTGTCAAGCACTCTGCGTTTCAGAAATAAAATTGACACAAAAAAATCCGGATGCGTGCCGATCTACCGTTGTGGCAACATGGCGGCGAGGCCGAATCCCGGCGGCCCGCTATAGAGGAATTAATGAGCGCCAAAACCAGCTATTCCACTCCCATGCTGCACGTCATGGACATCGAGGGGGCACTCGCTTTTTTATGAACTACTTGGTTTTGTGACCGTGGATACCGACGGCGGGAAGCCTCTGGGTTGGGCTCGCATGCTCTGTGAAGGCGGTGCGCTGATGTTCTTGCGGGCAGAACACACCGTGGCCCCGCGGTTCTAGGCGTTATGTTGTATATCTATTCCCCGGATTTGCGCGCCTTACACGCTCAATTGCAGAGCAACGGCGTTGCCGTGCCGCCTATCAACTACCCGGGCTACATGCCCGGCGGGGAGATGCAACTGCGAGACCCCGATGGCTATTCCGCCATCGTTGCACACTGGGAACCAAGCGAGCAGGAAGCCTGGGAGCAGCGCATAAAGGCCCAGCCCCCGCGACGCGAAACCGCGAAATGAGTACTGCTGGAATCGGTTGACGAGGAATTCAATTTGGCGTCGCGGAAGTTGAACGAGTCTGTGCCACCGCCGCGGGACGAGCCAGTTTTTTCCGGGACTTCACGCGCGCGTGCGCCGCAGTTCTTTCCGTCGTGCTGTCCAGGGTGTAAATACGCAGAACCATTCCCCGGCTCACCCGCTTGGACTTGAGGCGATTCCACTTGAGCAGGTCTTCGCTTTCCACGCTGAAGCGATCGGCAATCCCCAGGAAAGTATCGCCTTTGCGCACCCGGTAGCTCACCATGCGGCGTTTGTTTTCCGCTGCCGGCTGAATCGCGGGGATAATTAATTTTTCCCCGGCATTCAGCGCCGTCGTGGATTCCAGATTGTTGGCATCGGCGATGGCTTTGGGCGTAACACGATATTTTTTCGCGATGGCCGTCAGGGTTTCGCCGGCAGCGACGCGGTGGCGCCTCCAGCTGACCCACTTGTCCGGTGGGATATCCGCAATTTCCGCGGAGAATTTTGGCGCGCTGCCCAGCGGCAAATGCAGTTCAAAGGCTGGATCATCGGGCGTGGCCAGGCGCAACAACGAAGGATTCAAAGCGCGCAGCGTCTCAACGTCCACATCGATCGTTTCCGCCACCAGACGCAAATCAATGGCTCGGCCTGGCTTGACCATGTCGGTGGGCACCGGTGATTCCGGCTCAGCCTGAATTCCGTAATGCGGGGCGTCCTTGGCGATCAGCGTGAGCGCCAGGATAATGGGCACGTAATTTTTCGTTTCGCGCGGCAACACGTTGCGGCGGTACAACTCCCAGAAATCCGCGTAGCCGGTGCGCTCGATAGCCTTTTGCACGTTCCCCGGCCCACAGTTATAAGCGGCCATCGCTAAATACCAATCGCCGAATAGTTTGTACAGATCGCGCAAATGTTGCGCCGCAGCGCGGGTGGCTTTTTCCGGATCCTGCCGCTCGTCGAGCCACCAGGTATGGCGCAGCCCGTACTCCTGTCCACGGTAGGCGACGAATTGCCACATCCCCCGTGCTCCAGCTCGTGAAAGGGCCGTGGGCTGGAAAGCGCTCTCCGCCTGCGCCAGGTAAATCAGGTCTTGCGGCACACCTTCCTCGCTCAGCACCCGCGCGATCATCCCGCGATAGCGACCAGCGCGGCGCAGCCCGGTTTCAACGATGGCCCGCCCGCGAGGTGTCTGAAAGAAATTCAGGAAGGACAGCACTTCGTCGTTAACCGTTAACGGCAAATCGTGCGAAATATTCTTGGCCGCTTCCTCGGCCCGCGCTTTTAAACGCGGGTCCACCGGAAAGGTCATCTCCGCGACTTCGTCAATGGGGGCCGGCACCGCAGGCGCCTCATTAAATCCGTCTCCGGCACGAAAAGCCTGCAGCTCGTAGGTATAAACCGTGTCTACCACGCGATGAAACAGTTCGCTTAGTTGCGGGTCGGAGTTGAGATCGTACCCACTTTGCAGCATCAAATCGACAGCGTCGTCGAAGTCTTTGCGCGCGGCTTCCAGGTGCCCGGCTTTGTAGTTCTGCTCGCCGGAAGCAAAGTTCTCTTCCACGCGGCGAATCAATAATTGCCGCGCAGTGGAAACCGGGGTGGTCAGCCAAATCATGTTACGCCGCGCGGGATTGTCGAGCGGCAAAACCGGAAGTTCCTGCGTGACAGCCGCCGGCGCTTTTTTGGCTGACTTATCAGTCTTATCGTGCTTATCGGAGCGGAATGAAGCAGAAGCTATCGTTAAACTTGAATTACCAAACGCGGCCGCCAGGACCAATACGGCGGAAACCGACACACACCTTTTCCAATGGAGATGCACTGGCGCCATTCATCCATGGTAAGGATGGCATGCCGCAGCGGTCAACGCCTTACACCAGGAAGGTATTGGCGTTAACACCACGCCAGGGTTCGGTCCCCGGCAGCGCTATAGGAAGCATAGTTGCATGTGGTATGTCTGCACTATCCGGGCCACGGTTAGCAGGACTAAGATACCCTCGGGCGATAGCCATTTGCGGGCGAACAGACTGCCGCTGGATTGCTGGAGATTCTCCTTTACACTTCCCGACTGCGGCATTATCCTCTGTCCGTTTGTTCTTTCCTGGTAATCGGTCCATAACCAAAAGATTGCTGTCAACGTGGAGGATGCATGAAGATTTCAGCAGCTTTGCTTTCTATGGTACTCGCGGGAGCGGTGTTAGTTGCCACGCCCGTAAGTGCTAATCAAGCCGCGACCGATAAGAGGGACGCGGCCAAGAAAGAAAACAAGTGGCAAGGTAAAGTGGTCCGAATTAACAAGGACACGTCCACCATAGACATTCATGGCGGCGCGGCTCCATCAGAAACTCAAAGAACAATCAGTTACGACGCCTCCACCCAATGGACCAACGGCGGAAAGCCCGGCCAACAGGATGACGTCAAGGCCGGATCGTTCATCATCGTGATTGGCACTGTAGGTGGTGACGGAGTGATGCACGCGACGCGCATCGATCTACGCGCGCCGCGCTAGGACCGCTTAGTTTTTGAGCGCATTGCTGGCGGCTGCGGCGTCCAGGGGGTTCCGCGCCGCCACAGTGCGCCGCGATTTTGCGGCGATATCTTGCAAGCGAATTTTTGCCGTCCGCGCCGTCTCTCGGAGTAGCGGGTCGGCATGCTCCAGGCAGCGATTCAATTCTTCTTCCAGGGTTAGCAGTCCCAGCGTCCCAATCGCATAGGCGCCGCAAGACTTCAGCCACGGATCATCGCTGGCTACTAGCTCGGCGACCGCTTGTTCGCGATTATCTACCCTTGCGCGCACAAATCGTTCCGCGATCACCGCTCGGTCTTTGATGCTGACTTTGCCGTCCAGCAGCGGCAACAGCATTCCGCGCAATTGTGATTTCAAAACATTTTCCAGAAATTCCAGGGCGTTGTCGTAAACCGTCGGATTATCGGATTGCAATCCAAAATAAGCCGAATGCAAATCCAGGCGTGGATACAAAAGTCCTAGAAGCCGGAAAATTCGTTCGAGTTCTTGCCGGATGGATTCACCCAGGGCGCTCAGAACCGGTTCATCCACGTTTCCGGGGACATGCAGCGATTCCAGGATTTGATACGAGCGGTAATGCCCCATGATTTCGGCGGCAAGCACGGTTTCGAGCAGTTGCCTGTCAATTTCGATTTCGGGATGAAGCTGCTGAATTTTGTTCAGCGCGCTGATGACTTGAAAACGAAGCGCGGTGTTCGCATCGAGCAAGTTCTCTTGTAACATCTCCGCCGCGGCAGGCGTGCCAATGTTGACGAGGACCGGAGGAATGGCCCGGCGGGTCACGATGGAACGCGAGCCATCCGCGAGATGCTTCCCAAGCACCCGCACGATCGGGTCGCCGAATTTTGCCAGCGCTTGCGCGGCGTCGCCACAGAGTTCTTGATTGGCAAGAAGTTCGACCAGATCTGGAGCCAGAGAATGTTTTTGCAGCGCCCCGACGGAATGAATCGCTTCGCGCACCACGAGATTGGCAGGATCACGCAGAAGCGTTGCCAACAATGGATCGAAGGAATCCGGCAGTTCGCCGAGGAGGCGTGCGACTTCCGCGCGCATACGTTGGCATTCCTCTCCGCCCTGGCAGGCCATGTCACTGAGAATTTGGCGGGCCGTTTCGAGGCTCTGCGCTTCGCCGGGGCGCGCGAGATATGCCGCCACTGCGGAGCGAACTGAAAAATCAGCGTAGTCTCCAAGTTCTGTGAGAAGTGTCAGGGGATCAACGTGAGCGTGGTGAACGAGGTACAGCATTGCTTCAGTTCGCACATTGTGGTCGGGGTCTTTCAGCAGGGGTTCGATGGATGGCAAGACAGATTTGTCGCCCGCGGCGGAGAGAACCGAGATGGCTTTTTGACGGACTGCCGGCGCGGGATGGCTCAGAAGGCCGCGAATCACCGGGTGAACAGCGCGCTGCCGCTCGATTTCGAAGAGACTTAGCGCGTAGAGAATTTCTTCCGGGTCGGAGACCAGGATTTTGCTGGATAGCAAATCCGCGGTGGAGCGGTCAAGCGCCATCGCAGAGACCTGGTCGGCATTCAGCCGGTGCTGGCTGATGGATTCCCTCAGAGCCGCTATGTACTCCTTCCCGGTGAAGGAAACCGCTACCAACCATGAACCGATCACAAGCAGAGCAATCCAAGTGATCTGCCGCGCCGGCACCTTCAGATAAGTGGCAAAAACTAGGACCGTCACCCCGGCCAAACCATCGCCCAAACGCACGATCACCGTGTCGATAAACCATTTCGCTCGCAACTTGAGCCTATGCGGTAGCGGCAGGTACAACAACTCGAAGGCAGACTTGTCCAGGGAATAACGGAGTACTTGATCGCTGCCTTTTAGCAAGATGGCGGATAGGAGGGTGCCCCACATCAGCAGCCCGGCCGACCCCAACATGACGGAAATGGGAAGCACAAACAACATCGTGCCTATCCCAAATCGACGAAGCAATCGCGAGGTCAGCAACAACTGAATCAACAATCCCAATATCCCGGCGTAGAAATAGAAGTTTCCAAATAAGATGGCCAATGCGTCTTTGTTTACCAGAAACTGTTTGGCAACCGCTTTAAATTGCCAACCGGTAAGCGTGGTGACGAACGCAGCAAGGCCGATGACTGCGGCTATGGGTCGCAAATATGAAGAGGAAAGAACCAACCGCATACTGCTCTGTAGGTCCCTTTGCCCGGTTCCCTTATCCCCAGATGCCGCCGTTTCACCATGATCTGCAACTCGGGATTTCCAGCTCTGCCACGCGGTTGCCATCAGCGCTGCACAAATCAAGAGAAGCAACGTCATGCCTAGCAGCAGGCTTTCCGTGCCGAATACTTCGGCTATAGTTTTCGAAAAAAAACCGGCGAAAATCGCGCCCAATATGGCTCCCCCGCCCACCATGCCGAAAATGCGTTTCGCTTCTCGGGTGGTCAGTAGATAATTCGCCAGGGTCCAGACTTGGGTCGGAGCGAGCACCCCGAAGATGCCTACCCAAATATAAAACGCGGGATAGAGCCATGCGGGATGGTAGTAGTGAGACAGCGCCCAAAAAAGCGCGCAGTTCGATGCGAAGAAGAACTGGCTGCCTACCAGTAGGTTGCGAAGAGAGGTCCTCCGCCCCAAACGAACATAGCCGACTACCACGATTCCCACTAAAATCGCGCTCGCGATGTCTGCGTAAGGCAACTGGACCGCTTGGAAGCGAGCAAGGAATAAGGCATCGCGTGCAACTCTTCCGGTTATGTAGCAACTCATAATCAGAAATAGACAGGCGCACAGGGGGATGCCACGGCGTAGATCTCCGGGTTCGATGTTCAGTCCGCGCTCAATCCACCGCTTCATCCGAAGAACCTTCTTTCGCAGCTTTCTGTTATTGCGGCGCGGCCGTCGCTCCAGAACATATACCCCCGGCCGGTGACTTCGCTACCTTTTCCGAAACCTTCGCCCCATTCCCAACTGATGGATGCTCTCCCGGGCCTCCGTCTTTCGCCGAGGAGCCAGTGGAATCGAGAAGTACCACCTGCTGGTCAAGATACACAGCGATAAATTTGCCATTGCCGCAGATTTCCAAAGCTGACGCCCTACCTCCGGGGTAGTAGCTACTGAGCATGCCGGTGTCGATCAGAAACACTTTGTTGCCAAAGCGGGGTCTTATGCGGCCACCCTTCTGCACCGTGTGACCCACTACAATGTGTGTCGCTTTGTAACCGTCCAGGATCTTGCTTACCTGTGGTGCACCCTCTTCTTCGCTCCACTGGTCGTAACCGCGAAACCACACCGGTCCATCCACCCGCACACTGAACCAATCTTCATGCTTCAAGAACTCCTGGATCTTTGCCTGGCGCTCAGTGTTGGCAGGGGCATGAGACTTGAGCTCAGCGCTGACCTCCGCCCGAAGCACATTGTAGATTTCCTGCAAATTGAAGAATGGCAGAATCAAATTTTCATTCTGCAGATACTCTTTAGAGGAATCGAATAGCTTGATTTCGTCGTGGATCCGATTATTTATTACATCAACCTTCGTCTTGGCCAGCTCAGGAGAAATTCCTCCGTGCAAAAAGATAATTCCATCGATATCGGCCACCGCGGCATGTCCCCGCAGCCATTTCCCGTATTCTCCCTTTGGACCTAACGCCTCCCGCTGCTCAACAAAACCCGCTGGATGGCGCGCCATCCACTCCACCTCAGTCAACTCCATGGGCTGGGGAAGCTCTGCAAATAACGATGCATGACCATCCTTCCATTTCAGATACTCGGCATACGCCGCTTTCTGTCGCTTGTCGGAATTGGCGTCGGCAAAACTTGCATAGTTCCCCGGGGTGACGTAGCGCAGGTCGCCCATCATATTCATCACTTCGTGGTTACCGAGCAAACTCACAACCCGGCCGCCTGCTTGTGGCGCTTCTTTCTCGAGGGCCATCATCAGGTCCATGACCTCGCGCGGCTTGGGGCCGCGATCCAGAAGGTCTCCGACCTGCACGAATGTTGTCTTGCCGCCCGTCCAGTGGTTCTGCTGGTCCGTCAGACCGGCGCGCTGGAGAATGGCGACAAAGCCGTCAAAGTTATTGTGAACATCACCGATGGCAACTATGGTTTCCGATGGGCCCGCTGGAGCGCTTTCCGGTCCCGCCCACGCTACCACCGCCGACACCAGGACCCAGACCAAATTAATACCAAGGTGTCGGGGAGAGACCCACACCGGAGCCCGGACCATTTCCTTCCTCCTAGGGACCAAGTCCATCCTGACGGCCAGGGACGGCCGATCAGATTTCGACCCGGCGGTTGGTAACGGGCCACCGCAACTCAACTCGTGGAACCATCCTTCCAGGTTCCGCGAGTTGGTTGCTATGCGAGCACCTTGTCTTAAAAGCGATCGGGGAGTTTCAACTTGCGATGCACGACCGAACTCGTCTACTGGTTGGCGTTGCCGTGCGTGAGCCGCTTGGAGATTAGAGCCGCGTGAATTACACTGCCGTCGGCGCTACCCTTGCAAATTACGTAGTCCCCGTCTTTAACCTGGCTGGCGTCAATGTCGTTCACCTTCTTGTCGCCGTGATACTGACTGACCCATTTCGTTGAGCTGTCGTACACACAGGTCCTCTGCCCACTCCCACCAACCTGACGAATGGTCAGAGAGGACTGTTCCTTGCTGCTCCTCTCAACTCTACCTTCAAAGCGCATCTCCTTCGACTTGGCGGGAGTGTCTTGAGCGAACACCGCCGTCGCCAGCGGAGAGGCTAGTACCAACGCAAACAGCAAAGTGAGTTGCTTCTTCATTATATTTTTCTCCTTATCGCCGGTGTCACCGGCAAAGCCGCGATGCGGGGCACCCCGCTGCATCCCCTTATTGGTTGCCCGCCAGCCCTGATGCCAAAAAAGTCGCCGCCCATCGAGCGGTGCAGTTTACTTTGGCGCTAAATGATTCAGTACAGCACTTCTTTCTCACCTTTTTCAGCGATTAGCTTCTGGAACCGTTCGACAATCTTATCCCGTCGCATCATCACCGCCGCCACTTCATCCTTGTCGAGATAGCCTTTGGTTTTTTCTGTAAGCTCCTTCCCGTCCAGGGCCTTCAGTCTCTGCAACAATTGCCGGTCACAGCGCGTCAAGTCTTTGGGATCTTTCGGTTCCTTGTTGAGGCGAAACGCGCGGCTGAAATCAACCCTCCAAATCTGCCAATTCTCACCGATTAGCACGTTGGTCAGATTGGGATCGGCATCGGAGACCAATTGATCGAACACCCGAATCTTGTACATCTGATTGTTCCAGGCCTCGGGAGCCGGCACCGATATTTTTTGTTTGACGCGGTCCGCCTCATCCATCTTCACCGGCAACCACCAACTGAGCGAACCTTTCTTGCCGTCATATTTGCGCTCGACGTATACCGGAAGCATGTCGTCCATTCCAATCAACTCAGCCAGCGCATAGGCTGCGATGTTGTACTTGTAGGAATCCACGAAGTTCAGCTCGATGGCACCGCTGGCCAGCTTCATCTCGTGTTTATGTTCATCAATAGGTTGGAAAGAGGCGTCGTGGGTGACCGTTCCGTCCGACAGGGTAAGACGCGAGGTGTTGGTGACGCCTTTCTTGGCCCCGTGACTGTTCACCACCTTGGCGGTGACAAGGAACTGCTTGATCTGTTCCTTGGTCAGGTTTGGCTCGTCCCCGGCAACCGCGAACAGTCCGCATACCAGGCATGCCACAACCGCAAGAAACAAACGCCGGCGCAAATAGAGTAGGTTCATGGGAGCACCTCCACAGAATTGGTGGGACTCTACTCCTTTATGTCGCAGTCGACAAGAAAATAGTCGGTACTGGCTGGCTCAAGGGAATTTTCGCACCCTGGTAATAGGGTTGGACCACCGACGAAAGCGGACATTTCTACTTTGCCAAACCGGACACCCCGTCTTTGCAACGACACCCCAAAAAAGGGACTTGGCACCGACCACATTTTGTGGTACCATTTTGTCGCGTTTGATGCTTGTATCGCCTTTGGAACGTTGAAGAAAGCGGTCGCAAGGTCACACTTGCGGCCTTTTTTTGTGTACGGCTGAAGACGGCCAGGCTCTGTTGAGGGGCTCGGAAAGGCACCAAATAGCTCAATTTAGTAATGCTCAGCCGTAACCCGGCTGACAGAAAAGAGTAAAGCAGTGAGTAAAGAACAAGGAACAGTGAAGTGGTTTAACGCCAGCAAGGGCTTCGGTTTCATCCAGCGCCAGAGTGGAGAAGATGTGTTCGTTCATTTCTCCGCGATTGTGGCTGATGGCTATAAGTCGTTGAATGACGGCCAAGCGGTTGAATTCGAGGTTACCAAGGGACCCAAGGGCCTGCAGGCCTCCAACGTCCAGCCCCTCTAACCCACTTCGCAAAATCACAATTACTGGCGGCGCACTTCGGTGCGCCGCTATTTTTTTACCCCCCTGTTCATACACGCAGTCCCACCTTTCACTGCCAAATCCACCCCACTGTTAGTTGTTTGTCCCGCCTGAACGCAAAGCACCATTGTAGCTTGCGCTACTCCAGGCTCGCCGGGCTATTGCTCCCAACCAATCCTCACGTGAACATGAATGGTGTAAATAAGTAGATACCTCCATCTGCAACTTGGGGCAACTGGATATGGCGAAATTCAATCGCGCAGAACTTGATCAGCTCGAACGACGTGAACTCCAACTGACCATTCTTTCCGCGGTCTTTGTATTTGTACTGGCCGCCGGCTTGGCGACCCTCATGTATCCGCTGGTCTTTGAGCATCCCGAAGGCAATAAGTGGACCTTGCGCGTGGCCTATTTCGGATTTTGCGGGCTGACGCTGCTCTTCATCGGCTACCTCGTTGACCGCCAGGGCATGGTCCGCAAATTGAAGCAGCAATTGCTGGAGGAGCTGGAGCGCAACGTTGAGATAAGTCATCAGGCCAGCGTGGACATCCTGCAATCCATGCCCGACATTAGCCACTTTTGGGATCGCCTGACCATGGAATTTCGCCGCGCGGTGGCTACCCAGAAAACTCTGTCGCTGTTGCTGATCAAAGCTAAGCCCGCCACGAAAGCTGGCGCAGCCGGCGACGAATCTGCGGCTTTTGGCGACGCCGCGAAAGCCATGGCCAAGAAGCTGCGACCGACCGATTCCATCTACCGCCTGGGTAAGGATTTGTTCGGAGTAGTTCTTCCCGAAACCGATCCTGATAATGCCCAGCGCGTGGCCTTCCGGTTACAGGAATCCTTGCAATTCGTGCGCGCCAAGTTTGGCGGCACTTACGACATCAATTGCCACAACTATCCCGAGCAGGTTCAGAGCGCCCACGAAATGGAAGACATCGTGAAATCTTTGCTGCCTGACGAAATGGGCTGGGAAGTACCTGCGGCGCCTGCTACGCGCTAAGTCGCATTCGACTCTTGCGATTTAAGCTCCAGTCGGGTCGGTAGTCTTTCGGGCGCAAATTACTTCAACCCCTGTGCCAGGTCCGCGATTAAATCCTCCGCGTCTTCCACACCTATGGACACGCGCACCGTGCCGGGACGTACGCCGGCACGCCGCAACTCTTCAGCGCTCATGTTGTAATGCGAAGTGTACATTGGCAGCGATACCAGCGATTCCACTCCGCCCAGACTGACCGCCAACAGAAACAGTTGCACCCGATCGCCGAAGCGCCGCGCCGCCTCAAGACCGCCCTTCAAGTCGAAAGCCAGCATGGAGCCGAATCCGCGCATCTGTTTTTTTGCAATGGCGTGATCGGCGTGCGATTTCAGTCCCGGGTAGTGGACGGCCGCGACCTTCGGATGGGCCTCCAGGAATTTCGCCACGGCCAGGGCGTTTTCGCACTGCCGCTGCACGCGTAGCCCCAGCGTTTTCATCCCGCGAATCAGCAAAAACGCCGCTTCGGGATCCATGGAGCCGCCCAGCGAAATCACCATGTGCTGGATGCGGTGCATCCATTCCGCGCTGCCAGCCACCGCTCCCGCGATGATGTCCGAATGCCCGGCCAGCGCTTTAGTGGCGCTGTGCACCACCATGTCATAACCCATCGAAATGGGATTCTGAAGTATGGGCGTGGCGAACGTGTTGTCGATGATGGAAACGAGTTTGTTCTTCTTGGCGAAAACCACAGCTTTGTGCAGATCCACAAGACGCAGCATGGGATTCGTGGGCGTCTCCACATACAGCACCTTCGTCTTGGAAGATAATTTCTCTTCCATCCCTGCCAGATCCGTTTCCACGTGATGCACTTTGATCCCCATGCCCGGGAAAATATCGCGCATCAGCCGGTAACTCCCGCCATAGAGTTGCGCGGTGGAAATCAGTTCATCTCCCGCTTTTAGCGCGCTGAGCAGCGCGCTCGAAACAGCGGCCATACCAGACGCGGTAACCACCGCAGCTTCCGCGCCTTCCAATGCCGCGATTTTTTCCTGCGCCACGGTGAGCGTGGGATTGCCATATCGCGTGTAGATGTATGCCTTGCTCTTGCCTTCGGCCCACAGCTTCATTTCTTCTGTGGACGAAAAGGTGAACGTAGAGCTTCGGCAAATCTCCGTGCCGACCGGAGCGCCAACTCCATGCTTGTTCGGTTCGCCGGCGTGAACCGAGCGAGTCTGTGGACCCCACTTCTGAGTGCTTGAATTTTTCATAGTGCTGGAATTGTTGGCCTTCTAGCCCATCCCCAGCAAGCACCATTTTGGCGCTCGTCAGGCGGGTAGGCGGGGAAAATGGCTAAGTATTCAGGGCTTCTCTTCGGAATGTTTGTGGGAGGTAAACGAACAGGAATATAAGCAACTTCCCCACCAAAAACCGACTGTCAACACGATCAACCACATTCGCTTTGTCCATCGTTCAGATCGATCGATGCTAAACCAATAACGCCACATGCCAAACCACAGAAAAAACAATGCAATCGGACCGAACACTCCCAAAATGGCCCACGGCAGACGGGGCAGAAGGACAACTTATTTGTGTCGACTTGCCCAAGAAACACGGGAGTCAGGGCCAACACCAAAATTGTGGATAACGCACACAATTTCGCTGCCTGCCGGGAAATCAGCCAGTCATCCTTAAACTATGTCCATATCATTCTGGAAGCGAGACGGTCCTCTGCGAACCCAGTTTTAATTTAGGCTTCGTCCTCAGCTTGCTGATCAGCGTGCGGTTTGTGACTGGCAATTACTTTTTCAGCCAGCTCGTTGGGGACGTAGTCGTAGTGGGAAAATTCCATCGTGTAGGTGGCGCGTCCCTGCGTTTTGGAGATTAGGTCGTTGGCGTAGGTCAACATTTCAGCGAACGGCACCTGCGCCTTGATCACCACGTTGTGTCCTCGAAGATCGCTGCCCGCGATGCGTCCGCGACGCGAGCTCAGGTCGCCCATTAAGTCGCCGGAGTATTGGTCGGGCGCGTAAACCTCGACATGCATGATGGGCTCCAGCAACGCTGGCTTGGCGGCTTTCATGGCTTCTTTGAAGGCCAACGAGCCGGCGATTTTGAAAGCCATATCCGAAGAATCCACGTCGTGGTATTTGCCGTCGTAGAGACTCACGCGAAAATCGACTACGGGGAACCCTGCCAGGTACCCGCGCGCCGCCGCGTCGCGAATCCCCTTTTCTACGGAGGGGATCCAGTTCTTGGGAATCGACCCGCCGAAAATATCGTCGACGAACTCGATGCCCTTGCCACGTTCCGCGGGCTCCATCTTGATGCGGCAGACCCCGAACTGGCCGTGGCCGCCGGACTGCTTTTTGTGCTTGCCTTCGGCGTCGGCTCGGCCGCGAATGGTTTCGCGGTAAGCGACCTTAGGCGGCTTCAAGGTGAGGTCCACGTGATAGCGCTTGTGCAGTTTCGCGACCACCACTTCTATGTGCTGCTGGCCGGAGCCGGAAAGCAAGAATTCCTTGGTTTGCGGGTCGCGGGAGAAATGCAACGCAGCGTCTTCTTCCAGAATTCGGTGAATCGCGACGCCGATCTTGTCTTCATCGGCCCGGGTCTTCGGCTCAATCGCAAACGTGATGGAAGGTTCGGGAATCGGCGCGCGCTTGTAAAAAATCGGATTCGATTTATCGCCCAGCGTCTCGCCTGTAGCAGTTTCTTTCAATTTCGCGATGGCGCCAATATCGCCGGCATGAAGTTCTTGCACTTCAATGAGTTGTTTGCCCTGAACAACTTGCGTGTGCTGAAAGCGCTCCGGCACGTTGCGGTTGTAATTCATCAGCGTCGCGTCATTTTTCAACACCCCGCTCATCACCTTGAAATAGTTGATGCGCCCCGCAAAGGGATCGGCCAGCGTTTTGAAAACAAACACAGAGAGCGGCTGCGCGTCATCGAATTTGCGCGGCATGGCTTCGCTTTTGCCGGTTGGTTCTTTATAGGCCACGATGGAATGCTCATCGGGATGCGGAAATACATCGGCGATGAAGGACAACAGGCTGACGCTTCCAATATTATGTAGCGCCGAAGTCATCAACACCGGAATGATTTTCTCTCCCACAATTGCCCGCCGCAGTCCGGCGAAAAGATCCGGCAACGGAAGCGTGCCTTCATTGAAAAATTCTTCCATCAGCGCGTCATCACCTTCGGCCACCGTCTCCACCAATTTCTCGTGGGCTTCCTTGGCATCTTCCGCGAGCGCCGCGGGAATTTCTTCAATAGTGACTTTCCCGTCGCTATCCGGCTGGTAGAAATGAGCTTTCATGGCTACTAAATCAATCACTCCCCGAAAGGCTCGTTCGTGGCCGATGGGCAGTTGCAGCGCGACGACGTTGCGGCCGAAAACCTGTTCCAGCGATTCCATGGAGCGTTCAAAGCTGGCCAGGTCGCGATCCATTCCGGTCAGTACAAACGCGCGCGGGATGTCGTACTCCACGCAATAATCCCAAACTTTTTCAGTCGTGACTTGCGTCCCCACGTGCGCGTCCACGGTAATCAGCGCGGCGTCAGCGGCGATCAGCGAGGCTTTCGACTCCGTGATGAAGGTGGAATAACCGGGTAAATCTATAAAATTAATTTTAACTTTGCTGCCGGGGGCATGGCTGGTGGGATCCGCGGTAGTAGGCCATTCGGCGTGTGCGATAGCCGTTTGAATGGAAAGTTTGCGCGCTATTTCTTCTTCGTCCCAGTCGGTGGTGGTGCTTCCTTCCGCAGCTTTTCCCCAGCGCGGGGTTGCGCCCGCGGTGTAGAGCAACGACGACACCAGCTGCGTCTTACCGGTGCCGCCGTGGCCGACAATCCCAACGTTACGAATATCCTTCGTGAGATAGCTTTTCATATAGACCTCCGTCGCGCGAGGTCCGTGCTCGATGAGAAGGGCGCGGGCCTGCGCCTGAGCGAGTTAAATACTCTGAAAAGCGCGGTCCTTGGTCTGTCGCTTTTGTCTTACACAAGCAGGGCGAAGAACTAACGAATTTGCGGTCTGCTTTTCAGTGGATGGACTGCCCCTGGCAGCCAATCGGGCGGATGCTAGCACACCAGATTGTGTGACGGCAATTGCTAGTCGACCCTTTGGAATTCTTTGGGTTCACTACGGGACAACTCAGTCCGGAGGCCCGATCTCTTTGAAGGTCTCCTTTATTCCGTAAGTACGCAAGAAAGCATTCCAGGACGCGACCGGGTATTTTCCTAGTTTTTGCTGAATCGCTCGGTTCATGCAATTCGCCCAATCATGCGCGACGAGGCCATACTTCTCCTCTTCTGATGTAGCACCGTCCAGCTTATGAAACGCTTCCGAACAGTGCTCAGCAGGCTCGATACCGTCATGCGTTTCCTTCAGGACGTTCTCATCCCAGGTTGTGTAATACCTCAATCTGGTTTCCTCGGTCGCAATTGAAAATTCAAGACCCTCCACCAGAAATTTCATCACCGGTGTCAGCTCTTTAGGAATGTCCAGGTTCTGCAGCCATGCTAGTCCACGTTTGCTTTTTTTAACATTGACCTCTGCATTGCGCAAAAAGTTCGGCCCGCTCACATTGTTGGCCTCGCAATGCACATATACAACTTCGGCTGAAATGCACAATTCGAGCTTCAACGAAAAAAAACTTTTGTCTACAACTAAACCTTCTGTTGAGCCAGCAACCGCGATGTCTCTCGCCGGCAGCTGATCGAAATACGTCACGATGTAAGGCGATAAGAGTATGAGCTCATGCACCTTGGCGTCGGAGATTTTGGCCGGGTCGAACGTAACCGTTTCGATTTCATCGCCGGAATCAAAAATGAGTCTAGAGCTTTGAGCTAGAGACCATGAACTCATCGTCGCAAGAGTCAGCGCGGCTACCGCTAACCTCTTGCTCCACGAGAATTGTGACCGAGGCGCTTTCATGGCGGCCGGTCTCCAGCGGACTTCGCCCTACGTGCGGCCTGCTTGTGTTTTTTCACGGCGGAAATCCGGAGCAAT
>DATHRB010000075.1:0-44283 GCA_035482155.1 Verrucomicrobiia bacterium | reverse complement strand
CTATGATCCGGAACGCCGCGCCCTCGAAAAGTTTTATCTCGAGCTTGCTAATACCGCCGCGGCGCCATGGACCGCCACTTCTTCTCCTCTAGCCAGCGCGCACAGCGGGCAAGCTCAGGAAGCATTGCTCGGACTCGCACGCGATAGCGGCGCCGAGAGCATCCGGTATCGCGCGCTGCTCAATCAGGCTGAGCGTATTCGCCTGACCCTGCTGATGCTCATGCGCTTGCGACTACGCATGGAAAGAGAAATCCCGGACTACCCAGGAATTGGCATTCTTAGCGGTTATCTCCAAGTGGCATCTCAAATTCTTCGGCACATCAGCAACGGGTTGTCCGGAACGCCGTCCACCGAACCTCAAGAAAAAGCCCGCCAGGCAGTCGACGCGCTCGACCGATTTTCCGTTCAGTTGCGCGAAGTAGCCGCGGCAACTCCGCCGTCATTCATCGCCGCCGTCGCGAAGGACGCCGTATTCCAGATGGATGCACTGAGTGGACAGCTACGGGCTGCTCTGGACCTGAGCCAAAATAGCGTTGAAGCTATAGGTGTGGCCGACGCTACATCTCTCACACCGAGAACCTGGAAGGAAAGCTTCTCTAACATTACCGAAATCTTTCGCAATCACCTGAATTTGCAATCTCCCATCTTTCGCCATGCTATTCGTCTCGCCGTTCTGGTAGCCCTTGGGGACATTCTAGGCACCGAGGTTTCCTGGCGCCGCACCTACTGGCTTCCCATGACCATCGCGCTAGTCCTTAAACCGGAGTTCACCGCGACCTTTACCCGCGGTTTGTTGCGGATCGCTGGAACGATCGTCGGACTTCTCCTGGCAACCGTCCTCTTTCACCTGTTTAATCCTGGCGTCGTCTTGCAGGTCATCTTGATTTTTGTCCTTGTTTTTCTATTGCGTTGGCTGGGCCCCGCCAATTACGGCATCTTCGGGACCGCGGTCAGCGCCTTGATCGTGCTCCTGCTAGCCATCGCAGGCGTTCCACCGAACGACGTGATTTGGGCCCGGGGCATCAACACTGTGGTGGGTGGTTCGCTGGCGCTTCTGGCCTATTGGTTGTGGCCCACGTGGGAGCGCACCCGCGTCTCCGAACGCATCGCGGAAATGTTGGACGCGTACAGAAACTATGCTCACGCGCTGTCGCGATGGAACCCAGCTAATATGCAGGAGTTAGAAAGTGCGCGGCGCGCTGCCCGAAGCGCACGAGCGAACCTCGAAGCTTCTATCGATCGCCTGAGTTCCGAGCCCGGAACCACACGAGAGCGGCTCGCCAGGTTGAGCGCTTTACTAGCCAGTTCCCACCGACTCATCCATGCCCTCATGGCTCTGGATGCAATTTTTTCTCACAAACCCGCGCTTGCCAACTCTCCACCGCTCAAAAATTTTATGTCCAAGCTAGAAAAAACTCTTGCGTTGCTCTCTTCCACGCTTCGTGGCGTACGGGAGCCGTCTAAAGACTTCCCTAACCTTCGTGAAGAACACCGCCTAATGGTTCAGGCCCGAACAAACGAGGCCAACTCACCGCTGGCGCGTTTCGACGCCATAAACGTCGAGACCGACCGCATCACCAACAGCGTAAACACCCTGGCAGAGCAGATCATGCAATGGACGTGCTCTCCAGAATTTGCGGCGTTGCATAAATATAGGTTGGAATTGGCAGCGGAAAAGGCAAAGACCCAGTAGCTCCCTAGAGGTCATGCGGACCCGCGCGGGAAACGGAATTTGGCCGCGCACTTAGAATCTTTGGCGAAAAACCAGGTTCCCGTCGCAAGAGTTACTTAATTTTCGTTGTTGTTTTCGTTTGAGCCGTCACCAGGGATGGTGAATTGATGGGGCAATTTCCCATTGTGCCCATTATCCTTGGCGTCTTCAGGCCCTTCTTTGAGCCCGCCCTTGACCAGTCCTTCGAGCGTGGTCTGTGAATGCTCGTCTACTGCGCTAACCGCGGCGACGAGGCACGAATATAGAAACGCCTTGATTCCTGTCCGGAACTGCTCCGCCGATTGTTCTGCTACGCGCGAAACGTCCGTTTCGAGCGAACGGCGGCGAGTTTCACACGCCGAACGGCTCTCGGCTTCAATCGAAGCCAGCGCCGAACTCGCTTTTTGCGAGGCCTCAGCGATCATCATGTCGACCTGTGACTGGAGTTGGCGTCGGAACTCATCTACCGCGTCCCCGGCGGCGCTGTGTAATACCGCCCGCGCTTCTGCGGCCCGGGCTTCCATTTGGGCCGTTGCTTCCCTGGCCACCATCTGCTTATCTTCCATCAGCCTTATCAGATGACGGTCCGAAACGCGTGTGGCCGCCGATTCGAACTCCTGCGTGGTGCGCTTCAAGATCTCGTCCATGCGCACCTGAACTTTGTTTTCAAAAACCGCCGGTTGTATTTGCTGGCCGGCTATCGCAGCGTCGCCGTTTTTCTCGACCGTTTCTTGCCGCGGCTCGCTAGCCAATTTTTCTATGCGCTGAGACAGTTCTTGCATCCGGCGGTGCTGTTCTTCTTGCTGCTCCATCCATTGCGAGCGCACCTCGGTCAGCCGCGTTTCCATCCGGTTCAGGATAGCTTCTTCAGAAGACCGCACCATGGGTTCAAAGTTTTGCGCGGAACTCTCAGTCAATTCAGTTTGCGTGCCGCTCGCGCGTTGAAATTCTTCGATCTTGCCAATCGCTTCCCTCACCGCTTCGTCCAGTTGCGTGGTGATCGCCGATTGCATGGCTTGCTCGGCCGCTTGCTGGAGCTTAGGGCGCACCGACAGGATGAGTTGATCCGAGGTGATCACAAATCTTTCCGTCTTAGCCGCCGCTACCCTGGTGGACTCAGTGCCGGAGTTAGGTGACGGCACAGCCTGTGGACCGTTGGTCGCGCCGTTTGCAGGCGCATCTGCTCCCGGTTCACGAGGTAGATTGCCGCCAGTCGCCAAATGAGTTGTCGACAATTCCCCGCCCATCAGCTTTTGCCAGTCCTCTGGAGGAGTAGACACACCCCAAACGTTTGAAGGGATCTCCAGCTCCACGCCGATTTGAAAAAGCTCGCGTGGCGAGTCGGGAGTATGAACCGAACGTACCTGGGCGCGTATTAACGGCGATCTCGCTTGCCGGTCGGGGTGAACAACCTGAAGCCCAACCCACGAACCAACCGGATACTCATGGCGTGACGGATAACGGCAGCCGTGTAAGTTCACGCTTACCGAAGCAGTCTTTTCTTGAAATGGTTGGCCCAATCCATTTTTGCCTAACACAATCAACGTGACCGGGTGCTCCACGCGGGTGCTGCGGCGCCCCTCCATACCTGAATACTTCGCGCTTGTTGCAGTGCTCACACCACTACCTCCAATTCAAATCCAGTGGGCGGTAGCGTATCACCGTCCGCGACACTGGCACAATCAAACATTAGACTCTTTTAGTTCAGCCGTAAATGGACAAGTCGTCCTGGTACTGGCTAACCTTAGATTATTAAAGGGCTTACAATACAAGCCCTGTGACGGAAGAGGCCGGATCTACTGCGTCGGCGTAGCCGTCTGACTCTGAGCAGATTGCGCTCCATCTGCGCTGAAGACCGTTACTTCCACCCTGCGGTTTTTCTCACGCGCCGCGCGGTTCTTGCCCTCATCGACGGGCTTGTCCTTGCCTAACCCTACGATCTGAATTCTATACACCGGCATGTTGTGCTGGCTGACAAGATAAGTTTGTACCGCTTCTGCACGGCGCCTGCTCAAATCCAAGTTGTGCTCCACTGATCCAGTGCTATCCGTGAAACCTTGGATCGCGACGAAGTATCTTTTCAAGCTTCCTACCTGACTGGAAGCCAGCTGATCGAGTTGCTGTTTCGCGTCATCCGTTAGTTTCGCAGAGTCGAACTTAAACAAAACGGTGGCGTTGCCCGCAGGTTTGTAATCATCAATATTTGCGATTCGGTCATTCAGCTCATTATGTAAATCGGCGCGTACCTGGTCCGATTTCTTTGCAGCTGCGTCTGCGCGACTTATCGCGTCCGTCGCGCGCGCATCCGCAGAGGAAGCCTTTTCATCCGCGGCGCTGATTTTCGGTTCATCCCCTTCGAGCTGTCGCTGCGTATTTTTCTGATTTTTGTCTACTTCGCTAATTTTGGCATTCGCCGGATCAATTTGCTGAGCAACATATTTTTTCGTTGCACAGCCGCCCAGCAACAGCACGCTGGCGATAATGCTAATTTCAATCTGCCGCTTCATGGATTCTCCTCAATACAAATTTGAGCCGGGTGCTCACTGGGCCTGAAACGCGACTTCCGTTGGCTGGGATAGCGCGGGCTGGAAATCCGATTGCCGCCTGACCTGCACATCTTACTCGAAACCGATATAACTTACTACCTGGGCCTGCACGCCACGGTGAACCTGTCTGCCACCCCGGCCTGCCAGTCCCGAGTCGCGCACCTCGCCGCCGCCAAATTCTAAGATAATACCGGACCATTCCTCCATACTATTTTGATGTGATGCGATCTCGAATCTTTGCGTATGTCGCTTCCGAGATCACGCCCTTCACCACCAACTCATGTCTATCCGCATAGGGACGCCTATCGACAATTCTGCGCGCCTCGCGATGACCAATTCCCGGCAGTTCCACGAGCTCATCTTCCGGAGCCGCATTTATATTCACGAGATGATGCCCGCCGCGGTCCCAACCTTCTCGCACGCCTTCGGCTGCTGCCTGCGCCTGATCCGCTGCCTCATTGGCGGCTTTCTCGATCTTCCGTCCCGCCTCTTCCAGCGCCGGCTTGGCGCGCTCCGTGGCTTTCGCAACCTCATCCCGCGTCCGCTCTTCACGGGCGCGCTCATCAGCGGTCGAGTTACCGTGGTAGTCGCAACCAGCCAAAAAAAACCATCCAGCTAAAGGAATTATCGCAAGTGCAGTCGAAAGTTGACGTTGACCCATACAATCTCCTGGATACTCTCCCCGCGCTCGAATGACACAAGGTAATTCTCAATTTAGATGCAAAATAGCACTCGTTTTCTTCTAAGAAATATGCTGCTCAAGGGGGGGGACCCGGTTCAGTTCGACACAATCCATAAACCACGTTACTTGTTAAATTTAGGACGCCCGTTGTTAACTCTGCTCGCTGGCTCGGGGATTTGCTTACCGCCCCGTTCAATCGGGGCACTCGAATGAAGAGCTACGCCGACTCACTGGTCATAATGAATAAAGGCTTCATCTCAAAGCTCGCGTAATGCGGCCTCAGCCGATTGGTGTTGTAGTGTTCCTTAACATTAACGACCTTCTTTGTGGAAATTACCGTCTCGATCGGCACGTTGTCGTAGCGCCCGTTCTTCAAGACCACCAACTTTCCATGGATGTTCGACAGCAGTAAATCCAAAGCCAGATTTCCGTAAGCCATGGGCACAATGGAATCAATTGCATCCGGATCACCGCAGCGCACCAGGTACCCCAGCTTTTGATTGATTACGTCCACCGTTTTCCCGTTGTTGTACTTGGGCGACAGCTCCTTTAACTTTTCCGAAACCAGATCGCCAATCCCACCCAATTTTTTGTGGCCGAACGCGTCCGCGGCCTCGTGTTCAAACACCATTTCTCCGCCCTCAAACATTGCTCCTTCCGAAACAATCACCGTGGAATACCGGCTTGGATTCTTCCGGCGGTCCGCACTAAGTAGTTCCGCCAATTGCTCGATATTAAATTTATGTTCCGGAATCACGCAACGATTGGCGGCTCCAGCCATGGTTGGCAGCATGGCGCTGAAGCCCGCGTATCTTCCAAAAACTTCCAGCACCATGAACCGCTCATGCGAGCCAGCCGAGGTCCGCAGATCGTTGGTCATGTGAATCGTGCGCGTAACGCAGGTGCTAAATCCGATACAGTAGTCAGTACCCGGCACGTCGTTGTCCATGGTCTTAGGGATGCCGATGACCTTGAATCCCTCTCGGTGCAGCCGCACTCCGTAGCTCAGCGTGTCGTCTCCCCCAATTGGAATTAAATACTCCACACCCAGCCATTCCAGGTTTTTCAGTACCTCGGAGGTCAAATCATTTTGGTCTGCGCTGAAAGAATCTTTCAGGTGTTCGGGCACGCTGGACTTGCTCACCCGGCTGGGATTCGTTCGTGAGGAATGCAGGAACGTTCCGCCAGTCCGGCCCGCGCGGTTCACCAGCTCCTCAGTCAGCAGCTGGAAACTTTCCGAATTGTCATGGTTGTGGTCGCGGACCATCTCCACCAACCCGGCCCATCCGCGTCGAAATCCAATAACTTGATAACCCTCTCGCAGGGCGCGAAAAGTTACACCGCGAATCGCCGGATTCAACCCCGGGACGTCGCCTCCGCCGGTAAGAATTCCGATGACACCTTTTTTGGTGTTGATGTTCGCCATAACGATATTCCTTTTTGTTCAGTTGAGAGTCGGTGAAAGACAATTATAGGCGCGCGCTTGAATCGTTTGGAAATGGTGCGGCTGGTCGGACTCGAACCGACAACGGGGAAAACCCCAGTGGATTTTAAGCCCACCGCGTATGCCAATTTCGCCACAGCCGCACCGGCGACGCGGCATCCAGAGAATATCACGCACGGAAACCATCCTCATAACTTGCCGCCGAACTCGCTTCATCCGTCCGCGCCCGCCGCCACCAGTAATTCGGCAACAATTATTTAAGAATATTCACGCCACCTCACCCTTCTTACCTTAAGATTCTCGGCGGACATTCGGAGCTGCTCCCGACACCGGCTACGTATCCGCGTTTGGAGGATTCAGTGCCCGCTAACGAACAATTTGACCTGCTGGTTATCGGTTGTGGCCCCGCCGGCGAAAAAGCCGGCGCCCAAGCAGCCTATTTCGGCAAGCGCGTCGCCGTTATCGAACGCGCCAAGTACACCGGCGGCAGTTGCATCAATACCGGAACCGTCCCTAGCAAAACGCTGCGCGAATCCGCCCTATATTTCTCGGGTCTGAAGCAGCGCGGCCTTTACGGCATCGACTACTCACTGAAAGAAAATCTCACCGTCAACGACTTCATGCACCACGAACGCGAAGTC
Source organism: Verrucomicrobiia bacterium (assembly GCA_035482155.1). Classification (GTDB taxonomy): domain Bacteria; phylum Acidobacteriota; class Terriglobia; order Acidiferrales; family UBA7541; genus Acidiferrum. The sequence goes on along the minus strand of DATHRB010000075.1, from coordinate 37,259 downwards.
GTCGAAATGGAACGGCAGCGCATTCTCAAAAATCTCGCGCTGCATCAGATCGAACTCATAAGCGGTCAGGCAGGTTTTGAGGATGCCCACACGATTGTAGTTTCCAGCAAGGATGGCGCACGTCGTCTGCGCGGTGAAGTTATTCTCATCGCCAGCGGTTCGAAGCCTCATCGCCCTCCGGAAATCGCTTTCGATGACGTTCATACTTTTGATTCTGACACTTTTCTTCAAATGGACCGCATTCCCAGGAGTCTTGCGGTCATCGGCGGTGGCGTGATCGGCTGCGAGTATGCCTCGATCTTCATGGCTCTCGACGTTAGGGTCACGCTGGTGGATGGCCGCGATGTGCTTTTGCCCTTTCTTGACCCCGAAATTTCCACGCGCCTCCGCGAACGCTTTGCGGCTCTGGGCATGCAGTTCTGGTTCAATGAGCGACCCGTCAAAGTTGAAAATTCCTCTTCGGGGGCGCGGCTAACTATGAAAAGCGGTCAGGTACTGGAAACCGAGGCCGCTCTTTTTGCCGCGGGTCGCCGCGCTGCTGTCGACGGCCTCGAATTGCAAAAGGCGGGCTTGAGCGTCAACGATAAGGGCTACATCCCTGTCGACGAGCACTATCGCACTAGCGTTGCAAATATTTACGCCGCCGGGGACGTCATCGGCTTCCCCGCGCTCGCTTCCACTTCGATGGAGCAGGGCCGCGTGGCCGTGTGCCACGCCTTCGGGCTCCAGTACAAGCAACGCGTGGCTTCGCTGCTCCCCATGGGCATCTACACCATTCCAGAAATTTCCGCCGCCGGGGAAACGGAAGCGTCTTGCAAAGAAAAGAAAATCGATTACGTCGTTGGCCGGGCCCACTACGCAAACAATGCTCGCGGCCACATCGCTGGCGATACTACCGGTTTGTTAAAGTTGATCTTCGCGCGCGTCGACAAGAAGCTTTTGGGCGTCAGTATCATCGGAGAAAACGCGACCGAGCTAATTCACATCGGTATGACCGTGCTCGACCGCGGTCTGACCATCGATGAATTTATCGAGCAGGTCTTCAATTACCCCACCTTGAGCGAAACCTACAAATATGCCGCCTACGACGGCTTGGGTAACCTAGCAGGCCATAAACTCCGCGAAGGCTAGCGCGCCCCATTACCTTCTGGCATTCTGTCGCGGGACGTCATCGTGAAACAATTTTTTACTTTTCTTTCCGCTACTCTTCTTGCCGCTGCCGGTATCTCCATAACCATCGCCGCTCGCGAAGCCTCATCGACAAATAGTGTTGCGCCACTAAGCAGTGCGTCATCCGAGTCGTACTTGGGATTTGATCGCAATGTTTATCCCGGCGACGCCGCTTTTCCAAAGCTGCGGCAAACTTTTGCTTTCACCAGCTATTGGCTTAACAGGCCGCCAGGCGAAAAAACGAACACGTGGATGGGCAAGCGCGCTTTCTTAATCAAATCCGGATTTGGTTTTTTAGTTTTATTTCGCGGCCGCGATAGCCACGAATTTAAGAAAGCTGCAGACGGCCCAGCGAAAGGATCGCTTGACGCCGAAGCAGCCGCTGCCGCCGCGAAAAAAGAGGGCTTCCCCGGCGGCACAATCATCTTTCTCGATTTAGAGGAGGGCGGCAGACTCTCGGCGACGTACCACGCTTACCTTCATGCCTGGCTTGATGGTTTAGCGCACGGTGGATATCGTGCGGGCGTTTATTGCTCCGGTATGCCCGCCAAGGAATCAGGCGGGGTCACCATTCTCACCGCCGATGATATTCGCGCTAACGCCGGATCGCGCGAATATATATTTTTCGTGTTTAACGACGCTTGCCCACCGTCTCCGGGCTGTGTCTTCCCCGGCGCAGCACCTGCAGTCGCGTTGAGCGGGGTCCCCTACGCTCAAGCGTGGCAGTACGCCCAGTCCCCTCGCCGCAAAGAGTTCACCGCTCGTTGTGCCACCGGCTACAAGCGGAACGGAAATTGTTACAGCCCCTACGACGCTTCACACGAGTGGGACTTGGATGCAGACACGGCGACTTCCTCCGATCCGTCAAACAGCGCCCGCCCCTAAATTTTTAATTATTGATTTTTCGGCGCTGATGCAAACAATCGTCACGAGTTCGCAGCGTCACGAAACATCCAGAAATATCACGCGAGCTCCGCAGTTCATTTCGCGTTCAACACCCGGATTTGCTGGACAAGACCGTCGATTTCTTCGGGAGTCAGTTTCCCCGCGTATTTGGGCATACGGCCTTTGCCATTAGCTATGATGTTGCGCAAGTCGTCTACCGACGCGGCAGCATCTTTATCGGAGATCAGCGATGGTCCGCCAAAGTGCCGCCCCTCGGCAGTCTTTCCGTGGCACTTCGCGCACTCTTTCTTATACAGAGGATTCTCAATCAGTTTGGTGCCGGAAGACGCAGTTTGCGCCAACGCCGCGCCAACCACGAAGCACACAGCAGACATTGCAATCGTCAGCGGATATGTCTTCACGTCGCAACTCATCGTTAAATCCCGCTAACAATTGTAGATGGCCGGCTGCGCGTTCTGGTTGCTATTGGCGCATGACCACCCGGATGCCCCGGCGCCAGTTTTCCGTCAAGCCCACACGAACCACTTCGATCTGCGGCGACAGCGCCTCCAGCAAAATGCCCGTCACCGGGTGAAAACGCAGTGCGGGAGCAACCAAATACACCAATGGCGGCGCTTCTTGAATTTCGACGCCAGGAAAATAACCGTAACTGCGAAACTCGCCAAGCTCCAAATGGCGGCGCACCCGTAGCCAGTAATCAGCTGCCTGTAACGGAAGATGGATGTGCTCGCTGGCCTTTAATTCCAGAATGGCCAGGCGGCCTGCCCGCGTAATTGTGAGCACATCGATGATGCCGTGCTCCGCTCCACTGCCTGCAAACACTTGCGCATAAACAAAACGAAAATCCAGAACGCTGTCCACGCGCGTGACGTCGGTGCGCACCAGGGACTCAAGCCAGCGTTCCGCCTGCGCGCGATACAAAAGATGGCGCGTATCGGATGCCAACGGATGCCGGTAAATTCCCAGGTCCTGCATCATGCGTTCGAACGTGGCCCGGCTTCGAGGAGTCAGTTCTTCATTCATATCGTTACAGCCGAAAAAAATGGCCCCGTCATCCCAGCGTGCAAACGCCAGCCCACGATAACGCAAAATTACCTCGCGCGAGGCAATGCTGGGATGGACGGTAATGGCCTGCGGATCGGACGCCACGATCGGTTCGATCTGCGCCCGAGCCTGAGCGAGTAGTGCCTCCGATTCACGGCACGGAACTAGCCAGGTGTGAAGATTTCCCGCGCGGCACGGATCAATCCTCTCGAGCGAGTCGCGTGCTGCATCCAGCTCGTAAAGTTCCATTGCAGAACCAGGCGCCAGAGCGGCGAGGCGGTGTGCCACTACGCTACAGGTTTCCTTCGGAACAATCAGGCGAACTCCATCAACAGTTCCACGCTGGCTGCCTTTGCGGAGCCGGTCCAACCATAGCAAGGCAAAAGTGAGACTGTTGTTTACGGTATCTTGCGATTCGCCATCCGGCACCGCTAGAAATGCCTCGTAGCGTGAACCCCGTTTGGACAACCCGCGCACATAGTTTCCGGACAGAGAATGCTCCAAGTCTGCGGAAACCGTCGCGGATTCCACTGTTTCATCGGGGAATTGACTGGCCAGGATTCCCTTCAACCGTTCGCAGAATTCTTCACGCGACAATTCGCGCGCGGACCGTTCGAAATCGATGCGCACAAATTCGAGCCGATCCGGACGGGAACGCCCAAAGCGTTCTACGGCCAGCACCAGCCGCGCGTCGGAATAATCGGTAATCGCAATCACCCGGCGGGTCAGATTGTATTGTTCCGACCAGATGTGCAGCAGCGGCTTATCGTCCGGACCACGCACTTCCCAAGAAAGTTTGGACAACGGCGCGAGGCGACCGCCATTTTCACAAAGTTCCGCGGCCCCGGCGGAAACAAATTCGCGGAGGCTGGCTTCCAGTTCTGCGGCCAATTTCATGAGGCCGAGTATAAAGGAAGTACGTGATGTAATAGATACTATTTTGCAGAAGCAAATTGCATCGTAGTTACTTTGATAACCGGCTGCCGCATATTCCATGCCGAGGAAATGTGCTCGAAGGATACTTCAAATTCGCGATGGTCTCCGGGAGGAATCGGTGGGCCCGGAGGGCCGAACAAGCTCCGGGTCTCGCGTTGCGCGATCTGATTGAGGTCGTCATAAAATTCGATCGTTAACTGCACGCTGGCCAGCGAACGATCGCCGCCATTGCTGATTTCTCCGGAAATAGTAGTGACTTCCTGACGCAGAAAATTTTCCGCGCGGCTTATCTCAATATGATCCACGCCTACGTTGGAGGTATAAGCGCGCTCGTCCGGCCCCACTGCATTTTGCGATCCAGCAACTCCGGGCTGAACCCTCCTGCTCGATGCGCGCCACAGGAAAAACGCCATCAGCAGAACCACTATGGAGATCGCTAGAACAACCAGGCGGCGCGTTTTCCCAGCGCCTTGGTCATCCGGAGATGGCGGAATTGGAAATGAAGTTGACATGACTCGAAAATTCCGGCCGGCACGGCCTGCCACTCAGCTTTAACGACCCACCATCAGCCGCTGCACCAGCGCCTCGGGAAGTTTCGCTTTGCGCATCCGCTGCTGCACAGCCGCTATATCGTACCCCACCCGCCAGAACTCCACCGTTTGATGTTCCAGGTCGGCGATAGCAAAAGCGGCCCGCGGATCAGCATCGCGCGGCTGCCCCACGGAGCCCGGATTCAACAAATACCTGCGCGGGGGCTCCAGTCGCAAAGGCGCGAACGATTCGTTCATGCGCGGATGAATCTGCAAGACTTCCAACTTGGAATTTAGATACGAGAATCCGCCCTGGTGATGAGTGTGGCCGAAAAACGTCACCTCCGCGGTCGAATCCAGCAGCCCTTCGAGCGCTTGAGCAGGGGTGAACACATATTCATCCTCATCTTGAAAAGCCCCATGGACGAGAACGATGCCGTCAGTGGTCAGCGGCCCCCGGGGAAGATTTGTCAGCCAAGCCAGATGACCCGGATCTAGTTCGCTATTACTCCAGTCTACGGCGGCTTTCGCGATGGGATTGAAGTCATCGGCAACCATCACTCCGGAGATCGCTTTGTCATGGTTTCCCCGAATCGTTTGCGTGCCTAATTCACGTAGCCGGCCAGTCACCTCATTAGGGTCCGGCCCATAACCGACCACATCGCCAAGGCAAACGGACCGATCCCAACGGTCCTTGGCGGCTTGAAGGACGGCTTCAAAAGCAGTCATGTTCGCGTGAAGATCGCTGAGAACTAGAATCCGCATTAATGGCCCCAAAAAAAGTGCACCTGAGTATAGATGAAGAGGCTTAACGATGCACGAAACCACGGCTCAAATTGTGAACTTTTTCGCAGGTCGCTTTGTGGTTACAAATCGCGGTATCGATACCGCTCGCAAATCTATACCCCATTTAGATGCTGCAATCTGGTGCAGTTCTAAAAATGACAAGTTTTACAAAATGTTTACCCAGTGCGGCAAAACAATTGCCTCCTTCGCGCAAATTCCCATTTTCGAAAAACCCAAAATGGCCCATGAGTACACAACATTTCTGATGTTTCTTTCGTAATGTGCGAAACATTCGCTGCTATGCATTCGTCTATACCAGTGCAGCTGGTTACGGGAGCTGCTCCAGGCTAGATATGAAAAACCCCGCGGTGGCAGCCGCGGGGTAAATGACACGCAGTCTTTCCGGCCGTTAGTCCAGGAAGAAGAGGTGTCTGGCGGCGAGACTACTCGCCCTTACTTTGCGTGTCAACTGTCTTGCCAACAGCAACAAGCCGTTCGGCTGACTCGATTCTCGAAAGGGAGTATGACACGCATGAAAGTCCAATCATTGGTACGCAGCGCTGCATTGGTTGCCGCCTTGGTGGCCTCCACAGTGCCAGCTTTTTCCAAGCCGTTAGCGAAGACCATCAGCATTTCTCAGAACGCAAAAGTCGGTAAGGCCGACCTGCGCGCCGGCGAATACCGTTTGCTGATCGACGGAAACAAAGCCACGATAATCAAGAACAAGACCACCGTGGCGGAATCCGAAGGTCGGTGGGAAGATCGCGACGCCAAATCAAGCTACGACGCGGTACTGCTTGGCGAGAACGGACAAGTGAAAGAAGTCCGTTTTTCCGGTCAAAAGCGCGTCTTCATCCTCAGCGAGTAATGAAGAAGGCTAATGAGTGTTCTCCATCGAGACGACAGGGAAGTCGACGCGATGTTTACTTCCCTTCGCTCTCCCCGTCTTTCACCCGACGCGTCTGCGTTTGCGTTTCGTGTGAATTGCCGGCCTTTTATTCAACGTCGTGATATTCGATGGGTTTTTGTCTGAAGCTTCAGCGAATAAACATGCAGTCGCCGTAGCTGTAAAATCGGTAGCCCGCCTCCACCGCGTGACGATAGGCAGCCAGAATTCGTTCCCGTCCAGCAAGCGCGCAAACCAAAGCCAATAGCGTCGACCGCGGCAGATGAAAGTTGGTGATTAGCGCGTCAACTACCCGAAAGCGAAATCCCGGCGTAATGAAGAGTCTCGCTTCGGCTTTGCCAGCCACCAGCAGGTGATCAGATTCTGTCTCTTTAGCGCTCAGTGCCGCAGCTTCCAGTGCGCGCACGGTGGTCGTACCCACGGCTAGGATGGGTCGCCCGGCGCTTTTGGCCCTACTGATCTGTTCCGCCGTTTTCGCCGAAATCTCATAACCTTCGCCGTGCATCACATGTCCTTCCAATGTTTCCGTCCGAATGGGCTGAAAAGTTCCCAAGCCGACGTGCAAGGTGAGCGAGCAAATTTCAATTCCACGCTTTCGAATCTTTTCGAGCACTTCCGCGGTGAAATGCAATCCCGCGGTGGGAGCCGCGATCGCACCGGGCTGGCTGGCAAAAATTGTCTGGTATCGTTCGCGGTCAGAAGCCTCGTCGGCGCGATCGATGTATGGCGGAAGTGGAATGTGACCCAGCCGGCTAATCTCATCGATCACTACAGCACCCTTAGCGGATGAGAAACGCAAAGTACGTTGTCCCTGATCGCCATGTGCGATTACTTCCGCTTCAAGCTCGCCCCCACCGAATTGAACTCGTTGACCGACATGAAGTTTCTTGCCCGGTCGAACTAGCGCCTCCCACGTAGCGTCATCCAATTGGTGCGATAACAAGATTTCGATTTCACCATCGGCTGGCGAAGATTGCGTTAAGCCGTCTGCCATCGGTTTCACTCGTCGGCCCAGCAGGCGCGCGGGAATAACTCGCGTGTTATTCACCACGAGTACTTCATCTCCACGCAGAAGGCCGGGCAGATCTGTGAAGAAGCGATCTTCATCCACCGCTAAGCCGCGATCCAAAACCAGCATTCGCGAGGCGTCACGATTTTCTAGGGGATGTTGTGCGATTTGCTGGGAGGGTAAGACGTAATCGAATTCAGACAGTTGCATGCTGCACTGAGTTTAGCAGGATCGCGATCCATCGGCTTGTTCGGTAATCACCCGGAAAATGGAGATCCTAATAATGCGATTAAGTTCTTTGTAACATATTGACAATAAAATACTTAATACAACAATGGCTTTTCAAATAGTTATTTGACACTGAGACACTAAGATTGTATCATGCGTTTGCAGTCACATTATCACAGATTTGGAGGTAAACTCATGAATACTTTGAACCGTTGGGAACGTTTCCGCAGCGCTGCCACGCTCCACGAGCAACTCAACCGCGTGTTCGGCGAGGGCTTCAATCGCCAAGAGGACTCTAACCTCACGACTTGGGCGCCGGCAGTCGACATTATCGAAACCGAACACGAACTTATCGTGAAAGCGGATCTGCCCGATGTTGATCCCAAGGAACTCGACATCCGCGCAGAAAACAATATTTTGACCATTCGCGGCGAGCGGAAATTTGAAAAGCAGGTGACCGAGAAAAATTATCTGCGAGTCGAACGCGCCTATGGATCCTTCGCGCGCAGCTTCTCGCTGGCCAACACCGTGAACTCGGAAGCCATCAAGGCCGACTATCAGAACGGCGTCTTGACCCTGGTCATTCCGAAACGCGAAGAGGCCAAGCCGAAGCAGATTAAGGTCAACGTCGGTACACCGGCTGTTGCCCGCTGCAGGAGTCAGGTAATAGCGCTCAACCAGCCTTAATTGGGTCAGAAACGAGGGGCTGGCGAAGTTGGCCAGCCCTTTTCGCTTTCTGTCGATTTAATACTTACCAATAACCGGTTGGTTCATCCAAGATGTGTCTGGGTTATTTTTGAAGAAGTGAGGAACAAATGTTGCGATTTGAAAAAATGACCGTAAAGGCCCAGGAAGCGGTGCAAAGCGCCCAGGAAATCGCCGCTAACCATGAAAACCAACAGATTGAGCCGATACATTTGCTCGCCGCCTTAGTTGCACAAGACGGCGGCGTGGTCCCGCCCCTGGTTACAAAATTAGGTATACGGCCGGAAGCATTGTCCCAGGAAATCGAGCGCGAAATCTCCCGTCTCCCGAAAGTGCAAGGCTTCGGACAACAGCATATGGGCACGGCGGTAAACCGCGTGTTGGAGCGCGCCTTTAAAGAAGCGGAGAAGTTCAAGGATGAGTACGTCTCGACCGAGCATTTATTCCTGGCCATCGCCAGCGAAGATCGCGATCCCGCGGGACAACTGCTGAAGCGGCTGGGCGCGTCGCACGAAGCGATTCTTCAAGCGCTGACAAGTGTGCGCGGCTCACAACGAGTAGCTTCGCAAAATCCCGAAGCCACCTATGAGTCACTGGAAAAGTATGCCCGCGATCTTACCGAGCTGGCTCGCCGTTCGAAACTCGATCCGGTAATCGGACGCGATGAAGAAATTCGCCGCGTAATGCAAATTCTTGCGCGCAGGACGAAAAATAATCCGGTGCTAATCGGCGAGCCCGGTGTCGGAAAAACCGCCATCGTGGAAGGCTTGGCGCAACGCATTGTGTCCGGCGACGTGCCGGACGTGTTGAAAACCAAGCGGCTGGTAGCGCTCGATCTTGCCGCATTAATCGCGGGTGCAAAGTATCGCGGCGAATTCGAAGATCGCTTGAAAGCGGTACTAAAGGAAATCAGCCAAGCGGAAGGACAGATCATCCTGTTCATCGACGAACTGCACACATTAGTGGGCGCAGGCGCGGCCGAAGGCGCCATGGACGCGTCGAACATGCTGAAACCGGCACTCGCACGCGGCGAACTGCGCGCTATCGGCGCCACCACCCTGAACGAATACAAAAAATACATTGAGAAAGATCCTGCACTGGAACGCCGGTTCCAACCGGTGCTGGTCGAAGAACCCACCGTCGAGGACACCATTTCCATTCTTCGCGGACTCAAAGACCGCTACGAGGTCCATCACGGTGTGCGCATTAAGGACGCGGCCATCATCGCCGCCGCGACCCTTTCACACCGTTACATCTCCGATCGCTTTTTGCCCGATAAAGCTATCGACTTGATCGACGAGGCCGCAGCCAGCTTGCGTATGCAGATCGATTCGTTACCCGTGGAGATCGATGAAATCGAGCGGCGCATCATGCAACTCGAAATCGAGCGCCAAGCGTTGCTGAAAGAGACCGACAAGCATTCGAAAGAGCGGCGCGCGCAAATTGAAAAAGAATTGGCGAAGCTCAAGGAAGATTCAAGTGCTCGCAAGGCTCGTTGGCAATCCGAAAAACAAGCCATTCAGAAAATCCGCGCCTTGAAAGAGCAAATCGAACAGCTCAAAACCGAAGAACAAAAATATGAGCGCAGCGGAGAATTGGCTAAGGTAGCGGAGATCCGTTACGGACGCATGGCTGCGGCCGAACGCGAACTAAAACAGGCGGAAGCGCAATTCGGTGCCATGCAAAAAAACGCGCCCATGCTGAAAGAAGAAGTCGACGAAGAAGATATCGCCAAACTAGTAAGCAAATGGACCGGAATTCCCGCTGGCCGCCTACTGGAAGGCGAAGTGCAAAAACTGGTGCACATGGAAGAAAGATTGCGACAGCGAGTGGTGGGGCAGGACGATGCACTCGCTCACGTCTCCAACGCCGTGCGGCGAAACCGCGCGGGATTGTCGGACCCCAAGCGGCCGATCGGATCCTTTATTTTTATGGGTCCTACTGGCGTGGGAAAAACCGAACTCGCTCGCGCCGTTGCGGAATTTTTGTTTGACGATGAAAAGCTCATGATTCGGATCGACATGAGCGAATACATGGAGAAGCACAGCGTCTCCAGACTTATCGGCGCGCCGCCAGGATATGTGGGATATGAAGAAGGCGGACAATTGACGGAACAAGTGCGCCGTCATCCGTACTCCGTCATTCTGTTCGATGAAATCGAGAAGGCTCATCCCGACGTCTTCAATGTTCTGCTGCAAATTCTCGAAGATGGACGCTTGACCGACGGCCAAGGCCGCACCGTGGACTTCCGCAACACTGTGTTGGTCATGACCAGCAACGTGGGCTCCGGCGCGATTTATGAGCTGGCAGGAAATGATCCCGATGCCGCTCGCAAAGAAGCCATGGAAGCCTTGCGTGCTGCTTTCCGCCCGGAGTTCATCAATCGCATCGACGAAATCATCATCTTCAATCCGCTGGGCAAAGAGCAACTCGGCAAGATCGTGGGCATGCTCTTGAAGAGCGTGGAGAAATTGCTCGCCGAACGTCAAATCACGTTGGAACTGACTCCCGCCGCGGAAGAACTGATTCTCCGCGAGGGCTACGATCCCGCCTACGGCGCGCGCCCCTTGCGTCGCACCATTCAGCGCATGATTCAGGATCCGCTCGCTTTACAGATCCTCGAGGGCAAAATTTTGCCGGGCCAACGTATCCGTGTGGATCGCGATCCTTCGGGAGAGAAGATGCAATTCGCCGTGGTCAAGGAAAAACAACCCGCGGCTGCGGCACGAATCTAAATTAGGAGCGGAGCATTTTCGCTTGCCCAAAAGGCTCCGCTATTTTCACTCGAAATGTTTTTGTTGTTTGTGCGTATTACTGGACGGAACTCTTATGAAAATCTTGCGAACAGGTGTGCTGCTGATCCTGCTGAGCGTCATGCTTGTAGTTGTCGGCGGTGCGATTGGCGGGCAGAACGGATTGAAAATCGCACTGGCTATCGCCGTTCTCATGAACGGCATCTCTTATTTTTTCTCCGACAAGATTGCGCTGGCCTCCAGCGGAGCTAAACCGGTTACACGAGAACAGGTGCCGCGGCTATATGCCGTTATGGAAAGGCTCGCGGCGAAAGCCAACTTGCCGGTGCCCAAGCTTTACGTCATTCCCGAGCCCGCGCCTAACGCTTTCGCCACCGGCCGCAATCCCCATCACGCTTCCGTGGCGGCAACCGAAGGCTTGCTTGCGTTGATGAACGACGACGAACTCGAAGGCGTCATCGCCCACGAGCTTTCCCATGTACGCAATTACGACATTCTGACCAGTTCCATTGCCGCTACCATTGCCGGCGCTATCACCTATCTGGCGTCCATGGGACGTTTCGCCATGATTTTTGGCGGAGTTGGAGGGGGCGATAACGACCGCGACCGCGGAGGTGGTCTTGGCGCGCTTCTTATGATCATCCTGGCACCATTTGCCGCCATGATCCTGCAACTTTTTCTGTCCCGTACAAGAGAATATTCGGCCGATGAGACCGGCGCCCGCATGGTCGGCCAGCCTTACGGCCTTATCAGCGCGTTGCAAAAGTTAGGCGCCTACAACCAACGCATTCCCACAACCAGCGTTTCCCCATCGACGGCGGCGCTGTGCATCGTAAAACCGTGGTTCGGCGGCGGCACTCTGTCCTCGCTGTTCAGCACCCACCCGCCCCTCGCGGATCGCATCGCAGCATTGCGCGAACTGACCATCGTGCCCAGCCGCTCCTGAGCCTCGGGAAACTCCATCTAGCAGAGTTAGTTGCGATCTTCTGGTGGGTAAATAATGCAACAGAAAAATGTCCATTTCTTTGCACACTTTCGCTAAGCACATAAAATTCACTGCCTTGCATGGCTGTGGTTTTTTGAACAAATGTGGTGCGCGGAGTGCACTATCTAAAGGTCACGGTGCGGAGTACGTTGAGCGTCCGGGAAGACAGGAACCATGAGCTGTCGAGATACTATCCATTTGATTTGCTGGTATTTAGAACACAGGTTATCGCCCAACGTAGCGGACGAGATCTCCGAGCATCTCAACAGTTGCCCTGACTGCCGAGTCGTCTTGGAGGCCGCTACTCACACGTTGGATCGCTACTTCGGGTCCGGCGCAACCGGAGAGCCCGCCACCGCCAGCAGAGCCGCCTAGCAGTAACTCCTTTTTCCATAGAAAGTTATAGCTGGAGCTGTGGATTTCCCCGCCAGGATGCTGCATCGTTTTCCCGGTCTGTTGACCTTCCATAAATGACACGCTCTCAGCAATTTTTACCCGTGTGTAACACACTGTGTAAGCTTTACTGGTCTTAGGACGACCAGATCCGCATTCGTGCCTACGCTATTTCCTCCTATGTGCCTGTAGCCACTGATGTTGACTCAGCCTTGTGCCATTCAGGGAAATTGGCCGCCGATATGCAGTGTTCCATGTATGAAGCGAGCCCGGGTGGGGCCGCCCAAGAGGAGATGTCCATGAACGAGTATCAAGAACCGGTGGTGGTGCAGTCAGCTGCAACGCCGCGCTGGGTGGCGCTGGCGGTGGCAATCGTGGCGATTTTGTCGTTGATTGGGCTTGGCGTAGGTTGGAGTGCTATCAGCCATGCTAACAATTTTGAGCAGTCGACCCAGGCGTCTCTGAAACAGACCAACGACACCCTGGGCCAGCGTTTAACCAAAGCCGAAGAGCAAAATCAGCAGCTTCAGAGCGATCTGAAAGTTGTCACCAACAAGCTGAAGCTAACCCAAGGCGAATTAATCGCCGCGCGCAAGCAGACCAAATCCGCGACCGTGGCCTACGAGAAGAAGCTTAGCGGTTTGGAAAGTTCCGTGAATTCAGAACTGGCAACAAAAGCGAGCGCTGACGATTTCAATAAACTGAATGGCGACGTGACTGGCGTGAAAGGTGATCTGGACGCGACAAAAAACAGCATCCAGATGGCGCGCAGCGAAATGGGCACGCTCATCGCCCGGAACCATGATGAAATCGATCAACTCCGCCGCATGGGCCAGCGCGACTATTTCGAATTTGCTTTGACCCGCAAGAGCGGACCGCAAAAAGTCGGCGGTATTCAAGTCCAGCTGAAATCCACCAACGTAAAAAAGAACCGCTACACCGTCGATGTGCTGGCCGATGACAAGAGCTTCGAGAAGAAAGACCGTTCCGTGAACGAACCGATCTTCTTCTACACTGGCGGAAGCCGCGCGGCACTCGAACTGGTAATCAATAAAGTGACCAAGTCCGGAGCCACAGGCTACTTGAGTCTTCCGAAGTCCGCAGGAGCTACCACCGCGGCCAGCGCAACGGCGGCAAGCAGCTAGAGTTTTTAACCGTATTGCAGTAAAGATCAGCGCCGCCTGAGAGTCGGATCTGATCGCGAAGAGGAGGACTCAATCGAGTCCTCCTTTTTGTTTGTGCGGCGCTCTTTAAGAAGTAAACCTCGACCGTCCTCTCCGAGCGAGGTGTTAACCGGTCAACGAAGATTGGCGTTCCTTGCGTTTTGTGCCACGCAACCTTTCGATTACGATGTACTGTTGCCATGACCACGACTCTCATCCATGCAAAAGGCGCGCTAACGCCCTCAGGCAAAATCGCCGATGCCGGGATACTCATGCGCGACGGCGTCATCGAACTGATCGGCCCGCGCGAAGGCATGAGCGTTCCGGACGATGCCGCTGAAATCGACGCCACCGATAAATCCGCCATTCCCGGATTCGTTGACGTGCACATCCATGGCGCAGGCGGACGCGATGTGATGGAAGGCACGCCGGCAGCTTTGAGCATTGTCGCCAAAACCGTTGCTCGTCACGGCACCACTTCGTTCGTGGCCACTACCGTAACCGCCAGCGCGGATGATATTTGCCGCAGCAGCGAGGGCATCGCCAAATATATCGCCACGCAACATGAACCCCACGAACCGCGCGCGGAGGTGCTGGGCATACATTTTGAAGGACCATTTTTGAGCGAGATCAGGCGCGGCGTGCATCCCGCCGAGTGGCTTAGACTTCCTTCGGCGGAATTGCTGTCCCGGTTTGTCGCCGCCGCTGGCGGAAACGCCCGGATTCTCACGCTCGCGCCCGAATTACTTGGGGCCATGCCATGCATTGACGCCGCCATAAAAGCTGGCATGGTCGTCGCCATCGGACATACCGACGCCACCTACGAGCAGGCTCGCGCCGCCATTGCCCACGGCGCGCGTCACGCAGTCCACGTCTACAATGCTATGCGCCCCTTTTCACATCGCGACAGCGGCGTAATCGGCGCCATCCTCACCACCCCAAACGTTACCGCGGAATTAATCGCGGACGGCGTGCACGTCGAAGAAGCAGCCATGCGTCTGCTCTTGCAGGCCAAGAGCGCTGACTGCGTAATCCTAGTCAGCGATGGTGTTTCCGCCACGGGGATGCCGGACGGAAAATACATGCTGGGACAATTTGAAGTGACGGTAACCGGCGGCGTGTGTCGCAACTCCGAAGGAAAATTGGCCGGCAGCACCCTAACTCTGGACAGGGCGCTGAGGAACGTGATGGCACTGGGCAAATCCTTTGAAGACACCACCCGGATGCTCACGCTAAACCCGGCCGGCTTGCTTGGCGTGGAGTTCAAAAAGGGCGCGCTACGCGTAGGTGCTGACGCTGACGTCGTGTTGTTGAATGAGGCGATGCAAATCTCAGGCGTCTGGACTCGTGGAATCGCCGTAAATTAATTTGAGAGCCGGAAACCTGACGGACGATTAGGATTTATTGAGCGGGATTTTTAGTTCTGACGCCAGCGCCACCGGGTTGAACGGGCTACACGCAAAATAGTGATCGCCTACCCTCAGCGTGGGGACTTTTCTTTTGCCATTGTTGGCTTTCATCACGATCTCTTCGGCCGTAGGATCTTGCTCGATATCCACTTCCTGGAACACCACTCCGCGTTCCTTCATAAAGGATTTCGCTCGGCGACAATCCGGGCACCATGCTGTGGTGTACATCGTGATGGTTTCCATGAAAACGATCGTCCTTTGACTGGCGGGAGGACCCTGCGGGTTAGCCCAATCGACTTCAATAACAGTTTAACGTAAATGACTACTGGCTGCTGTGACTGTGCACACGGCGACGAAGCTCGCCCACCTTGATGCGCACCAGCGCGCGCTGCAACGCTACCGTGGCGCGATCCCAATCCACATCCGGGTCGGTAGACTTCAGGCGCGCTTCCGCCCGGGCAAGAGCTTCTTTGGCGCGCTCCACATCGATTTCTTCCGGACGCTCTGCGGTTTCCGCGAGCACCGTCACGCGATCGGGCAAAACTTCCGCAAATCCACTGAGCACCGCAAGAACAGCTGCCTCGCCGCCGCCTGACACTTTGTAACTCAACTCACCGTTGCCGAGTTCCGTGATCAGCGGCGCGTGCCCAGGCAGAATGCCCAGTTCACCACTGGCGCCGGGAAGTTGCACGCTGGCAACCTTTTCACGCAGCAGTTGCCGCTGCGGCGTGACGATGATCAGCTCGATGGCTTCGGGAAGTTGCATCTTGTTCTTCTATGATCCGCTCTAAGCGTTGCTCTTCATGGTTTCAGCCTTCTTCAAGGCTTCTTCGATCGTGCCCACCATGTAAAAAGCCTGCTCCGGAACATCGTCGTATTTGCCTTCCACGATTTCCTTAAAGCTCCGCACCGTGTCTTCGATCTTCACGTATTTCCCTTCGAGGCCGGTAAACTGCGCCGCTACGAACATCGGCTGCGAAAGGAATTTTTCGATTTTGCGGGCCCGCGCCACAGTGCGCTTGTCGTCGTCGGAAAGTTCTTCAATACCGAGAATGGCGATGATGTCCTGCAAATCCTTATACCGCTGCAAAATCGATTTGACGCCGCGCGCCACCGAGTAATGTTCGGCTCCCACGATGCGCGGATCAAGAATGCGCGAAAAGCTGGCCAGCGGATCAACCGCCGGATAAATCCCGCGCTCCACAATCTGACGGCTAAGGTTCGTAGTGGCATCCAGGTGGGCGAAGGTGGCCGCTGGAGCGGGATCGGTGTAGTCATCGGCGGGCACGTAAATCGCCTGCACCGAGGTGATGGATCCATTCTTCGTGGAAGTAATGCGCTCCTGCAATTCACCGATCTCGGTGTTCAGGTTCGGCTGGTATCCCACCGCGGATGGCATGCGTCCGAGAAGCGCGGAAACTTCAGCGCCCGCTTGCACAAACCGGAAAATATTGTCGATAAACAACAGCACGTCGAGATGTTCCTCATCGCGGAAATACTCCGCCACCGTCAATCCCGTCAGGCCGACGCGCAGACGCGACCCAGGTGGTTCGGTCATCT
Organism: Verrucomicrobiia bacterium; assembly: GCA_035482155.1. Lineage (GTDB taxonomy): Bacteria > Acidobacteriota > Terriglobia > Acidiferrales > UBA7541 > Acidiferrum. Next base: position 20,775 of record DATHRB010000075.1, on the reverse strand, counting down.
GTCCATAAATCAATGCGGCACGCGATTTTTCCGTGTTGCCTGGAACGATGACGCCCGACTCCGACATTTCCAGCCAAAGGTCGTTGCCCTCGCGAGTACGTTCGCCTACGCCAGCGAAAACTGAAAGTCCGCCGTGCTGCATGGCCACGTTGTGGATGAGCTCCAGAATCAAAACCGTTTTGCCCACGCCGGCGCCGCCAAACAATCCAATTTTTCCGCCCTTTACATACGGCTCCATCAGGTCGACAACTTTAATCCCCGTCTCGAACATCTCGAGTCCCGTGGATTGGTCTTCCAGAGGAGGCGCGGCACGATGAATCGGATAATGCGTGGAGCTATTGATAGGTCCAAGTTGATCCACTGGCTTGCCCAGTACATTCATGACGCGTCCAAGTGTGGCTCGGCCAACCGGCACAGTGATGCCTTGCCCCAAATCCTCCGCGGGCATGCCGCGAACCATACCTTCGACCGCTTCCATGGCGACCGCGCGAACGCGGCCTTCGCCAAGATGCTGCTGCACTTCCGCGGTGACGTCCAGCGGCTCGGGAATATTGAAGCCTTCGCTGGTGATGCGCACGGCGTTGTAAATCGCCGGCAGGTGCCCCGCTTCAAATTGAATGTCGAGTACCGGACCGATCACTTGCACCACGCGTCCGATGTGTCCACGTTTTTCCGCCATGCTTTCTCCTAAGCGCCGTACGAGGCACCGCTGACAATTTCGATAATTTCCTTGGTAATAGCCGCTTGGCGCACCTTGTTCATATGCAGCGTGAGCGCTTCGATCACATCATTCGCGTTGTTCGTGGCTGCTTCCATGGCGGTCATGCGCGCGGCATGTTCCGCTGCGGAAGATTCCAGCATGGCGCGAAGAATTTGCGTTTCAACATAGCGCGGCAGCAGCTTGGCCAGAATTTGCCCTTCGGGCTGCTCATAAATGTAATCGATGGGAGTTTCCCCGGCCGCGCCGGGCTTTTTGTTTTCCTGGTCGCGCTCGCCGCCCCTGTCGACATCATCTTCGCGAATAGCTTCCACCGGCAGCAGCTTTTCCACCGCGAGAGTGGGAACCATCACGCTTTTGAATTCGCTGAAGATAATGTAAACAGAATCGATCTCTTCCTTGACGTACAGATCGGCCACCAGGTTGGCGATTTCCCGCGCGGTTCTAAAGTCCACGCGTGCCAGGACGTTTACATATTCCGCGGCAAAGGTGAAACCCGCTCTCCGCAACGAATCGCGGCCCTTTTTTCCGACCGGGATCGTGGTAATTTTCTTGCCCTGGTGACTACGGAAAAATTCGTGTGCCTTGCGCAGCACGTTGCTGTTGAAAGCGCCGGCCAAGCCGCGTTCGCCCGTTAGCACAATGACTAAAATATTGTTCTCCGGCCGTTTCGCCAGCAGGGGATGCTCCGGCGATTCGATGCGCGCCATAGTGGAGCGCAACACGCGAGCAAGCTCCACGGCGTAGGGTCGAGCCGCCAGAGCGGCTTCCTGAGCGCGACGCAACCGTGCCGCGGCGACAAACTTCATCGCACGGGTGATCTGCTGGGTGTTTTTCACCGAGCGGATGCGGCGCCGGAAATCGAGTAATGTGGCCATGTCTTAAGATTTGTTCGCTGGAGCTTGCAAATTACTTTGCTACTGGCGTCTCTTCTTTCTTCGCGGATGGATCTTCGCTCTTCGGCGTCGCCACCGCCCCTGTGCCGTTCTGATCCTTAGCCGGAGCTGCCTTCGCTGCCGATTCACCCGCTTCTTCCAGGTCCGTGGCGAAGCGTTCCTTGAAAGCCTCGACAGCTTTCTTGATCTCGCTCTTGATGTTGTCGTCCAACGCTTTCTTCGCCGCGATGGACTGCAGAATGCCGTCATAGTTGGTTTCCACAAACGCCAGGAATTCGCGTTCGAAGCGCCGCACCGAAGGAACCGGAATGCTGTCCAACGCTCCGCTAGTGGCCACAAATAAACTCAGCACCTGTTTTTCAACCGTAAAAGGCGCGTACTGATCCTGTTTCAAAATTTCTGTCAGGCGCTGTCCGCGGCCAAGTTGCGCTTGGGTGGCTTTATCGAGTTGGTCCGCGCCGAATTGCGCAAACGCCGCCAGGTCGCGATATTGCGCCATGTCCAAGCGAAGCGAGCCAGCCACCTGGCGCATCGCTTTGATCTGCGCGTTGCCGCCTACACGGCTTACGGAAATTCCCACGTTAATTGCCGGGCGGATACCCGCGTTGAAAAGATCCGCTTCCAGATAAATCTGCCCGTCGGTAATGGAAATGACGTTGGTCGGGATGTACGCTGAAACGTCTCCAGCTTGCGTTTCAATTACCGGCAGCGAAGTCAGCGAGCCTGCGCCCAATTTGTCGTTAAGCTTGGCGGCCCGTTCCAGCAAACGGGAATGCAGATAAAACACATCGCCCGGGAAAGCTTCGCGGCCCGGTGGGCGGCGCAACAGCAAAGAAATCTCGCGGTAGGCCTGCGCGTGCTTCGAAAGATCGTCATAAAAAGTAACCGCGTGCCGCTTGGTGTCGCGGAAAAATTCCCCCATGGCGCAAGCGGCATACGGCGCAATGTACTGCAGCGAAGCAGGCTCTGACGCCGTGGAGGCCACCACGATGGTGTAATCCATGGCGCCCGCGTCCGTAAGCGTCTTCACCACTTGCGCGATTGTCGAGCGCTTCTGCCCAATCCCGCAGTAAATACAAATTACGTCGCCACCTTTCTGGTTGATGATGGTGTCCAGAATCACCGCGGTCTTGCCGGTCTGCCTATCGCCGATAATCAATTCGCGCTGGCCGCGGCCGATAGGAATCATCGCGTCGATAGCTTTGATACCGGTTTGCAACGGCTCACGCACTGGCTGCCGGTCCAAAACGCCGGGCGCTATGCGCTCCAGCGGATTGCGTTGTTTTGATTCGATCGGCCCCTTACCATCCAGCGGTTCGCCAATCGGATTGACCACCCGGCCGATCATCGCTTCGCCAACCGGCACGGACATAATCGTATTCGTGCGCTTGACGACATCGCCTTCCTGCAGTTCGCTCGATTCGCCCAGCAGCACCACGCCGACTTCCTCTTCTTCAAGGTTCAGCGCGATGCCGAAAATGTTTTTCGGGAAAGCCAGCATCTCCCCAGCCATTACTTTTTCCAGGCCATGAACGCGGGCGATTCCGTCGCCAACGCTGATCACCGACCCGACTTCATCGACAGAAACGGTCTGCTCGTAATTTTCTATCTGCTCGCGCAGAATCTTGCTGATTTCATCGGCGTTAATTTTGGCCATTCTTGCTCCTGATTTCTGTTGAATCGCTACGATTCAAGTCTTCGCTTTAAGTTCCTGGCGCTAATTTAGTGCGAAGCCAACTGCGTGCTACCAACCATCCCCAAAAAGCCCTGAGGCCAACTGCATCTCAAAATCATTCTTCCGCAAGTCGCGTGCGCATTTCCGCCAATCGGCTCCGCAAAGAACCGTCATAGATAGTATCGCCAACCCGCGCTATGGCCCCGCCAAGAAGTGCCGGGTCGAGAGAATACTTTGGCTCAATCTTCTTACCGGTCAAGCGGCTAAGCGTTTTGGCCAGGTCCGTTTTTTGCGTGCTCGATAACTCCACAGCGGAAGAAATTTTGGCTTCAGCAATCCCCTGGCGCTGGCGCACCACTTCCTGCACCGCGGCAATAATCTCTGGTAGCAAGTGCGCGCGGTGATGGTCGAGAATTACAAAAACAAAATTACGAACGATTCTGCCGGCTCCCTGCCGCGCGACGATTTTTTCGATCACCCGGTGCTTGGCTTGCAGGTCTACCGCCGGACTGCTAAGAAAATTACGCAACTCTCCGGATTCCGCGAAAGCCTCGCCAAAATCTGCCAGCTGCTTCACAGAGGTTTGCGGTGCACCCTGAGCGATGGCGATGTCCGCGAACGCCTTGGCGTACTGTATGCTCGCTGACTTCAATTGGGCCGCCCGTCCAGTGTCTTCACGAAATTATTGATGAGCGCCTCTTGAGCCGCAGGGGTCAGTTGCTTCACTAGCAGCGATTCCGCCCCATTCACAGCCAGGTTCGCAGCTAAAACCTTCAGCTCCAGCCGCGCGGCACGTTCTGCTGCAACCACTTCCGCTTTTCCGGCTTCCGCGATTTTTTGCTCGTCCGTTACGGTGAAATCGCGTATGCGATCGGCTTCCCCAGCGGATTCGCGTTGCGCGGTAGCGCGCAAATCGGCAACCTCTTTTTCCAAATTCTGCAACTTCGTTTCCGCATCAAGAAGCTGCTGGTCAGCCTTCTTTTTCGCCTCGGTGCTCTTCTGAATATCCGAACTGATGACGTCCGCTCGCCGGCCGAAAAATCCTGGGCCTTTCCTGACGCACAGCCAGACGATTACCCCGGCAACCACCGCGAAGTTAATCCATTTAAAAAGATTTTCCGCGGATTGTTGCGAGGCGGACCCCGCCTCCTCGGCGTGCGCGCCGAGCGCGAGGAAAAGCACCGAGAACAACGTTGAGGCTACAATTCTGGCGTATAGTTTTGCGGTTTCGTCTAGCTTTGGCTTCATCGGGATTCTCTTGGTGTAGCGCTCGGGGGCCGAGTCGATTGCAACACACGCCGCGCCACCAGCGCTGCGAATTGGGTAATACCGGCTTCAATTTCGCGGCGCGCGGCAAGAACTTCCGCCGCAACTCGTTCCCTCTGCGCATTCACAAAAGCACCCGCTTTCGCTCGGGCTTCTTTGAGCCGCGCAGCCCGCTCATCGAGAACTTTCTTGCGCGCGGCTTCCTGTTCCAGGTACACCTCCGCGCGAGCTTGCTTCAGTGCGTCCTGGTACTGTTTTGATTTTTCAGCAGCGGCTTTTTGCGCCGCTTCAGCCGCCTTTTGCGCGCCAATTGTCCGAGCTTCTCGCTCGGCGATAACCTTCAATAAAGGCTTGAAAAATAGGACTCTCAGGACTGCATAAAACACCAGCAGTATCAAGACTATAGGCACAACTTGAAAGAACAGTTCTCTCATGATTGGTGAGAATTGACCTGCATTAAATTGTGTCGCCTGAACCCCAGGTTGGCAGCCACGCCGTTCCCCGACCCGGGAAGGGGTTCACGGTGGGCTATGTGGTGCCGACTAGAATAATAATTTATATCATCCGTACTAACGTGCGTCAATGCGGTATCGTTCCGGAACAGTATCTCGTAACGTTTGTGTCAGCCCGTTACTCCTTCGATTCTTCATTTTCATTACTTTGACGCTTTCTTCTCTCCCGCATGCCACAGTCTATAGATGCTGGCTGAGGGCGTCTGGGCTGAAGTCAAAGTCGGGAGCGAACATATCCATTTGTTCGCCGAGCATAACGCTCAGGGTGTGCAGTTTTCCGTTTATAACGTCAATACCAAAAACTGGATCGCCCCTTCCGAATTTGTCCGCGACATTGAAGAAGGCAAAGACCGAGCCGCCGTTATTGCCGAAGCCTACCTGCATCGTACTCTCAACGCGGAGCTACCCGTTTTAGAGTGGAAAAAAGCTCGCTCGGCATAAGACACCACTCATCTACGACACCAATTGATCATTTGCACCGCTCGAATTTCCAAACAAAAGTATGTTTAGCGGCGAGCCACCAGCCACTGGTTCAGCGCTGTGGCGCGCGGCAGCAGCGCGAGCGCACCCAACTTGCGAAACGCCGCGGCACGCGCGCGATAACCGTGTTCGCCCTCAGCAATGATGGCCATGAACGGCACGCCAGCATCTCGGGCGGCCAGCGCGTCATCGATATTGTCGCCAAGATACAGCGCCGTCGCGGGATCGCGGCCAGCCAGGATTTTAAGCAAGCCCTCTGGATGCGGCTTGATGCGCGCCACGTCGTCCATGGTGATCACCGTCCGAAAGTGCTGTGCCGCGGCCCAGCGATCAAATGTGAACGAAAACTCACGCCGGTTGCGCCCGGTAAAAAGATTCAGCTCGTAACGTTTTGCCCAAGTAGCAATCTGCCGTGGCGTGATCAGTAATTTTTCATTCAGTACGTTTCCCCGTCTCTCTGCGGTGCCCCAGTAAAATCCATTGAACGCCGTTTGCGCTTGTTCGTAGGTAGTCGGCGTCCCAAGCGAAGTGACCCAATCGGCGGTCATGCGCCAGTCGTCGTTGTAACCGGGCTTGGCTTTCCAGCGATGCAAATCCGCGTAGGTCACGCGTTTGCCGCTCAGATGACGGACAGTTTCCAGCGCCGAGCGCCAGTAAGTTCCGCGCACATCCACCAACACGCCATCCACGTCAAAAATCAAAATCTCCGGCAGCCTTCGAAGCGCGCTTTCAATCCTTGATGGTCTTTTTGCCAACCTGGTTCCTTGTCATTTCGTTCTGGGCAGTCTCTTCGTCGTTGCGGGTCCTTGCGCTGTTCCAATTAAATCAGCTCGCTCGATTTGGCGAATAGTGCCTGGTCCTTGACGGTCACCCGGCTTTCGGTTTAGCTGAACCTATGCGCAGACGTCTGGCATTAGCTATGTCTCTCGTAGTGGTCGTGTCGTTGCTCGCCTGGTGGCTTTGGCGCACGAGGCGCGTTGCCGCTCCCACAACGATCAAGGAGGCTTCGAACGGCGCGGTCATCTCCGGCGATGCGCCGGACCCAACTGGCGCATCCAATTCCGCGCCTACCAACGTATACGCCCACAATCTTATGCTGCGCAAAGGGCCCACCGGCTTTCGCATTTATGTACGTTGGCTGCGCGGCCAGATGGCGCGCACCTCCCGCACTGTTAACCCTTCCTTCGACGACCCCGAGTCGTTTTTCATCGACGTAAAAACCGGCGTCGTTCACACCAATGTCGGCGATCTGGCAAATTTTCTCAATCAAGGCATTACCAATTCGCCGCTGACCAATATCAAGCTTTCCGGCGATGGAGACCAACTCAAACTCAACGGAACGCTTCACAAGGTCATTCCGCTTCCCATTGAAGTGATTTCCACCATAGGCGTGGCTCCTGATAATCGCATTCAAATACACGTCACCAAAATTAACGTTTTGGAGATTCCATTCAAAAAATTACTCGGTGGAATGAACGTCACCGTGTCCAGCTTGTTCCACCCTGGCGATATTCCTGGCGTGGAGGTCAAAGGAAATGACATCTTCCTGGACACCGGCAAAGCCGTCCCACCACCGCACATCCGCGGTCAGCTTACCAGTGTGCGCATCATCAATCCGGACTTCCAAGAAATTTACGGCAATGCTCAGGAAGATGTGACGCGCGTCGAGCAGTGGCGGAATTATTTGCAACTCCACGGTGGCACCATCGATTTCGGAAAACTCACCATGCGGCAGGTCGATTTAATGATGGTCGATCTTTCCAATAACGCGTGGTTTGATCTGGACCTGGCCAACTATCAGGATCAACTCGTGAACGGCTACACCAGGATGACCCCTCAGGCTGGCCTGCAAATCTTCATGCCCAGCCTGGACCAGATTCCTCCCGACAAAAAGAACCACAGCATCAGCATGGAATGGCTGAAGCATCGGAACCTGCCACCACCCGCCGACATCACCTCGCGCTGAGAACCTCCCAGCGCGACTCGTGCGTCACCCCAGCTTACAATTGACTCGGTTGCTGTCACTGGAAACCGCTTGTTACACTTGAACGGTGCGCCTGACGGGAATACTTCCCGCTTGCATCGATCCAAAGACTCCACGGAACCAACCTGTACCGTATTTCTGATTGAGTTTGTCTAGCCTGACCGCAATACCGCGGCAAAAGTGGTGCCCACGAGGAGAGCAGTATGGCCGGATTCGCCGGAGTGGATTACATCGATTTTGATTCGCAACTGAACGATGAAGAAAAACTCGTGCGTCAAACCGCGCGACAGTTCGTCGATAACGAAATAATCCCCATCATCGAAAAACACAGCCGCGAAGGCACTTTCCCGAAGCATCTCGTGCCGCAATTGGGTGAACTCGGATTTTTTGGCGCCAGCCTGGAAGGCTACGGCTGCGCAGGCATGTCCAACGTCGCGTATGGATTAGTCACTCAGGAATTGGAACGCGGCGACTCTGGTTTGCGGAGTTTCGTCTCCGTGCAAAGCGCGCTCGTGATGTATCCCATCTATACCTACGGCTCCGATGCGCAGAAAGACAAATGGCTGCCCTTACTGCAACAGGGCATAGCCATCGGTTGTTTTGGATTGACAGAGCCGCAATTCGGTTCAAATCCCGGCGGCATGCTGACCCACGCGGTTAAGAAAGGCCACAGTTACATCTTAAACGGCGAAAAAATGTGGATCACCAGCGGTTCCATCGCGGATATCGCCGTCGTCTGGGCCAAGTGCGAGGACAAAAAAATTCGCGGATTCTTGGTAGAGAAGGGCCGACCCGGATTCAAAACCTGGGATGTGCACGGAAAGTGGTCGCTGCGAGCTTCCGTCACCTCTGGCCTCTCATTCACCGATTGCGAAATCCCAGAAGAAAATCTCCTTCCAAAAGTTTCCGGCTTGAAAGGCCCGTTGGGCTGTCTGAATCAGGCCCGTTATGGCATCGGCTGGGGCGCACTGGGAGCGGCCATGGCCTGCTACGACACCGCGCTGCAATACGCGAAGACTCGCAAGCAATTTGCGAACAAGCCCATCGCCAGTCATCAGCTAGTGCAGGAAAAACTCGCCTGGATGATCACCGAGATTGTCAAGGGACAACTCCTCGCTCTGCACGTTGGCCGGCTCAAAGACACTGGCAAGGTGGATCCCTCGCACATCTCCATGTTGAAAATGAACAACGTCGCCATCGCCCTCGAAACCGCTCGCAAGGCACGCGACATTCTCGGCGCCAACGGCATCGTCGACGACTACCCCATCATGCGTCACATGAACAATCTCGAAAGCGTATCCACCTATGAAGGCACCAACGACATCCACAAGCTGGTCATCGGCGAACGCATCACCGGCATCTCCGCATTCAATTAAGCTCTTCCTGAGAGTGCTAGCCGCAAAGTTGTGTCCTGCCCCATAACAGTTGTGCTATAGCAACTCCAAGACATAGCAACAGTCGACTGTAGTTCGCGCTTGCCCTATCATTAGCCCCGTTGACGTAGCACTGCACCATTCGGAGAGCCATCCATGGAAGCGCAGCTCAGTCTCGAATTTCTTCGCGTCGTCGAAACGGCCGCCATCGCCGCCGCGCGCACCATGGGTTTTGGCGACGGCCACAAAGCCGATGAAATCACCGTGGAAGCCATGCGCAAAACCATGGACTCCGTGCAGATGGACGGCACCATCGTCATCGGAGAAGGCGAACGCGACGAAGCTCCCATGTTGTACATCGGCGAGAAAGTCGGCTTGGCCACTCATGCACCCAAAGCGCTCTTCCCTCAGGTCGACATCGCCGTCGATCCGCTTGAAGGCACCAACCTGTGCGCCACCGGAGCTCCCAACGCCATCGTCGTCCTGGCCGCCAGCGAACGTGGCGGCTTACTCCACGCTCCTGATCTCTATATGGAAAAAATTGTCGTCGGACCCTCGTGCAAAGGGGTGGTGGATCTCGACGCACCAGTAGCCGCCAACTTGAAAGCAATAGCGAAGCGACTGAATCGCGATGTGGAAGACCTGGTAGTGATCGTGCTCGATCGCCCGCGCCACGAAAAATTAATCGCTGACATCCGCGCTGCAGGAGCTCGCATTCGCTTAATCGGCGATGGCGATCTTTCCGCCGGCATTTCCGCCGCTGTGATTGGAACCGGCGTTCACGCCGTCATGGGCATAGGCGGCGCGCCAGAAGGCGTGCTGACCGCTGCGGCCCTACGCTGTTTGAATGGTGAAATTGTGGCCCGCCTGGTGGTCAGCAAGCCGGAACACGAAGAACGCCTGGCAAAAATGGGCGTGAAAGACCCCAAGCGCATTTACCATACCGAAGATTTAGCGCCAGGCAAGAAAATGATTTTTGCTTGCACCGGCGTGACCGACGGCAACCTGCTGCGCGGTGTGCGCTTCTTTGGCGAGGGTATCCGCACCCAGTCGATGATCTTAACCCTGGATGACCGCCAGGTCCGCTTCGTCGACTCCGTCCATCTAGAAAAGCGCTCAGACATTAAAGTCCGATTCAACTAGCCCCTAAATCCGCATTTCCGCCGACAGGTCGCTACCTAGCCAAAAATACAAAACCCAAAAATGGGGAGAGTGCCCCATCCTTGCGTCTTTTGCAAGGGTGGGTCCGGAGGTGGTGCGCCCGAGCTCAATTCCCATGCGGGCAGAAATTTAAGAATGCAATCAACGTTTGAGAAATCCCATGACGCGTGGACATACTAATTTGTCACGCCTTTGGATTTCCACGCCCGCAAACACTACTTGTCAGAATTTGTAATCGCCAGAAAAACGCGATCGTCAATCGCCACCGAACGCGTAAAAAGCGTCGCCGCTTGTCCTGCAAGTCCGACGCTCTTCCCGTTCGCACCCATCGCTGGTCCAGCCAGTTTCGCCGCCGCGGATGTCCCATCGCCAGGCTGCATCGAGATTCGCGAAGTGCTGGGCGTACAACCGGACACTCCCATGCACGTGTCACGCACGAACACTTGCCGATATCCGCTGTTTTTTGTGCCAGGCGCAACGCCGGCCTGCTGTGGCACATGACTCTGCGTAACCGCAAGAAACGCCACAAACCTCCCCGAAGCGCTGATTGATGGCAGAAAACTCTCCGTGCCAGTCAGCGCCCCATTCGCATCAATCGAAACAATCCGAGTCGAGGCCGTGCAACTGCCTTCCGCCCCCGTACACGTGTCGCGCAAATATATTTGATGTCCCGCGGGCGCATTTTCGACAAGATTGGTTGCTGCGGAACTGAACGCCACATATCTTCCATTCGCCGAAATCGCGGGCGAACTGCTGTCGTCATTTGCAGCGCTACCATCGGACGCCGTCGCGACTAAGGTTGTCTCAGCCTTGCATCCGCTGGCAGCCCCTTCACACGTATCCCGCACAAAAATCTGCGCGTGCTGACCGTCTGACGCACTGTAAGCCACGTACCGCCCATCCGCGCTCACCGAAGGAGTCTCTTCCACCACCGCTTGCGAGGCCGCATGCGTCAACGCCCCACCCGCGGCGGTAATCGTGAATGTTTGCGCCCCACTGGTCCCACCGCCGCCGCTCGACGGATTTGGCGTGCCGCCCGGCGGAGTTGTTTGCGGCACTGGCGGATTGAAAACCGTCACCATCGCCGTCCCCGCCGCGGAAATAAGCGAGCCCGGCACCGTCGCCTTGATGTCCGTGGACGTAACACTGGTCGTCGCTAAAGTTGTTTGCGTCGGCCCGGCGGTCCAACGAACCTGCGACACCTGCGTGGGGTCTGATGAGGTAATGAAATTTGTCCCCTGCAGATCCAAAGTTAAACTCGTGCACGAGGTTCCGCAGGCCGCGATCGTCGCCGGCGCAATCGCCGTCAGTGTGGGAACAGGATTGGGCGGCGGGTTAATAATGAACGTAACCGGATTTGACAGTCCGTTATTGCCCGCGCCTGAAAATGGATTTTGTGTAATCACGGTAGCCGTTCCGGGCTTGGCGACCAGCGCTGCGGGCACTGTCGCCGTGACGCTAAGCACAATCGTTTTGGTAGAGTCGAGTGTCACTAAGGTGTTGAGTTTTTTTCCATTCCAGGTGACGTACGTCTGCGCCACAAACCCGCTGCCATTGATCGTTAACGTGAAATCCGGACTGCCCGCGCTAACGGTAGAGGGCGACAAAAACGTCACCGATGCCCCGGTATTATTTTGAAATGTATTGCCGTAATCATTGCAGCCGGCGACTGCCAGGATTGATATCAATGCGACAGCCAAGGCTGTCCAGGACCGCTTCATGAGACTCCTTCATCGCTGCAAATGAAACCAGGCATACACCGGAATCCAGTTCGATGTCAGCGAACCATGTAATCGCTGCAGCACACCATGGGCGTGCAGCCAATTTGCTTTTGGGATGTGATGCCGATTCCCCGCCACGCGTTGACTATCGATCCATGCACCGAGCAGCCAACCACCGGCGCAAGGCCAAATTCGTTTCGCAGCCCCGCGAGGAAAGCTGCGCCCGACCCTTCATGATTATCACCCTCTACACGATAAGGTCAATGCGCCCAACACTACCATCATTTCAGGCGCCGCCAATCTTCCGATTATCTGTTTGAGTAGGAGCCGCGCTGCCCATTTGCTATCCTCTGCGGACCGATGACGCCGCCACAAAAATCCCTTCCTGCAACGGACGCAAGCAAACACTCACGTTCAGCGCCGGAAATGCAACAGGACCCTGGGCTGGTACGCGGATTGGGCCTGAAAGAAGCCGTAGCCCTGAACATGATCGACATGATCGGCATCGGCCCTTTCGTAGTGAGCCCGCTGGTCATCCGCGCCATGGGCGGACCGCAAGCCTTGCTCGCCTGGACTGCCGGTGCCGTGCTTGCCTTACTGGACGGCTTCGTCTGGTCCGAGTTGGGAGCCGCGCTTCCGCGCGCCGGCGGCAGTTATGTTTTTCTGCGTGAAGCATACGGCCCCCAAAAATGGGGACGCCTGATGTCCTTCCTCTTCGTCTGGCAAACTTTGATCCAAGCCCCGCTGGTGATCGCTTCGGGCGCCATTGGATTTTCGCAGTACGCCAGTTACCTCCATCCCTTCACCGCTTATCAGCAAAAGGCCATTTCCGGCGCCGTCGTTTTGCTACTCGTCGTGCTCTTATACCGGCGCATTACCACCATCGGAAAAATATCCGTACTGCTGTGGATCGGCGTGATCGGCACCATGATCTGGTTGATCGGCGGCGGCATCATGCATTTCAACCCCGCACTCGCATTCTCTTTTCCGCCCGGCGCGTTTCATCTCTCTCACCTTTTCTTCGCCGGGCTAGGCGCAGCCATGGTCAGCACCACCTACACCTACTGGGGTTACTACAACATCTGCCACCTGGGCGGCGAACTGCGCGAACCCGAAAAAAATATTCCGCGCGGAATTTTTATTTCCATCGTGGGCATCGCTGTTCTTTACCTCGCCATGCAAACCAGCATTCTCGGCGTGGTGCCGTGGCAACAAGCCCAAAACTCGCCATTCCTTGTGAGCACCTTTGTAGAAACCATCTCCGGTCCGTTTGCCGCTCGCGTTGCCACCATGCTGGTATTGTGGATCGCCTTTGCATCCATTTTCGCTGCCCTTCTGGGATATTCGCGGGTGCCCTACGCGGCCGCGCTGGACGGCAGCTTCTTTTCCATTTTTTCGCGCGTGCACCCGCAAAAGAAATTCCCGCACGTCTCGCTTTTATTTCTTGGCGCGGTAGCTTTTGTATCCAGCTTGCTCTTCAGGCTCTCCACCGTCATCGCCGCAATACTCGCCACGCGGCTGCTCGTGCAATTTATCGGACAGGCCATCGGCTTAATCCTGTTGCACCGCCGTTGGCCCCCCGAACGCTTCCCTTTCAAGATGTGGTTGTACCCGCTGCCGGCCGCCCTCACCATGTGCGGTTGGGCCGCGCTGTTCTGGGCCACCGGCTCAGCGCGCAAGTGGGGCTTGCTCCTTATCGGCCTCGGTATACTGGCATTTCTGTTACGCGCCCGGGAAGTGCGACAATGGCCTTTCGCGGTCGCCGAGGCGCGCCACGAACCGGAGGGTGCTTGAGACTTTCAGTATTGAAATCATTCGCAGTTTCCATTCTCACCTTTTCTCTGGCAACCCCGCTCTTCGCGCAATTTGCGCCCGCACCCGGCACCGGCCCCGGCCTCAACGAAACCGTTGAAGCCATCGACAGCGCACGCGTCACCACTCGCATTTTGTATATCACCGCGCATCCCGATGACGAATCCGCCGCCGTGCTCACCTATCTCGCACGCGGCCTGCACGCCGATGTCGCCTTGCTTTCTCTCACTCGCGGTGAAGGCGGCCAGAACGTCCTCGGCCCCGAACAGGCTCCGCAGCTTGGACTCATTCGCACGCAAGAACTACTTGCCGCCACGCGCGGCTACGGCGTGAAGCTTTTTTTCACCAGCGCGAAAGACTTCGGTTACTCGAAAACTCCTGAGGAGACGGAGAAAATCTGGGGTGATCAAGTCCTCGCGGATATGGTGCGGGTCATCCGCCGCTTTCGACCAAACATCGTAATTAGCAATTTCGGCGGCGTGCATTCCGGCCATGGCCATCATCAAGCCGCCGGACTTTGGACTCCTCAGGCGGTCAAACTTGCCGCCGATCCATCGTATAGTGGACGGTCTCCCGGTGAGACGCTAGTCTGGGACTCCACCGATGAATCTCCAACAGAATTCGCGATACCGTGGGGATGGGGAGGTCACGATCATCCGGTACAGATTCTTGATGTGGATCGTAGCGGCGGGAGCGCTACCAATAAAGCCAGCCTGCAACTTCCCTTAGACGAAGTTTCGCCCTTATGGGGAAAAACATGGCGCGAAATTGGCATCGACGCATTTGCCAATCACCGCACTCAAGGTATCTCAGGCGTCCTGGGCTCGCCCTTTCTTCACCGCCCCATCGCCTTAGTCTCCGAAAGCGGAGAAAAAATCGATCCCGCCATGTTCGCCCAGCCGCTTCACAACTTGGGTGGCGATGCCGCCGGAAGCGGCTGTGCCCAGTCGTCATCGGTCTGCCCTGTTTTAGAGCAAGCTGAACAGGACCTGGCAAAAGCCCGCGAAGACGCTTTATCGCTCCGCTGGCGGCAGTCCGCTTCCGAGATTGCCGACGCCGCGAAGGAAATTAAGTCGTTGTATCCCGGCCAAAACCATGGCGTGAATTGGGAAGCGGAAAATCCCCGGGTCTTCGAGCTTCGTCCAGCACAGCAACGTGTGGAACACGCTTTAGCACTGGCAGCTGGCCTTCAGATTATTGCCGAGGCAGATCGAAGCGACGTCGTGGCCGGCGAACCATTTACAGTTAACGCCGAAGCACGCTGCAGAGCTGAAGTCGGTTGCGCGCTTGAAAAAATGCAGCTCGCATTGCGAGATGGCGAAAATGTAGCCCCAGCACCGGGCACATCGAAAAGCCAAACATTCACCGTCGTCTTAAATCAATCAATTCGGCCGCCCGATACCTGGGAAGAACAGCGGCCCGAGCCTCCGGTCATAGCGGTTGCCAGTCAGGAATTATCGGTATCGGGTTACACCTTTGAAATACATCAACCCGTCACCCACATCGTCGCAACATCCACGCGCATCGATCGCGTTCCTGTGCGTATGGTCCCCGCATATACCCTCGCGCTTGAGCCCGATCAAGCCATCGAATTATTGGCCAAGCCCAAAAAACCGTTTGATGTGCTGACACGCGTCCATTCTTACGCCACCAAGCCAAGCAAAATCGAAGTGGGTCTCACCGTGCCGCAAGGTTGGACCGTCAGCTCGCCTGTATCTTTACAATTCGTCGGCTCTGGCGACCAATACGCGAAGTTAACCGTCACGCCACCCACAAAATTATCCGCAGGCACCTACCCGCTGACCGCCTTCACTCAGCGCGGCGATGAAAAATTCTCCACCTCGCTCGCCCCACTCCCTTCCATGCCCACGCTGTTGTGGAGCGAACCCGCGCAATGCCAAGTTTTCGCCTTTGACGCCTCCGTGCCTGAAGACTTGCGCGTCGGATATATTTCCGCCGAAAGCGAGCCCATCCCCCAAGCTCTCGAACGTTTGGGCATTCAAGTGGAAATGTTGGACGCCGCGGCCCTGGCCTTCAGCAATCTTGCGCGCTTCGACGCCATCGTTGTCGGCGTGCGCGGCTATGAACTCCGTCCCGAACTGGCGGGCACCAATCAACGTTTGCTC
This sequence comes from Verrucomicrobiia bacterium, assembly GCA_035482155.1. Lineage (GTDB taxonomy): Bacteria > Acidobacteriota > Terriglobia > Acidiferrales > UBA7541 > Acidiferrum. Next base: position 5,051 of record DATHRB010000075.1, on the reverse strand, counting down.
GACTACGTATCCAACGGCGGCACTCTCGTCGTGCAGTACCAACGCGATTTTGCCTGGGACAAATTTCAATACGCGCCCTATCCCGCAAAAATCTCCCCCGAAAAACCCAATAGCCCCCTGCCGCGCATCACCGACGAGGCTTCCCCCGTCAAATTCTTGAAGCAGGACGATCCCCTTCTCAACAAGCCCAATAAAATTACTCCGCAAGACTTCAATGGATGGATCCAAGAACGCGGCCTATATTTCTGGAGTCAATTCGACGCTAAATACACTCCGCTACTCTCCATGAGTGATCCCAACGAGCCGGATCTAAATGGCGGTTTGGTTTATACCCACTACGGCAAAGGAACCTACATCTACACCGGTCTCGCGTTCTTTCGCCAATTGCCGGGAGGCGTGCCCGGCGCCTATCGCCTGTTCATAAATCTCCTCAGCGCCTCGCGCGAAGCCGGCCGGAACTCCACGCAATCTTTGAAAGCTTCCACCAGCGGAAACAACAAGTAGTCGAAAACTGTAAGTAGACCAACTGGACACAGCCTGCGCGTCAAAAAATTGGCGTGCTATCCTCTAGCAGCTCTCTCCAATATCGATTTGTTCAAAAGGAGTTTTTGCAAGGAATGCAAACTCTGTTCACAACCCGTGAAATCTCACGCATGTTTCGCTTTGCATTATCCGCGGCATTCATCGCCATGCTGGCATTGGCCTGCGCGTCACCGGCCGCGGCCCAGAAAGACAAGAAGAAGAAATCAGATACACAACAACCCGCCGACAGCACCAACCCGCTGGTCCCCATGTCCGACGAAAACCAGATCGATTACATGATTTCGGAAATGCTGGGCGCCTGGCAGGTCGGCGACGTCGAAAAACTGCATAAGGATTATGCCGATGACGTAACCGTAGTCAATGGAGCCTATGCTCCGCCGATCGTGGGCTGGAACAATTACCTGGCAATTTACCAGCAGCAACGCACCCGCATGCAGCGCGTACGCCTGGATCGCTCCAACACGATTATCAAGGTAGCTGGAAACGTCGCTTGGGCTTGCTATCAGTGGGATTTTGAGGCCGTTACCGATGGAACGCCGAACACCGCGCAAGGACAGACTACCTTAGTGATGGAGAAAAGAAATAATCACTGGATCATCGTGCACAACCACACCTCAATGGTGCCCCCATCGAAGCCAGGGCCGTAGTACCGCTGTTCCCGAACTCCGTTCGGCCCTTTCTCTTTCAAGAAAGTTTCGGAGTCAAAAAATGACTGTCCCGCAGATTACTAAATAAAAAAAAACCAAAAACCGGTCATTCCGAGCGGAGCAGACCGGCTTTCTCTTCCTACTTCGCTCCTGCGAAGTAGCCGGCCTGAGCAGTCGAGGAATCTCTCTTCGAGCAGCCACCGGCGTAGGCACATAGCCACCCGTTCACTAGGTTTGACGTGCGCCAGCACCGACTACCCGCCCACTTAGACCTCCAGCGGCGTTTTCAAATGCAGACGAAGCTCACCAACCAAAGCACACTCTGCCGCTAGAAATTCTTCAGCCCCTGATAAATCCACATCCCCGCAATAACCAACAGCAGAGTGCCCGCGGTAATCCCCGTGGTGGTTATGGGCTTCGACAGCTTCATAATCTTGGCCACCACTTCGCGCTGCTCTCTAGCCATATGGTCTTGGGAAGGGTCCAGGAAAATCTGATCACCCTCATGACTGGTGAGCAAGGTGCGCCACACCAGCAGGAGCAAAAAGACTCCCGTGACAACCGCCCAAACGATTAGCAAATAATAAATGGGCCCCGAAATCTCCATAGGACCTCCCTTGGAACCGATTCTGCGGTGCCTGCCCGAACGGACAGACAAGGTATTAGCTGGAGTATACCTCTCATGAATTCGAATATCTATTACTTCATATTGAAAGTATCAATTCAAACTTGCCGAACCACTCGGAGAACGGTCGTCCGGCTCTCTCGATCTGCATCGCGCCAACTCCCATGGAATCCCGCACGATGCAGCAACCACTCCACGCGATCGCTATTTCCCTTTCGAATTCTCAGTCCTGTGAATGAATGCCGCCACATTGTCATGCAGCGCCTTCGCCGAAGCCTCGTGCGCATAGACCATGTGCCCCGATTCATAAAACTGATATTCGATGTTCTTCTGCAATTTCGCAGGAATCGGCAAGTGCTGCATTTCATAAACGCCTTCGTAAAACGGCGTCGCCAGATCGAAATACCCGGCGTTCAACATAACTTTCAACTCCGGGTTGTATTTCATCGCCAGCGCCAGGTCCGTCATTACGTTGGTCGCCTGTGGCAGGGGAATCCCCGCGCCCGGACCCTGATGCAAAAAATTCCACGTTCTATAGAGTCGAGCTGACGGCTTATATGTCCGGTTTTCCCCAAACTTCAGATCCTTGCGAACGTAATCATTAAATGCGGAAACATACGCCGAGCTGATCGCCGCTGATTGCGGATCGTACTCCGCCGCTTTGCTTAGCGGATCGAGCGTGGGTCCCGAGAAACGCGTGTCCAGCCGCCCTGTCGTCGTATCGGTGTCGTCCTGGAGTGTTTTCTCGAATTCTCCCGGTGTCACGCGCAAATTCGCCTTCTCGATATATTCGGCCGGCAGCCCGGTATATTCGTGGAGCTTCGCAACGATTGCATGCCGTTGCTCAGGCGCCAGCGTGGGTCCCGCCTCCAGCGCTTGCTGGTAATCGGTCATTGCAAAATGTTCAACCTCGGTGAGCAGCGCCGTTAATTCTTTATGTTGGCCGGGCAGCTTATGGTGATACCACGCCGCTGCCGCATAGGTGGGAAGCGCCAATTGATAGGGTAATTCGACGCCGGGATTGGCCTCCGCGCGGTCCGCGCTCAAAGCGTAGTTCAATATTTGCGACAACAGGATCACGCCGTTGAAATCCACGTCGCGTTCTGTCTCCAGCACGTTTGCTAGCGCGGCCGATCGCGTGGTGCCGTAGCTTTCACCAAACAGATATTTTGCCGAATTCCATCGGCCATACTTTCCCAGGAACTGTGTGATGAAATCCGCAAAAGCTTGCGCGTCCTGATCCACACCGTAAAAAGCCTTCTCCCTGTCTTTGCCGCCGATGCGGCTGAATCCCGTCCCTGGCGCATCCACAAATACCAGATCGCTCACATCCAGCAGGCTGTACTCGTTGTTGACGACCGAATAAGGTGCAGCCGGAGTGTGCGCATCGTCCAACGTAACTACCCGCTTCGGCCCGAACGCCCCCATGTGTAACCACACCGTTGCCGAACCCGGCCCGCCGTTGTACAGAAACGTCAGCGGGCGCTGCGCCCCTTTGCTGTCGGATTTGAAATACGCCACGTAGAACATGCTGGCTTCCGGCGGCTGATTCTTCTCGTCCTTATCCCGGTTCTGCGGCACGTCGTCCCAATCCTTTGTATGCACAACCAACGTGCCCGCATACGCGTCGTAATTTATGACACTCCCGCCAATCGTGACGCTGCCTTTGCTGGCCTGTTGCTCAGGTTTGAACTGTTCAATCTTCGCCGCTTCGCTTCTGGCCGATTCCACCTTAATGGTCTGGGTTTCGTCCTTCGTCTGCGCGCAAACAATTACAAGTGGCAGCGCAGAAAGTACCAGCGTCACGGCAAATCCTGAAGCGAACCTTCGCATCGAATGTTCTCCGTTTAACAAAACAAAATCGAATCTGTCTTCTGATGTCTGCATCAGGCAGCGAAAATACCTTGGAACCACGTTCCACGCAACGTCTAACCAGCGGGCACTGGTACAGTTTGCGAGGCTCAAAATGAAGAGCCGTGACAGGGTGCTGCTTTTCGCAATTGTCGTTACAGGTTTTATCTTTTTATGTTATTCCGCCCATAATCAATACGTCAACAACCTTGGTGTCTGGTTTAGGGTGGTCATGTACGGAGCCAAGGGGGATTTTAACAGGACTCCAATCCCGCACGGGACCACTGTTCTCCGTGCTCATAGAGATTTGTCCCGCGAATGGGGTTTTGTAGATGGCTCCCGTAGTAGTGGAGCGATACCAGATACATCCAATGATGGTTGGCTTAGCGAATCCTTCTTTTCTCATCACATCCGTAATCTTCAGTTGGAGGACTTGGCCATAATTCATTTCTTGAACGATTACGTTAGGCCATGGATACTTGGGAGACCTTACCAACGACTCACTGCTATCACACTTTTTCCGAACCAATTCCTGCAATTCTATCCAGTGGGGATAATTTTGATCGACAACTTGCGACTCTATGTCTATGTATGCCGGGGAATGCCCGAAGTTCTTCAGCAAATATTCCAAACGAAATTCAAGAAAAGTAGTGGCGTTGTCGGCAGCCAAGGGATCGAAAAAGACGATCCCCTTATCTTGTCTATTTTCGAGCGTAACCCTTGGGCGTTCGTTCGCCTCAAGCTGGGTATTGGCAACATAGGCATAGAAAGCAGCTGCGGCAAATGCCCCGATCGTTGCGGCCAATGTAAGCCACTTAAGCACTATCTCCCACCTTGGTATTTTGTGGTGGCAGCACTTGCAGGTCTTTACGGTAGCTGGTGGGGGTGGCGAACTTTGTGCTCCGGGAAACGAGAAGGCTTCGCGACCGTTGTCTTGCTCTGCGGACTCGGTGTTTGGGGCTATGCTGTCTTTGGGTTTCTTTTTTGGAGTTCTAGATTGTGAAAGTAACCACAAAACTCCTAATGCTGAAAGCAGAAAATAAAGAGGGCCGCTAGACTCTCGTTTGCTATTATCCATAATCGCCGCGAGGCTATAACACAATTAAGTACCGCACAAGATACTCTCCAATTATCGACGGGACTGTGGCATCCTGAATCCCATGTCGAAGAAAAAGAAATTAAAAAAGAAGCGCAAGCCAGCAAAACCACCTCAGCCAGACGCTAACCAGATCGCCTTTCGTGTGCTGACCGAAGCAACGCGCGACAAATAGCCCTCCGCACGATTTCCACAGGTAGTCACTATTTCCACAGGAATGCCATATACCTCAAGGTTCGCCTTTTCTTCACAGGTGATAAAATGCCAGCCTGGGTTGACTCCTGAGATG
>DATHRB010000074.1:0-21794 GCA_035482155.1 Verrucomicrobiia bacterium | reverse complement strand
TTACGGGCTTCCTGGCATGGTTTGTTTTCAACCTGGGAGAAAAACGTGATGGTGCGCTCCGGTGAGGTGAAAACAGTCACTTTGCGTTTGACGGAGTGCGTAGAGGCGGCAAAATCTTCGGTGGTCTTTCCTGGTCGATAAGGGCACACGCACGTAGTCTGAGGGAAGTACCATGGCGCGAGGTTTCAAGGGACACTAATATATCGGTTTAAGTGGTTTATAATATGCATGTTACAACGTAACTGCTTTAAGCGTCCTTTTGGCCTCCGAGTAGTACTAGCTGGTGGGTACTGCGGCCGGTGGGTCGGACGCTCCATTGAGGAGCACCGGGCGGCTCTGTAACTTACTAAGAACGGGTTGGGGGCCGCGCGGGGACAGCGGCTCCGCAAGGGGTCGTGTGCGAGCTACCCAACCCGCCTTTCTGCTACTCCTCAAATTTGGCCTATCTTTGATCTTGATGGTTTCCAGACAGAACCTGGGCCGAAACTGACCTAGAAGATTTGAAACTTGATCGTTCTATAGAACCCCGCGGGATTTTACGAGCCGGCGCGGCGGGCTTTTTTATTGCGGGCAACTTCCTTTAACCATTCCCAGGTGGCTTGTGCATTGCGATCCCACGTGTGATTTTGCGCCGTGCGGGTTGCGTGAGTTCCTAATTGTGCGCAAAGGGTTGGGTTGGTGATCAAAGAGCGGACTGCGGCGGCGAGTTCCTCAGTATTTTGCGGGTCGCGCAAAATTATGCCGTCGGAGCCGTCGGCAATGATTTCATGGGCCCCCGCGTGCGAACTGGCGATCACCGGTAAGCCACAGGCCATGGCTTCGATAATGGGCAAGCCGTAGGCGTCTTCAAGCGACGGGCCGACGTAAGCGTCTGTCGCAGCGTAGAACTGCATAACGTTGGAAGATGGCGTCAAAAAAATTACGCGATGCGTTATTCCGTAAGCGCGAATCATTTTGTCGTACGGATCGCGGACGTCTCTACCGACTACCAGAAGTTTCCATGGCAAATCGCGGACAAGGGATAAGGATTGCAACAAGGCGGCGAGTCCTTTGGTCCTCCAATCATTGCCAATCAGCAGCAGAGCGAAATCTTCCGTAGATAAATTGAACTCTTTGCGGGTGGTGGCGCGTTCGGCAAGTCTGCGGGGAGCCGAGAATGCTTGCACATCGACTCCGTAACGGATGACTCGGGTATCGGCGGGGTGAAAATACTTTTGCAGTAACGCGCCAGCCGAAGCTGAGATCGCAGATAAGGAAGTTGTGGACCTGCGATAAATCCGCTTTTCGAGCGCCATGATCAGACGATAGTAGGCGCGGCGATGCGCCAGGCGGGGCCAAGCGGCGAGAGGACTGCCGCGGAAATTTAATTGAGGCAGAACTTGACGGTAGAATTCGTGGAATACGACGTGGACACTAATGGCGTCGGCGTCCGTAGCGTTGATACCAGCGGAATATAACAGATCGTATTTTGCGCCGCGGAATGCGTTGTCCCACCAACGGCAAAGGCGATTGGCGAAAAACCAGAAAATGTATTGCAACAGGTGTGGGCCTGGGATGGAGGGTACTTTATGCCAGAGAAGGCGATTGCTATTTTCCGCACCATCGCGGTCTGATCCCGCCGGCTTGCGGTATTTGTAGCGCGTAACACCGCGCAAATCTTGAACCCGCTGCGCGTAAATATGGATTTCGGCGCCAGGCTCGCCGGCGAATCTTGCCAACTGTTCGACGATGCAGCGCTCGGTGCCGTGGCTGCGGTCGAGAAAGGGGGAAATTACCGCAATGCGCACTAGCGTGGCCGCTGACGAGGGTTGCCCGCCGGGGCGGATACGTTAGCAAACTGAGAGGAAAGGGCCAGACTCGGCAAGCGAAATAAAATGCCCAGCAGCGTCCAGAAGTAGGCGTTAATCACGAAATCTTCGTAGGCCTGCATGGAAGTGAAGGTGATTGGCAATAACAATACGACCGCATATAAAAAGATAGCGAAGGCGATGGGAAACCACGGCGATCCTTTCAATTTTTTAACGACCTTCCAGGCGGAAACGATGATCGCAATACTCATCACCAGCCAAAGAATAAGACCGCCAATTCCCATTTCTACGACCAGGGCGCCGAATCCGCTCTCCACGCCAACGGCCATAGGCACGCCGTGAAAAATTTTAGCTACGTATTGAACTCCGAGGGAACTGGTTCCGATGCCGAAGCCCCAAGGCCAGCGATCATAGTTGAAGGCGCCCAAAAAATTACGCAGCGGGTAGTCCCAGGTGCGAGATTGCAATTCGCTCGCAGAACTGCCGGGCGTTAACGTTTCGGAATAAATTGCCAGGCGCGCGAACAGGGCATCCGGAAAAACAAAGAACAACGCTACTACGGCAAGACCGATGGCCAGTGCGGCGCGCTGCACGGTACGAAAAACGCGGATAACCTCGCGCTGGCGCCAAGGCGCTCCCCACAGGAAGGCAGCCACGATGAGGAGCGCCTCCCCCGCGGTCCACAAAAAGACTCCGCGAGAGCCTGACAGCAGCACCGCGGCGTAGACGACCGCCAGGGAAATAAACGCAATATTTCGACCCCGACGGTGGCGCAGCAAAAGATAGCCAGTGAAAGCCAGCATTAGGACCCATGCAATCAGCAGGTAATTGGTATAGCGTCCAGCGCTAACAAATACCGAAGGGGCCCGATAGGAAGTTAGACCGGTGATCGGTGAAACGCGATACAAAGTGCTCATTTCGCGAATTTCCTCCGCGGGCCTGGCGGGATTCAGGAACGAGGGACCAATGATCGACTGAGCGATGCCGAGGCCGGTGATGATTATTGCGAGCCAAGCGTTGACGCGAAAAAAACGGCGAAGATCCGCTTCGGAATTAAGGAGCGCGTAGCCGACAAAATACATCGGGATATACCAGAAAAAGAGCTTCACCCCCAGGATGCCATAGACAATCGTGGACGAAGCGGGGTTAAACATCTGCATGATTCCGAACCACACCAGCAGCATCAGCGCCACGAAAAAAGGCGGGCGCACAATTTTTACGGTTTTCTTTCGGCGCACCGCGATAATGAAGGACATATACACAATGGCAACGAGAACATCTTTTGCAAAATAGATGGCCATATTGTTGCCGAGATATTTGCGGGCCAGATCCTCGAACAGCAGCCAGGTGAAAAACAGATAAACGCCATTTCGCCAGTTATTGAGGATGGCAATGACAAAAACGCTGCCGACGGCCACCAGGCCGACGTAAGCAAAACCCCTTAAGTCGCCAGCGAGGATCAGCTCGGAAAATTCATAAGCAGCAACGGCAAATATGAGAACAAACACGAATGACGCCAGGAGTTTGCGTGAGGAGTCGGGTGCTGCTGTGGAACGAAAATTCAATCGCCTGCCTCAAGGATCACACTTACAATCTGTCTCAGAAGGGCCACAAGAGCAAGAAAACCATTCTCAAGAATGTTAGAGAAAGTCAGCCAAACAAAGCATGTTGCGACGAAAGCGTAGACTAGTTTTGATGAGCCCTCGAATGCTGACCAACAGCGCTGGCTGACCGCTTCGCTATAATTCTGATGATGGATGTTTGCAAAATCGCACTTCTGTCCAGGCTGGAGCCATCCAGCGCAAGCGTTTCATAGCCCAAACTTTGCAGCTCGTCCAATGCCTCGTTGGGATTGCGTCCATCGGAGGTGACCAGCTCATTATGCAGCTCGAGAAAGAGCAAAGGTGAAAAGCGCGTGAAGGTTTCACGTCCTCCACGAAGCGCCGCCGCTTCATAACCTTCCACATCAATTTTTATATGCGTGGGACTGCCGAAGTCGGATGCCAACTTATCGATAGTAATCGCACCGACGCTGGTCAACTCGCGATGAGAGCGTCCGGTAACAAAGCGCAAGTAACCTGCGGAGAATACTCCGGAACTAAGCATGTTTAACGAGCCATTTACGTCACTAACGGCGGCCTCTACGAGCCGAATATTTTCTCTAGCTTGATTGAAATCGAGCTGACGGGTAATCATGCGAATCGCGATTGGCGATGGGTCCACTGCAACGGCTTTGCCGTCGAATTTGGCGGCCGCGAAACTAAACAGACCATAGCTGGCTCCCAGATCGAAGAGCAACATCCCGCGGTGGCAGTGGGCGACAAAAGACTCAAACTCCGCGCGTTGCCCGGGATCGTTAATTTGATTTTGCATAGCAAATTGATAAACGCGAGGGTGCAAAGTAAGAGCGAGATTGGGGGTGAATTGCAGTTTCTTGGTCACGCCGAATGAGAATTTTGTGCTATCCCAGATCCATCGTAATGACGTTGACGGGGACCTCAGCCAATTTCTGACCGGTCTGGGGACGACGCGCCGAGTAAGGTTCTTGAGCCACGCTACTGACAAGGATGGTGCGCCTGACCACAAAAATTGCCGGGATCGTTCTTAAACGCGTTGCTGGGATTTATCCACACCACTAATGACTCAAAAACCCATTATGCGGGGCTAATGTCATACGCCTATCATACGATGACGAGGTGTAGCAGTCATCAGCGCTGGTCGACGCGTTCTTCCTCCTTCTTGTTATCCGCTAAATCAGCGTGACGATAAATTTGTGCGTGCTCAGTTATCATCTTGGAGCGTTGAAACAGCTGCAACGCCCTGCTGCGAGCCTTTTCTCCCAACGAGTCGATAAACGCAGGATTTTTAATAACGGTGCGCAAACAATCTGCAAGAGAAACAGCGTCCCCCGCGGCGAATTTTAAGCCTGTGTCGCCAAGAACTTCGGTCAAACCGCCAATATCGGCGGCGATGACCAAACGACCACGCATCATTTGTTCAATGGCAGCGAGACCGGCGGTTTCCTCCCAGGTAGAAGGCATCACCACCACAGAAACGTCCCGCAGGGCATGAGCGAATGCATCGCCAGTCAAAAATCCGGTGACTGAAGTAAAAGGCTCAAGTTTTTCACGCTGAATGCACTCTTCGAGTTTGGGGCGCTCGCTGCCATCTCCGATGATGCGAATTTCAAAATCATGGCCTTCGGACTTCAGGATTTTGCCGGCCTCTAGAAGAACCGGAACACCCTTCTCAGGCACCAGGCGGCCCACGTAGGCAATGTGTAGTTTTTGAGATGGAAGTGAGCGGTGAGGAATCGAAAACGGATCTTCAATACCGTGATAGACAACTTTGGTGTTGGGCAATTTCTGACGGTGATCAACGTGGCTGGTCACCGCAATGTTGGTGGTTGCAACGCGCGCGAGCCAATGGCGCGGAAACATGAAGGCCAGAAGTCTGGCGGCTGTCATTCCGCTCGAAAACTCCGATCGCAGGCACTGAAAACATTCGCCAAAACGAGCAGCCTGGAAATAGCCGGGACAAATCATGCGGTCCGGTTGATGGACAAAAAGGCCATTGGGGCAAGTGGCTTGATAGCCATGGTGTTCGACAACGAATCGTTTGCGCGAGAGCCAAGCCAGAAACATCGGTAAAAATGCCGGGCCCGCTGAGTGAATCACGTCAGAGGCGCGCACAAGTTGCCAAAGCCGGATCAAACCGGGGCGGCGGACCACACGAAATGGAAATTTGTTGTCGGCGTGGCTTCCCGCGGGCGTTTCGGTGACCACCGTTACGTTAAATTCACGATCGCCATTTGCGGTGCGCAATTCAGCAATGCCGTCAGCCAGCGACTGCACGATGCTTTCGACGCCACCGACACTGGGCGCGAAATAATGGGAATAAATCAGTAGATTCATGCTCAATGTGGGCGCGTGCGCTGAAAAATATGCGCCGTGGTCACGCTACGCGGTGTCGCTGGGATAGATGTTACGCTGGTCCGGGTAAAATTATATCTCATGGAATGCATGGCAATTCTGGGGCGCCGTGAAGAACCCGCGGATGGAGTGCGGGATTATTGCTGCTATTTGCGGGATGCGTTAGCCAAGGAAGGCGTGAATTTAACGCTGACGCAGGTGAGATGGGCGGAAATGGGGCACAAGGCCAGCCGGCTGGAGTTACGTAAAGCGGTCAGCGGGAAACAAAATACATTTTTTCTGCTGCAGTATACGGCGCTGTCGTGGTCGCACCGCGGGTTTGCGCTGCCAGCAGTGAGCATTTTGAAATTATTAAAAAAGAATGGCGCACGAGGCGCAGTGGTATTTCACGATCCGGATGGCTATGCGGGAAACCGCGTGGTGGATCGCTTTAGAAGAGCTCTTCAACGCTACGCGATGAAACGGCTGGTGCGTCTTAGCGATCTCGCCATTTTCACGCTGCCTCGCGATAAAATTTCCTGGCTTCCAGCGGACACCCACAATTTTGTTTTCATTCCGGTGGGCGCGAATTTGCCGGCGCCCGAAAGAGCGTGGGAAGCGAAGCGTAATTCGACGGCTAGCAAACCGGTAGTGGCTGTTTTTTCTCTTTCCGACAAACCAACATTGGGTAAGGAAGTGGGCCAGATTGCTCGAGCCGTAAGCAATGCGGCTAAGCAGGTAGGCCCTCTTGAGGTTGTGGTACTGGGGCGAAACTCAGAAAGTGGTGCAGCAGCACTGCGGTCGGCGCTTGCCGGCTCGGGCGCGGAAGTGAGAATTCTTGGACTGATATCGGCGGATGAAGTTGTGCGGGTTCTGGGGGCCAGCGATGTGATGTTGTTTGCTCGTGGGCCGATCTCGAGCCGGCGTGGCAGCGCCATTGCAGGCATAGCCTGCGGATTGCCAGTTATTGCAGAAGAAGGATGGGAACTCGCGGCGCCGATCACGGAAGCGGGTGTGGTTCTAGTGCCGGAGGAATTGGTGCCAGAGGGGTTTGGGGCGGCTCTGGTGCGTGTCTTGACCGACCCCTCGTACCGGGCGTCTTTGGCCAAGCGGAGTCGCAATGCGCAGAGCAAGTATTTTTCCTGGAGCGTGATCGCGCGACAGTATGCGCAAGCAATGCGAAGAGTGGGCGCTCCCCCGCGAGAGTAAAGGCGTTGTGAGTGCTAAGGCAGCAGACCCGTATTAAGGGCGGCACGCGCGTGTTCCCACCTTTGTACGCCTGTGCTAAAATGCCTAAGTTTTGCAGGGGTAGCGGTTCACCGTAGTCTCCGCAGCGTGTATCGAGCGGGCCATTTGGCATGTTTCCGTGTCCAGGGTCTGTCACTAACCCAGCATTGACAACCGCAGATTCGTGCGGAAACATTTAGCGTATAAAGAGGATGTGTCATGTCCGGGCATTCAAAATGGGCAACCATCAAGCACAAGAAGGCAGCTACTGACGCGAAGCGTGGCCGAGTTTTTACTCGAGTGATTCGCGAAATTTCTATTGCCGCTCGCATTGGAGGCGGCGATCCCAATACCAATCCGCGACTGCGCACCGCAATTCTCGCCGCCAAGAACGAGAATATGCCCGGGGATAATATTGAGCGCGCGATTTTGCGCGGCACCGGCCAACTGGAAGGCGAACAATACGAAGAAGCGGTGTTTGAAGGATACGGGCCGGGCGGAGTCGGAATGCTGATTCAAGTGGTCACTACGAATCGCAATCGCATTGTGGGCGAGTTCCGGCATTTGATGAGCAAGAACGGCGGCAACATGGCGGAAGCCGGAGCGGTGGGTTGGATGTTCAGCCGCAAGGGCGAAATTACCGTTCCTAAGGACTCCGCGAGCGAAGATAAGCTGCTGGATATTGTTTTGGAAGCTGGCGCGGAAGATATGAAAGATGATGGGTCCATTTGGTACATAGTGACGCCGCCAGAGGCGTTGGACAAAGTAAAGGAAGCGCTACGCAAGGCAGGAATTACTGCGGCGTCGGCGGAAGTTGGCATGGTGCCACAAAATTACATTAAGTTGACCGGCGCGCAGGCCACGCAGATGGTGCGATTGGTGGAAGCGCTGGAAGAGCACGACGATGTGCAGCATGTTTATGCAAACTTCGATATCGATGAGTCGGAAATACAGGCGGCGGTAGGCGCGAATTAGCCGGTTTGCGTATTTTTGTCAGATTTTTATCATGGGGAATAACCGATTGGCCAGCGACGATTATCACGCTGGCCAATTTTTTTGGCGGCTTTTTGGGGTCTTCTTTGCCGCGCAACGCTGAATACAAATTTTCTGGCGAGGATATCTGGAACGCCGTAGACTTGTGGCCGTGAGCGGCAACCACGGACCAAATCAAAAACCTGCTTTCTTTCGCGTTCTGGGGGTCGACCCCGCAGCCGCGGGTCCCACGGGTTACGGCGTAGTGGAAAGCGACGGGCGCATGTCGCGGATGGTGCATTACGGGGCGCTGGTCATTAGCGCTAAGCGTCGCAAGGAGTCGTGTGGAGCGGCGCTTCAGGATGTACACGCATTGCTTTCGCGGCTGATCGAAGAATACAAACCTGATGCAATGGCGGTGGAAGCGGTGTTTGCCGCGTTGAATGTGCGCACGGCGCTGCGGCTGGCTGAAGTGCGCGGGGTGGTACTTCTGACAGCGGCGCAGCATAATATTGTGGTGCACAGTTATTCTCCGCGAGAAGTGAAATCCTCGGTGGCCGGATATGGCCACGCGGATAAGCGGCAAGTTCAGGAAATGGTGCGCGCGTTGTTAACGATGGAAGAGCTTCCCGAGCCCTCGGACGCGGCTGATGCGCTGGCGGTGGCTCTGTGCCATTTGCAGGCCGAACAGACGCGGCGGAGATTCAGTTTGCCGCAGATCAGCAAACAGCCTCGTCGTGCACGCGGTTCCTCGGTGATAGACGGGGTGGGCGCCCTAACTGCTGTAACGAGCACCGTAAAAGGCTCTCCCGGGACGTTCTCCAACCTTAGCAATCTTCCGCGCATCGTACCGACACGATGACGAATTACCGTTCCTTAACGCTGGTTCTCGTTTGTGGGCTTAGCGTGTTGATGGAGCCGGTTGCAGGGGCTTCGGTGCGCGTCCCAACTTCCGGCCACGCGGCTCTCCTGGCTAGTTCCGCCGCTGTGGCACCCGCCGAAAGCGCAAAACTCACATTCAGGCGGGTGTTTAAATCGAGTTCGCCGGAATTTATCGAAATTGTAGTGCCCGAAGATGGGCATCCGGCCACTTATGACATTCGGCAGCTGGATGAAGATGCCAGCGCGTCTCCGTTTGAAATCAGCGCGGGACTTCGCGCGCACATGTTCGAATTGGCGGCACAGTTGAATCATTTTCAAGGACAGGATCTCGATGTCCACAGGAAAATCGCGAACCTGGGCGAAAAAACCTTTCGCTGGGAAAAGGGTGCGAGCGCTCACGAGGTAAAATTCAACTACACGTTAAATTCCGCGGCGGCGCAGTTGCTGCAAATTTTTGAAGGGCTGGCACGGCAGCAGGAACACGTGATGCTGCTCACGCGCCGGATGAGATATGACCGGCTAGGAATAAATGATGCGCTGCTGCAATTCGAAACGGATTTGAATCATAAATTGCTGCCGGAACCACAATGCGCGCTGCCGATGCTGGATGAGATTGGGAATGATGCACGGTTTGTAGATATTGCGCGGCAGCGGGCGCGGACTTTGGCGGAGCGGATTCGCCATTCAAGCTAGCTAGATCTTAAATCCCCGTAGCAACGATAGCTGCAATTTTTCACTTCTATTGATTTCAAAAATATAAACTTTTGCGGCAATTTACGCGGAAGCGACGACGGGCTGCGGCGCCGCTGCCAGGTCGCGTAGCGAGGTAACGTACGGCGCGCGAGCCACGCCGCGTTCGGTAAAAATTGCGGCGATGTAACGCGCGGGAGTTACGTCAAACGCAGGGTGCGCGGCGTGAACATCGGGAGCAATCCTCAAGCCCTGCAGATGAGTGACTTCCAACGCGGAGCGCTCTTCGATGGGGATGTCGTCTCCATCGGGAATGGACAAATCAAAGGTGGAAACTGGCGCGGCGATGTAAAACGGCACGTTATTTTCTTTGGCCAGCACCGCGATTTGATAGGTGCCGATCTTGTTGGCGGTGTCGCCATTGGCGGCGATGCGGTCGGCGCCGGTAACAATCGCTCCAACTTTTCCGGTTTTCAAAAAATGTCCGACCATGTTGTCGGTAATTAGCGTGAGTGGAATGCCGCCTTTGTGTAATTCCCAGGCGGTCAGGCGCGAGCCTTGAAGATACGGGCGCGTTTCTGGAACCAGGACATGCAGCTTTTTGCCTTGCTGATAGGCGACGCGAATCACGCCCAGGGCGGTTCCGATTCCGCCGGTAGCCAATGCGCCGGCGTTACATTGGGTCATCACCTGGCCTTGCGCGGGCATAAATGCGGCGCCGTATTCGCCGATGGCTTGATCGGTAGCCTTTTTTTCGAGGTGCACTAATTTAGCTTCTTCTACGATGGTGCGTTTGATTTCAGGGAGCGGTTTGGATGTGGCGCAAAGTTCAGCAAATTTGCGTTTCATGCGCTCAAGAGCCCAGAAAAGATCGACGGCGGTGGGGCGCGTTTTTGCGAGAGTGTCGCAGATTTGCGGGAATTCAGATTTCAATGCGTCCACGGTTGTCGCGTTCGAATGCAAAACTCCGAGAGCTACGCCCATAGCGGCTGCCACGCCGATGGCCGGAGCGCCGCGGATGACCATTTCGCGGATGGCCTTGGCTACCTCGCGATAATCGGTATAGGTGTAGCTGATTTCTTCGGCGGGCAGACGGCGCTGGTCCAACATGACTACGCCTTTGTCGGTCCATTCGATGGGTTGTGCTACGTACATAGTTCTCTAAGTTCTCCCGGCTTACTCGCGTTAATTAAATTGTAGCGAATGCCTTTGAACAAAACGAATTGCCATGCACCGCGAAGATGGCATCAAGGTGACATAGGCATGTGTTGAAAGCCCCTGGTGGCGATGATGGAAGTCAGAGCGATCATGGAGTTGTAGCCTAAATGGAGCAAAAAACTGGCCAGGACGGTCCCGGTGCGCGCGCGCGCGAACGTAAAAATCACGCCGACCAAAGTGAGAAGTGCAACCAGCCGGAAGGTCCAGCCAAGCTGGGAGCCGTGCATCAAACCAAATAAAACGCCGGTGATTAAAATTCCCGGCAGCACGCCGAGGGATTTGGCGAAGAGTGGATAGAGGTAGCCGCGAAAGACGGTTTCCTCCACGAGCGGCGCGACGAAAACGGCCATGGTCATCAGCAGGAACGCGCCGGAACGATTTTTAAAAATTTCCTGGATGGGCAGGTGGTCGGTATTTTTCAAGTTGTAGCTGGCCAGGGCCA
Organism: Verrucomicrobiia bacterium; assembly: GCA_035482155.1. Lineage (GTDB taxonomy): Bacteria > Acidobacteriota > Terriglobia > Acidiferrales > UBA7541 > Acidiferrum. Next base: position 10,644 of record DATHRB010000074.1, on the reverse strand, counting down.
CAAAAATGGCCAGCCCGCACCCGGAGAAGAAATACATCCAGGGACGGCCTGAACCGGCCGTGGGGTTGACATTCAATTTTCGCCAACCCAGCGAGCGCCAAAAGGGCACGTCTCGCAAGACCGCCAGGGTCACGTACAGGAAGAGGAAAAGCAGGGCGTACCACAGCACGTTGCTTTCAACGAGCAGTTGCGGGCTATTTTCGAACACGAGTTGCACTTGAATGGCGCTTAAGTGACGATTCGCGGAAACATAAAATACAAACCCGAGCTGCACGACCATCAAGCTGGCGAATCCGAAAAAAATAAAAATGATCAGGTGCGGCCAGGACCAGGACACGCGCAGGTCTTCCGGCAGAATGCGCTTGGCCTGGAATGCGGGGATCGCGGCGGCAATTGGATCGCCGGCGAGAACTTGCGGGGGTTGAGACTCGGCAACTGGTTGGAGCGCGGGCGGCGGAGGGATTTCGGGTTGAATCTCCGGCATCGGATTCACGACGTGATCCGGCGTTTCGTTGTTCGGGTTCTCGTCGTGATCGTTCATTTTCTATTTTTCTTGGCGCTGCGCTTTGGCCAGCCCGAAGCCAGCGCCGCGGCGAGCAACGGCATCAGTAATTCGTGATGTCCGGTGATGGCATACCCCTTCGATTCTACTCCGTGGCGCTTGCCGGCGGATAACGTGGGGCGCTTCACTACATTTTGCAGCGGGCGATAGTGCTGGATGAAGTCAAAATTGGCGGTGGTAATGGGGCGTAGCGGCACGCCCAGATTGCGCACCACGGAAACCGCTTTCAAGAAAATCTCCGGCAATAGAACCGCCGAGCCCCAATTCATATATACGCCGCCGGGATGCATGGATTTCACCAGCGCGCAGAAAAGGCGGAAGTCGTGATAAGTAGCGGCGCCAAGCGCGGCGCCGTCGGCGGCCGGATGCATGTGAGGAATATCAGCGCCGATGGCCAGATGAACGGTGACTGGAATGCGGCGGCGATAGGCCGCGGCTACAACACTGCTCGAGGCGTATCGCGCTTTCGCGGCGCTGGTGGTCAGGAATTGGCCGGCAGCTTCGCCATAACCGATGCCGGAACGCGCGGCATTTTTGGCGATTTCATTGAGCTGCTCGCCGGTTTCGCGGGCCATACCGAATTGCCCGGCGTTGATGCCGGCGTCTACGTCCTCAGAAGTATTTCCCGCGATGGCGATTTCGAAATCGTGAATTAATGCGGCGCCGTTCATAGCAATGCCGGATACAAAGCCGCGTTCCATAAGATCGATGAGGATAGGGCCGAGGCCTACTTTGATGACGTGCCCGCCGATGCCCCACAAAACTGCTTTTTTGTTGGTGCGGGCGTGTTGGATGACGCCGAGCAATTGGCGAAGATCTTCAGCGGCAAGAAAATTCGGCAGCGAATCCAGGAATTTTGAGATGGATACGTTTGGGGCGGGCGGCTTTGCGAAGTCTGCGACGTTGACTTTACTCTTGCGCGAAGCGAGCGGATAGGTGCGCACAGCGCCCAATTGCAACGGCGCGGTGGAATAGATGCTCATTGAAGGGAGATCACTTTAGAAAGCCCGCTTTGTGGATGGAAACTTTCATGATTCTACTTCCCTGCTGATGCCAAAATTCCTGGCTGTCCCTACTATCGCCGACATTTAATTATCGCTCATGACCGTTCGAACCGGAGCCAGGAGAAAAGCCGTTGGTGTTCAGAACGCGAGCCAGCGCTTGTCCGGTGTAAGACTTTTTCGTGCGCGCCACTAATTCCGGCGGGCCTTGCGCGACTATGCGTCCTCCACCTTCGCCGCCTTCGGGGCCTAAATCTATAATCCAGTCCGCTTGTTTGATGACGTCAAGATGATGCTCGATGATCAGCACGGTGTTGCCGAGACTAACCAGGCGCTGCAACACTGCCAGAAGTTTTCGTACGTCGTCAAAATGCAAGCCGGTCGTGGGCTCGTCGAGAATATATAACGTGCGGCCGGTTTGGCGCTTGGAAAGCTCACGAGCCAGCTTGATGCGCTGGGCTTCGCCTCCCGACAGGGTGGTGGCCGATTGGCCGAGGGTCACGTAACCTAGGCCGACTTCCACTAGCGTGGCGAGCTTCTGCTGAATCTGGGGAATGTTTTCCAGCAATTTGAGCGCTTCCAAGGCGGGCAAATTTAAAACGTCGCTGATGGAATGACCTTTGTAGCGCACCGCCAGGGTTTCCGAATTGTAGCGGCGGCCGCGGCACACTTCGCACATGACATACACGTCGGGAAGAAAATTCATTTCGATGCGGCGCAGGCCGTCGCCCTGACAGGCTTCGCAGCGGCCACCCTTCACGTTAAAACTGAAACGTCCGGGTTTATAGCCACGTTCACGGGATTCCGGAAGCATCGAAAAGAGATCGCGGATAGGCGCGAAAACTCCGGTGTAGGTGGCGGGATTCGAACGGGGAGTTCTGCCGATGGGCGCTTGGTCGATCTCGATGACCTTGTCGATCTGCTCTGCGCCAAGGATTTCGCGATGCGGCGCGACCGGCTCCATGGAACGGTAAAGTTTCTGCGCCAGCGCGCGATAAAGAATGTCATTGATGAGCGTGGACTTGCCGGAGCCGGAAACTCCAGTGACCACGGTTAACAGACCCAGAGGGATAGTGACGTCCACATCTTTTAAATTATTGGCGGTGGCACCGAGCACCTGGATGGCTTTGCCATTGGGGCTTCGGCGTTTTTCGGGAACGGGAATTCGCAAAGCGCCAGAAAGATATTGGCCGGTCAAAGATGCGCTGGTGGCCTCAATGACTTCGGGCTTACCTTGCGCGACCAAGTAGCCGCCGGCATCGCCTGCGCCGGGACCGAGGTCCACTACGAAATCGGCGCGGCGAATGGTTTCTTCGTCATGCTCAACGACCAGGACGGTATTGCCGAGATTGCGCAATTGCTCAAGGGAGCCAAGCAGGCGGTCATTGTCGCGGGCGTGCAAACCGATGGACGGTTCATCGAGTACATAGAGCACGCCGCGCAAACGTGAACCGATTTGCGTGGCCAGGCGAATGCGCTGAGCCTCGCCGCCGGAAAGCGTCGCGGCGGACCGATCGAGGCTGAGGTAATTCAGACCGACGGCGAGCAGAAAATCGAGGCGCTCGGCAACTTCTCCGAGTGGCCGGGCAGCGATTTCTTTTTGGCGGTCGGTCAGTTGCGCCAGAATTTTGTCCACAGCGGCGCGCGCTTGCGTAAGCGAGAGACCGGTGAAGTCGGATATCGACAAGCCGCCCAGTTTCACGGCGAGCGAGCCAGGGCGCAGACGTTTGCCGTGACACACGGCGCATTCTGTGGCGGACATGTAGCGGGTCATCCACTCGCGGTAGGAGTCGGAGCTGGATTCTTCAAAATTGTTTTCTAGAAATTTGAGGATGCCCTGGAAATGGAAGCCCTTTTCGCTGCGCGCTTTTTTGCTGTCGGGAGCGGTTTCGTCTTTGGAGGCGCGGGTGTTGGAGGGCGGATAGCCGTAGAGCAGCATATTTTGAATACGCGGCGGAAACTTTTCAAATGGCGTGGCCAGCGAAAATCCGTGGGCGTACGCGGCCAACTCCATGGTGCGCTTCAATGGCGCGGAGGCCGAACCTGGGCCCAGGCCGCCTTCGAATAACGGGCGGGACCAATCGGTGATGATTTTGGCGGGATCGAAATCATATTTCGAACCCAAGCCGTTGCAGGCGGGGCATGCGCCGTAAGGAGAATTGAAACTGAAAGAGCGAGGCTCCAGTTGTGGAACGGAGATACCGCAATCGGGGCAGGCCAGTTTTTCGGAGAAAACATATTCTTTGCCGCCGACTACGACTACTGTTACGAGGCCAGAGGCGAGTTTCAGCGCGGTGGCGATGGACTGCTCCAGACGCGTGGCGATGCCGGGCTTCACCAATAAGCGGTCGATGACAATTTCGATGGTGTGATTTTTGCGTTTGTCGATGACGGGAAGCTCGTCGAGGGGGAACAGTTCGCCGTTGATGCGCACGCGGACGTAGCCGTCTTGCGCAAATTTCTCAAGTTCCTTGCGGTACGCGCCTTTTCGTCCACGCACGATGGGGGCAAGGATCATCACGCGATCATCCGGCTGGCAGAGTTCGCCGTGGAGAATGGACTGGACGATCTGTTCGCTGGATTGCCGGGTGATGGGCTTGCCGCAATTGGGGCAATGCGGGGTGCCGACGGAGGCGTAAATAACGCGCAGGTAATCGTAAATCTCGGTGATGGTACCTACCGTGGAACGCGGCGAGCGCGCGGTGGTTTTCTGCTCGATGGCGATGGAGGGCGAAAGGCCCTCGATTACGTCGACCTCGGGGCGCTCCATCTGGTCGAGGAACTGGCGGGCGTAGGCGGACAGGGACTCCACGTATCGGCGCTGGCCCTCGGCGTAAATGGTGTCAAAGGCCAGGGAGGACTTGCCGGAGCCGGAGAGGCCGGTAATGACGGTCAGAGAATTGCGCGGAATCTCAACGTCAATATTCTTGAGATTGTGCTGGCGAGCGCCGCGGATGACCAGTTTCGTGAGGCCCATGTCGGGATCTGCTCCCTCCACAGGAGCCCGTAGCCCCGGTGGAGAAAATTAGGGGCACAATAACTCTTCACCATAGCAGGGAGAGTTGAAGCGGTCAAACAGGTCAAAAAATGGGTAGTGGTGTCATTTGAATAAGCCATCAAAAAGACATACTCTCTCGCGTACATGTAGGGGGTGTACGCGATGTCAGTTCTCATGTTGTGCATTGGGATTGCCCAAATCTTGATTATGGGATGGCAGACAATAATCATGAGGGCGACGGCACCCGCCGCGCCCACCGCGAACGCTATTGTTCCCCGAAGCAGCTACCAACGATACTTTCCCATCGTCGCGATGGCCCTATTGGCCGCCATTGGATGGGTGCCGTACATTTTCCATATTGGGCAGCCTAATATTTCCAATCACGTTAGCATTTGGGGGACCAATCCGGACCGTTGCTACCAAGTAGTAGATGGTGCAAGCCTCTTAGATTACAGTGCAAAGTATAACGTCGCTTTAGCATGTGGATTTAATACAGCTACCGTTGACAGGATGCAGGATGGACTGATTACGATAAGTAACTCATTCACGATTCATAAGGAACAGGTAGCAATGGAAGTGAAGTACTCGCCTGCCATGATTGAGACGATAAAAGGAATGATTACTTCAGTTCCGGTGCAACCCCCCACTATTTGGACGCAAAGTTTTTTGCTTCCAAAATCGGTTGATGTTTCAAGGGTAAAGCGTCTCTCGGATATTCGTGAGTTCGGAGGAAAGCTCATCACAAATTGCGAACCTATCGAATGAATGATTAGCACAACAGCCTATCGATATTCCAAACTTCAGTAGCAATTCCTGAGGCCATGGCAGGCGTCACCCGTAACGCCGAGTGAATCCGGCAAAAGTTGTAGTGAGCAAAATGAAGAGCGAGTGCTGCTTTCATATTTTCCAGCTTTTTTGAGAATGCGTTCGTCAACCGCGTAAACCTACGAAGGTGCATTCTGACAGTGAGGTTTTGTCGTTCGACGTGTGACGTAGAAATTCTGTGCGGTTCTGGCGACCCCATTACAGGGATGGGAATTGCTTCAATTACCTCCGAGGGACTATAGCGTTCGCGATTCGCTTCATCGGCACCGTAAATCTTTACGAGCATCGCGAAGTCTACGTTGGTTCCAAAAGTCGCATCTACTGCCTCTGCATATGCGCGAAATCCATCCGTTGTGAGTTGCACGCGATTTGCGAGGCGTGATTCCAAATCCTTCATCAGCCAATAGGCGTTCGCTCCGTTGCGCTTTCCAACTAAAAAAGAGGGAATCAGCTTCGTCTTAGAATCAATCGCGATAAACACATACTGTTCGCCCATCGTAAATTCGTTGTGGCGAGTCGGGTTGAGGTTCTTTTGGCGAACCTGCACGTAACCATGCATCTCGTCTACTTGAATGAAGCGTGACCGTATGTTTCGCATCTTTTCGTCTAGCAGCTTCTCGCAGCGTTTCCCGACTCGCAGTAGCACGCGAAGCACGGTCTTGTGCTCTACGCCCACCAAACGGGCTGTAGATCGCACGGAGCAACCTTCCACAAGGGCATTTAGGATTTGAGCTTGCTTCTCTATCGGTAGGACGTTCATTTCGGCCTTGCCTTTTCTGCGAGGTAGGCCGACAATGCGTTTTGGGTTCGGCATGGCGGCTTACCCCGCTTGCTGGATTTGGCCCCGTTCTCGGTTAGCGCCGAAACGGGGCTTTTTGTTTACCAGCCAATCCTGCCAGATATACCAGAATGTGTCAATGGTTTTGTTGATAAAAATAACTTGCCTACGGCACTTGTACCTGATATAAATGACCTAGAAAGGAACCGCTAACATGACTACAAATCCCAAGGGCGTTTCGCAGGAAGAGCCGGATGACAGGAAGAAGCAACGGCTTCGCAGTCCTGCATATCCTTACATCAATCTGGAAACTGCAATAACCAGAGCGCAAACCTTCTATGACCGTGAGGTGCGTAACGCGGCACCTCTAGCGGTAGCTGCTACGGACTGGGGGTATGAGGCAAAAAGCAGTTCCGCGATGCAAACTGCTGCGGCACTTATGAGCTTTGGGCTATTGTCGGATGAAGGAACGGGCGACAAGCGGAAAGTTAGGCTAACTCAGAATGCTCTCAAAATTCTTCTTGATAAACGTCCCGATTCCGTGGAACGGGCTGAGCTAATTAAACAGGCCGCCTTGGCTCCCAAAATCCATCAACAAATCTGGGAAAAATGGGGTGACAGTGTCTCTGATGGGACTTTGCGCCATGCACTCATCTTTGAATGGAAACCCCCGTTCAATGAGAACTCGGTGGACGGTTTTATCAGGGAATTTAGAGACACAATCTCATTTGCAAAACTAACTGAATCTGATAAAGTTGCCACGGAGGATGGTGATAAGGATACCGGGAGAGCTGGTTACATCCCTAAGGTGGGCGACTACGTTCAATGGGAATCTAATGGTATTTTGCAATTCCCTCAATCTAAAAGGGTTACTGAAATAAGCGCTGATGGCAAGTACGCAATGGTTGAGGGTAGCTATACAGGGCTTCCTATTGGAGAATTAAGTCTCGCCAAAACGCCTCAAGGCTTGACGATCGTACCGCCGCCCGAACCGCGTATTCAGGTATCGCCCAACATACATATGCAAGAATTTGTTGTTCCCCTGTCCGACAGTAAGCGAGCTGTATTCCAATGGCCGAATATTCTAACCAAAGAAGACATCGACGATCTGAAAGACTCATTAAAAGTCGTAGAGCGACAAATAGCCCGTTCTATGAACAAAAAATCCGAAGAGGAAAAATCTGAATGAGCACGTGGCGGCCCACTCTAGCGAGGCCGCCACCACCAATCAAAATCAAATGACACCACTACCAAAAAATGCGGTAGGCGTCATTTTCCGATGTGCGACGTTTATCAGGCAGATACTCGGATAAGGCGCAAGGGCACCGAACAATGCTGCAGGAAGGTAACCGCGTAGGGTAGACAGAATCAGAAGGCTGAGTAGTAGGGTTGCCTTCGTGGACGGAAGGCACGTAAGCACGAAGGACACTAACGTCGTTTGATTTGGTAGTCTGCAAAATGAAGCCTCATATCGTGATTTGCGCCTTCGCTTGTGGTTTGAACGATCAAGTCCGAAGGCAATTGAAAGCTTCCACGTCCTGGTATGTTATCTGCACCGAGACGTGAGCGGGGGCTGCGGCCCCTTGCTTGTAGTCGGCATCGTAAGCCGTCAGAAGAAATCCCGCTTCCGTTTTTGTGAACCTTGGCTTGAGTGATGAACTAGCGTGGCGGAGCTTACCTTGACCTCAGAAATCGCATAATCCTTAGCGAGGGTCGTTACAATGTCGTACCCTCCGTCGCGATAAGAAAGCAAGTAGCTGCTGTCCTGTTCGGAGAGTTGGTAGGCGGTTTCGGGCTTGGGTAGCGCCGATGTGAAGAGAAAGACGGAGGCGGTCCTCCAGAACCCATCTACTGTTTCCTCGACTCCGCCAATGGCCTGGTTGTCCATGTCCGGTGACGACTGGGGGTAGCGGTCAATTTGATGCGTCAACTTTGCCTTGCCAGTTTCACTGACAGATACCCACAAGCGAACCCCATTGAATAGATTTAGGCCAGCATTGTCGGGTTTCACCTCAGTCTTCATTTCTTGTCTGAGGATTGCCGCCCAGTCCGGTGCGACAGAGCATTGAAGCTCCGCGACCCCCTTCTTCGGCAGACTGTAGTAGGCGGCCTGTGCCGTGCGAATGAAATCGCCTTTGTCTTGTGTGTGCGCCCAACCTTCGTTAACAAGAGCAAGGACTGAGAAAACCGCAAGATATCTGAAGTATTGATAGTATCTCACGTTGTCTCGGCGGATTCGGCAATCAGCATAGCACGAGCATATATACCGAGACGTTGCAAGCTAGCAACGGACGCGAAAATCCCTCGCGAATATATATGGCTTGACGACCCACGTGCAGGTCGTTTCCAGCGACGAGCATGTTGCCCAGCTCGCTGTTGGGTTTCGACGTTGCTGTGTATTGAGAGATTTTCCCAACAAATTCAAGTTGGATGATTAGTGGGGTAATCGGAACGTGCCCACTACTAAAATTGCGGCACGGGTATAGTTTGTGTGGCGAAACATTTGGCGGCGTTCGACGTTAAGTACAGTAGACCCCTTTCACTACGACCCGTACAACACAGGAGGGAACATGAGCTCAACCCATAACCCAGGGAGAGTTGCTGGACTCTGGTACTTGCTGCTTTGCATCGTTGGGCCGCTGCGCCTTGTCTACATCCCCTCCAAACTGTTCGTGCACGGGGACGCGGCTGCAACGGTCAACAACATTGTTGCGCATGAGTGGCTCTTCCGTTTCGGCATTGTGGGTGACTTGTTTGGTGCGGTCGTTCTGATTTTCCTGGTGCTGGCCTTTTACCGGTTGTTTAAGGATGTCGACCAATACCTGGCAATGCTGGTGGTCATCCTTGGCGGGGTGATGCCGGCGCTGCTGTACTTCGTTAATGTGGTGAGCGACTCAGGCGCGCTGATGATTGCGCGGGGCGCCGATTTCTTGTCGGTATTTGACAAACCTCAGCGGGACGCGCTGGTCATGCTGCTTCTGCGCCTGCATGACGCACAAAACACGGCTGCGGAGATGCTGTGGGGGTTGTGGCTTATCCCGTTGGCGATCCTGGTGTACAGGTCGCGTTTCCTGCCGCGCTTTCTGGGGGTCTGGCTGATCATCAACGGAATCGCCTACGTGGTTCTGTGCTTGACGGGTGAATTGTTCCCGCAGTATTCCAACATGGCTTTTCTCATCTCCCAACCCGCGCTCTTTGGGGAACTGGCGTTTATGCTGTGGCTGGTGATCAAGGGCTCCAAACCGGAACCGCAGAACGCCGCGGCCCTATCGTCGGCGGTCGCGTAAATCCCGATTGGTTGGCCAATCGAAAATTGACGCATTTAAGTGCATCCATTGAAGTCACTTTCCGATTGCTCATATTAGCAGCGCAGGCGAGAGGCAAGAATTAAAACAGCGATTCTGGTCAGCACCGTGTAGGCTGCAAAGCCGAAAAAAATGGAAATCAAGAGACCAACGTCGCCTTTGCGCGAAATGGAAGGCCGCCATACCAAGTACGCCAATACAACGACCAGTACGATCGCGAGGACTAAACAACCGCTCAACCAAGGCGAGCGCGGCGACGGATCCCAAAGGTATAGAATGTCGGTAACACCAGCGACCATGGCAAGCGCCAGGCCCGCGCGGTCAGGCACTTTCCAGGTGCGAATGAGCGCGGCAACGAACGGCAGTTCCCTAAGGAGCACGGCGAGGGCAGCCATCAGCCAGTAGGACCGACCGTAGCTTGAGCTAAGCGGTGGGCGTCCCCAGTCCCGCAGAACAAGAAAGATACCAAGGCAGACGGCGGCAACGAGGGTAATTCGCAGAGCACCGAAGGCGGCACTTTTCGGGATAAATGCTTTGGGATCGCCGGCAGCATCGAGGACGACTTGAGGAGACGCAGTACGAGAAATACCGCCGGTAGAAGGCGGTGGTTGCGTGACGATGGCCGGCCCGGACCCAGCGGGCGATGTGAGAGTTTTTACGGTAATCAAAAGGAAACCGGCGAACCCCGAAATGAAGGCCACGGCGCTGGCGAAAAAAAAAATTACATACAAGCCCTGGTGTGAACTTGTTTGGCCGCCGCCCCACATCCCATTGGTCGCGCCCACTAACGATAAATAGCCGACTACGAGGCCAGACACGACGAGGAGCAGCGCCTGCTGCCATGTGAGAGATCCGCTGTTTATGCCTCGGATCAATGATTTCTCCGGATCCAAACAGGCCCGTACTTTTCGATCGACTTCGCCTGGCTAATCTTACCAACGAGCGATCTGGTTGGTTACGATTCGCCCGTCGAATTTGCGCAAAGGCTATATAGTTCTGATATGGAATGACCTGTCAACTACGGGCAACTGTTTTTTTTTCTTTGTTTCTTCTTCTCGCTCTTAGGAGGCAGCGCAAGTCGTGGTCGAGGTAGTCTTCGCGACGGTTGATCACTCTGATATTCGCGGGTCGAAACCGCATAATCGTGATCCGTCGGGAGCTGCCTCGGACTATAA
>DATHRB010000073.1:0-2721 GCA_035482155.1 Verrucomicrobiia bacterium | reverse complement strand
CAGGTAAACGGATTGTTTCTTGCTTTCGCTTTTTCGCGATTTGATTTCTAATTCCAACCTTATGCGATCTGCGAAAATGTTTCTTTCCCTGCCCATGTTTTTGCTGGCGGTCGCGTCAGCGCAAAACCCTGTTGACCAGGTCATCGCCGAGGCCCTGAAGCCTTCGCCTCTCGAAATCAACCTGCGAAAGCTCACGGACGAAATCGGTGGCAGAGTCCCGGGAACGCTGGCCATGCGGCAAGCAGTGGATTGGGGAGTCGCGGGATTCAAAGCCGCGGGCGCGGACAATGTACATACGGAGAACTTTACTATTCCGGCCGCATGGGCCGAGGGCTTTACTAGGATGAGCATTTCCGCGCCGGAACGCTTCGACGTGCGCGTGGTTTCCATGGCATGGGCTCCGGCAATGCCGGCTCGTCAGGATGTTCCCGTTATCGATGTTGGCGAGGGCAAAGTCGAAGATTTTAATAAAGCGGGAAATGTCTCCGGAGCGTTGCTGCTCGTACACTCGAACGAAATGGCGAAGTGGGATGACCTGTTCGCCGAATATCTGCGGGCTCCCGGCATTATTCTTCGCGCGCGGCAAGCCAAGGCTTTGGCCATCGCTTTCCAATCCACACGTCCGCATGACCTGCTCTATCGCCACACGGATTCTCTACAAGGTGAAATCGGTTCCATTCCTGCGGTGCTGGTCGCGCGCGAGGATGCGGATCGCATGGCCCGACTGTTGGCATCGGGACAAAAGCTTCGCGCTGATCTCGCAATTCCCAATCGCGTAGGTGGACCGATCACCGCCAGCAACGTGGTTGCCGAGATACGCGGCAGCGAAAAGCCGAGTGAATTCGTAATTCTTGGCGCACATCTCGATTCGTGGGAACTGGGTACAGGGGCGCTCGATAACGGATGCAATGCGGCTTTGGTGATCGATGCGCTTCGCGCCATCAAGACCGCAGGCCTGCGGCCGAGACGCAGCATTCGCTTTATTCTTTTTTCTGGCGAAGAGGAAGGTCTGGTCGGATCGCACGCCTACGCCATCGCTCATCGCAAGGAACTAGACAAGGCTGCTGGAGTCGTAATCTTCGATTCCGGCACTGGCCGGGTTACGGGTTTTTCTCTGGGTGGGCGCAAAGATGTGGTCGATGCGGCGAACAAGCTGGTCGCTCCGCTGAAGCAGTTCGACGCGGCTACGCTACTCACCACCGCCGAGTGGGGAACCGACCATTTCGATTTCTTGCTGGAAGGCGTGCCCACGTTTGTGGCCGAACAAGAGGAAGCCAATTATCTGATCAACTATCACGCCATGTCCGACACTTTCGATAAGGTCGATTTGGCGCAACTGAAAAAACATGTGGCGGAGGCGGCTGCGTTGACATTTGCTATCGCCTACGCGCCCGAGCGGATTGGTCCCCGCCTGCATCATGCGCAAATCGAACAGACCATGGTCGAGACTCATCTCGATGAACTGATGAAGACTTTCGGCATGTGGCAGCCCTGGCAAGAAGGCAAATGGGGACGGGCCGATTAGCGCCGATTTGCGATTGCTGATTGCCAATTTTCAACTGGAATTTGGCAATTGAAAATTGAGTTGGAAAGCTATTGAGCCAGCTATCACTCTGGATTCTCTTCAATGTTTTCGTGCTGGGCATGCTGATCCTGGACCTGGGATTCTTGCAGCGCCCGAGCCATGTGGTGAAATTTCGTGAAGCGCTGGTCTGGAGCGGCTGCTGGATCGCGTTAGCCTGTGCATTCGCTCTGCTGGTTCTTGTTTATTGGGGTCGCGCGACCGCGGTGGAATTTGTCACAGGCTACACCATTGAACTTTCGCTCAGCCTGGATAATCTTTTTGTCTTCCTTTTGATTTTCCGCTACTTCCGGGTCGCTCCCACTTCTCAGCACAAAGTGTTGTTCTGGGGAATCGTGGGTGCTTTGGTCATGCGCGCTATTTTCATCGTGGCCGGCATTGGCCTGATCCGAAGATTTCACTGGATTACTTATATGTTCGGAGCGTTGCTGATCTACAGCGGAATTAAGCTTTTTCGCCAGAGTGAAGCTGGCATTGAACCGGAAAAAAATCCCGTGCTGCGACTATTTCGCCGCTGGGTTCGAGTAACTCCGGATTATGAGGGAGACAGATTCATAGTGCGGCGCACGGGCTTGTACGCGACTCCGCTGGTGGCGGTGCTGGTGCTGATCGAAACTACGGATCTGCTTTTCGCCACGGATTCTATTCCCGCGGTGCTAGCCATCACACTGAAACCGTTCATTGTTTATACCTCCAACGTATTTGCGGTTCTGGGTTTGCGTTCTATGTACTTTGTCCTGGCTGGAATGATGGATGTTTTCCGCTACCTGCATCACGGTCTAGCTTTGGTTTTAATTTTCGTGGGCGCCAAGATGTTGGCCTCCGAGTACTACCAGATTCCAACCGGCCTCACACTTGCAGCGGTTGCGGGAGTTCTGCTGGTTTCAGTATTAGCATCATTGCTCCATCCGCGAAGTCAGGAACACTAAACACAGAGGGCACAAAGGTGCGCAAAAGACCAATTGGTTTCCTTTGTGTACCTTTGTGCCCTTTGTGGTTAATGGGTTTGAAGTTGGGAACCGAGTATCGGCGCCGACGATTACGCTATGATGAGAATCCATGACCCGGGTGACAATCGCGGTGCAGCCACGCCCCTACGACGCAATCATAGAAAGCGGTTCGCTGGAGCGGGCGGGAGA
>DATHRB010000072.1:0-8517 GCA_035482155.1 Verrucomicrobiia bacterium | reverse complement strand
TGACCAAGCATTCGGCATTAACATTGACTACGCCATGCTGGTCAAGCTCTACGGCAATGACCGTGAGACAGAAGCCCGTTATAGCCCTGCGGAGTGCATCGGATGCCGCGTGGTGGGGATTACCGGCAGTCCCGAAGCCAAGCACATCTCTACCAGCTACGTGGAACGCCACAATTTGACGATTAGGATGCAGATGCGCCGATTCACGCGGCTGACGAACGCGCACAGCAAGAAGATTGAGAACCAAGTCCACGCTTTTGCGCTTCACTCGGTCTATTACAATTTTGCTCGCATCCACCAAACGCTTCGTGTTACACCTGCGATGGAGGCTGGCGTTTCCGATCACGTTTGGAGCATCGAAGAAATTGTCAGACTTTCAAACTGAACCAGTGCCAACCAGCGCCATTCGTTGACAAAGGTGGGGTCGCCGGGCAGAATGAAAAAGCTTCGCTACGCGTGATTTACAACATGTTCACGCCGCACTTGTGCCCGAATGGCGGAATTGGCAGACGCGCCAGGTTCAGGACCTGGTTCTCGCAAGGGAGTGGAGGTTCGAGTCCTCTTTCGGGCACCAAATTCATATCGCATCAACCGCAATAAATCCGCGCAATGATCCGCAGTTAACCCAATGAACGACGTCCGCAATCTGCGATTTTCCGTTCTCGACAACGAAGAAGTTTCCGCCCTGCTGCTGTCACCGCCCCACGCCGCGTGTCTTCTCGTTCTAGCTCACGGCGCAGGCGCCGGAATGAATCACACGTTCATGTCCGCCATCGCAAATCAGTTGGCTGAGGACCACGTCGCAACATTCCGCTACCAATTTCCCTACATGGAACAGCGTCGCGGCGTTCCAGACAAACAGCCTCTTCTAACCGCAACCGTGGCCGCCGCGGTCGCAACCGCGGCTCAGTTAGCGCCCGGTCTTCCTCTCTTCGCCGGAGGGAAATCCATGGGCGGACGAATGACTTCGCTAGCTGCCTCCGAACAGAAATTGGAGGCAGTCCGAGGTCTGATATTTTTTGGCTTTCCGTTGCATCCTCCCAAACGTCTGTCAACTAAACGCGCTCCACACCTGCAACTTGTAAAGCTACCCATGCTTTTCTTGCAGGGCACACGCGATGATCTTGCCGATCTAACATTATTGCGTCCCATCTGCGAGAGTCTTGGCCCACAAACCACCCTGCACATCATCGAAGGCGCCGATCACTCCTTTCACGTGCTGAAGCGCTCCGGCAAGTCCGACTCGCAAGTACTTGCCGAATTATCCAGCACGGTGAAGGCTTGGACGATCGCGCACCGCGCCGAAACCTCAAAATAAGCCCTTCCGCGACCTAGTAAATCGCCTACCTCCTGGTCAAAAAATCAGCCCGCCTGTCGATCTCACAGCCTCTCGTTCGACGTGTAAGTGAGTCACGAAAAACGAACTGGAGGCCATCATGGCAACACAAAACACATCCTCTCAAGCCGCTAAAGTAACGCTTACCGCGGCATTCAGGCTGGTGCCTCTTATCCTGTCCGGCGATCCGCTGAGCAAAGCCGCAGGGCACTTGAACCATCTTGTTTGTGCAGTGACCTGCGCGCTTCTGAAATTCGCGCCATCGATTCTCTTGCCTGTCTGCCATATTCTCGGAAGCTATATTTTGGCTCACCAGCAGCTTTTCCTATGCGTCCAAACCGTGCCGTCATTCAGCCGACTACTGCATTTCATCTGCGGCGCGGCCTAGTCGTAATATGGCCGCCAACCAAGACCAATGTTTTCAGCGGGTTAAGAAATTTTGTAGCTTAACAATTTGACCTGTCGATTTTGCTGTTGTTCGTTCGACGTATAAGTGAAGGATTCAATTCAACTCAAAAGGAGATTCACGATGCGAGTTATGGTGATTGTCAAAGCGAGCAAGGACTCCGAAGCGGGCATCATGCCCACCCGGGAAACCTTTACCGCTATGGGAAAATTCAACGAAGAATTAGTTAAAGCCGGTGTGCTGCTCGCAGCGGATGGCTTGCATGCCAGCTCCAAAGGCAAGCGCATCAAGTTTTCTGGGCAGCAGCGCACCGTCACCGACGGCCCTTTCGCCGAGACCAAGGAACTCATTGCCGGTTACTGGCTCTGGCAGGTCAAGTCCGTCGAAGAAGCCGTAGAGTGGCTCAAACGCGCTCCATTTGATGGCGGTACCGAAGTCGAAATTCGCCCGGTATTCGAGGCCTTCGATTTTGGCGTCGAACTTACTCCGGAACTCAGAGCCCAGGAACAAAGACTGCGTGCCCAGTCCGCCAAATCGAAACAGTAATTTCGCGCCAGAGAAAAAAGGTTAAAAAACTTGTCGATTTATCTGCTCTTCGTTCGACGTATCGTTAGAACCAAAAAATTACCCGGCGACTTACACCGGTCAAATCAAAAGGAGAAAACCCAATGCGATTCATGATGATGGTAAAACACGGTGAAAATTGTGCCCCGCCACCCAAGGCATTGATGGATGCCATGGAACATATCAGTCAGGAAGCAATCAAAAATGGCGCCATGGTCATTTCCGGGGGACTGGCCTCAACTGCGCAAAGCTATCGAGTTCGCCTTTCCGGCGGAAAGATTTCGGTCATCGATGGTCCCTTCACCGAAACCAAGGAGGTTGTCGGCGGCTTCGCAATCTTGAACTTTAATTCCAAAGCGGAAGCCCTGGAGTCAGCCAAGCACTTCATGGATCTTCACCGGCAACACTGGCCCGGCTGGGAAGGCGAGACCGAAGTTCGCCAAATGTTCGGACCGGAAGAATTTCCGCCCCGCGCATAAAACTGCAACAGCACTTCTGCGCGATACGCCTGCATAAATGGTGTGGCCGGTTGCGCGCGCGAATTAAAGATGTTTTTATCGATGGTGGATCATGTCCACCGACATTCATCGCGCGATCGACGCTGTATGGAGAATTGAGTCGCCCCGGCTCATCGCCGGACTCGCGCGCATGGTGCGTGACGTCAGTCTCGCGGAAGACCTCGCACAGGACGCCCTCGTCGCCGCCCTCGAACGTTGGCCAGAGTCGGGCATCCCGGATAATCCGGGCGCCTGGCTCATGGCCGCGGCGAAGCATCGGGCCATCGACACCTTCCGCAGAACAAAACTTCTCGAACGTAAGCACCAAGAGCTCGGACGCGAAGTTGATGCCCGGCAGGAGGCCGCCGTGGCTGCTTTGGAATCCGCGATCGACGATCACGTTGGCGATGACCTTCTCCGGCTGATATTCGTCGCCTGCCATCCGGTGCTCACTTCCGAGGCCCGCGTCGCACTCACACTTCGCTTGCTCGGTGGATTGACCACCGATGAAATTGCTCGCGCATTTCTGGTCCCGGAACCGACCATTGCCCAGCGCATCGTGCGCGCCAAGCGCACACTTTCTGAAAAGCGCGTCCCGTTCGAACTTCCCCGCAAGGCCGAATTGGCCGAGCGTTTGTCGTCCGTACTTGAAGTCATCTACCTCGTCTTCAATGAAGGCTACTCTGCGACCGCCGGCGATGACTTGATGCGTCCTGCTCTGTGCGAAGAAGCGCTGCGCCTCGGGCGCATTCTGGCGGAGTTGGCTCCCACCGAACCAGAGGTTCACGGACTCGTCGCGCTCATGGAAATCCAGGCTTCGCGCGCCGCCGCCCGCGTTGGTCGCGCGGGAGAGCCCATTTTATTGCTCGATCAAGACCGCTCGCGATGGGATCAGCTCCTGATCTCCCGGGGCCTGGCCGCGCTGGGGCGTTCCCAAAAACTTGGCGGCGCGCGTGGCCCATACACCTTGCAGGCCGCGATCGCCGCCTGTCACGCGCGCGCCACCGCGGCTGGCGACACAAACTGGGCCCGCATCGCGTCACTCTACGAGGAACTCCTCGAATATTCCCCCTCGCCCGTCATCGAACTCAATCGCGCCGTTGCCGTGGCCATGGCCTTCGGTCCCGCGGCCGGCCTGGAAATCGTTGAGGCCCTGACTCACGAGCCATCGCTCCAGACCTACCATCTCTTGCCCAGCGTGCGAGGCGACCTTCTTTCTAAACTCGACCGCAACCAGGAAGCCTGCACGGAGTTCGAACGCGCCGCATCCTTAACCCGCAACGCCCGCGAGCGCGAACTACTCCTCAATCGCGCTCGCACTTGCGCCGAAGCTCATCGCCAAGCAAGTCCCTAGGCGACTCAATAAATCAAATCACGCGGAGGGTGGTCCAGGCTCGTTTTTTAGCCTGGGTCTTGCTTTCGGCCTTTTCTACCCTGATAGACGGCAGACAATTGCTTCGCGCGCGTCGAAGCACATAAACTAACTGTGGTTATCGAAATAGGAGGTGCAAAGTGGCTTCCATCAAACAAGTGGGCTTGCAAATCGCATGGTGCGCTGGGTTATTCGCCGCCGGAGTAGCTGTAGGTTCGCTGCACCCCACAAACGTCTCCGCACAAAATAAATTTGGTCAACCCAAAACCGTCCTGCACGTGGTGGTCTACAAATTTAAAGACGCCACCTCTGAGAACGACCGGCAAAAAGCTCTCGACGGCATCAAGGATTTGGCGCGCAAAATCCCCGGCGTAAAAAACATCTGGCTAAAAACCAACCGCAATCAGATCCGCGACTTCAGCGGCGTCTACGCCATCGAGTTCACCAGCCCGGAAACCGCCGCCGATTACGCGGAAAGTCCCGCGCACGAAGCCTGGGCCAAACAATGGGAAGCTCTCCGCGAAAACAGCCTATCGTTCCAAATCACCAACCCTTAAAAATACAAGGCCTGACAAACTAGTGAACTCCGGGTGGCCTACCCTTTGCCGTTTTTGCAAAGGGTGGGCGGCGCTAATTGCATTCCATCCCGAGCAAACTGTGTAGTAAGAATTTTTCTCCAAAAACAATCTCAATTCCCATTCGACCCGTCGCGAACAATCCCATATCTGCGCCGGATAATAGAATCAATCGCACTATCTGGCAGCAACCGCTTGGCCCACTTCGCCATCGTCGCTAACGGAGTCACTCCATAACGCGCCTTAGGACTGCGCGCTTCAATAGCCTTCAACATGACCCGCGCACAATCCTCCGGCGTGGTCTTCGATTTTTTCCTCGCGCTCGTAGTCCCCGAGTATGCCCCCGAATAAATCCTGGCGTAAGGCCCGGCAGTAATCTTATCCGCGTACGACTCCATCAACTCCGCGGCAGTGTTCTGC
The DNA here is from genome assembly GCA_035482155.1 of Verrucomicrobiia bacterium. Taxonomy (GTDB): domain Bacteria; phylum Acidobacteriota; class Terriglobia; order Acidiferrales; family UBA7541; genus Acidiferrum. The sequence goes on along the minus strand of DATHRB010000072.1, from coordinate 3,347 downwards.
AAATTGGTCATGATGTAGCCAGGCTCAATAAGAATCACCTCGACTCCAAACGGATACATCTCCAATCGCAGCGCGTTGCTCAATCCTTCCATTGCATGTTTCGTGCTGCTGTAAGGCCCATGCGTCGGCGGAGTAATAATCCCCGAAACTGAGCTCACCATCAAAATTCGTCCGCGCCGCCGCGTGCGCATGTGCGGCAGAACCGCCTGAGTAACGCGCACCACGCCAAAAAAATTCGTCTCGAACTGCCGGCGCCAATCTTCCATGCGCGTGTCTTCGACGGTACTCACATAAATAATCCCCGCGTTATTGATCAGCACATCCACCGAGCCAGCCTTGGAAATCACCGCCGCCACACCTTCTTTTACCGAGGCCTCCTCGCAGACATCCATATCCAGCGTTTCGAGCGGCAGCTTTCGCTGGCGTGCCATCTCATCCACGTGCCGGCGCTTTTCGGCCGAGCGTCCCGCCGCAAAGACCCGATAATCGTGTTGCGCCAGCAAGAGCGCAGCTGCTTTACCCAAGCCGTCGGTCGCGCCGGTGATCAAAACATTTTTCAATTTTGCAATCGTCATTGCTCCAGGCTCCCCGAATTTCCGCCATCCATTCTCCACTCGAAGCACTGATTGTCGAGAATAACTTTCGCAACTTTTGGCAAATTGAATTTCTCGATGAATTCTTTGTGCCGATAACCGGCCACAACGCACTCAACACGCATTACTCTTAACAACGGTGCTGCCATTGCATGGAGGCCTCGCGCGCCGCGGCATCGACGCAATTTTTTGATCTGGGTTCGCTCCAATTTCATTTTTTGGGATTAATTCAGGAGGCTGGAAAAACGCACCGGCAGAAATCGCTTAGATGGATCGAGGAGTACCGAAGGTTCGAAACTCAAACCACTACATGCGCGAGAGCTAGAAAATTATTCCCAGAAAGTCGGATCAGGGTGCTCCAGAATAAATCCCGCATCCCAAGCTTCATGCCCGCGCCACACCACCTGAGCATCCGCGCGGCGCCCGCTGGCAGCGTGAATAAGCTTGACGCGCTGGTGTAGCCGCAGATCACCGGCCACCACCGCTTTACACCCAGAGCTGCTGATATCCACCGTCACCGCGTTCACGTTCTGCAGTACAGGGCCCTCGTCCCATTCCACACGCAATTTCACGTTGGTAGTCACGCGCTGGTGTCCACGCATATTCGTCCAGCGCTCCAGTAAACTCTGCTTGACGGATTCGTCTACGATTAGGTTGCCGGCAGCCATGAACCACCTCGACAAGAACGCTTCAATGAGGAGACCTTAAAGTAGCCCCGTCAAATCGGCAGGTCAATAGTACTTTTCATTAGAATGCTAATAGGAACTGTTAATAACTAACGCCTTTCGCTAATTCTTTGCCTGTCACCCACATCGGTTCAACAGCTAAATACCTCACTCCGGCTTCGGCAGTGTAGAATCATTCCGCTTCCCTGTCCCGACTGAACAGTCGGCAACGCCCCATTCCATTTGTCAATCAGCGCGCGATTATTTTCAATGCGCCGTAATTCCAAATGTTGCGGAGTCGGCGAATTCTGGCAATTAAAAATGAAAGCCGCACCCTGTGATGCCTCGGATGGTATCAACGAAGTGATATGCTCCCCATCTATGTCCATGACTACAAAACAATTCACAGCAATACCAAGGGCGAGCCACCCGAGAGTATTTCTTAGAAAACATCTCGTAATCCTGAGCTTTTGTTTGACGGCTGTTTTGTTTGAAGCAAGTCTAAGAACTGAAGCCCAAGAGTCCTCTTCTTGCGCTATGGTTCAACAGGCGCTCATCGATCACGCCCGCATCAAGTCTCGTTTAACGCGGCGCGAGGTAGAGAAGTATTTCGTGCAACAGGGCGGGGTCCAGTTCCCGGGCAGTACCCACTACGTGTATCGAAAGGGTCGTTTCTTGCACGTTGACGTAGATTTTACCGCAAAAGGTACCGGTGATCGGCTCTTCTCGCCCGACGACGTGGTAATCAAGGCATCCCAATTGTACGTGGAGTACCCAGCGAAGGATTAGTGATAGCTCAGATAAAACGTCGTTTTCTAATTTGAGTTGTGAGTATCGCTATACGGTAGGTAGGCGTTGAAGTCCGCACGTAAGTCTTGCACTCGCTGCCGTCCAAGGTTGAACATACAGCTTTCGTGGGCCGTACCTGCGCCGGAACCAGTCGTCCAGCTAAACTCAACCGCGCTGCAGTGCTGGTCACGATACTCCTTCCAGCTCTTCTGTGATTGCAGGACAGCAGATGCGGCCTTCCGCATCAGTTGAGTGATGACTGCATCGTTGCTGGAATCTTGACTCTCCATGCGAAACGCAGCCGCGATCTTATTCGCAAGCAAGTCCGCTTCGGAGTTGACGCCTGTCTGTTCGTTGGCGTAACACTCCCGCGTTTCCGCATTTGAATGCTTGTTTTGGCACAGATCGTCGGGCGCTGTGCCCGCTAATGCTGAAGCAACGAAACACCATTAGCCCAGAGCTCCAATTGCGGCTGCTGCAGTAGCTTTCATCGGCGTGAATCTCCGCGAACTGGCTTGAATTGTATCGGATAAAACCCAATAGTTGACTTTTTTCGTGCCCACCTGAATCAACCGGCGGCGTCACTCACAGGGGCCTGACTGCCCAAACAAAAAGGCCGCCCTGATTGCTCAGAGCGGCCTTTTGAATTTTAATCCCGGCGACGACCTACGTTCCCACACAGTTGCCCGTGCAGTATCATCGGCCCGGCGAGGCTTAACTTCCGTGTTCGGGATGGGAACGGGTGTGACCCTCGCGGTATGATCACCAGGAAACTTTTAGAAATTCGAAGTTAGAAGTTCGAGTTTTGCAAAGAACAATCCTCGACCCAAACTCCAAATCTCAATTTTTTTTGAGCTCGCGAACCACAAAATATTTCGCAAGTGCGACAACAGAAGCTGGCTGGCATTACAAATTGGGCTCTTTATCGAACGCGACTGTGCAGAATTGGCGTTTACCTTGTGACTTTCCAAAATCACTTGCGTGATCTCTTCCAATCACTTCTGCGTTACTGCTCTTCCTCAAAGACGGTTTGAGAAAGTTTTATGATTAAGCCGAACGGGCGATTAGTACTGGTCAGCTTCACACATTGCTGTGCTTCCACCTCCAGCCTATCAAAGTCGTAGTCTTCGACTGCCCTTCTTATCCGCCCGAAAGCGGATTGGGAAACCTTATCTTAGGGCGAGCTTCTTGCTTAGATGCATTCAGCAATTATCTCTTCCAGACTTCGCTACCGAGCGATGCCCCTGGCGGGACAGCTCGTACACAAGAGGTCTGTTCATCCCGGTCCTCTCGTACTAGG
>DATHRB010000071.1:0-85786 GCA_035482155.1 Verrucomicrobiia bacterium | reverse complement strand
AGGGCGACGAGCATCGCTACGGTGATCAGGCTGCGGGTTGGCCGTGGCAAGCCGGGGCGCGTCCAGATTTCGCCCCAGGCGTAGCGCGTGATCAGTTCCTGAAATGCTTCGCTAAAAGCGTTGCGTTTGGCGATGGCAGCGTCGACATGGGTGTCACCCAAGACTTCGCGACGAATCTTCATGCCCGCTTCGAACCGTTCGCGTTCGTCCATTGAGGCTCCTTAAGTGCGTAAGAATTCGCCGACTTCGTCGGTGAAGCGAGTAGCGGCTTCAACGTTGGAGATGTGAGCCGCCGGCAATTCGAGATAGCGCGCTCCGGGAATTTGCTTTGTGAGTTTCTGGGCGTCCGACGGTGGAACAGATTGATCGTGGGTTCCTGCGATTACCAGAGTTGGTACGCGAATGGTGGCTACGTTTTCCCAAAAATCAAAATCACGGACGGCGGCGCACGAACCGGCGTAGCCTTCCGTGCTGGTGGTTTCGATCATGTGACGGGTTTTTGCTATTTGGTCCGGCTGCTTGGCGTGAAATTCCAGCGTGAACCATTTTTCAACTACCGATTGAGCGACGGGCTTGGTACCGCCCTCGCGAACTAATTTGATGCGTTGGTTCCAGGTGTCAAGCTTGCCGATTTTTGGGGCGGTGTTGGAGAGCACCAGCTTTGCCAGGCGCTGGGGTGCGTTTACGGCCAGCCACATGCCGGTCATTCCACCGATAGACAGGCCGCAAAAATTTACACGGTCGAGATTTAAGGCGTCCAGTAGCTGAAGGACATCGCGGCCCAACATTTCCACTGTGTATTCGCCAGGCGTGGCTGACGTTTGGCCGTGGCCACGCGAGTCATAGCGGAGCACGCGAAAAGTCTTGGCAAAAACCGGCAATTGCGGATCCCACAGCGATAGATTTGTGCCGAGTGAATTGGAAAGCACCAGTACGGGGGCGTTGGCGGGGCCGTCCAGTTCGTAATGCATATGCAGGTCTTTGGTTTCAACGAAGGGCACAGGTGCTCCGGCTAAGTGTTTTTCTGGGATTTATGGTTTTCAAGGACGCGGTCGATAAATTCGTTGGATGAGCTGGTGTAATTTCGCGGATCAAAAAGTTTGTCGAGGTGGTCTGACGATAGATGAGTGGCGATTTTCTGGTCGTCATGGAGAACGTCTCGAAGGTGACGTTTCTCTTTAATGGCTCGTTGGCTGGCGGCGTCGATCAATTCACGCGCCTGGGAGCCGGGGATTTTTTCGCCCAGCGCGGCGGTGATGGCTTCGGCAAAAATCACACCTTTGGTCAACTCCAGATTTTCGCGCATTCGTTTCACATCGATCTCAAGGCGCGGGACAACATCGGCTAAGTGATGCATCGCTCCGGCAGTGAGACACACAATGTCCGGCAGAGTCTCCCATTCGGCGTGCCAGCCGCCCAGGCCGCGCTCGTCTTCCTGCAGCATGGTGGTCAGCATAGTGGCGACTAGCCCTGGGACGCGTGTTGCGGCTGCGAGAATCATCGCGCAGGCAACTGGATTGCGTTTATGGGGCATGGTGGACGATCCGCCGCGACCTTCTTCGGCGGGCTCGCGGAGCTCGTCAACTTCGGTTTGCATGTGGAGAGAAATGTCTCGCGCGATTTTGCCTAGCGTGCCGGTCAACGATCCGAGGGTGCTGGCGACTTCGGACAGGCGATCGCGATGACTGTGCCAAGGCATTTGCGGTAGTGGAAGTTTGAGTTGCTCGCTTAAATGTTTGGCGATAATTGAGCCTTTAGAACCTAACGCGGCAAGTGTTCCTGCTGCGCCGCCAAATTGAAGCACGAGACAACGAGTTTGCATTTCGCGAAAACGTTCGCGGTGGCGGACCAGAGCGTCAAGCCACCCGGCGAATTTTATTCCTAAGGTGGTGGGTATCGCGTGTTGCATCCAGGTGCGGGCGACGATGGGGGTATGGCGATGCTGATCAGCCATTTTGGCGAGTCTGTCGCACATTTTCTCGAGGTCGGCAGAGATAAGCGGAAGCGCCTCGCGCAATTGCAGGACTAGCGCAGTGTCTATGGTGTCCTGACTGGTCGCGCCCCAATGCACAAAGCCGGCGGCATCTTTATTGTCGGCAGCGACTAAAGCTTTGAGCTGCTTGACCAGGGGAATGGCGAGATTTCCTGCCAGGCTGGCGGCTTCAGTTAGTTTTTGTTTATTGAATAATTCAACGCGGCATTTTGCCGCGATGACGTTTGCAGCAGAGGAGGGAATTACGCCGGAGGTTGCTTCCGCGCGTGCCAATGCGGCTTCGAAATCCAACATCGATTGCAAATAGCTATCGTCGCGAAAAAGCTTGGCGACGGGTTCCCAGCGGAACAATGAATCAAGGAGAGTTGTCACGTGATGTTCATCGCCTAGACGCGTTCCAAAATCACGGCTTGGCCTTGCCCGACACCGATGCACATGGTGCACAGCGCGTATTTTCCGCGGGTGCGAGCGAGTTGATAGGTGGCGGTGGCAATCAAGCGAGCGCCGGTGGCGCCCAGTGGATGGCCCACCGCGATGGCTCCGCCGTTAGGATTTACGTGCGCAGCGTCGTCGGGCACATGCAGTTCGCGAAGGACTGCGAGAGCTTGCGAGGCGAAAGCTTCATTCAATTCGATCACGTTCATATCGTTTAGGGACAATTTCGCTATAGTTAAAGCTTTGCGAGTTGCGGGGACTGGGCCCATGCCCATAATTCTGGGCGCCACTCCTGAAGCGCCGGAAGCCAAGACGCGGGCCCGCGGCGTCAAGCCGTGACGTTTGGCGCCGGCTTCCGAGGCCAGTAAAATTGCGCAAGCGCCGTCGTTGATACCGGAGGCGTTGCCTGCTGTCACGGTGCCTTCTGGCTTTACTACGCCTTTTAATTTTGCGAGTCCTTCTAATGACGTGTCTGGGCGCGGGTGTTCGTCCGCGGAGAAATTTGTTGGCGGGCCACTTTTTTGGGGCAAAGGCACAGGCACGATTTCCTGGGCGAGGATTCCGTTGGCGATGGCAGTTGCGGCGCGTTGCTGGCTGCGCAGCGCGAAAGCGTCCTGATCCCGGCGAGGAATTTTATATTCGTCCGCGACAATCTCGCCGGTTTCCGGCATGGTGTCGGTGCCATATTTGGCCTTCATCAGGGGATTCACGAAGCGCCAACCCATGGTGGTGTCTTCCATTTTCACGGCCCGAGAGAAGGCTGCGTCAGGCTTGCCCATCACGAATGGCGCGCGGGACATGCTTTCCACGCCGCCAGCGATCACCAGGTCGGCCTCGCCACTTTTGATTAGTCGCGCCGCGCCGGCGACTGCTTCCATGCTGGAAGCGCAGAGGCGGTTCACGGTATAGCCGGGGACTTCTTTTGGCAAGCCAGCGAGAAGGAGGGCCATGCGGGCCACGTTGCGATTATCTTCGCCAGCTTGATTCGCGCAGCCGAAAATCACGTCATCAACTGCGGCCCAATCCACGGCAGCGTTTCGGGTCATCAGCGCGGCGATGGGAATGGCGGCCAAATCATCGGCGCGAATCGAGGCCAAGCTACCGCCATAGCGGCCGAAGGGTGTTCGAATCGCATCGCAGATGTATGCCGTATCCATGCTCACCTTTCGCGGTAACTTTGCCGCGATCAATCCTATTACTTTACCGCACTCCTATGTGTAGACTCTTGTCGATGAATTACACTTCGATTTTGCGGGCCCATGCTGGTCAATAGGCGAAGCATCCACATCGAATGGGGGGATTGCGATCCGCTGGGGATCGTTTATTTTCCTCGGTATTTTGAATTTTTTGATGCTTGCACGAACGCGTTGTTCGAACGTGCGGGGCTGCCGAAGCAGGAAACGTTGAAGAAGTACGCTATCGCGGGGATTCCGTTGGTTGAATCGCGGGCGCGTTTTCTGCTGCCGTCTTCGTTTGGGGATACGGTGGTGGTGGAATCGAATATTACCGAATGGGGCAAGGCCAGTTTTTCCGTGTATCACCGGTTGTTTAAAGGGGAAGAGCTGGCGGTGGAGGGGTTTGAAAAGCGGGTGTGGGTGGTTCATGCGGCGGGCGAGAAGAATAAAATTAAGAGTCAGGCTATACCGCGTGAAGTAATCGAGAAATTTGAGGGGCAATAAGAGTCTCGGCTTGCTTCGGTCGGAATGACTGGCCCGGGCTTTTGGTCGAGGATTTTGCCAATTGAGATGAACCGCGGTGGCGAGGGGTCTCAGCGCAAATTCGCTGGATGAAACAGCCATTTTGCCAGACTCAACGTGGAGAAATCGTCGGCGCGGCTTGACGATTATCAGTCTGACAACTACCGCGCGGCGGTTGTTGACACCTTTCCTGACACTGTGGACACTGAGTGTACCCCTTCCAAAATCTAAGTCCTAGTGTGAGCCGATGCGCATTCTTGTTGCTGAAGATGACGCACCGCTGGCGGAATTTTTGCACCAGCGGTTGCTGCAGGAGAAGTTTGCGGTTCAGATGGTGGCCAGCGGGCCGGAGGCGCAACGGTATGCTTCGGACCAGACGTACGATTTGGTAGTGCTGGATTTAAATCGCAACGGGACGGTTGGCCTGGATGCGCTTCGCAGCATCCGATTGAAGAAACCGGACCAGCCGGTGTTGATGGTGGCTGGCGCGAATGTGGTGGAAGATCGTGTCAGAGGCCTCAATGCTGGAGCCGATGACTTCGTGGCCAAACCGTTCGAGGTTGCGGAGCTGGCCGCACGGATTCGTGCGGTGGTGCGACGAGGTAATCGCGCGGGGCGCGCAGTGTTGCAAGTGAATGATCTGGAGTTGGATCGGATCTCGCATGAGGTGCAGCGGCAGGGCCGGCAAATCGATTTGAGTCCGAAGGAATTTTGTTTGCTGGAACTTTTGATGCGGCACGCGGGTCAGCCTGTATCGCGTTCCGCTATCGTGGAACAAGTGTGGAAGTTGAATTGTGACACGATGACTAATGTGGTCGATGTGTATATCAACTATTTGCGTCGGAAGGTGGATGTGGGATTTGAGTTGCCGCTGATTCGGACTGTTCGTGGGGTGGGGTATCAGATTGGGGCGAATGTTGCGGCGGTTTGATTAAAAATCAAGTTTCGTAAAAAAAAGGCGGAAGGGGATTGCCCTTCCGCCTTTTGATTTGTTGGGGGTGAATTAATTCTTGGGCTTCTGGACTCCGTCGGGAGTTAGAAGCATGGCGGTGCCTCCGCCGGTGCTGCTGGCTGAGCGGCCTTCCATTTCGAGTGAGAGCAGGCCTTCGGTTGCGGAGGCTGCTACCAGCGCTCCGTTGCGGCGCACGCGGACCACTGGGAAGAAGCCGTCGGCTAGCGGATCGTCAACGCGCTTCCATGTTTTGCCGGAGTCGAAAGAAGCCAGCAAACCATGCTTCTGAAGCGCCACGACCATCGCGGTGCCGCTTCCGGCCACGTCCTGGAATTGCAGTTCGCGAACGTCTGCACGGTTCCAGTTGCGTCCGGCGTCATGCGAGGTGTACAGCCCCATGTTGGAGGTGATGTACAGGTTTGAATCGTCTACGCGATGGAGGCGCAAATTGCCGGCAGAAGCGAAGGACAAATCCTTGCTCTCCCAGTGCGCTCCGCCGTCTGCGGAGTAAATCAAGTTGCGTTGCGAGATGGCCCAAATCTGCGTGCCATCCAAAGTAGCTTCGAGTGACGTTGCGGGCTGTTTCAAGAACGCCTCGGAGCCGGCGTTTTTCCAGCTGATGCCGTGGTCCTTAGAAACCAGGATTCCGCCGGCGGTGGCCGCAAACCAGGCTTCTTTACCGAAGGTCATGTCGTTAACTTGCACGGCAACGAAGGTGGTTGGCTTCCTGGAAGTGGGGCGACGTGCCGCAGTGGTCGCGGTGGTTTTTACTGGGGCGCCTTTCTTGCCCTTGGTCGTTGCAGATTTTGAAGCGGCGACGGGCGTTGCTTCTGGAATGTAGAGACCGGCTTTGACCCACTTTTTGTTGGTCTCGTCATACTTCATCCAGCCGCCGTTGTTTAGCGAAGCCCACCAAGTGCCAGGGGCCGCGTAAACATGCTTGAGATCGGTGCGCTTGAGACCCGGTCCCAATGCTAACCAAGTGGCGCCGCCGTCCTGAGTGGCCAAGAACGCATCGGTGTCAAAGGTGAGGACCACCAAGGCGCGGGCCTGATTTTCGTGGTCGATGGCTACGTCAAGAATGTGCTGGTGTTGGAAACCGGCGTTCGAAGATGTAAAGGTTGCGCCGCCATTTTCGCTGATCTGCACGCCCTGGCGTTCGGTGCCTATGATTAAGCGGTCGGAATGATTCGGGTCGATGACGACGGCATTGATAACCCAATCGCCTGGAGTGATGCGTTTAAAGTCATTCTCGTTGGTGGTCTTCCACAAGCCGCTGGTGGTTCCGGCGTAGAGCGTTTGCGGGTTTTGAGGATCCTGGCGAATCAACTGGGTTCTGCGGAAAACGAAGGGAATGCCTTTGTACTTGGACCAGTTCTGCGCGCCGTTCACGCTGTGATAAATACCGGAGCAAGCAGTGGCGTGGACATTTTCGGGATTGGTGGGATCGACGACGATGCTCATGACGTCGGAATCATCGATCATGCCGGCTTTAATCGGGAACCAGTCTTTGCCGCCGTTGGTGGTTTTCCAAGGCAAGTGGTAGGTGCCGGCATAAATGGTGTTTTCGTCGCGGGGATCGAAAGCGACAGAGTCAAAGTTGCGAAGGTCTTCGTGCTTCGCTGGAGTGATTAGGGTCCAGTTGGCGCCGTCGTCAGTAGAGCGGTAAACGCCGGTCAATGATCCGGCAACCAAAATTTTGGGGTTCGTCGGAGCTTGCGCGAGAGCTCGCACAGTTTCATGCGCGAGACCAATCACGCGCCATGAATGGCCGGCGTCATCGCTGCGATAAACGCCGCCGCCGCCGGAATAGAGCGTCCAGGTGCTGGCGTAAAGACGATTAGAATCGCGAGGGTCGACGAGGATATGAGTAATCACGTCGTCCTGGCCAGTGCCGATGCGGCTGATCAATCGCCAATTGGCGCCTTCATCGTTGGAAAAGAAAACGTGACCGTCGGAGGTGCCGAGGTACAGTTTCTTAATATTGTGGGAATCGGCTTCGAGGGATATAACGGTTCCGCCCGGAGGGCCAACCTGACGCCAGGTTTGCGCCGGCGATGAAACCGCGGCAGCCAATCCGATCGTTGCGACTGCCATGGATCCGAAGCATTTTGCGTTCATATGAATTCTATTCTCCCAGACCGCGTATATACTCACAATCCCCGAGTTTACGGAGAGTGCGGGTGAAAATCGCCTGCTCTGTGGGACAGATTAAGGGCTAGTAACGCATTGGCAATGTACTAGTACACTGCGCGGTCCCACTCTGGCATCAGCGGCGGCATCTAACCTTTAATATATGGCTAATATATAGGCATTATTGGCGGTGTTATAACAGGGCAACTTATTTCCTGCCACCGGGTTATATCTCCTGGGAGAACTACCTTGGGGTAGACTCCGGCCGCCGGGGCCAGTTGGGGCCCGGCCTAGAATAGGGGAAACACATGTCGAAGACCACATTCACCGGTAAAGGCAGACTCGGTTTGCTGCTGTGTTTGACCGGTCTTCTTTCTTGTACGACTTTAACGACGGCAACCTCTGTGCGGGCGCAAGATGATGGGCGTCCGGCGGACAACACTATGGCTAGCCCCGATGGGACGGTTGCACAGGGTCCTGACGATCCGCGCTACAACAATCCGAATGGTGGTGATCCTCGCTACAATTCCGGTGACCCTCGCAACAATAATGATCCTCGTTACAACGATAATTCCAACGGGAACTATGCGGGCCAAAGCGATGATCCGCGTTATGCCAATTCTCAGGCTAACGAAGATGGCGGTTCGCCGGACGCGCAGGATCCTCCTTCGCGCGTTGCCAGGCTGAGCTATCTTGATGGGTCGGTATCTTTTCAAGCTGGCGGCAGCGGGGATTGGGGCAATGCGGCGAAGAACCGGCCGGTAACCATTGGCGACAAAATTTGGGTGGATAAAGATTCGCGCGCGGAGTTGCAAGCAGGACAAGCTTCGATTCATCTGGGCGCGATGACGGCGCTTTCGTTTCTGAATCTGGACCAGAACATTACGCAGATGCGCCTGGCGGAGGGTAGCATTAATTTCCGGGTGCGGGAGTTGCGCGAAGGCGACACTTATGAAGTGGACACGCCGAACGTGGCATTTACGGTGCGCCAGGCTGGAGCGTTTCGCATCGACGTGAACGAAAATGGCGATGGCACATTGGTGACGGTGATTCGCGGAGAAGGCGAAGTTACCGCGGGCGGCAAGAGCCACGTGGTGCGTTCGGGCGAGCTTGCCGAATTCAACGGCACAGATTCCGACATTGATTACCACACTGACCGCGCGCCGCAACCGGACGACTTCGATCGCTGGGCTGCGGACCGTGACCGCAAAGAAGAAAATTCAGTTTCTGCGCGGTACGTGTCGCGGGACACGGTGGGCTATTCCGACCTGGACGATAACGGCACGTGGTCGCAAGAGCCTAACTACGGACCGGTTTGGTATCCCAATAGCGTCGCGGTTGGCTGGGCTCCTTACAGTAATGGATATTGGGGCTACGTTGGGCCGTGGGGCTGGACGTGGATTGGCTATGAGCCTTGGGGTTTTGCGCCGTACCACTACGGACGTTGGAATTATTTTGGCGGGCGCTGGGGCTGGTGCCCGGGACCGATCGGCTACTATCCAGTTTACGGGCCGGCCTTCGTAGGATTCCTTGGCGGTGGTTTCGGATTTGGCTTCGGAGTTGGTGTTGGAGTGGGCTGGTTTCCGCTGGGTTTTGGTGAAGTGTATCATCCGTGGTATGGGTACCGCGCAGGTGGCGCGTACATCCGCAACATAAATATTCACAACACGTACATACGCAACGTGAACAACGTGAACTTCAACAGCGTGAATCGGAACTATGCCTACGCGCACAATCCCGCGGCGGTGACAGCGACTACGCGAGCTGGCTTTGTTGGCGGTCAGGCAGTGAATCGTGGGGCGACACCGGTGACGGCGGCATCGTTGCGCAACGCGCAAGTGACGAATCATTTGAATATGACTCCGACGAGAGCGAGTTATACGGGAGCTGCAAATGCTCGCAGTGGAGGCCGCGTAGCAACGCCTCCGGCTTCGGTGCAGAACCGGGCGGTGATTGCGCGCACGGCTCCGGCGGCAGCGGCCTCACACATGGCGGTGCGGACTGTCGGAAACTCTGGCTACAGCGGCGGACGCAACAGCGCGAACGCGGGAAACCGCAGCGTTGGCAACTCTACTGCCTACGGTGGCAGGGCGAGCGCCAATTATGGTGGCCAGTCACCGAATCGTCCGAGTTATGCAGGATCCGGCTCCGTGAATTCGCAGGGCGCCGCTCGTTACAATCCTAACCGGCCTCCTTCGGCAAACGGTGGCGCGTACAATACCCGCGGTGGGTCGCGTTCTTACTCGGCGCCGTCGAGTGGTTATTCTTCGCCGAGCCGGGGTTATTCGGCCCCAAGCCGTACGTACTCGGCTCCATCGCATTCATCGCCGGCGCCTAGCCGAGGATCGTCTGGCGGGGGACGGCCTTCAGGTGGTGGTGGCGGCGGAAGCAGAGGCGGCTCAGGATCGCACGGCCGGTAAAAACTCAATTAAATCAAAACGAAAAAAGTCTGCTCGAAGAGCAGGCTTTTTTTTATTTGTGAGCGTGCACGGAATTCCTTGAGCGAAGATATCGCCAAGAATTTCATCGGTAGTGTAGTGTGATATTGGTTACGCTCACGCACCGGCTACAACTGTTCCCGGCCCCGCGGGTTTAATATGCATTAACTGTCGGGGCTTTCCTGTTTGCGTCTACAGCGAAAAGCCTATTCAGATAGCAACGGGATTGGTGCAATGTTTACCCACGTTTGCCCGCCCTTTCCCCGGTTCATTAATTGTTCGTCTCATTCGCACGCTGGTTGTGTGCGAAGAGAAAGGTCCAAAGTGGTATAGCAACAAGGAGAGAAGAACGATGTTCAGACAACATTTCCGAAAGGTAGCCAGCGTACTTGGAGTGGCAATGGCGCTCGCGCTGTTCCTTCCGAAGCTGGCACTTGCAGATGATGATGATCCGCCATCGGTAGTAGCACGACTTGCGTATTCCCAGGGGGCTGTTTCGTTTCAACCAGCCGGCACGGAGGATTGGGTCGATGCAGGAATCAATCGACCGATCACTACGGGCGATAAATTGTGGTCTGACCAGGACGGCCGAGTCGAACTGCAACTGGACGCTTCGACTATTCGGCTGTTCCACAGCACTGGTTTTTCGTTTTTGAATCTGAACGATAACATCACGCAGGTGCGTTTGAGCGAAGGCACGATTCTAGTGCGCGTGCGTCATCTGGATGATAACGAGACGTACGAAATCGACACGCCGAATCTGGCTTTTTCGATTACACGTCCGGGAATCTATCGCGTCAATGTTGATGAAGGCGGCGATGCGACGTCGATTGGAGTTCGCGACGGTGAAGGCCAAGTTACTGGCGGCGGAGCGTCTTATTCCGTTCGCAGCCACGACGACGCAGTGTTTTCTGGAACCGATCAGCTGAGCGCGGATGTGCAGGATTTGAGCGCGGATTACGACGAGTTTGACACTTGGAGCGCAAACCGAGACCGTCGATGGGAACACTCGAGGTCGGCGCAATATGTTTCGCAGGATGTGGTTGGGTATGAAGATTTAGATGACCACGGAGATTGGCGCGATTCACCGGAATATGGCCATGTGTGGTATCCGCGCGTCGAAGTAGCGGACTGGGCGCCGTATCACTACGGTCACTGGGCGTATATCGCGCCTTGGGGATATACGTGGGTGGATGATCAGCCTTGGGGGTTCGCGCCGTTTCATTACGGACGGTGGGTAAACGTAGAAGGCCGATGGGGATGGATACCTTCGCCCCCGCGAGCTGAAGGCGTAGTTTATGTGCGTCCCGTGTACGCGCCAGCGCTGGTTGCGTTTGTTGGCGGCGGTGGATTTAGCGTGGGGGTCGCGGTTGGCGGCGGCGGAGGAGCGGTAGGTTGGTTTCCGCTGGGACCGCGTGAGGTGTACGTGCCGTCTTACCGCGTGAGCCAACGGTATGTTGAGAACGTGAACATTTCGAACACGACCGTTAACCGGACGGTGATCAATAATTATTATCAAACTACGGTGGTCAACAACACCAGGGTGACCAATGTTACGTATGTGAATCAGCGGGTTCCTGGCGCGGTTATGGCCACTAGCCAGCAAGCATTCACGTCGGCGCAACCGGTAGCGCGAAATGCCGTGAGAGTGGATGCACGGCAGATGGCCAGCGCGCAAGTACAGGTGCGGCAGCCGGCTATCGTGCCGACGAAACAAGCAGTGTTGGGATCGGCGAGGCCTGCAGAACATCAGCCGCCAGCCGCTGTGCAGCAGCGTGCAGTGGTAGCCAAGGCCGCGCCGCCACCACCTGCTCCATCGTTCGAGAGGCGGCAGGAAGCGATAAAGACCAACGGTGGCCAGCCGCTGTCCGTGACGCAGATTCGACAGATGCAACCGGCGGCAGCGGCACGCACGCAAGCCGCCGCGGTCAGGGTTGCACCACCTCCGAGACAGGCACCCGTATCGGTGCGGGAGGCTCCCAAGCCGTCGCAGCCGGTGAACCGCTCAGCGGCGCAGGGCGGTCAGGGCAGCGTTGCCGGCCGTCCGGGTCAACCTGGGCAGCCGCAACCGGGTCAGCCGCAGAACAATCCTGGGAACCGGCCGGCGGCTGTGAATAATGAACAGCCGGGGAATCGACCTGCGGAGCGTGGGACGGCGACGCAACCGAACGATGTGCAGCCGAATAACCGGCCAGCGGACCGTCCGGTGTCTGCGCCCAATAATGACCGGACGAATACTACACCACCAACGAATAGACCAGCTGATCGCTCTGTAACGCAGCCGAACTCGCAGCCGCAGCCTAACTCGCGGCCGCCTGCTACCAATGACCGTCCGCCAAGTGCGCAGCCTAACAATCGGCCTGCGGACCGCCCAGTAACACGACCGAATGAACAGCCGGCAACTCGCACGGCACCAAATGAACAGCCAGCAGCTCGTCCGGCGCCGAATGAACGACCTGCAGACCGCCCAGTGACGCGGCCGAATGAACAGCCAGCGCCACGTCCGGCGCCAGCGGAACGGCCCGCGGAGCGCAGTGCGCCACCGCCAGCGGCACAAAAACAGCAGCAACAAAAACAACAGGAAAAGGCGCCCAAGGAAAAAGAGAAGGACAAGGAGAAACCGCCAAAGGGCTGAGCACACTTCGGAAAAGTCCGGAGCGTGACAAGAGAAGCGGGCGAGCGTGGCCGGGTGGCCAATGTCTCGCCCTTTTTTTGTGTGCGTTTCGGTGATTTAGCAACACCGCACGTGGGGGAACTGCGTAGTTCGCAATGATAACGGCCAAATACGTTTGGCAAGTTCGTTCCTGTGATATCTTCGAAAAAATATGAAATCGGGATTACTTAGCAGCGCGGTGTTTCGTCAGGCGCTCGGTCGATTTGCTACTGGAGTCACGGTGGTGACCGCGGAACGCGCGCCGGGCGAAGTGCATGGCATGACGGCGAATTCGTTCACTGCGGTATCGCTGGAGCCGCTTTTGGTTTTGGTGTGCGTAGATGAGCAGGCACGTATGTTGCCGGTATTGAAAAGGGCGCAGCGCTTTGGCGTGAGCGTTTTGAAGGATTACCAGCGAACCATTTCTGATTTTTTTGCGCAGCCGGAGCAGGATCCGGAGGCGGAGCGTGCTTTGGGGATACGGTTTGAGTGGCCTGCGCCGGGGATTCCGGTTTTGGGGGACGCGTTGGTGCAGCTAACCTGCAGGGTGGTGGCTTCGCACCTCGCTGGGGATCACACTATTTTCTTGGGTGAAGTGGAAAGTGCGGAAGTGTTTGAGGGGGAGCCGTTGTTGTTTTTTCGTGGGAGTTACCGGAGGATCTCGGCGGAGTGACTGTTCGAGGGGTGAGGAGATTTATTTTGGTAAGGATAGGTAACTACCATCCCGGGACGACGGAGAAGAATAGAACAACCCAAGACCCAGGTTCAGACTCAACGGCGAACCTGGGGCACCCGTCACCATCGTGTGATTTGGTTGGTGATGGCCAGCGGGTTAGTGGTGGGGGCCCAGGGGGTCGCGTTTTACTCCGTATTGGGCACCCCATTTGTCGGTCATTTGGCCGCGAATTTCCCATAATTCGGGGAAAAATTTTTGGCGCATGCCTTCTTCCAAAATTTCGACGGCTCGGCCTTTCAGGGATTTGGCGCCGAAGCCGATGGTGCGGTGGATCAGCTGCATGTGTTCGTAGCGGAATTTTTGGAATAGGGCGTCGAATTCCGCGAGGGCTTCGGCTACCACGTAGGCGTCGCTGTGGGAATATTCGGAGTCATAAATTTTTTCCACGGTGAGCTGATGCTTTTCGAGGTATGAGGATTTGAAGGAGCTCCAGATGGGTTGGAACATTTTGAGGAGCACGCGAAAGCCTGGCGATTCTTGGCCGCTGCCGTTTCCCAGGCGGGTTCGAATGGCTTGATATTCCTTGGGGGACATGGTTTCGAGCAGCGCGATCTGTTGGATCATCATTTTCTGGATGAGGTGAACGCGGCGGAAAAGAGTGAGTACGCGATTGGTATTTTCCTGTTGCAAGTAATCGTCAATGTCCAGCAGCGTGTAAGCGATTAACTTCATCCACAATTCTTCTACCTGATGGACGACCTGGAATTGCAATTCATCGGCGTTGCACAGCTCGTCGAATTTGGTCTGGCAGGACAACAACGCTTTGGTATTGAGATACAGCTCGTAGTCCAGGGTGCCCTCACCATTCATGATGGAATAGAAGTGCTCGCGATTCATGAAGCCCCCCGGTGCGCGACCATCGACCATGTTGTCGAACGCATTTTGTCTAGCGGTGCTGGGTGGATTGTTCGATGGCCTTCGAAAATTTATGGAAATTTATCGTTCGGAACTGCCCGATGGGCGGGCAGGTTCGGCGGGATCGCTCATCTCTTTACGGTGGCTCTTCACTTCGCGCAAGGAATAGATGGACTTGTTCTGGGATTCGTAATAGGTGCGGGCAATGATTTCGCCAAGCAGGCCCATAGAGATGAGTTGGACGCCGCTAATGAAAAGCGCCACGGCGAGCAGCATCAAGGGGCCGTGCTCGGTCATGATGGTCTGGCCGTTGTAAAATTTCTCGAAGGCCAGAAAAGTTGCAATCAAACAGCCGGAGCCGGCGCCTGCGACGCCCAATAAACCAAAAAATTGTAGCGGGCGTGTGGAGTAATCAAGCAAGAATTTTACGATCAGCAAATCCAGAAAAACGCGGATGGTGCGTCCGATTCCGTAATTGGACTTGCCGCTTTTGCGATCGAGATTGGTGATGGGGACTTCCGCGATTTTCGCGCCGGTGGAACTGGCCAACGCGGGAATAAATCTGTGCAACTCGCCGTAGAGTTGAATTTCCTGGATAATTTCGCGGCGATAGGCTTTGAAGGTAGTGCCGAAGTCGTGCAAGTCGATGCCGGACAGGCGGGCCATCATCCAGTTGGCGGCGCGGCTGGGAATCTGGCGCATAAGCCAGTGATCTTTACGTTCGTGGCGCCAACCACTAACAAGATCGTAGCCTTCTTCAATTTTTTCGAGGAAGCGGGGAATTTCTTCAGGGTCGTGCTGCAGATCGCCGTCCATGGAGATGATAATTTCGCCGCGCGCAAAGTCGAAACCGGCTTTTAATCCGGCGGTCTGACCGAAATTGCGGCGCAAACGCACGAGGTTGACGCGGCGATCGTGTTCATAAATCTCGGAGAGAACTTTGAAAGTATTATCGCGACTGCCGTCGTCGACAAAAACGAGTTCGTAAGGCTCGCCGATAGAGTCCATCACTTCGGTGAGCTTCATGTATAACGGGGGCACGTTTTCCTGTTCGTTGAAGAACGGCACCACGATGGAGTAGCGGATAGGGGATTCGCTTCTCATGTTTTTTTCAGCAACCTACTCGAGTGTTTTTAAGGGACGCACTCAGGCCTTACCGGCCACGAAAGCATAGTCTATCAGGCGAATCCCTTGTGAGGCGACAAGATTTCTAATGTCCGGGCTAGTTAGTATCTCGACCTCGAGTTCGCGGGAATCCTGCAGCCTGGTTGCGGATTCGTCCAACTCTTTATCCATGAAGCCGGGGTGACACATCATTTCGGTGGTGCCTTCTGGCAAGTTTTGCAGCAAGCATTTCATGCCTTCGATGGTCAGCTCTCCGGTCTGGGCGATGCCGCAAAAATAATCGGTGGTGGCGATGCCGGCGGATTCCGCCAAGGCGCGAGCGTCTCTAGCCAAGAGTTTGAGCACGCGAGCCTGGACGCCTTGCTTCATGACCAGCGGGGCATTCTGGTTTTCGCCCGTGGATAGCGCGGCTCGCAGCGAAGAACCTTCATGTGAGATGCGAATGGCTGGAATGGAGTTGCGCTTGGCGAGGCGCAAGGCAATTTCAAACATTCCCGGCAGCATGTGCACATGCTTGTGACCGTCGAGATGTGTTGGATGAATTCCGGCGTTCCGTATTTTCTGAATCTGATTTTCCCATTCGATTTCGACTTCATTGAGCCGCAGGTTTCGCCGCGCGATGCGCAGCAATAAAGCTTCCGGTCCGCCGGCGAACTCACCTCGGGTGTTTACGATGCTCTGCACGGTGTCAGGCGGGGATACTGGTTTGCCATCGCTTAGATTGAGGTGTACGCCAACGCCTAGAGAGGGCGTAAGTTTCGCTAGTTCCACAGCGGAGGCAAAGGCCGAGCCGTTGGCCAAGAGCGAGGCGCTGGTGACGACGCCGTTGCGGTGCGCTTCCGCGATGCCGCGATTTACACCCTCGGTCCAAGCGAGGTCATCGGCGTTTACAATTAAATTTCTGACGGTTGAGGTTGCCACTGCAGCCCTGCTTTACCCTGTCCAAAGGGCCAGATGTAGCTTCGGTACCACTTTGAAACAGTTCCATTGACCGCCTTTGCTGGCAACTTTAGCATGACCTTACCGACCGTAGTGGGGTCCTGAGATTTGTTTGTTACGTGCTTGAGGCAATTATGTCCGTAAAGTTTATCGAATCCAAGCAGGCCAGCACGCGCCATGCAATGCAGCGTCGCGGGCCGCGCATGAACTCGCGGGTTCCCGTGAGGATTGAGTGGAGCACCGCAGCGGGCGAACGCATCCAGGTGGCCGCACACACGCGAATTGTGAATCCTTATGGTTGCATGATCGTGCTGAAGCAATCGCTAGAACTGGAAGATCGGGTAGCGCTCACGAACATTGCCACTCATTCCACTAATGCCGCGGTGGTGGTGTGGAAAGGCGGCCCGCGCCCGGACGGCTGGGAATATGGCATCGAATTAGTGGCGCCGGAGATGGATTTCTGGGGGCTGGAGCTGTGAAAAGCAACTCTGACATCAATGCTTCGGCGGCTAGTGGGACGCGCCCGGGAGTTACACGGCAGCCTACAGCAGAGGAACGCCGCCGCGCGCAACGGGTTCTGCTACGCATGCCGGTGTTACTGCATGTGCCGGATCAACCCAAGCCGGTGCAAGCGGAAACGCATACAGTAAGTCAAACAGGTGCGATGCTATTAGTTGCTGAAGGTTTTCCTGCGGGGACCAAGCTTACGATTGAGCATCCCCAAACCGAAGGTCGTGTTGAAGTTCGCATCGTGCGCGCGGCGCAACTATCGCAAGGCGGGTCACTGCAGCCGATAGAATTCTTGACGCCGTCACCGCACTTCTGGGGCGTCTTCTTTCCGCCGGTTCTGAATAATTAATTTCGTTCCACTTAAATCTACTTCGTACGAAATTCCCGATCATCTGCCTGGCTACTGAATAGTTAAATTAATATTTGCAGATCCGTTTGGAGTGCTGGTCAAAGGCACGATTGTGGCGCCGGTGACCGTCAGGTTTATCGCGCCGCTGGCGGATGCGAGAGTGGTGGCATTGCCCAAGTAATGCGCACTAACCCCATGAGTACCGACAGTGGCCAGGCCAGTGTTGATCGAAGCAGTGCCATTCGAAAGGCTTACCGGGAGACCCAACGCGGTGCTTCCATCGAAGAGCTGTACCTGGCCGGTGGGACTTGCGCCCGAGGACGTCACGGCGACATTGAATGCAAAATTGTTGTTGGAGGCCTGCTTCGCGTTGGTTACGGTCAGAGTGGTGTGAGAAGCGACCTGATTGCCTCCTCCGCCCCCGCTTGAACTACTTCCGCCGCCACAGCCCAAGGTGAAACTAAAGACGCAGAGTAGTCCTAAGCCGAGTGCGGAGCGCAGTTGATTGCGTGGTCGCAAGCCGGGAAAGAGCAGGAGCAATAACGAAGCGAGGCCTGAGACTGCGCTGAGTGACCACCATGTTGTCAGGTGGGCGGTCAGGTGGGTGCCGTTCGAATTCGTTGGCGGGATAGCGATCGCCGCGACGTAGAGCGGGTGTTGGTGGGAAATTCTGGAAGCTGACAGTGTTGTCGACGGGCCAACGACCATGACCGTTAACGCGGCTGTTACTGGCGCAGTGCCACTGACGGCAATGGCCAAGGGATTTGGAGAGCAACTGACACCGGGCGGCAAACCTGTTCCGGCGCAAGAAACTTGCACGCTGCCAGTAAAGCCGCCCGACGGGGTGACGGTGACGGTTGATACGCCGCTACTGCCGGCAGTAACGGTTACAGGCGAGGCGGTAATGTTGAATGAGCCGGAGGAACTCACATTGACGGAGATGGCTGCGGAGGGTCCGGAAGGCGAGTAATTTGAATCTCCGCTATATGTAGCAGTGACGCTTTTGGCGCCCGCGGTGGTGAAGGTGGCGGCAAACGTAGCGGTGCCGGTTGCAGGAGCGAACGGGGTGAGAACAGCGGCGGTGCCAATGATCGGTGCGGTTCCGAGAGGTGTGCCACCGGAGGTGAAAGTCATCGTTCCGGTTGGGCCGACGCCAGAACTGGCGGTGGTGACGGTGGCCGACAAAGAGATAGGGAAGTTCGTCGAAGCATTGGGAATAGGGTTCATGGTCACGCCGGTGCCGGCCTTGGTGATGGAGACGGCGTCCGCAGCGGAGATGCTGGAGGTATAGCTGGTGTCGCCTGCGTAAGCGGCCACGATACTGTGATTTCCGCCGGGGAGCTGAATGGGTTGATCTTCAAAAAATCCCTGACTATTTAAAGGAGCGACATTAGAGGCGACGCCGCTGTTGCTGTTGGTGAAATCATTGAGGGCGGCACCGTTATCCGTGACGGAAACGTTTCCGGTGGGGCAGGGGATGGTGTTGATGGGGGGAATGGTTCCATTATTGAGATTCGTGGAACAGGAAGTACCGGAAGCATTAGTGACATCTACGCGCATGATGTAGGGAGAACCGTAGGCAGCGGTAGTGGCGTTGGAGCTAATGAGGTTGCCACTGGAGTCGAAGGTGAGTAGGGTTACCGCTGTTCTGCTGCTTTCTTTACTGACGGTCACGAGAACTGGTGCTGAGTCGCTTTGTGCGAAGGTGCCGTCGCCGCTGTAATGGGCGACGACGGTATAGGCCGTGCCACCGGGGAGCATGTTGGTAGTGAATGTTGCTGTGCCGCTACTTAATGAAAAGGGGCCAATTCCGGTTTGCGCGGCGCCAGCGGGAGTAGCGATTAACGAAACTTGTCCAGTGGGTGTTCCTCCTGATGAGGCTACGTGTACGGCGAAACTAGCATTTGCGCCGTGGGCAATTGTTCCGCTCGGTGAAGCGCTGATGGTGGTGGTGGAAGCCGTCAATCCGACGCCGCCCCAAGCGGCGGCCAGATTGGCGATGTTCACAGTACCGAGACCGCTGGCCAGGTCGTAGCCCGAAGCGGCGGTCCACGCGGGAACCCCGGCGCTAGCCATCACACCGTATTGGTTGAAGGCGGTGTTGGTGTTGCTGCAATTTGGGGTGCCACCCTGGCAGGCCACGGAAATATTTCCGGTAACGACATCGTAAAATATGCAACCGGCGGTGGTGACTGCGGCGGGGTTGGACGGGCATATTTTCGCGGGATTCTGTTTATACAATTTATAAAAAATGTAATTTGCGTTGCCTTGGCGGGGCGCAGGGTTTGATACGGAAGCCTGGCTTTGATTGATGAGGGCCATGATTCCCGCGAACGCTTGCACCGCGCCGGAGGTTCCACCGGCACCACTGAAATCGAGGAAGGGCGAGTTCAAATCACAGGAACTGGCGCCGGTAAAATCTTTCTGGCAAACAATGTAGAAACTGTTGTTGGTGCCGTTGCTGGAGAATAGAGAAACATCGGGAATGTCGCGTTTACTGTCGTTAGGCATGCCAGCGATGCCCGCTTGCCATGCGGGTTTGGAATAGAGGGAGCTTGGCCCGCCGCTGGCAGCGACAAGATCGATTCCACTGGAGTTGTCGGCATTGATGATGCTCGCGGTGCAGCCGCTCAGTCCTGCCGCAGCGCAGGAATTGTTCCAGGTGCTTTCCGGAATATAGGACTTGGCGGACTCCGTTGGAGGCGTGCCGGAATTGGTGACATTCCAGTAAGTTGAGGATGGGTTGGTGGAGCTGTAGAGGAAGTCGGTGCCGCCGACGGCTAGGTTGAAAGGAGTGGATGCAATTCCGCTCACCGCCAAGCCGTTGGAAGCAAAGTCGACGGAGTTGGGATCATCGCAAGATGCGGAGCCGTTATCGCCGGTCGATACCAGCACGGTGATGCCCTGCGCGGCGGCTTGTTCCCACAAAGCGCTATAAAAGTTATTGCCCGCGGTGCCGAGGCCAGCTTCACAGGAACCGTAGCTTTCGCTCATGATCCCGGCAATGTTGTTGTCAACGATGTACAGAGCGGATAGATCGATACCTGCAGTGGCGGCGGATTGCAGTGATTCCGAGACCACAAGCTTGATTGTTGCTTTGGGGGCCATAGCGCCGGCCAACTGAACGTCCAGGATGGCTTCCGATTCGTCAGCAGCTGTTATGCCGGGATCCGGTCCGTTTAGCACGATAACGGGATCGTTCACCGGCAGCCCGAAGATAGCGCGATATTGTTGCGCATCAGCGAGATTGATATTCGATTGGCCTACAATGGCGATGGTTTGTCCGGTGCCATCCAGGTTTGCAGGAACGTTGTAGATTTTTGCGAGGTCGGCGGGGCCAAGTCCGTTGCACGGCTGATTCGAATTGGAGCCGCAGCCGGCGAAAGAAAATAGTGGTTCGATAGCGCCGCCATCCCGGGCACGATGAAAATTTCCCAACGTGTGAGAGTGGGCGAACTTCGGAAAATTATGCAAGGAGACCACGCCTGCCACTACCGGGGCCAGGGCCGCGGGAATTTGTGGATCGCCGGAGTTGGCGAAGTGTTCAGCGCCATTCACTACGTAGCGGTGAATTTCGGTGTGGAAGGCGTCGCGCACTTGTCCCGCTGAGCCTGAAAACTGAATGGCGGTGCGTCCCGGCCCGACCTGGATGGAGTGAAATCCTTTGGCGGTCAACCAGCTCGTAGCGGCCTGGAGGTCGGCGTCGGTGGGTCCAAATTGCTCGCCGAACTGTTGCGGAGTCAGCCAGGCGTGATGCTTTGGCGAATTGAGAGTGAGTTGATCGTCCAACAATTGGCGCAGGGCGGCTTCTTGTTCTGGTGCGCGCTGCAAGAGCAGGAGCATGCGATCCAGGGGTTGCGCATCGCTTACGGCGCCCTGGTCAAATTTGGTTTGCGCCAGCGGATGGACATTGCCGCGGAGGAGCACCAGTTGTTTTTCGTCAATGGCTTGGGTGATACGGGCTTGTGTGATGTGGGCCTGAGTGATTCGCGAAGGGCGGGAAGTCGCCTGCGATGCGCTGGCGTCATTGGTCTGAGCGGCGGCGGTGGTGGGCAAGGCGGTCGAAAGGAGAGCAAGCGCCAGGAAACCAATCGGCGAAAACTGGAAAGTGCGATCAACCGTCCCTAGCAGTTGCGAATGGGTTTTCATCAGTTGGCCCGTAGTGGGGATTTTGGAGCTAGCTTGATTTGTTTCTCGAGCGAGGTGACGGGGCGGCTGGGACCGATGGATACACGGGTAGTATTACATTTTACTACTGACAAAGATGGTTTCGCGGAAGGCCCCACCCGCACTCCCCGATTAATGAAGGCTATCACATTGGGTCAGATAACCGACTCGTAAACCATACTTTCGGTCCAGTCCTACAAAGCGGACTCAGCAAGACCAGACCCGAGTGTTCTGTCTGATGCGGACATGATTTGCTTAGGATGCTTTCCGAGGCTATTTTCCCGAGGAATATTGGCAAGCCGAGAGGGCCAAAATTCCGGGATGATTGGCGGTCCCGGCTCAGCGGCATTGCGCGTTTTGGGGTTAATGCACTACTGATTCGGTCACACCGCGCTCCAGAAATTCGGCGAACTTCTCGGCAATTACCGGACGGCAGAAAAAGTAGCCTTGGCCTTCGCTGCAACCTTCTTGGCGCAGAAAATGGAGTTGTTCCTCGGTCTCCACACCCTCGGCCACCACTCGATGCTTAAGGCTCTTTCCGATGTTGATCAGCGCGCTCAGAATCATGGCGTTGTCAGGGTTCGAGGAAATATCGTTTATGAAGCTGCGGTCGACTTTTAAAGCATCGAGTGGGAATTTTCGTAAATAGCTGAAACTGGAATAACCAACCCCAAAATCATCCACGGCGAGTTGCACGCCGATGGCTTTGAGGGCGCGCAACGTTCGCATCGCAGATTCGGCGTCTTGCATCAGTACCGTCTCGGTCAATTCGAGTTCTAAATTGCGGGGATCCATTGCGGTTGAAATCAAGGCGGCGTGAACACTGGGTAAAAAACCCTTGGATGCGAATTGCAGCGCGGAGACGTTCACGGCGATGCGAACTGGCGGCAATCCCGCGTCGATCCAGGTGCGCGCCTGGCGGCAGGCTTCCAGGAGCACCCATTGTCCGATGGGCACGATCAAACCGGACTCCTCTGCGATGGGAACAAATTTTGACGGTTGGATCTGGCCCCGTTCGGGATGATTCCAGCGCAGCAGGGCTTCCACGCCGGTGATCTCTCCGGTGAAAAGATCGATCTTCGGTTGGTACTCCAGCATGAATTCGTTGCGCTGCAGCGCGCAGCGGAGGCTGCCCTCCAGGCTCCGCCATTCCAAGACTCGCGCCTGCATTTCCGGCTGGAAGAATTGACAGTTATTGCGGCCCAGCTTTTTGGCTTCATACATGGCGGTGTCCGCGCGGTGTATGAGGGTTTCGGAGTCTGTGCCATCGTCGGGGTAAGTACTGACACCGATACTGGCGTTGATCTGAAGTAGTTTTTGATCGATGAGGTATGGGGCGGCCAGAGAGGTCAGGATTTTTCTGGCGATGAAAACTGCGTCTTCCGCGTGTCCGACTTGTGACAGCAGCACTACGAATTCGTCTCCGCCAATGCGCGCCACGGTGTCTGAACGGCGTACGCAGGCAACGATGCGGATAGCTACCTGTTGCAAGAGTTTGTCGCCGATGGCATGGCCGAGCGAATCGTTGATTTTCTTAAATAGATCGAGGTCGACAAACATCACCGCCAACTGTTGGGTATATCTCGCAGCGAAGGAAATGGCCTGGGTGATACGGTCATTCACCAGTGAGCGATTGGGCAGGCCGGTCAGAGAATCATGCTGCGCGGCGTGGGAGAGCTTCAAACCCTTCTGTTGCACGGCCCCTAAATCGTGCAGGACGGCCACGGATCCGGCGACGTTACCGTCCCGGTCGCGGATGTACCCCGAGCAGTTTTTTATGTTCCGCCCTACGCCGTCACGCCTTAGTAAAGTCGCCGTTTCTGACGAAAGTACGTCTTTAATAGCGCCAGAAGCCGCGGATGGCGCGGGTGTTGAGGGCGCCTGGACATCGCGCGAGACGTGGCCCAATATTTCGCTTACTGCATGGCCGCGCGCTTCTGCTTGAGACCACCCGGTCAACAATTCCGCGGGGCGGTTTAAATGGGTCACCAGCTCCGCGCTATCGCTGATGATCACTGCATCGCCAGTGCAAGCAAGCGTTACTTCGGCGCGGCGCTGTAGTAAATACGCTTTTTCCTCGATGGCATGCCGTTCGATCATCAGGTGCACCGCCCTGCGCAACCGGAAGTGATCAAAATTGGTTTTCAGGAGGTAGTCATGCGCGCCCCGATCAACCGCCTGTTTCGCGACATTCTCGTTTTCCAGGCCGCTGAGTATCAGAATAGGAAGATGTGGCGCGGCGGCCCTTAACTTTTCAAAGGCGGCAATGCCCTTGCCGTTGGGCATTTCGATGTCTACGATGATGCCGCGAACTCTGCCTCGGTGGATACGGTCCAGTCCGTCCGATAGTTTCTTAACACACTCGATGTGTAGAGCGTCCTGCAATTCATTCTGAAGCGCGCCGGTGATCAAGCGCGTATCGCCCGGGTGGGATTCGATCAGCAGCACGGATTTTTTTATCGGCTTGTTCATACCCGTTCCCGTCCGCGTCTGTTCGAAGACGCGCTGGTGTTTTTACTTGCGGGAAGGGGTAAAAGGAATTAAAAAAGCTAGGGCCTGATTTAAAATGCCGTACCTGCCGAGAAGGCTGGTGCACGATTTGATTTTGCAATCGTGATTTCTGGCACGAACACACTTGGTCCTAATTGGAAGTATTTCATCCTGGGAACAACGGTTCTGTACCAAATGAGTCATCATTAGAATGAGCTAATGTTGTTCTGGAAGATTCGTTACCGGGCGAGTGTAAGATCCGGCGCATTATTTGAGCGAAAAACCGCTATCATAGGCGCGCATTTATGAGCGCTTTCACGAGGACATTGCCGATGAAGAAGTTGCCTTGTTTATGCTTAGGACTCACTGCTGCAGTTGTTATTTCGTTGGGTGGCGCAGCATCGTTTGCGCAGGGCCGTTTGCATGAGGGCGAAGAGGTCGCCGCAAAAGATCGTCCGTGGATGAACCCCCAACTTTCACCGGATGAACGGGCCGAGATGGTGCTGAAAGAACTGACGCTCGACGAAAAAATCGATCTGGTGCATGGCGAGGGTATGCCGAACTGGCCTGGCAAGGTGTTTCCCAAGGCATATCTAGGCAATGGTGGGGCTGGATTTGTATTCGGTGTGGAGCGGCTGGGAATTCCCATGATTCAGATGAGTGACGCTGCTTACGGGTTGCGGAGCAGCGCGGAGAATGGGAGATATTCGACAGCCCTGCCATCGCCTGTTGCTTCGGCGGCGAGCTGGGATCCGCAAGCGGCGTGCGAGTATGGCGCGCTGATCGGGCGGGAGTTGCGTGCGCAGGGCTACAACATGACTTTAGGCGGCGGCACGAACATTACGCGGGAGCCTCGCAACGGACGGACGTTTGAATACCTGGGGGAAGATCCCGTTTTGGCGGGCACGTTGGTTGGCAACCGCATTAAATGCGAACAGGCGCAGCACGTCATCGGGGACATCAAGCACTATGCGGTGAACGATCAGGAAAGCGGGCGCAACGAAGTGAATTCGGTGATCGGAAAGCGCGCGTTGCAGGAGACGGACTTGCTGGCGTTTCACATTGGCATTGAGATTGGCAATCCGGCCGCGGTGATGTGTTCCTACAATGCGATTAATGGCGATTATGCGTGCGAAAACAAATATTTGCTTACGGAAGTGCTGAAGAAAGCGTGGAAGTTCAAAGGTTTCGTGGTGTCGGATTGGGGCGGCACACACAGCACGGTGAAAGCGTCCGCGGCTGGTCTGGATAATGAGGAACCTGAAGATATTTATTATGGCGAGCCATTGAAGAAAGCGGTACAGGAAGGCAAAGTTCCTGTTGCAGAACTGGATGATCACGTGCGGCGTGTTTTGCGTTCTGAATTTGCGAGCGGCATCGTGGACTTTCCGAGGAAGAGAAGCGTAGTGGATGTGGAAGGTGGGCTGGAAACTTCGCGGCAGATTGCGGAACAGAGCATCGTGCTGCTCAAAAATGATAAAGGGGTGTTGCCTTTGGATCGCGCGAAGGTGCGTTCCATCGCAATTATTGGCACGCACGCGGATGAAGGCATGATTTCGGGTGGGGGATCGGCGCAGGTGGATCCGCCGGGATCTACAGCGCCGGCATGGAAGGCCCATGTGTGGTTTCCGACTTCGCCTTTGAAGGCTGTTGCAGCCAAGGCTCCAGGAGTGAGTGTGAAGTTTGCCTCGGGGGCCGATCCCGCAGCCACTGCGGCTTTGGCTAAGCAGTCGGATGTTGCGATCGTGTTTGTGCACCAGTGGACCAGCGAGGATTTTGACTTGCCAAATTTGTCGTTGCCGGATAACCAGGACGCGATGCTTGACCGGGTAGCTTCCGCGAATCCGCGGACGATTGTGGTGATTGAATCCGGGACCGCGGTGACCATGCCATGGATCGATAAAGTCAGTGGGGTGCTGGAAGCGTGGTATGCGGGGAGCAAGGGCGCCGACGCGGTGGCCAACATTCTATTTGGCGACGTAAACCCCAGCGGTAAATTACCGATGACTTTTCCGCGCAGTGCGGCGGATTTGCCGCATCCGCAAGAAGTGATTCCGTCGCCGAGCCAGTTGGGTAAGGCAGCGGTGATGGCAACTGGGGAGGCTAAGCCGACGTTTGAAGTGCATTACGATGAAGGATTGAAAGTTGGCTACAGGTGGTATGACGCTGAAAAAAAGGTGGTGCTGTTTCCGTTTGGATTTGGTTTGTCGTATACGTCGTACGCTTATTCAGAGTTGAAGGTGAAACCTGGGAAAGAGAAGACCACGGTTACGTTTACGGTGAAGAACACCGGAAGCAGGGCGGGAGCAGAAGTCGCTCAGGTTTATGTGGCACTTCCTGCGGATGCTGGGGAGCCGCCGAAGAGACTGGTGGGTTTCAGCAAGTTTAGGTTGGAGCCGGGGGAAAGCAAAGAAGTGACGGTAAGCATCGACAGCGCGTATCTGTCTGTTTTTGACGAGGCGTCGGACAGCTGGAAAATGATACCGGGCGCCTATTCGTTTATGGCGGGCGGGTCTTCACAAGACTTGCCCCTGGTAGAAAAAATCACGCTGAAGTAGTGGCCTGGTGTGTAAAGGATTGCCGAGTTGCGGGGGCGCCTTGGCGTGCGGTTCACTCTGCGGACTCTGATGGGCGGGTCCGGTATAATCGGCGGCATTCGAGTTTAATGGAGGAAAAATGGCTGAGCCATCTTACGAAGAACTGAAAGCAAAAATAGCGGAGTTGGAAAAGAAAGGCTCTGGGCGGCGCACCGGAGCGTTGGAATTTCGCGTGGGCGAAAAGGGTGGCGTCAGTGTGTACGGGCTGGGGCGGTTCCCGGTGACGCTTTATTACGAGCAGTGGGTGAGGTTGTTGGATGCCACGCAGGATTTGCGGGCTTTTCTGGAAGAGAATAAAGCTGCGGGCAAATTGAAATTGAGAGAAACGTAAACTCTGGGAAGAGTTTGCCGTCGAGTGGTGTGAAGTAAATCAGAAGGCAACCCCAAGACCGAGGTTCATAACCCAAATGCGAACCTGGGGCACCCCAAGACCTAGGCTAAAAATCGAGCCTGGGGCACCCTCCGCGTTGGGCGGCGCCGATTAAATTAGAACGGCAGGGACGATAAGTCGACGTTGCCGCCGGAGAAGATCACGCCAATTTTTGGGGCGCGGCCATCGGCGCGCGGTGGCAAGTTTAAGGCGGCGACCGCTCCGGGTTTTAGCAATGGGGCGATGCCTACCGCCGACGATGGTTCGATGATGATTTTCATGCGCTCCCAGATGAGGCGGGTGGCGGAAATAATTTCTTCTTCACTGGCCAGCAGAATTCCATCTACAAGTTTTCGCAGAATGGCGAACGTGCGCGGAGCGAGGGAAGCGCGCAAACCGTCGGCGATGGTGTCACTGGAGTCCTGAGACTGTAATGTACCGCTGGTGAGAGAGCGATAGGCGTCGTCGGCACGCTCCGGCTCGCAACCAAAGACGCGAATATTCGGGCGCGGACCTTTTGCACCGAGGCAGGTGCCACTGAGGAGGCCGCCGCCGCTGACGGGCGCAAAGACGGCGTCGAGATCGCCAATTTCTTCCAGGAGTTCCTTCGCGGCAGTGGCTTGTCCGGCGATGATGCGATCGTCATCGTAGGGATGTATGAGGTAGGCGCCAGTCTCGGCGCGGACCCGAGCGGCGGCTTCATTGCGTGCGGTGACGGTGGGCTCGCAAAGAGTTACCTGCGCGCCGTAACTTTCAACGGCGCGAAATTTTACGACTGGCGCGTTTTTGGGCATCACCACCCAGGTTTTTACGCCGCGCCAGGCGCCAGCACAGGCAATGGCGGCGCCGTGGTTGCCACTCGATTGTGTGACGATGCCGTTTGCAACCTCGGCGTCGGTGAGCGAGAAGATGGCGTTCGTAGCGCCACGTATTTTGAAGGAACCGGTTTTCTGAAAATTATCGCATTTGAAAAAAATGCTGGCGCCGGTGAGTTTATCGAGCGAAGAACTGGTCAGTACGGGAGTGCGATGTATTTTAGGGGCGATGCGGGCATGGGCTTGCTTGATGGATTCCCAAGAGGGAGGCGCAAAGTCTTCGACAGTCGCGTCTTTTTGACGAGGGTCCATGTGAGTCGGGTGTTTTGAGTTTGTAGTAGGCATTCGCTGTCCAATGCACAGCAGAATACTGGAAGCGGGAGTTGGCGCAAAGCGATTGAGGTTCGTTGCGCGGGCATCGGGTGCGCTAATTTGTCACTTGACGTGCCCTGTAGCTTTGCTACGCTCACTTGAAGCCCGCTAGTCGAGACTCGAAAGCCGTTCTTTCCCCGCTGGGAGCCAGTAAAAATGAAAGACCAGGAGCGCCGGCGGATACCCCGCTACAATTTGCGCACCCCGTTGCGGTTTCGCGCGCTGGGAGTTGGTGCGGACAGCAGCGAACATTTTACGGAAGCGCTGAATGTTTCGCGCGGAGGATTTTTTTTCGCGTCGTCGGCGCCGCTGCGAGTCGGAATGCAACTGGAAGTTACGCTGCGCATGCCGATCGAGGTGGGCGGGAACGCGGCGAAGGAAATAAATTGCACGGCGCGGATTGCTCACACACGGAGCGAACCGTTTGGGGATGGAAGAGTGGGGTTTGGCGCGGAAATTGAAGAGCAGACAGATGCGACACGGCCGCCTCGCGGGGATTAATCCTCAACAATATTGACCCAATCCACATGATTCGGCGGGTTCAAGCTATATCGCTTTACCGGTGATTTGAACTGGTCACGGTTACGGTAGTTTTTGCGCTTCCCACATTTTCAAAGCGGTCGTAAGCGCGAACCGCGATGGTGTGTTCTCCGACGGACGGATCGCTAATCGTAAAATCGTAGTGTTCTTCGGGCGCGTCGCTGATGTTTCCCGCCGGAGATACGAGGATCCAGTCGCCGCCGTCGAGGCTGTATTGGGCGCGCTCCACGCTGCTGCTGGCATCGCGGGCGGTGAATTTCACGGCGATGGAGCTGGCGGCTTTATCAGCGGCGCGAAATTCGGCTTGCAGATGCTCGATAACCGGCGGGGTGTTGTCCACTTCGAAGCGCTCGCTAATTCGTTCGGCAGTAAGGGCGGTGGCCGGCGGGTTGGAGGGAGCGTCGGATGCGACAATCTTCAGATAGTAGGCTCCGTCCGGGAATGATGTGGCGTCCCAGGAATAAAATTTCTGCTCCAGTTTGTCCTTTAATAATTTCCAGTCCTGCTCATTTTCTCCGCGGTAATAAACGGCGTAGCGTAATTCATCGTCATTGTCGTCGTGCGCGGTCCACAGCACGGTGGCGTAGCCTTTTTGCTGAAAGCCCTGCGGCGGGGGCTCAAATCTTGGCGGGGTGCTCGACTGGGTGATGATCAGGCCGGAAGTATTAGGCGCGGGAGGCAGTTTGAGGGTGACGGTGCTTGGCTGGCCGGTGGAAATTATATTTGCGGCGTTGGCGCGCACGCCTGGCTCCTGGGTGGCGATGCCATCGATTACCGGCGCGACGTTCCGTGGCAGATAAGCCAGGCTGGCCCAATCTACGCCATCTCCCGGTTGGCCGCCGTGGATCACGGCTTTCCATTGCGCAAATCGCGCGGGTGGAATTTCCATCTCCACGCCCGAGTGAGTGTAGGGGCCGTACCAAATGGACCATTCCTTGCCGGGGTCTTCGGTGTTGCCAGAACGCACGAAGAATTCGACGCGCGGCTCGGTGTCACGTGCAGAAGATTTTTTCGCGGCCGAAGATGTGTTCGGGACAGTGCGCGGACTCCACCATTCCAGACGGCCCCATTGCGAAAAGTTCTGCGCGTCGAAGGAACGCGACTCATAGGTGCCTTCGGCTTCAAATTCGGGGCCAACGGAGAAAACTTTGCCGGGATTGGCGGTGCAGATAAAAACTTTGCCGTTTTTGTCACGGGAAATTCCAGTGATCTGTGCGGAGCCGGATTTGGCGAGTTGCGCGAAGACGCCTTTGGAATCGATGGCTAGCATTGCGCCGTTGTTTCCGGTACCTGCGAGCAGACGGCCGTCGACGCCGAGGCCCAGGCTGTAGACCAAATCTTCACGGGAAGACCAAAGCTCGTCGGGGGCGCCGCTGGCGCTGATGCGGTAGATGCTGGAAGAGAGTACGGCCGGAAAGGGTAAGAACACGGTGGGCGCGGCGGCTTGACCAGTGGAGGTTGCGGGAGCGTTGGTAATGGTGGTGGTGCCTTGCGGAGTGACAAAGACTGCTGAAGGAGCGGGAGTAGCGTTGCGCTGCTTTTCGCCAATGGCGGAAACGTAAATGGTGCCGTCCGGGGCTATGGCCAGAGCGGTGACTTCACGTTTAGCGGTTTCGTAAAGCACGAACCCTTGTGCCGCGGAGGGTGATTTGTCCGGTGATTTGTTGGGACGGGAGGATTTCGTGTTGGCATGGGAAACGCGCAACACGCGGCCGTTGGGCTCGGTGCCAGCGATTAGATTCCCGTTGGGATCAAAAGCCAGTGTGCGGATATGGGCTTCATCGCTGGAGTAAAAGAGTTCGCCATTACCGCTGGAATTGACGGCGAAAAGTTGACCTTTATCGCCGGTGGCTACGTAGAGAGTACCGTCGGAGGAAAACGCGAGGTCCCAGATATATTTTGTCTTGGGATCGAAGAATACGGATTTTTCGCCGGAGGATGAGACGCGATAAACCTTTCCGTCAGGGGAAGTCCCTACATACAGATTGCCCTGCGGGTCGAAAGCGATGGCTTGGGCAGAAAGATCGGCAGAGTCAAAAACCGTGGTCGGCTTTCCTGCGGTGTCAAAGCGAAAAACTTTTGCCGGGGAGCCCGCGGCGGCGTAGAGCACACCTTTAGGATCGGTGCGCAGAGACCACAGATAGGAGGCATCGGCGTCAGCGACCAAGGCAAACTTTGGAGCTAATTCGAGGCGGCCATCGCTGCGGACGGCCACGCCATTGGCTTTACCCTTTAGAAATTCTTCGTAGGTGCTGCTGCGCCAACGGCGAGTGTGCTCGGCGCGGGCGACCAAGGCGCATGCAACGACTAGCACCAGGCATGTCAAAAAAGTTCGGTATGGTCGAATGTTGAAATGAAATTTCACGCGTGGTTTCCTGGCGGTAAGTTTTTAAAAGCAATCATCGTATTTGAAGATTGAGTGAGATAACTCCGGCGACCGGTCCGCCAAGTGGAATGGAAGATTCGCTGGAAAGCGATTCGCGAAGGACCTGAACAGTGCCGGGTGCGGGGCGTCCATCAACGATATTAATTTGAGAAAGCGGCACGTTGGGCAATTCCTTGTCTTCCCACAGCATGGTGGGAGATGGAGCGAAAAGTCCGACATACAGGCGATCATTGCGACGCTCACGATTGAGCAGAGCGATGAGTTGATCGAGGCTTGCGGAAGCGCCGGCACCAGTGGCGGCAAATCCACGGGATGCGCGATTGAGCATGTCGGCATCGCTGACGAGGACGCGCAGCATGGTGCCGCGGGTGACCTGATCAGGAACATGTACGGTGGTTTCCTGAACCTGAGCGGGGCCGCGATAGGGGCGCAGCAACACGCGCACGCGCAAAGTTTCGCCGGGGGCGGCTTCACCTTTTTCCAGCCAGGCACTTTCGATGGTGAAGGAATGACGACCGGGTACACTTTCGACGCGCAGCGAAACTCGCTCAATGGCGGTGGCTTCAAAATTATTAGTGAACAAACGCGAGAAAATGCTTTGCATGGTGAGGGCGATGGGCAAACCATCTGGGGAAAGGGCGTCGCCAGGAGCGAAGGTGTTTTCGATTTGGACCGGGGCGTGATTTTTCAGCTGGATTTCGCCGGAGAGATGCAGGGTAGTGCCTTCGCCGTAAAGGGAATTCTGGGTGAGACCGCTGAAAGTGGTGAGCGCAACTAGGATGGGGGTTAAGCGCGGGTGATTGACGAGCTGGAAGTGCAGTTGTTTTTCCGCGCCAGCGACGGAAAGGGTCAATTCCAAGGGGATCATGGCGGGCGACGCACCCAATTTTCCAGTGACCGCGGTGAGGTGATCGCCAGTGATGGTGCCGATGGAGCCACCCACGTTTACGATTTTGGTGGAGGCCAAGTCGGAGGAGAGCGTGGTGAGCACGCGGCTGCGGGCCATGGGGAGTTGCACGTCGCCGAGACTTAAGAAGGGATGGCCGCACAAGAAAACGCGATCGGCTTGCACGACGGTGACGGTGCAGGCGGAGTTGATGGAGGCGTCACCCTGAACGAGGACCATTCCGGCCATATCGCCGGGCTTGAGTTGCGAGTCGTCGGGGCGCGGAGCGGCGGTGCCACCTTGCGCAGCGACGAAACCATAACCCTGGAGTTGCGAAGAAAATTGGCGTAGAGCGGAAGCTTGAAAACCGGAAAAGACCAGAGGCGTTTCTATTGGTTCCAGGGCGGCGCCTGTTGGCAGGGTGATTTGTTGCGCTGCAAAATTACTCGCGGAATTCGCGGACGAGTCGTTTGGCAGTGAAGAAGGCGAAAACTGCTGAGCTGTATTTTGACCTGACTGCGCGGGTTGCGGCGGGTTTGACTGGACCGGAGGATCCAGAACATCAGCGATCGGTGTAACGCCGGCGATGGGCTCCTTGGTGAATATGCCGAGTTTGAGGGAAAGGGCGCCGGCGAGTTTGCCGTCCAGATAAACGGGACTACCGCTCATGCCTGCTACGACGCCGGTGTGCTCGACCTTGGGGCCTTTTAATTGAACGAGGATGATGGATTGTTTGGGGCCCAGGAAATTGGGCATGATACCGAGGACTTCGAGATCGAATTTCTCAACCTGGTCGCCGGCAAAAATGGTGTAGGCGTAGCCCTGCATGCCGGGATGGACTTCCGAAAACGGGAGGATGTCGGTTGATTGCTGAGCGCGCGAATAAGAGACGGGGCCAAACAAGAAAATGAACGCGAAGATTGCCGGGAAGATCGAGCGAAGAATGAAGTGGTGAAAACGTGCCGGGAGCATGAACAGACAATGATACGCGGCGAGGTTGACAGGTGCAATTCTACAGGCAGGATACGGGACTGGGAAAATAATATTAGTGGTTACAGGGTTTTTTGCGCGGGTTAGTTGGCCGGCCCGGAGGTAAGAAATTCGACGGGAATAGGGCACCTCAAGACCCAGGTTCAAAACTCAACTGCGGACCTGGCGCACCCTGCGGCGAGCTCGGCATCGCTTCGGTGGTTACAGATTTGCAGCATCCACTGTTTTAGGGCAGGGTTTCCGTGTAATCTGCGCCTTGCCCCCCTAGCCCGGCCGACAGATCCATTCGGAAGTAATAAGAAAAAGAAGGAGAGCGAATGCGCGTGCGAACTGTGCGGGTGATGACGCTGCTGATTTTAGGCGCTGGAACTTCGACGCTGGGTTTGGCGCAGACGAAAACTGCGGAGAAAGATGCGCCTATAGCGGCTCTGGCTCCTCCGGAGACTCCAGTTCGCGAAGTGAAAGAGACGTTTTTTGGGACGGAGATCAGCGACTCGTATCGCTGGCTGGAGGACCTGAAGAGCCCGGAGGTTTCATCGTGGATGCGCGCGCAGAATGATTACACACGTGCGGTGCTGGAGCGCATACCCAATCGCGACAAACTGCGGAAACGCATCGCGGAGTTGGATGATAGCGGCGTGCGGGTAAACGGGCTGCAATCATTCGGGGGGCGGTTGTTCTACTTGAAGCAGGCGACGGGCGAGGACAATCGCAGATTATATGTGCGCGATGGCAGCGGCGGCGCGGAGCGGCTACTACTTGATCCGCAAACGCGCACGGCGAACGGGGTGCATTATTCGATTGATTATTTTCAGGCCTCGCCGGACGGGAAGTTGGTAGCTGTGGGTATTTCGCCGGGCGGCTCGGAGAACAGCGTTCTGCATGTGCTGGATGCCAGCGATGGAAAGGAAGCCGGCCCGAGCATCGATCGCGCGCAATTTGGGGCGATATTCTGGCTATCCGACAATCAGAGTTTTTTTTATAACCGGCTGAGGAAACCGGCGCCGAATGATCCGCGAACTTCGTATTACCTGAACAGCAAGGATTATTTGCATCACGTCGCAGATGATCCCGAAAAAGACGTGGCAATATTCGGCAATGGTTTATCGCCGGCGGTGAGCATGACAGAAAGCGATTTTCCGTTTGTCAGTGTTCCTCCGGGATCGAAGTATGCCTTTGGAGTGATTGCGCATGGAGTGCAGAACGAAAATACGATTTACGTGACCAGCCTGGCCAGCCTGCATGACGCCAACGCTTCGTGGCGGAAGATCGCCGACGTCGGCGATGAGGTGACTGGTTTCGATATTCATGGGGATCACGTTTATCTGCTGTCGCATCACGAGGCGTCGCGGTTCAAAGTATTGGGCGTTGATTTGCCTAAAGATGAGGTGGCGCACGCGCGCGTGGTGATGGCGGCTTCGGATGCGGTGGTGATCGGGATACAAGCCGCGGGGGACGCGCTGTACGTGCAAAAGCTTGACGGCGGGTTGGGAAAATTGTGGCGATTGCCCTATGAGGGCGGCACGGCGACGGAAATTCGCTTGCCGTTTGAGGGGGCCATTCAAGAAACATTCGTGAATCCGACGGAGCCAGGCGTTTTTGTACGGCTGGCTTCGTGGACCAAATCGTCGATGTTCTTTCACTATGATCCGAAGAGCAACACGATCGCGGACACAAAAATAATCCCGGTGTCGCCGGTGGATTTTTCTGGGATTGAATCGGAAGAGGTAAAGGTGAAGGCGGCCGATGGGACGATGGTGCCGCTGTCGATTGTGCATCAACGCGGTTTGAAGATGGATGGCTCGCATGCGACGTTGTTGCACGGATACGGATCATACGGATACACGTACGATCCTGGGTTCGATCCGACTTCGCTGGCGTGGCTGGAGCGCGGAGGGGTGGTGGCGGTAGCGCATATTCGAGGAGGCGGAGAGTACGGCGAAGATTGGCACAACGGCGGGCGCAAGGGCGCAAAGGAAAATACGATCACGGATTTTCTGGCCTGCGCGCAGTATCTGATCGATCACAAATACACTTCGCCGCAACATCTGGCCGGCGAAGGCACTAGCGCGGGAGGCATTACCATCGGTGGGGCGATCACCGAGCGGCCCGATTTATTTGGCGCGGCGCTGGACAACGTGGGTATGTCGGACGATTTGCGGGCGGAATTGCAGGTGAATGGTCCAGCGAATATTCCGGAATTTGGCACGGTAAAAAATTCGGCCGATTTCAAGAACCTGCTGGCGATCAGCGCGTTTCACCGGATAAAGGACCATACCGCGTATCCGGCGGTGCTGCTCACGACGGGAATTAATGATCCCCGAGTTGACCCGTGGCAGATGAACAAAATGACGGCGAGATTGCAAGCGGCTACTTCCAGTGGGAAACCGGTGCTACTGCGCGTGGATTACGATGCGGGGCATGGAGGAATCGGGGCTACAAAATCGCAGCACACCTCATTGCTGACGGATCAATATTCATTTTTGTTGTGGCAGCTTGGGGATACGGAATTCGCGGTACCTAGCGGCGGAGCGAAGAACGCGGTTGCGCACTCAGAAAACTAAGCCATGTGGTGATGCATGGTGAAGATTTTGTCCAGGCCGTCTTCGTAGGGGTAGACGTGCACCATCCAGCCGAAAATGGAAGGCTGGAAGCGGCCTCTGGCGGCGTCGCAAGCGTCCTGCGTGGCGATCGAGCCTTTCAAGCCAAATTTAGTGAAGTCCGCGGAGCGCATTTGATCGCGCGGGGGCAGGCAGAGATTGGTGTGCAAGTGCCAACTAGCGATGCTGAGAGGCACGCGGGCGTTGAGTTGTTCTTCGGTGGCGCGCTTGGGCATGGTGTACATCGCGCCGACCAGTTCATAGCCGGTGGAAGTTTTTTTGTACAGGAGCGATGTGGGGCGCGATGGATCGAAGTTTAGCGTTCCGAGAAAGCCATTTTTGTAGCTGGTGAAATGATATTCGGGCTGAGGAATGTCGGGCATGAAGATCTTGAAGCCATCGTCGAGCGCAACGTGATAGTTCTTATATTTTTCGATTCCCTCACGCAATTGGGCAACAATTTCGTTGGCGCGCTGCACGTCGCCCGGGGTCTGAGGGCGCGGCGCGGTCATATACATATGTAGACTGTGCGCGTCATGACTGTCAGTGGACATGTCGTGCACGGCCCCGGCTTCAGGAGTATGTTGTTCACTCATGTCCATACCCGGCATGGTGGTTGCATTGGATGGAGCGGATTGCGATTCCTGGACCTCAGAAAATTGCGGAGGCTGCGATTTGTGAGCAGGGATGGCGGCGAGCAAAACACCGACCAGAAAAAGTGCGCCGAATAAGGTCCCGGCTTTAGTGATGAGCTGGATGGCGGTGTTGCGCGCTGACATAACAATTCTCCCTAATCATGATACGTAGCGAGGGTAAGAAAAATTTCATGAAATTAAATGGAAATTGCAGGTGTGACAACTGGCCGCGAGGACAGGTTCGGCACGGCCGCAAGATATTCGCGGTGAGTGGTGTGAAGTCTGAGAAGAGCACCCCAAGACCCAGGCTGCAAATCGAGCCTGGGGCACCCTCAGCGGACGTCGCCGATTAAAGCGGAATGCATCCTATCTTGGAGATCCAGTTTGCTTCGCGCGGATCAGCGCGGTTTAAACTGTCGCATGCGATGCCTGTTTTTTGACCCACGATGTGTACGCATGACAATCCGTGGTTGACGCGCCTCGACGGGTCGTCAACAATACCTTCACGATGAATGAAAATCTGAGAGACAAAAAGTTAGCCGTTCTCGGAACGGGCAAACTTGGCGGGATTCTTCTGCGCGCCTACCTGAAGCAGGGATTGTTCAAGGCGCAGAATGTCACCGCGACGGTAAAACACAGCGAGAAAGCCGCAAAGCTGGCCAAGGAAACGGGGATCGCAACCAGCACGGAAAATCGCAGCGCAGTTCGCGGCGCTGATATCGTATTGCTGGGAGTTAAACCGCAAGTCATCGGGGAGGTGCTGCAGGAGATTTCCGGAGAACTAAACCCTGATGCTCTAGTGATCTCGGTGGCGGCGTCGGTTCCCACTTCGTATATCGAGCAGCGGCTGGGGGCCAAAGCGGCGGTAGTTCGGGTGATGCCCAATACTTGCTCGACGGTGAATTGCGGGATGGCGGGAATATGTCGCGGGGCCAGCGCCACGGAGCAACACGTGGAGATGGCGCGGGCGATGTTCGACGCCGTGGGGCGTACCGTGGTGGTGGACGAAAAAAATATGGATGCGGTTACGGGACTTTCCGCGAGCGGACCGGCTTTTGCGTACATCATTCTGGAATCGTTAGCGGAGGCGGGCGTGAAGGTGGGTCTGGCGCGCGACGTGGCAACGTTGCTGGCCGCGCAAACCATGAAAGGGGCAGCCAGTGTGGTTCTTGAAACTGGGGACCATCCGGCGCTGCTAAAGGATGCGGTGACCACCCCGGCAGGCTGTACCATCGATGGAATCCTGGAACTTGAGGAAGGGAAGTTGCGGGTAACGCTGATTAAAGCGGTGGTGAAAGCGACGCAGCGTGCGGGTGAATTGCTATTCGAAAAATAACACGGGCTTGTAGCAAGCTATCAAACTTAACGCGAAGTTCATGGCGGCCTTGCGATGCACGGTGAAATCACATTTTACGTGCTTGCCGGGATCGCCATCATGAGCGCGGCGATGGTAGTGACGCGAAGGAAAGCGTTCTACGCTTCCCTTTACTTCGGATTGAGCTTGCTGGCCAGCTCAGGAATTTTTTTGCAGCTGTACGCTCCATTATTATTTGTGGCACAGCTGATGGCGATTGCGTGTGGGATGGTCGGGATAATTTTGTTTGCAGTGGAAGTGTCCACCCTGAATGTCGCGCTGGCCGGGGAGTCTCGCTGGAGACCGCGAGTGGCAGCGATTGCCGTGACGCTGGTGTTGATGTTGCATGTGGTATCGGCGGCGCTGCTGGCTCGTTTACTGCAGCCGGGCGAAAATCTAACTGTGCTGTTGCCTCGGGGCCCTGTATCTACGCCACCGCGCGCGGTCGAGCTGATGAAATTGTTTATCGGTAATGAGCTACTGCCGTTAACGTTGATATTGTTTATGTTGGTGATCGCCGGAGTTGGTTTCCGGGCTACATTTCAAAAGAAGGCCATAAATTAATGCTGCCGCTCACGCATTACTTGTTCTTAGGTTTTGCGCTGTTTTTTATTGGGCTCACGGGGGTATTAAGCCGACGCAGCCTGGTCGTCAAACTTTTTTCCATGGAGATCATTCTTACTGCCGCAAGCATCAATTTCATGGCTTTTGCCCGTTTATATGGAGATGCTACGGGCCAAGTTTTTTCCATTCTGGTGGTTGCGATGCAGGCCTTTGAATTGCTCGTGGCGCTGGTGATTATTGCCGCGGTTTGCAGCCGCTGGAAGTGTGCAACGCGTGACTATGGGAAAGACTTACCATCCCAACTTGATTATTAAGTCCAGCTCTTCGATTACATCGACTACCGACTAATGCTCAATCACATTCTCAGCGCTTTTCGCACGTATATGCACGGCGATGGCGCGGTGCTGCTTCCTGAAATGCAGCTTTTTCTGTTTGCCATCGGGACGTTGGCCGTGGATTCCTGGGCCGCCAATACACCCAGCGAAAAAGCCGACGGTAGCCCAGTTTACCAGCAAAATTATTGGAACCCGGCGATTGCATTGGCAGGCATAGCTTTCAGCGCCCTGACGCTAGGGATGCTACGAGCGCGAATTATGCAGTCCGGCGAGCTTGCCGGTTTTCACCTGACACTGGTGATAGACAACTACTTTGTATTTTTCTCGGCATTATTCCTGGCCGCAACAGCACTGGTGATTTTGCTTTCGGTGAATTGCTCAACGATCTCAGCGGTCCGCCAAGGGCGGTATTTCGCTATGCTGTTATTTGCATGCATAAGCATGATGTTGATGGTTTCCGCGGTGGATTTGGTCACGATATTTCTCGCCATAGAAGCGGCTGCAATCAGCGCATATTTCCTCGCCGC
This sequence comes from Verrucomicrobiia bacterium, assembly GCA_035482155.1. Classification (GTDB taxonomy): domain Bacteria; phylum Acidobacteriota; class Terriglobia; order Acidiferrales; family UBA7541; genus Acidiferrum. Next base: position 47,343 of record DATHRB010000071.1, on the reverse strand, counting down.
AACTCCCGGCCTGTCGAACAGGACTCCATCAGCCGCAGTGAGATTCGTGTTTTCCAGCGCCCTCGGTTCGGCACTTGTGGTGTATGGGTTTTCACTGCTCTACGGCCTGAGCGGCGCCAGCAATATCACCCAGGTTGCCAGGGCGCTTGGGAGCCGGCACAACGTCGCAAAGGTGGTAGCACTCAGCCATCAAAGCAGCCAACAGGGCTTGCAGATGCTTCAACTTTTGCAGTCGCGCTTGCCTGAAGCGGTGCACTGGCATGCTTTCACACTGGAAGTGCTGCCGATCGCGGCATTTCTAGTAGTCAGCGTGGGAATAGTAGTGAAATTTGCGGTGCCACCATTCCAGGCCGAGTTTAATCACGCGGATGGTGAAAAGGATTTCGACATTCCCGGCCCAGTTATCCTGTATCTCTCCGGGGCGTTTACGATTGCGGCCGCCGCACTGCTGGTGCGGTTGTTATTCACAATTTTTGCGGACTCGCAAAACATCTGGTGGTACATCATCGCGGGGCTGGCGATCTGCGGTATTGGTTATGGCATTCTCGGGTCTTTGCGCCAAACGAACGTGGAACGGATCGTTGTTTATTCATCGATAGCACAGATGGGATACGTTGTTCTGGGCATCGTGGCTGCCAACGAGGGGGCCGCGACGGCGATGACTTATTACTTGTTCACTTATTTGTTCATGGTGACCGGATTGTTTGGGGTCTTAATCACGGTAGGCGAAGAGAGTGCGCCCGCGGGATTTCTGAGCGATCTCAGTGGCTTGCGGCAGCGCAGTGCAGTCATGGCTCTGCTGTTGATAGTTTTCGTTCTATCGCTAGCGGGTGCTCCGCCTACGGCTGGGTTTTTCGGACGCTATTTCATTTTTCACTCACTTCTGGAAACTGGGCACCGTTATATAGCGTGGTTCGTAGCGCTATCATCGTTGCCGCTTGCGTATTCTTATTTGCGGATCGCGGTCTATGCCTGGCGCGGCAACAAATCCGGAAGCGAGTCAACGGCGGTGGTGTTTGGCGCGCGGGAAGCGATCATATTAGGAATCTGCGTATTTGTTTCGCTGGCGGCGGGGCTGTATTCTGAGCCGTTCACGCGGATGGCGCGCTATGCCTTTGGACAATAAGCCGACAAACGATTCGCCGGATTCTTCTTCTGCGCCTGGCAAGACGAACAATTTTTCGAACCAATTCGCCATGGCGATGGAGTTGCCGTTTGTTCTTGTCGGCGCGGTCTTGCTCGGGGGGGTGTTGGGTTATTTTCTCGACCGCTGGCTGCACACTAAACCTTGGCTCATGCTGGTTTTTGGTGCGCTGGGATTTTTCGGCGGCGTCCGAGACATAATTCGCCGTATGCCCGGAAGCCGGCCGTGAAGCGCCAATGGCAGATTCTCCAGTTAGTCTTACTCCAGCAACACAAACTGAGCGGCGCATAGCGTGGCTGACTTTGTTTTTTGGGGCAGCGGCGAGCGCTGCCGCGGCAGTTTTGCGCCAACCGCTGTGGGCCGGCGGGCTCATGGTGGGCGCGGTTCTCGCATGGTTCAATTTTCGCTGGCTTCGCCAAGGCATGAATGTGCTGGTAGCGGCGGCGCAGGCTCAAGGGGGGGTTCCGCAGCCGCGTGTACCGATTGGCGCGTACTTCCGGGTGTTGTTCCGCTACGCCTTGATAGCGGTTACCGTGTATGTTATTTTTAAGCTTCTGAAATTCCCCCTCGCCAGCATGGTTGTGGGTTTGTGTGCTTTGGGACCGGCAGCAATCGCGGCTAGTGTGTACGAGATTGCCCGAGCTGCGACATTGCGAAAATAACGAAACCGCGGAATCGTGATGTTGAAGAAAATATCAAGATGGAGAGCCGAGCAATTCGCAGACTGAAATCCTTATGGAACACGTAAGCGCGCTAACTCATCTGGTGAACCGGTTTTTCGGTAACTTTGCACTGTCTTTATTGTCTACGCTGCATGTGAAGCCGACGGATCCGGAAAATCCGATTCCGGAGCACGTTGTGATGGCGCTGGCGGTTCTAGTGGTTGGCGCGCTTCTCGCGCTGTGGGTGCGCTCCCGACTTTCGGTGGAGCGGCCTGGCGCGTCGCAGCAAATCGCCGAGATTCTTCTCAACAATCCGATGGGCTTCGGTATCCGGGATGTGCTCAGTCAAAATGCCGGGCACCACTGGGAGCGCTACATTCCGATGGTTGGCTCCATTGCGCTATTCGTTCTGCTGGGCAACTTGTTCGGGGCGTTTCCGTTTCTTACCGCGCCTACGAGTGCGTATATCGTGCCGCTGGCCTGCGCGATCATTACGTTTTTGTATTTCAACTGGCAGGGTATTCGCCATCACGGTCCGATCGGTTATTTGAAGCATTTCACTGGGCCTGTCGCGTGGCTCGCTCCGCTGATGTTCCCGGTAGAAATTCTCAGTACCACGGCGCGCCTTCTGTCTCTTTCGGTGCGCTTGTGGGCGAACATTTTTGCCAGCGACATTATTTACGGGTTATTTCTTGGACTGTTTGCGGGAGCGTTTACTAGTGGTTGGACGAAATCTCCAATTCTCGGCGTCGTGGTTGGCGTGCTCCCGGCGCTGATTCCTATCGCATTCATACTTCTGCACGTCTTTGTTTCGATTGTACAGGCCTACGTGTTCACGATTTTGCCGGCCGTTTACATCGGCATGGCCACGGCAGACGAGCACTAATCGAATTTGTTAGCCGCTCCAGCGTGAGCCCGGCTGCACGGTGTCCGGGAACCACCTCCTGGCGGCAATTCATGAGGAGGCAGTAAATGAAGAAAGCAGCAGTCGTTCTGGTAGCACTGGTAATTGTAATGATGGTCGTTCCCGCAGCATTCGCGCAGGATAACGCTCCCGCAGGAGGCAAGCTCCCGCTCAATCCCACGACGCTCGCGCTGGCCGCCGGTTTCGGCGTGGCCATTGCGGCTTTTGGTTGCGGTTTGGGGCAGGGGCGAATCGCTGCCGCGGCTTGCGAAGGTATAGCTCGTAATCCGGGCGCAGCGGATGGAGTCCGCGGCGCGATGATTCTCGGGTTGGTGTTCGTTGAAACGCTGACGCTTTTTACGTTTGCGCTGGGCTTTTTGCTGTATCGCTTACTGTAACTTGCGCGGGTAACTTGACATTTCCTGTTGTTAGGACGGCTCGGAGAAATTTTCCGGGCCGTTTTTGTTTTGCGCGGTCTTGTCTCCAAATAATGTTTTGACGGCGATGAAAAGCGAAGCGAGATCCCTCCACTTCGCAGGCCGGCTGCTTCGCAGGAGCGAAGCAGAAAAGCAAATGCGCCGGCCTGCTTCGGTCGGGATGACTGGTATTGCAGGGGGCGGAAAAAGGAGGCCAAGGTTTTGAGGGGATGCGCCGGCCTGCTCCGGTCGGGATGACCAGTGTTGCTGTGCGATGGAAAGGTAGAGAGGGTCTCGGCGATGAGTGTGGAGCTGTGCGAGGACGCGGCAGTTGGCGTGGTAAAATTTGCGCGTGAAAAAAGAAACGATACTTCCAGCTAAGGCTATTAGCGGCGGCGTGGAGCTGCCTGGGGATAAATCGATCTCGCACCGGTATGCCATGTTGGCGGGGTTGGCGGAGGGAACCAGCGAGTTGCGCCATTTTTCGGCGGCAGTGGATTGCCACAGCACGCTTGCGTGCATGAAAGCGCTGGGCGCGGAAGTGAAGGTTGAGAAGGACTCCATCAAAGTTACTGGACGGGGTGCGCGGGGTCTGAAAAGCAGTTGGCGCGCGCTGGATGCAGGAAATTCTGGCACGACCATGCGGTTGTTGGCAGGAATCCTAGCGGGGCAAAAGTTTAATACGCGGATTACTGGCGATGATTCGCTGCAAAAGCGTCCGATGAAGCGCATTGTGGGACCCTTGCGGGAAATGGGCGCGGACATTCGCGCGCGCGAAGACAATTTTGCGCCGCTGGAAATTCATGGCACAACGCTGAAAGCGATCGATTACAAAATGCCTATGGCCAGCGCGCAGGTGAAGTCTGCGGTGCTGCTAGCAGGATTATTTGCCGACGGCGTAACTACGGTAACGGAGCCGGCGATTACGCGCGATCATACGGAGCTGGCGTTGGAAGAATTTGGCGCGAGCATTGAGCGGCATGGAAGAACCATGCGCGTGCATGGTTTGAGCAGTGGAACAAATGGCGCCGGAAAATTGGTGGCTAAATCGCTGGACGTGCCGGGGGATTTGTCTTCGGCGGTGTTTTTTGTTGCGGCGGCTTGTTTATTTCCGGAATCTAGCTTGCTGATTCACAACGTGGGTTTGAATCCGACGCGCACCGCGATTCTGGATTTGTTTTTGTCCATGGGGGCGGCTATTCAAACGCCGACACTGCGCAGCGCACATGGCGAGTTGGTGGGTGATCTGGCGGTGAAAGGAGCGATGCTGAAAGGGGGAGTGGTCGAGGGCGAGCAGATCGCGCTACTGATCGATGAGCTGCCGATGCTGGCGGGGCTGGGTCCGTACACCGAAAATGGGATTGAGATTCGCGATGCTAAGGAATTACGGGTGAAAGAAAGCGACCGCATCGCGGCGCTGGTGGAAAATTTAAGACGCATGGGCGCTACCGTCGAAGAGCGGCCGGATGGACTTAAAGTGGAGGGGCGCAAAGCGGGGAAGTTGCGTGGGGCGGAAATTGATCCGCACGGGGATCATCGCATTGCGATGGCTTTCGCAGTGGCGGGCCTGGCTGCGGAAGGAGCAACGGTCATTCGCGGAGCGGAATGCGCGGGAGTTTCCTATCCGACATTTTTCGAGGATCTAGCAAGAGTGGCGGAACGCTAGAACTGGGGAAAGGTCAAGGAGCCAGAAGTGGTGTTCCTGAAGAATGCTCTTTGTTAGTTTTCTTCTGGCGGGGGAATTTGTGGCGCAGGGTGCGGATTTGGGTATGGTGGGTTTGGAACATGCGGCGGCATTGGTGGCTGCATGGAATCGCCGCTGGTCTTGCGCAACGAAATATTTCCGTAACTGGTCTTCAGAGTGATCTTGGTAGCGCGGCCCGTGCCGTATTTCCCCGTTAAATGATTGTCTCCTGAGCCGCTGGACGATTTGGAAAGTGTGCCACCCGAAAAGTCCGAATCGATATCGCAGGAATGGCAGTCGGCGGTGATTTCGAAACTCGAAGCGGCCGGCAGGCTCAAGGAAATTACCGCGTTGGCATTGGTGATATCGATGTCATCTTTGGGTGGGGAAGAGAAGCGCAGCTCGACGGAGCCATCGCGATTCTCGATTTTCGCTTTGCCGCCGACATTTTCCACATCGACGTCGTAACGATTGGTGCGCAGCTGCAAGTTTCCAGGGGCGTCGGTAATTTCCAGATTGCCGGAGCTCAATTCCAGGTGGCCGCTGAGTTGGCTGAGGGTCAAATCGCTGCGCTGTGAAATATAACGAACGCCCTTGGCAATTTTGTCGGCGCGGATGGGGCCGTAGAATTCTCCGTCGACGGTCAGGCCGCCGGATGCGCTGGTGACGTCTACCTCGCCACCTTTGCCGGCCAACTTGATATCGCCCTTGGTATCGGCAACCTTTACGTCGCCGTGGCGCATGTCGATGGTGACATCGCCGGTGGTATTGCGAATGTCCACGTCACCATTATGATTATCGATGACCACCGGGCCGGCGATATCGGAGACGACGATGTCGCCCTTTTCGTTGCGAACCGTTAACTGCGACTTTTTTGGAACGACTATTTCCATATTGAAGCCGAGGCGCGAGTCGCCGGTATTCGATCCGGTGGGGTGAATTTCGTAGCCGTCGCCATTTTTTACCACTTCCACGGAAACGCGATCGGCGAACTGGGATGCTTCAGTGTCGGACCAGGCGCGGATATTCTTTTTTCCGCTTACGCGAATTTCAGAGTCGTCGGAGCTGCGCACCGAAATGTCGCCGCGGGTGGAGCGCACGGTAATGCGCGGATTAGCGGGAACGGTTTTGGGCGCTACTTCAAGGTCGTAGTCGTAAGAATTCCTGCCGAAATCACCGAACTCCAGATGGCTTCCGGGGAATTTGCCTTTTACGGTGTCGACGCCGACGACGATGCCAACTAACAGGAGCAGGCCGATCACAAGGAAGATTTCACCGGCGGTAATGCGGGCGGCGCCCGGCTCGTAACGGCTGGAAGTGCGTTCGTAGAGCTTGATGAGTCCAAGAACAATGAGAAGAAGAGGCCACCAATGAAGGAGCACGGCCTGAAATTCGAAGCCGCGGTAATTGTGCAGTAAAAATGCGACACCGAAGAGTATGAGCGCCACACCGCTGAAAATACCGCTGCTGCGGGGCCGTGACATGGAGGGCTATTGGCCCTGTCTCGGATAATTTCCCGGGGTGGGATTCGCAGGCGGAACGGGAGTGCCCGCGGGTGGAACTGCCTGTGCAGGAGGTACGGAAGAGATGTGGCCATCCATGGGAGCCATTGCAGACGCGAGACTAATGATGCCGATCACCACCAGAATTACCGGCCATGTTTGTCCAAACGAAAAGCCGCTGCGGGTCTGTTCGAGGAGAAACAGTATCCCTACGGTGATGATTACCGCCGGGCCCATCAAGCTGCGGATGGTGCAGCGGCGGCAATTGCAACGAATGCGATCACTCATTTGTGTTGGCCTCCAACAACTTTTCCGGCGCTAATTCTGCGTGGCGTTTTTCTGCGCGACGCGATTCACGGGCGTCCCAGCCTGTTGCGGAACATCAACACGCCAACTCCAATCAGAATCAGGGGCCAGAAACGCTCTATCCGATAAAACGGGAACCACGCGAAATTGTTCAACAGAAACAGCACGCCGATGCCAATCAGAATAATCGGACCGATCGGCCGCTCTTTGCTCCACGATTCCAGAGGATCGACGGTGGCTTCGCCCATCTGCTTGGCTTTGGCGGTGCGCATGGCGTCGAAGGCCATATAGAAAACAAAACCTGCGAGTAGCAGCGCCAGCGCGGTATCAGCGCCGCCACCCAAGTCGCTGCTCAGTCCGACGATCATGGCCGCGAATACCACGATGTGGATCAGCGCTTTGTTGTATTCGCCGTTATAGATCGCGCCGAGACCGGGACAGAATCCCAAGATGAACGCAACGGTAGGACTACTGGCGGTATGCGCACGCGGCGGAATCGGCCCGGGTTGTTGACCGGGAGGTGGAACGTAAGCGCCAGCTACGTACGGTGTGGGGCCAGCAGGGTTAGCAGCGGAGGCTGGCGGTGGATTGGGGGGAATACCAACCGCTCCAGCCAGGCAATCTTCGCAATAATAAACATCGCGAATGGGCCGCGCACACACTGAACAGAGCGCTTTGCCACAGTTACGACAGTAGCCGATAGCGTCCACATCCTGATGGACGGCACACTTCATCGAATTCTCCTCTCGACGAAAAGCGGCAGATCGGCAGCGAGCATTTGCAAATTTCTGTCGATGCCATTGGCGCGATTTTGCTGCTTCGGGGAAGAGGGATTGGTGCCATCAGTGCTGCCGGGATCGCCCTTGGGAGTTGGTTGTTGCCGGTTGCGATCCTGCGCCGGAATCTGTTGGTCGTCCTGACTGAGACGAGATTGAATTTCGTAAACCACGCGAAGGTCGCTGACGAACTTGGTGCCCTGCGCGTATACCAAGTGAACCTTTTGGTCGGCGTGGCGATAAATAGCGGCCGGCTTCAATTCCGCAAGGCGTGGTTTGCGCCAGTTAAACCCGGAACTGGAAACCACGATCAAGAAAGTAGCGGCCACCGAAGCGAAGCCATAGCCAACGCGGGGACTGGCGAGCGCGCGCAGCCAGGCAAACGCGGCGCGCCAACCGGTAACGGTTTCACGGGGGCCAAGAGTTTTATCGAGGATGGCGTAGATGAGCCGGGGCGGCGGCTCGATTTCATCCAGAGAATGAAGATCGGTGAGCAGATGCGAAACACTAGCGAGCAACGGCTCGCACTGCGCGCAACTGGAAATATGGGCCTCAAATGCGCGTTGCTCTTCGGGCTGCAACAATCCTTCGAGATAGTCGGTGAGTCGGGCTTCGATTTCTTCGTGTGTCCAGTTCGGAAGGGAAGTCATGATGGGCGCACTCCCATCTGCTGCAAAATGCGAGCGAGTTCGATGCGGCCACGGTTGATGCGGGATTTCACGGTGCCTTCGGGCACGGCGAGCGTGCGTTGAATTTCGCCGTATTCGAGTTGCTGCAGGTCGCGGAGGATGACCGCTTCGCGCAATTCGGGGGAAAGCTTGGTTAAGGCTACTTGGATCTGGGAGCTCAGTTCGCCCAAGAGCGCCAGCTCATCAGGGCGGCGAGCGGAAGAAGCCTTGTTCTCGACGACGGGCATGGCGTCATCGAGCGAGTCGGTGACGCGGTCCCTTTTGGTGCGTCGATAGTGGTCAATCAGTAGGTTACGAGTCACGCTAGTCATCCAAGTTGCGAAGCCGCCGTAAGCTGAACGGTAGCTACCCAGAGTCTTATAAACGCGCAGGAAGACGTCCTGCGAGAGGTCCTCGGCCTCCGCCCCATTGCCCGTAAACCTATAACAAATGTTATAGATACGGCGGGTGTGGCGGCGCACAAGTTCCTCCCAGGCCAACCCGTCGCCCTGGAGGCATTGCTGGACCAGTTGGGCATCCTGCTCCAACGTATCATCAGCCTCGAATACCCGTTACGTTGCAAGGGTGACCGCTTTCCGCAGTTACGCAAAGCAGCCAATCTCGGCCTGCCATTAATGGAACGTAAACTCCAGGTAAAATGTTCCCTATACCTGCCTGCCGGTGGGCAACAGAGCGAGCAACCGGAATGCGTGCATATTACCGAGGTGGGCGCGGAGATACAAGATGCGACGGTGGCTGCATCCAGCAATGGCAACAGTGGATACTATATTTTTCTCCCTTGCGGAATGGTTATAACCATGACATCTTCACGTTCGCAGTAACTTTGAAAGAAAGGATGCCCGTCGCATGCAAATCTATATTTGTCAGCCGCTGCCAGAGCTAATCTCGCTGACCTCCCGCTTCGAACTTGATCGGGCGTCTTTTCGTTCGGCCAGTTACCCTCGGTAGCTTTTTACCAACCTCAACACTAGCGTTCACTCGATGGCACGGGTGACGAACTGCGTCCGTGCTGCTTGAGACTTCAGAGAGCCGGCGCTTCTTGGCCCAAAGTAGTTCCAATTTAACAGGAAGCACACATTCGTCCGCTCTGGCGGCGGAGTCCGGCCATGCGCCGGTTAGAGAGCAATTCGTATGATGGAAATTTTGAAACGGATTTTGAGTGGGCAACACCAATTTGCGTCGGATGGATTATTGCTGATGGTTATCGGCGGGCTAGGGGTGTACCTGAGGGCCATTCCCTTGACGCTGTGGTTTTGGCTCGTGGGCCAAACCACGATGACAATCACCGTCAAGGATGACGATGCGGCATTCGTGTGGGTAAAGGAATGGTTTTCCTGGAGCAGAAATTTGTTACCCGGATCCGCAGCGTTGACTTGGATACGACGCTGAGGCGGGAGCAAACAGCTCTGATTCCGGCGGAGGGGCGCCACTGGTTCTGGTATCATGGCAGGCCTTTCCGGGTGGACTCCCACCGAAGCGAAGACAAGAGAGGCTGGTCTTCCACGCGAACAGAATGGCTGATATTCAGAACGTGCGGACGAAAGCAAAATTTTCTGAAAAAATTCGTAGCCGATATCGTCGCATGCCATGAGCGTAGCGTTGCTCTCACTTCATCCCTTTACATTCGAGATGACGACTACTGGATGAGAGTCGAAGGTTATACGCCAAGGTCTCTGGATTCGGTCATCCTAAAAGCCGGAGAGAAAGAGTGCCTGGTGCAGGACATCGAGAAATTCAAAGGTGCTCAAGAACGTTACCGCAAATTAGGTGTGCCGTATCACAGAGGTTACTTATTTTACGGACCGCCAGGAAGCGGGAAGACCTCCATGGTGTCCGCTCTGGCCGGTCATTTTGGAATGTCCATTTATGCAATCAATCTGACCGACTTCAACGACAAGTCTTTATCGAAGGCGATCAATGACGTGCCGACAAAATCCCTGATCCTTTTTGAGGACATTGATTGCATGAAAACCGGAAAGGCCAGACCCGATGAAGAGGGGGCTGCAAGAGAAGCGCCAAGCGGCAGTACGGAGGCCCAAGATCGGCTCGGTGTCACATTATCAGGGTTGTTGAATGTGTTAGATGGTTTCTGCGCACCGGAGAATATGCTGTTTGTCATGACCACTAACAAGATGGATATGCTGGATCGAGCGTTGCTGAGGCCAGGGCGCATCGACTACAAGCTCTTCTTCGGAGACGTGTTAGAAGAGCAGAAAATCGAACTGTACAGGAGGTTCTTTCCCAACACGTCGGAATCCGAAGCGCGATGGTTTGTCGAAAGCCACGAATCGACAGAAACAATGGCGGAGTTCCAAGGCTTGTTGCTTGACCTGGGTGACCTTCCGCCAGTTTCCGCCGAAAGTGAGCTGCAAAAATTTCGACATATCATTACTGGGTGAGCAGGCCGTGTTTGGATTTGAGTTCGCTTAGGAGACGTTCGATTTCGGAGTCGCGGTCGAGGCGCGCTAAGCGGTCGCCGGCATTTTCGTTGAAGAGTTCGACTTCGGCGCTGGCTATGGCTTCGGTGTGGTTAACGCGGTCTTGCAGGCGATCGAAGGCGGCGCTTCTGGAATTATCGCCAATTGCGGACTGCGCGCGGGCGGCTTTGCCGAGTGCGAGGCCGCGACGATGACGCGCGAGGAAGAGATCACGCTTGGCTTTGGCTTCGTCGAGCTTTTGTTCCAGCTTGATGAGTGCGTTTTTCAACGTTTCCACCTGTAGTTTCTGATCGTCCACCTGTTCGCGATAACTGAGCGCGAGTTTTTGCGAGGTCTGAAAACGATCGAGCGCGGCACGGGCGAGATCGTCCTGCTGCTTTTCTACCGCGAGTTCGGCCTTGCGCATCCAGTCCCTCCCTGCTTCTTCATTTTCGCGAAGCTTCTTTTCGAGCATATGCTGGTCCGCGATGGAGACTGCGACTTGGGTCTTCACCTGAAGATATTGATTGTCCATATCGAGGATGACCTGCTTGATGAGTTTTTCCGGATCTTCCGCGCGATCAATCATGTCATTCAGATTGGCGCGAATTAAAGTGCTGACACGTTCTAAAAGTCCCATGACGATTCTCCTTTTCAATCAAAAACTAAATTCCGATTCCTGAGCCCAACTTCCGTGAGGGTTTTTTTCTGTCATTAACAGTTCTTTAATAGAGCCTTCCGGTGAATTTTTTAAGGTTCACTGGAAGGGAAGTACCAGTTAGAGCGTGGGAGCAGGCGGGATAGCCGGCTTCGCTGCTTTGTCGCCAATTACGCGAACTTTGCCTAGCAACTCGGACATCTGCATGCCCGATAGCGCTTCAAAGAGCGCGGGTACCTGGGCAGCTATCTTGGTGATGTCGCCGGTCAGCTTGTAGGCGCCTGCGGCATCGCCATTGCCGGTGGAGACGATGGTGACCTTGTCCACTTTGCTCAACGGTTCGCTGAGCGCTCGCACGACTTCCGGCATTCCGGAAATGAGTTTGTCGAGCACCGCAGCCTGGTTATATTCCTGGAAAGCTTCGGCCTTGACGTTCATGGCCTTGGCTTCGGCTTCGCCCTTCTTGAAGATAATTTCCGCTTCCGCTTCGCCTTGCGCACGGATGGAAGAGGCGCGGCCTTCGGCTTCGCTGATGAAGCGCTGACGTTCGGCGTTGGCAATCGTTTCGATGCGTTGCCGCTCGATTTCCGCGGGCTTCAGCACAGTAGCGATCAGCTCGCGTTCGCGACGCTCGATTTCCGCTTCCTGCACTTTGACCTGCGCTTCGCGTTCAATCTGCTGCACTTTCACGGACTCGGCGATTACACGCTGTTGCATGACGTTGGTTTCGATCTCGTAAGACTTGTCGGCAGTGGCCTGGGCTTTCTTGGTCATTTCCAGGAAAGCGGCCTTTTTGAGGTCGAGGTCGCGGTTGGCTTCCGCTTGCTTGGCCAACGACGCGGTTTCGGCGGCCACGCGCTCCTGATCGGCTTGCGCCTTGGCAACAGCTGCGGCGCGCTGGGACTCGGCACGCTTAATGGCGATGTCGCGTTCGGCTTCGGCAGTGGCTACTTCGGCGTCGCGGCGAATGCGAGCGATGTCGGGCCGGCCCATGTTGGTAATGTATTCGTTCTTGTCGCGCACTTCCTTGATGGTGAAGCTGATTACTTCGAGGCCCATCTTGGCCATATCACTGGCGTTGGTGGAGCGCATGCGATCGGCAACCATTTCGGGTTCCTTGACGATTTGCTCTACGGTGAGCTGGCCGATGATGCCGCGCAGGTGGCCTTCCATCACCAGGCGGATCAAGCCTTCGCGTTGCTCGGGCCGCTTGGTGAGAAACTGCTCGGCTGCGGTGCGGATAGAAACTGGATCGGACTTTACTTTGATTTGCGCGACCGCTTCAACAGTGACGGCCACGCCTTGCTGGGTGTAGAGACTTTGTTGCGGAGCCACGTCGAAGGACATGAGCTCGAGCGACAACTCTTTGCAAGTTTGCAACATGGGCCAGATGATGGTGCCGCTGCCTTTTACGATGCGCGCTTCAGAACCGGTACCGTAAATGATCAGCGCTTCATGCGGGCCCACTTTGCGATACATTTTCGCCAAAGTGATCATGATGAGAAGCACGGCCAGCACAGCAAGACCGGCAATCACGGGAATGACTGGGAATCCGAACATAAAGACCTTCCTTTCACTCTTCGGCGGACTGTTGAGTCGGGAGTCAGTCCGCGAAATTCGAGTACAAGCTTAGCTGGTGAATTCTTCCCAGCGATTCACATAGGCCACGCCGTTTTCGTAGCGCTCAATGACCACTTCGGCGCCCTTTTCCAGCGGCTTGCCATTGCAGGAGCGGGCGCCGGCACTGCGGCGTACACCGTTTTGCATGTACATAATTTCTCCGGTGCCGTTGGCACGCACGGGCATGGTCACTGTGCAGACCAGACCCTCGTGGCGATAGTCTTCGTCTTTCAAGTGCGAACTTTCCGTGTTCATGAGTTTCACCATGAATTTAAAAACGGCCCATGAGGCGCCAAGGCCGCCAGCTATGGCAAATGCCAGCACGATGACGCCTACGAGAGGCGAATGTGCGGATAGGATGTAGCCGATTCCGCCAAACCATGCGAGAAAAGCCATAGCAGTAGAAGCGTTGAACCAGGAAATGTGCCCGACGCTGTGCGATGAACTGGAGTTGGCGACACCGCCGTGAGGATGCGCAACGCCGCCGTGGGACGCACCGTGAAATGGCAAGTGCATCTTGAACGGCAAGTGAATGTGAACGGCGCCGGCCAAAAACGAAAGAACGCTGAGCGAGAATCCGATGATGAAGCAGAGAAGATAAAAATCTGACCAAGTCATAGGACACCCCGAAGCGAAACATTGTTGTTGGGGACTCCGCTGGCGGTGGATCATGATCCACGCGCAGCGGTTTGTTATCGCGCGGACACCGGTGGCGGGTGAGCTCGGCCCTGATTCGTATTAGGGCGCAGCACTTCGGTCAAGCGTTCGGCCAAGCCCGGAGCACGAAGAATTTCCGCAAGCAGCAATAATGCCTGGCGAGAGTCACGGTGCCTGGCGATAGTCTCGAAGGCGTGATGGAGATCTTTGTCCGAGGCAAATTGTTCGGCACCGGCATAGAGCCACGAATCAATCTTGGCGTCAATGGCGCGCAACTCCGATTGCAGTTCGGGCGTGTAACCTTCAGGGTCGCTAACAAGGAAGCCCGGGTAGATGCGAAAGAAGCGGGCCAGGAGCTCGCGCGTGGTGTGAGTCAGATGCGGTCGAGAGCCGCTCTCAAGCTGCGAGAGATACGCCTGACTCAAGGTGCGACCGGTCTCGCGCTTCATGGCGGCAGCCATTTCTTGCTGGGTCATGGGGCGATTGAGGCCACGAAGAGAACCTTCAACAGCGCGAAGGGAACGGATTTTGTCGCCGAGGGTCATGGCCACACCAAGCATTGCAATATGCAATTATAATATAACAATCAGCTATTATGTCAAGAAAATAATAAGCCGTTCATTGTTAATGATATACGAGGCTGCTACAGGGTTGAGACTTTTAGGCCCCGGTGTGTTTCTTGAGGGTGGGGCGCAGCTGGAAATTGCGCATCAGGCGATGGAGATAGTTGGCGTGGACGCCGAGGCGAGCTGCGGCGTCAGTGACACTTCCGCGGGATTGGTCGAGAGCGGCCACGATGAGCTGCTTTTTCAGGTTGCGGATGGCGTCGTGATATTTAGCGGGTGAGCCACATCCGGTTTTGGCTGTTTCCAGAACACTCTCGGGGAGATCTTCCGCCAAGATCCTGTCTGATGAGCCAACGACTACGGCGCGCTCCATGGCGTTTTCCAGTTCGCGAATGTTGCCGTGCCAATCGTACTGGGTCAGAAAGGCCATCGCTTCACGGGAGATTGCGGTTACGTTTCGGTTGCAGTGCTTGGCGTAACGAGCGGCGAAGTGCTCGGCGAGCGCGGGGATGTCTTCGGGATGTTCGCGCAGCGGCGGAATGGTGATGGAAATAACGTTGAGGCGGTGAAAGAGATCGGGTCGAAAGGATTGCTCACGCGAGCCTTTCTGCAAGTCTTTGTTAGTGGCCGCGAGAAACCTCACATTGATTTTTATGGGGCGGGTGCCGCCAACACGCACAAATTCTCGTTCCTGCAGAACACGCAACAGCTTGGCCTGGAGAATAGGGGAAAGCTCGCCGATTTCATCCAGGAAAATGGTGCCGCCTTCGGCAACTTCGAGGAATCCTTTTTTTTGCGCGATAGCGCTGGTGAAGGCGCCCTTTTCGTGGCCGAATAATTCGCTCTCCAGCAAAGTTTCGGAAAGGGCGGCGCAGTTAAGCGCTACGAAGGGCTGGGTTTTTCTTGGGCTATTGTTGTGAATCGCACGGGCGGCCAACTCTTTGCCGGTGCCGCTTTCACCGCAAATCAAAACCGTGGAATCACTAGGGGCGACACGCTTGATGAATTGATAGATGTCGCGCATGCGGGGGCTGCGACCTACCATGTCGTGGCTCAGGCTGACTTCGGCGTGGAGGCGCTGGTTTTCGCTTCCGAGGCGCTCGATCTGGCGGGCATTTTCGATCCCGATGACCAAGAGGCCGGCGATGGCGGAGAGCAGTTGGAAATCATCCTCGGACAGCGCGGTCGTGGGAGTGCTGGATTCCAGATAAATGAGTCCGATGACTTTTTCATTGGAGAGCATCGGGACGCAAAGGCGGGTGCGTTGCTCAGTTGGCTGGTCGACCGCAGCGTTACCAGCTGTGTTTTGAATCGAGTCGGCACTATCGAGCAGGGAGACTTTTTCTTCGATGACGCGCCTGACAATTTCCTGGTCTATGGGAACGGCATGGTCTGGTCCGTGCACGCGGTCCCAAGCCACCTGCGAGCGAATATCCGGCGATCCATTCTCGGTCAATAGGATCGCGCCACGTTCGGCAGGAATGACGTCAAAGATCATGGCCAGCAGTTGCCAAGGCAAGGCGGCTTCGTCGCGCAAGGAGCCGAGGGCTCTAGAGATTTGCAGTAGGGTGTTCAGATTGCGAGCGACACGTGCAGGTTGCGGGAGCGCGGCCAAGGATGCAGCGTCTAAATTGTGAAGTTCATCCTGGTGGAATTGTAGGACCTTCAAATTAAGCGTATCGGGTGAGCTTATCTGCACCGGGCTGCTGGCAGTAGTGTGCAGTTTTTCTATCTCGTAGAGAAACACAGAATTTCCCACGGCGATCTGATCGCCGGACTTTAATTCGCGATCTTTAACCGGAATGCCATTCACGAATGTGCCGAAGCGACTTTCGAGGTCAGTTAAAACCACTTTGCCGTCATGGGATTCAATGACGCAATGCTGCGGGGACACTGTGGAGTCTTCGAGACGGATTGTGTTGCGGGCGTCGGTGCCAATGGCCACTTGAGCGCACAACGGGAATTCGGATTTTCTTAGCGGACCGCTAATGGCCAAAAGTTTTGTTGCCAAGGCCTACCTCGTCGCGGCTTTGCCGTTCGGAACGGTGCGGGCGTCATTCTAGCGCCAGCGGGCGAGGATGGCCAGAGTAGAAGGCTATCCGAAAGGATAGAGGCCTATCCGAATGGCTTATCGGTTTTTGCGAGCTAGCGGGCGAGACGGCGAGGTTATCAGCGGTCAATAACTTGCGGCGATTGTGCGGGTTGACGCAGCTGTTGCCAAATATCCGAAAAAGACAAATTGCAGCATCAGCGCTTGCGGGTGATCTTGTCTGCGGCCGTGTAGCTAGACAGATAGGATCGCGAAGGTGGTGACCGGGGTTCAGGAGTCGCGCGGTATTGCGGTGGTTGAAGCAACTTGTTCATTTATCAGTCGATAAAATTGTTTTGTTAACGTCGCGAAATTTCGCTGAATGGCATCGCGACTGCATTAGTAGATCGCGTTGGAACAAGTGATAGAAAAAAAGATTGGATGGAGGTGGCAAATGAAAATTCAAAATATCCTCCGGACGCAGGTAGCGGTAATCGGATTTGCAGCGGCTTTTTTGCTGGCAGGTGGTGCGCGGGCTCAAGAAATTGACAACACCGTTTGGGAGGACAGCTCAAACGTGGAAAGGTTTCCGCAGCCCGCGCCCGCCGCAGTCGCAAATAATGGGAACGCTGTGATGGCCAACCCAGTCGAGACAGACACGGCGACGGTGGTGGCGCAGTCGAGCGTGGTTCGGGAAGCGGTGGTTTCTGGCGGGACTGCGAGAGAAGGCTGGTTGATCGCGATGTCCATTATGTTGATGGCGCCTGTCGCAGTGTTGCTGTTGGCCAAGGTGCGACGCGCGAAGCAGAATATCCAAGCACGCGCGTATCACAGCAAGAGAAGCGCCGCTCTCACTTAGGTTCTGGAGAGAGGCGTGATCGCGGAAAAAGTGGCGGGCCGCGCCCAGCGGGCCCGCTACTTTTTTTTGTGGCAGTGAAATTGGTCCCGTGTCTGCGAGAAGGCAGCCCTCATTTGTGCTAACAAAACGATATACAATGCCGCTCAACAGTTCCAAGGAGGTTGTTGTGGCTGTTGAGAAAATGTTTTCGCCGCGTGAAGCGTCGAAGGTGCTGGGCATCAGTTACGCCACGCTGAAATTATGGATCTACAAGGGCAAGATTCGAACGATCAAGACTGCGGGAGGTCATCACCGAATTCCTGAGAGCCAACTGGACAAATTCCTGCATAGCGCAAGTGAAAAAGGTGAGGTAGCGACAAAACGAACTGGTTTTCGCAATATCAGCGGACGCAATCAATTGATCGGGCGGGTCACGGATATCAAGATCAGCGGGCTGATCGCGCAGGTGAGTCTGTCGATCGGCGGCCAACACATTACGTCCATCGTGACGGCGGACGCGGTGCGGGAGATGCGCTTGAAAGTCGGAGACAAGGCCGCGGCGCTGATCAAATCGACCGAAGTGATGATTTTACGGGCTTGATCCGCGATGCTCTGGCAACTCTTTTTGTGATAATTGACTTTGTGGTTGTTAGCGGATCCAGCCGCCAGCCAGGACGCGGTCGGCGTCGTAAAGGACAGCGGCCTGACCTGCGGTGATAGCGCGCTGCGGAGTGTCGAAGACCACGCGCACGGTGGTGGCGTCTAGAGCTTCCACGGTGCCTAATGCGGATTCATGTTTGTGGCGGATTTTTACTCTGGTGCGCAGTGGCGCGGTGGGCATTTCGCACGAGACCCAATTTACATTTGCGACTTCGCAAGTAGTTTTGTGCAGCGACTGGTCTTCGCCGACCACCACGCGATTTGTTTGCGCGTCGATGCTTAGGACGTAGAGCGCTTTTCCGGTGGAAAATCCCAAACCTTTTCGCTGGCCGATGGTGAAGTGATGAACACCGTCATGATGTGCCAGTATCTCGCCGTCTTCGGTGACGATATCGCCGCCGGCGGATGTGCGCGACATGTTTTGTTCGCTGGCGTAGGCGTGGATGAATTGCACGTAATTGCCGCTGGGGACGAAGCACAGCTCCATGCTTTCGGGTTTTTCTGCTACGGGCAGATTTACGCGGCGAGCTACGGCGCGCACTTCTTCCTTGGTTAATTCACCCAGAGGAAATTCGCTGTTGGACAGCTGCTCCTGGGTTAGACCCCACAGGAAATAGGATTGATCTTTGCTTTCGTCGCGGGCGCGCAAAAGTTCCCAGCGTCCAGTTGATCCGTTTTTGCGGATGCGCGCGTAGTGGCCGGTAGCCAAGCGGGCGGCGCCGATTTGCCGCGCCATGCGAAGCAGGGGATCGAATTTTATGTCGGTGTTGCAATGGGTGCAGGCGATGGGGGTGCGTCCGGAGAGATATTGATCGACGAAGGGGCGGATGACGCGAGATTCAAATTGGTCTTCGAAATTCACGACGTAGTGGGGGAAGTCAAGGTGCTGGGCGACGCGCTTGGCATCGTAGACGTCGTCGATGGAGCAGCAGCGATGTTGTGCCGGGCCTGCAGATTGCAGAGTGGGGAGGCGGCGCTGATTCCATAACTGCATGGTGAGACCGATGACGGTGCGGCGTTGTTCCTGCATTAGCGCGGCGACTACGGAACTGTCGACACCGCCGCTCATGGCTACAGCGACGACCTCAGCGGTCGCGGGAATTGCCAGATCTACGAGTTCGGATGGGAGCGCGGCGTTCATTGTTGTCAAACGACGTAGATATTGTACTGGAAGAACGCAGTTGATGTGCCGCGTACGTTCGGATTTGGGCTTAGTTACTGGACGACATCTCCTTGGGGTAGTTAGGAGAGATTTCGCGGAGATGTTCGACTGCTTGAGGAATCGCGAGGAGGACTGCGTCGATTTCCTGACGGGTGGTGTGGCGGCCCAGGCTGAAGCGCAGACTGCTGCGAGCTTCCGCCGGCGTGAGACCGATGGCAGTTAATACATGGGAGGGCTCGACTGCTCCGGATGAGCATGCGGAGCCGGTGGAGCAGGACAGACCTTTGAGATCCAGAGCGATGAGCAGGGCTTCGCCGTCTACGCCGGGAAAAAGAATGTTGGTGGTGTTGGGGGTACGCGGCGCGGTGGCAGCGTTGACTCGCGATTGCGGAATACGCTGAAGGAGGCCGCGCTCCAGATCGTCGCGCAGCGCGGAGATTCGCGTTGCGTCGTGTTCGAGCGACGCGGCCGCGAGCTCGGCGGCTTTACCAAAACCGACGATGCCTGCGACATTTTCGGTTCCGGGACGGAAGCCGCGCTGGTGGTGGCCGCCGAACAGGAATTGGCGCAATGGAGTGCCACTGCGGATATAAAGAGCGCCGACTCCTTTGGGGCCGTAAATTTTGTGAGCGGAGAGGGAAAGCAGGTCGACTCGCAAAGCGTTTACGTCGATCGGCAATTTGCCGGCGGATTGCACGGCGTCGGTATGGAAATAAACGTCAGCTTCGCTGGCGATGTGGCCGATTTCTTCAAGGGGCTGTACTGTGCCGAGTTCATTGTTGGCGTGCATTACGGAGACAAGACTGGTATTGGGGAGGTCGTGAACGAGATCGCGCAGGTGTTGGGGGTCGATTTGTCCATCGCGATTGGCAGCAAGATAAGCGACGGTGACGCCGCGAGCGGCTAAGGCCTGGCAGGTGTTGAGTACGGCTTCGTGTTCGATGACGGTGGAGATGAGATTGGTGTCGGCATAATTGGTGGGGTTGATCATGCCGAAGATGGCGTGATTGTCGGATTCGGTGCCACCGCTGGTGAAAATAATTTCCTGGGGATGCGCGTTGATTAACGCGGCAACTTGTTCGCGAGCGGTTTCGACGGCGGAGTGGGCTCTTTGGCCAGTGGTGTGGATGGAGGCGGCGTTTCCGAATTGTCCGGAGAAGAACGGGAGCATGGATTCGAGGACGGCGGGGTCGACTGGAGTGGTGGCGTTGTAGTCGAGATAAATCCGCGATGGCATGACAATTTGAGAATAACAGGAGTGAGGCCAGGAGAAAATTGTGGGTCGATCGCAAACATGCGGAATCGTGAGCGCAACAGTGCGATGAGTTCGTGCTACAGTTTGCGATTTGGAGAATGGATGGGGAGGCGAGTGTGGGGTATCGGGATTTGCGGGAGTTTGTTGCGAGGCTAGAGAAGGAAGGGGAACTGAAGCGCGTGCGCGCGGAGGTTGACCCTGTTTTGGAGATTACGGAGGTGGCGCAGCGGGTGGCGCGTTCGAAGACCCGCTCGGCGCGGAGTGTAGGACCTGCGTTACTTTTTGAAAAGCCGAAGGGGTCGAAGGTGCCGCTGCTGATTAACACATTTGGAAGCCTACGGCGGATGGAGTTGGCGTTTGAGGTGGACAAACTGGAGGATGTGGCGGCGCGGATTCAGGGTTTTTTGAAGATGGAGACGCCGCAGGGTTTGTTCGACAAAATAAAAATGCTACCGAAGCTGGCGGAGTTGGGGTCGTTTTTTCCCAAGAGCGTGAAATCCGGCGCTTGCAAGGAAGTGATTCGCAAAGGCGCAGATGTGAACCTTTTGGAATTTCCGATTTTGAAGTGTTGGCCGCAGGATGGCGGGCGATTTATTACTTTTCCGCTTGTGTTCACGAAGAATCCGGAGACCGGGAAAAGAAATGTGGGGATATACCGCATGCAGGTGTACGACGAGCGGACTACCGGGATGCATTGGCAGACGCAGAAACATGGCGCGGAACATTTTCGGCGCGCGCGAGCTGCAAATCCGGAGGGGAAGATTGCTGTAGCAGTGGCGATAGGCGCGGATCCAGCAACGGCACTGGCGGGAATGCTGCCGATTCCGCCGGATTTGGATGAAATGATGTTTTCGGGATTTCTGCGGCGAGAACCGGTAGAGATGGTGCAGTGCGAAACTTGCGACCTGGAAGTTCCTGCGAATGCGGAAATTATTTTGGAAGGCTACGTGAACCTGAGTGAGATGCGGGTCGAGGGGCCGTTCGGCGATCACACGGGATTTTATTCACTAGAAGGGGAGTATCCGGTATTTCATGTGGAGTGCATCACGCATCGCAAGGATCCGATTTATCTCACTACCGTGGTGGGACCGCCACCGCAGGAAGATTTTTTTATGGGATATGCGGTAGAGCGGGTGTTTTTGCCGGTGATGAAGATGCAGTATCCGGAAATTGCGGATGTAGCGATGCCTGCAGAAGGAATCTTTCACAATTTGATGATTGTGGCGATTCGGAAGAGTTATCCAGGGCACGCGCGGAAGATCATGAACGCGATATGGTCAATGGGCCAAGCGATGTTCACCAAGGTGATTGTGGTGGTGGATCACGATGTGGACGTGCATAACTACAGCGAAATGGTGTGGAAGGCGCTGTGCGCGATTGATCCGGAGCGCGACGTGCAATTTAATTTAGGGCCGGCGGATACGTTGGATCATGCTTCGCGGATTCAGGATTTCGGATCGAAGATGGGGATCGATGCTACGCGGAAGTGGCCTTCGGAGGGATTTGCGAGGCCTTGGCCGGATGAAATCCTGATGGACGCGGGGACCAAGGCGCGGATTGATTCGTTGTGGAAGAGTTTTGGCTTGTGAACGATTGCGTTCATAAATCGCATGGGCTTGCTGCAGTCACCGGCTGGGTACAATCAGCGGCTATAAATTTAGAGAAATCCTGCCTCGTGGGCAATGGGTCAGTTTCCGATTATCGACTAATCAGGATTTAGCCGCAGAGTTTAGGCGCCCACGAACTAAGCTTTCGGATAAATGAACCAATCGAATATGTAACCGATGCAGAGAATGGCGTAGTGAAAAAAAGCTCGCTAAGACATTCAGATGAGGAGCAAGCAGAAGTTCGGCCGAACAGATTCACCACTGCATAGTCCCACGAACTCTTTTGCGTCGCCCACGTTGGATTCCAGCCGCTTGCGGCCTCATGAAAGCCTAAGGCTAGCCATAACAACCCAAAAATTCAAGCCAGACTCGCTCCTCGGCCGTTTTGAAATCGCACGCTGAAGAAAAAACCCAAAATCAAACCGGTAAAGGCTATCGCCGGAGCAAAGGCTTCAATGCCCGTGTCGTAATAGAAGCGGCCTAGAATCGCTTCGGGAATAAAGCCCACCACCATGCTAAGTCCAGCGCCGAGAATGCAATGAAGAAAAGCAAGTATGAGTGAATTGGTGGCCACTGATTTCGTGTTTCTGGGCGTATGTGCCCATGCTAATTCGGCGAGCCGTGCTTTGCCACGACGAAGATTCGTGGTGGTCCTCCGGATTGAAAGTTGAAAGCCATGGCGGAATGTGAATGTTCACCGACTCGTGGCAAACGCGGTAACCGGGACCTGCCTCCTACCGCTTCGTGGCGACGTTTGCTCGGGTTGACAGCGAGACGTATAATTTAAAGTTTAGGCAGTGCCCGATTTGCGCGCTGTACGGGCTCCTCTAAGGCTTTGAACGATCTAATGGCTAAAACCGATTCGACACTCCCAAATCCCGCCGAAGAAGTGATCCATGTTCGCGGGGCGCGTGTTCACAACCTTAAAAACATAACCGTGGCGATTCCGCATAACGCTATTACGGTGGTTAGCGGCGTTAGCGGGTCCGGCAAGTCTTCGCTGGCGTTTGACACTGTTTATGCCGAAGGGCAGCGGAGATATGTGGAGTCGCTTTCGGCTTATGCGCGACAGTTTCTGGAGCGCATGGAAAAGCCGGATGTGGATGAGATTTCGGGGATTGCGCCAGCAGTGGCAATCCGGCAGAAAAACTCCACGCGCAATCCGCGGTCGACGGTGGCTACGGCTACTGAGATTTACGATTATTTGCGGCTGCTTTTTGCGCGGTGCGGGCAGACTTTTTGTATCAAGTGCGGAGCAGAAGTTCGCCGGGATAATCCTGACGAAATTGCGACACGCGTTTTGACCATGACGCCGGGGCGGCGTTTTTATGTGTTGTATGAGTTTCGCCCTGGCGGGATGCCGCCAGCCTCAGCCTCAACCGATGTTACCGGTACCCTTGCAACGTCGTCACGCCGCGGGACAAAAAAGAAAGCTACGCAACCTTCCGCTGAGGCACTTCGGCAATCACTCATTGATCTTCAGAAACGTGGGTTCAATCGGTTGTATCAAGACGAGCGGATGCATGAGTTCTCCTCTCCGGAAACGTTGCTGGACATTGATTTTTCGCGGCCTGTGTATGTGGTGGTGGATCGACTGGCGATTAATCCTGAATCTCGCTCGCGGTTGGTGGATTCGATTGAGATTTGTTATCGCGAGGGGCATGGCGAGGCGCTGTTGGAATTTGTGGCCGATGCAGCCGGCCCGGCGGAGCAGCTACGATTTAACGAGCGATTCGAATGTAAGAATGACGGGACGCTTTATCAGGAGCCGGAGCCGCGACTTTTTTCTTTCAATAATCCTTACGGGGCGTGTCCACGATGCCAGGGATTTGGCAACACCATCGATTTTGACTTGAACCTGGTGGTCCCGGATTCGAGCAAGTCTTTGGATGAGGGAGCGATTTTGCCGTGGACCAAGCCGCGTTATCGCAATTTGTTGCAAGACGCGAAGAAGTGGGCGCGTGGGCGGGGTATCCCGACGAATGTGGCGTGGCGGCACCTTACGGAAGAACAGCGGCGATTGATTCTGGAAGGCGACCCAGGGAGCGATTACCAGGGCATCACCGGATTTTTTAAATATTTGGAGCGCAAGAAATATAAGTTGCACGTGCGCGTGTTTCTTAGCCGGTTTCGCGGGTATGCGACGTGTCTGGAATGCGGTGGTACGCGGCTACGGGCTGAGGCACGGGCTGTGCGCGTGGCAGGGCGATCGATTACCGAGGTTTGCAAGCTGACGGTGAAAGAAGCTCGCGTGTTTTTTTCTAACATTCAGTTGACGCAAGCACAGAAAACTGTGGCGGATAAAATTCTGCAGGAAGTTCGCTCACGGTTGCAATTTCTAGATGAAGTGGGTTTGGATTACCTGACGCTGGACCGCCTTACTTCCACATTGTCGGGAGGGGAGTCGCAGCGGATACAGCTGGCAACTTCGCTAGGCTCGCACCTGGTGGGGGCGTTGTATGTGCTGGATGAGCCGTCGATTGGATTACATCCACGGGATACGCAACGGTTGATCGACATTTTGAAATCGCTGCGCGACTTGGGAAATACCGTGCTGGTGGTGGAACACGATCCGGACACGATCCGGGCGGCGGATTATGTGATTGATCTGGGGCCAGGAGCTGGGGAACTTGGCGGGAAACTGCTATTTGCGGGTTCCTATGCGGCGATGCTGGAAGAACCGAAATCAATTACCGGGCGATATTTGACGGGAGATTTGCGGATACCGGTGCCGAATAACCGGCACAAGTTGAGTGGAAAATTCCTGAAAGTGATTGGCGCGCATTTGCATAATCTGCAGGATGTGGATTTGACGCTACCGTTGGGAACTTTGACGGTAGTGACTGGGGTAAGCGGGTCGGGGAAATCCACGCTGGTCCATGATGTCCTTTATAAGGCGCTGGCGGCGAAGCGGAACGGTTCGAGCGTTAAGGAATTCTGCGAACGGATCGAGGGGGATGCGCAGATTCGGGAAGTGGTGATCGTGGATCAATCGCCGATTGGGCGTACGCCGCGGTCAAATCCGGCGACTTATTTAAAGGCGTTTGATGCAATTCGCGAAGTTTTTGCGGATACTCCGGATGCCAAGAGGCGCGGTTACACGGCGGGACATTTTTCGTTTAACGTGCCGGGTGGGCGCTGCGAGACGTGCCAGGGCGATGGGACTGTTACCGTGGAAATGCAATTTCTCGCGGACGTGGAATTGATTTGCGAGGAGTGCCGGGGGACGCGTTTCAAGAGCGGCGTGCTGGAGGTGTTGTATCACGGGAAGAGTATTCATGACGTGTTGCAGCTGACGGTTCGCGAGGCGCTGGTATTTTTTATTAATGTGCCCAAGGTGATTTCCAAGCTGCGGGTACTGAACGAAATTGGATTGGGGTATTTGCGGTTGGGGCAGTCGGCGACGACACTTTCCGGTGGGGAGGCGCAACGGTTAAAACTGGCGTCGCATCTGTCGCGGACGGAGAACCAAGGCATCCTTTATATTTTGGATGAACCGACAACGGGATTGCATTTTGATGATATTGCGAAATTGTTGGCGGCTTTCCGGAAATTGCTGGAGTCGGGGGCGTCGTTGCTGGTGATTGAGCACAATCTTGACGTGATTAAATCGGCGGACTGGCTGATTGATCTTGGGCCGGAAGGCGGGGATCAGGGCGGGAAGATTATCGCTACCGGGACGCCGGAGCAGGTGGCGCGAAATGCACAATCGCATACGGGGCGTTATCTGGCGCGGGTTCTGAATGAGAATGGACAGGCAAAGGGTGTGCAGAACGGGGCATCAAAGATTGCTGGGGCGGTGGGTGTGGTGAACGGATCGAAGGTTACTTCGGTTTAGTTTGTTTGCTGTGAAGGTGTTAAGACTTACTATTTCATTTCAATGCCAAGCTTTGTGTTCGCTAGACATGGGGCGTTCCTAAGAAGGGAAAAGAAGCACCCACCCTGGAAAGCGAGGGTGGGGCACCCTCCATCTAACTTTTGTTCGGCGTGGGGGCGGGCTTTGTGGCGTCGCGGTGAGCCGACAGGAACCTCGTTCACATTTAGATTATTTATTCTGTGGGTTGCTGCGATTTTTGCCGCGACGGGACTATCGCTTTGCGCTGATGCGCAAACTGGTGGACAGAATTCTTCCAACAAAAGTCAGAGTGGCCCGCAGGGAACTGTTGTGGGGGCGCGGCGCGAAAAGGTTGCCAATCCGCTGAATGATCTGTTGCAGGAAGCGCAAAACGACATCGAGAAGAAACAGTTTGCGGCGGCGATTGATCCGCTGCAGAAATTTATTGCCGCGCAGCCAGATGTCGCTTATGGGCATTTTGAACTTGCCTACGTTTACACCGCGCTACAGAAGGCTGACGAGGCGCGCGGCGAATACGAACGGGCCATCGCCATTGATCCAAAGATGGCCGAAGCTTATTTAAATCTGGGGATTTTATTTATTGAACGCGATCCGGCGGGTGTGGCCGTTCCCAATTTGCGGAAAGCTGTGGAATTGCTGCCGGCGCAAAGTCGGCCGCGTTATTTGCTGGGCGTGGCGCAGGAGAATGCAAAAGATTATTCCGGCGCGGCCGAATCGTTTGAGGGTGCATACCGGCTGGATCCCAAGAACCTGGAACCGATTCTGCATCTGGCAAATTTGTATGTGCGGTTACAGCGACCAGCTGACGCGGAAAAGAAATTCCGCAACATACTGGAAGCTCAGCCAAATGATGCGCAGGCGCTGCTGGGCGTTGCGGAATGTCTGGCTGCGCAAAAAAAACCGGAAGCCGCGGACGCGTATAGCAGCTATCTGGCGGTGCAGCCCAGGGATTCCGGCGCGCGTGCACAGCTGGTGCACCTGCTGGTGGAGCAGCAGCAATATGATGCGGCACTCGCGGAGTTGAATCGCGCGGAAGTTGGGCAGGGCATGGATGCGGCGGCGACTATCGATTTATTGAGGATGCGCGCGGATATTCAAATCGCACAGAAAAAATGGGATGACTCCATCGTTACGCTGAACAAGGCGATTGCGTTATCACCGCGAGATGCGCAATTCCATGGTGGGCTGGGGCGCATTTATCTGCAGAAACGGGATTTTCCGGACGCGCTGAAAGAGCTGAAGGTGGCTTTGCAATTGGATGGGAAAAATCTGGCGTACTGGAAGGATTTGAGCAGTTCCTATTATCTCTCCGGGGATTGCATTTCGACGCTTGCGACGCTGGACCAAATTGCAAAAATGGAAACGCCCGGGGCTGGACCATGGTTTATTCGAGCGCTCTGCTACGATAAGCTAAATCAACCGAGGCCGGCGCTGGAGGCTTACCAGAAATTTCTGAGTCTGGATCAGGGGCAAAACGCCGACCAGGTGTGGCAAGCGCAGGAGCGCAGCAAAGTGTTACGCAAAGTGTTAGAACATAAAAGGTAAGAATGATGGTCCGGCGAGTGAGCTGCGGGATGTGGTTAGGCGCGGCAATGATGTGTTACTTGGCCGGGGCTGCGGTTGCTGCCGACAAAATTGCCGAGATGCAGGCACATTTTGATCACGAGACGAACCCGGTGCGCCGCGCCAAAATGCTGGAAAAACTAGGTGACGCGGAATTCGATGAGGCGCGACGAGCTTTCAAAGCGAACGACCTAAGCACGGTGGGAATAGTGCTTGAAAAGTATCGCGACAATGTACGGGTGGCGTTTGAAGGTTTGAAGAAGAAGCACGCCGACGCGCAGAAGGATTCAAACGGTTATCGCCAACTGGAGATTCACGTACGGCGCGGAATTCGTGAGGCGGATGAAATTATATTGAGGGTTCCAGAAGAATATCAGCCACCACTGCAGATCGTACGGCGCGATCTTGATGCCATAGATATTGAGTTGATTCGTATGCTTTTCCACCATCGCGATCAGCAGCCGGCTTCCCCGAAAGGGCAGGAGGCGGCGACCAATCCAGAGCATCCGGTGAACCCACCTGAGGAGCAACGATGATGGTGCGCAGCAAAATTATCGGGGTGGTGTTTTGTTTGATGCTGTGCACCGGCGGCTCCGCATTGGCGCAACAGGAACAAAAGGATTATCTGTCGTCGCTGGAGGCGGACAAGATTCGGGATGCGGAAACTACCAATGAGCGCGTGAAACTGTTTTTGACGTTTGCGGAAGACCGGCTGAAAAAGTTCCAGTATGAGCTGGAGCATCCATCGGGAACACGGCACATTGATATGCTGAATTCACTGTTAAACGCGTACGGAGGATGTGTCGACGACGCGGCGGATTTAATTCAATTGGGAATCGAGAAACAGGAAAATATCAGGGCGGCGGTGGACTTGATGGCCTCGCAGTCCAAAGCGTTCTTGGCGGTGTTGGAAAAACTGTCGACCGCGGGTGGGCCGGACCTGGAAGAGTACAAAAGCAATCTGGATGATGCCATCGAGGGCACCCGCGACGCGATGAATGAGTCGCAGAAGGCCACCAAGAAAGTGGCGGCTCCGCCGGTTCGCCGCAAGAATTAAAAAGGAATCGCAGCACGATACGCTATGAAAAGTTATGAGGTTTTGTTGGTGCCCGGGGGAAGTGCGCTGTTTCAGCGAGTGTTTACCCGGCTGGGATGTAATGGGCGGCCGCCGCGTTTTCGTGTGGAATTCTATCCATATTCCAGTCTGGTGCTGACGATTCGCCGGCGCGAAGAGGCGATGTACGTGCGATTTTCGGATTTGCTGCAACGCGCGCCACTGCCGGTATTGGAAGGAGGCGCGGCGCTGCTGTTGTCACGGGTTTACCGGCGAAAAGCCCCGCGGGATGTGGTTGAGCCGTACCTCGAGTATGCGCGTTCACACAAGACTCGCAACCGCATCAGCCGGATGCGAAGCGGGCGAGTGCGCGTGCGACAAAGCGATCCGCAAGGGCAGCACTTCAATCTTTCCAAGTTGTTCGATGAGCTGAACGTAAAATATTTCGACGGCGCGCTGCAGCGACCGCGGATCGGCTGGAGCGTGCGGAGCTGGCGACGGCAGTTTGGGTGCTACGATCCGGGACCAAACCAGATTTTGTTGAACAGGCGGATGGATCGCCCCGGAGTACCGGCTTGCGCGGTGGAATATGTGTTATTTCACGAGATGCTGCACGTGAAACATCCCACCAGGCGGTCGGGTTGCAGCTTAGTGTCGCATTCACGAGAATTTCGCGAAGAAGAAAAACGTTTTGTGGGATTCGAACGTGCCCGCCGAGCGCTGGACCGGTTAGCCCGCTGATTTGTCTTTCTTTCCGACTTCACTCCAAAGTTTGTCGATTTTCTTCTGGATTTTTTTGGCGTCTTCCGCGTGCGGATAAAGATCGAGATAGCGGCGGTAGGATTTCAAGGCTTCACTTTTATCGCCTCGTTTTTCCTGTGCTTCGCCCAGATAGCGATAGGGAATCGCGAAGCCCGGTTTGGCGGCGGCGGCGTCCTGGAAACGGTCGATAGCGGCGTCCAAGTCGCCCTTCTTTAGATAAAATTGCCCGACTTCAAGATCTTTTTCCGCGCGCAGCGGGTCCCAGGTGGGTTGATCGGTTGCGGAGGTTGTTGGCGTATCTTTATCTTTGTTTTTTTTGTTCGAGGATTTTGGTCGGGATGAATCTGGCGGTCCAGGTGGAAGCGGTTTGGGAGCGGTGGAGGAGGATTCGCCTTGCGAATCCTGGGCTTGCGATGTGGGCACGGTTAAAAGAACGAATGCGGCTAGGGGCAACAGACATCGTGCGATGGTGCTGAGGCGCGCCGAGGGGCGTTGCATCTGATGGAAAAGTATAGGCATCCAATTAAGCAGAGCGGCCGGCTTCAATTTCCGGCTTGATGTTCAGATTCCCTCGCACCGTCCACTCTATCCGATTCACTTTAGTATCATAGTAGTTGTATGGGCTGGTTGTATGACGTATTTGCACGGTGCGTCGTCGCAATTCGGCCGGGTGGTGTTTTGCAGGAATTGTGGGACGCTGAATAAATAATATGGAACCACGTGAAAAAGCGGCTCTGTTACCCGACGCGCCGGGAGTGTATCTCTTCCGGGATGCCGGCGGGACGGTTCTGTATGTTGGCAAGGCGATTTCTCTGCGAAGCCGGGTGCGCTCGTATTTTCTGGAGTCGAGCTGGATTAATGCCAAGACCGGATCGTTGGCGAGGGAGATCGCGGATCTCGAGACCATTCTGGTGGCCAATGCGCGAGAGGCTTTGGCGCTCGAACACAATCTTATCAAGCAGTACCGGCCGAAATTTAACGTTTTGCTGCGCGATGACAAGACATATCCATACATAAAATTTACGGCTTCGGAAAAGTTCCCGCGCGTTTATTTTACGCGGCGAGTGAAGAAGGACGGTTCGCTTTATTTTGGGCCGTATTTTCCAGCCAGCCTGGCCCGGCGTATTTTACATTTCATTCACAAACGTTTCCTGGTGCCGTCGTGCACGGTGGATTTGACGCGCAGCCATCCACGCCCTTGTTTGCAGTATTACATCAAGCGGTGCCAGGGACCGTGCGTGGATGGATTGACAACCGAAGAACGCTATGCCGAAGCTGCGCGCGATGTACGGTTGTTCTTGGAGGGACGCCGGCACGATTTGATGAAGAGCCTTGAGCAACGGATGGGCGTGGCGGCGGAGCAGGAATTGTATGAGCAGGCCGCGGCGTATCGCGATTTGCTGCGGACCCTGGAAGACATTGAAGAGCGGCAGCGCATTGCGTCATCGCAAGGGGATGACACGGACGTGCTCGCTTATCACGCGGAGGCTCCGCTGGTGGCGGCGAATCTTTTTCACCTGCGCGGCGGGCGGGCCATGGACCGGCGCGAATACTATTGGGAAGACCTGGAAGAATTCGACCCCAAGGAATTTGTGCCTTCGTTGTTGAAGCAAATTTACCTGGAAGCGGCGTATTTACCGAAGGCCATTCATGTGCCGGTGGACTTCGAAGATCGCGCGCTGTTGGAAGAGGCGTTGTCAGAGCGCGCGGGGCACAAGGTGGAAATTTTTACGCCGCAGCGGGGTTCCAAGCGGGCGTTTCGCGACCTAGTAGAAAATAATGCGGCGCATTCTTTTGAGCAGCGATTCCGGGTGCTGAAACCGACGTCCAAAGCGATCAGCGAAGCGGTGCAGGCGGCGCTAAATTTGCCGGAAGAGCCGCAGCGCATCGAGAGTTTCGACATTTCGCATATTCAGGGCAGCGATACAGTCGCGTCCATGGTGGTGTGGGAAAATGGGCGCATGAAGAAATCGGATTATCGCAAATTTATTATTCGCGGCGAGGGTAGCGTGGAAGGGGAGCCAGGAAAGAATGATGATTTTGCGAGCATGCGCGAGACAGTGACGCGGCGGTATAGCCGGGTTTTGAGGGAAAAACGCGTGATGCCCAATTTGATTTTAATTGATGGCGGGATCGGCCAATTGCGGGCGGCGGCGCAGGCACTTGAATCATTACAGATCATTAACCAGCCCCTGGCGAGCATCGCGAAACGCGAAGAGATTTTATATATCTATGGGCAGGAAGATGAGCCGTGCGTGCTGGATCATCATTCACCGGTGCTGCATCTGATTCAACAGATTCGCGATGAGACGCACCGCTTTGCCGTAACGTTTCACCGCTTGCGTCGCGGGAAGCGGCAAATCAAAACTGCACTGCGAGATATTCCAGGCGTTGGGCCGCTGACGGCCCAGCGGCTGTTGCGCGAGTTTGGCAGCGTGGCCAATGTGCAGCGGGCGGGAGTCGCGGGGCTGAGTCGGGTAATTACGCGGAAGAGCGCGGAGAAAATTCTGGCGCACCTGAACGGACCGGGGGGCGAAAGCAGCGCTACAGACGGTTCTGCGACGGAAGACAAAACGACCGATAACAAAGTGACTACAACTACCAGTTAGCCTGTATTGAACCTGACTTGATGCTATTATACGGTCACAATGGAGGTCATCATGGCTGATAATGTTGGTTCCAAGGTGAGTTATTTTCTGGTTGGACTCGGTGTAGGCGCGCTGGTGGGCGTTTTGTTTGCTCCCAAGTCGGGGGAGGATACGCGCGAATACCTTGCAGGGAAAGCCGATGAAGGCAAAGATTATGCTCAGCGCAAGGCACGCGAACTGCGCGAGCGCGCGGATGAATTGATCGAACGCAGCAAGGATGTGGCCTCGCGGAAGAAGGATTCGATCTCGGCAGCGGTGGATGCGGGACGCGAAGCTTATCTGCGAGAAGCCTCAAAGTCGTAACGATTTGACGGGGCAAATTTGACGAGTTTTCCGCTCAGAACTGTGGGAGGCTGGGGCGCTCATGGAATTTTGGCTTGAGGTGTTCAGCATCGTCGCCGCCATCGCGTTGGTGGTGCAGGTGATTATTCTGGGTGCGCTTTTTTTTGAAATGAAGCGCACCACGGAAAAAGTAAATAAGCTGGTGAGCGATATGCAGACGCGCGTCGGGCCGATCCTGAGCCGGGTACAATTGTTGCTGGACGATACGCAGCCGAGAATCTCGGAGATGGTGGCGGACGCGTCGCACATTGTGTATCTGGCGCGCGGACAGGCGCAGAGGATGGATCGTGTATTGAGCGAGGCTTCCGACCGGTTGCGTGGACAATTGATTCATGCGGATCGCATTTTGTCTGGGGCGCTGGAAGCTGTGGAAGAAACTGGAGCGAAGGTCAGACAAGGGTTCTGGGGACCGATGCGCAGAGCCTCGGCGGTGGTCACCGGAATTCGAGTGGGGTTGGACTTGTTGCGGTCAAGGCGGGCGCCCCGCCGGCCGGAAGAGCAACATGAAGAGGAATTATTTATTTAGATGGGGAATTAAGTAGCGGGCAACAGGTGAAATCCTTCCTTCAATTTAAAAATCCCTACCACGCAATGAGGGTGGTCCTGCCTCTTTGAGTACGAAAAGCCCCGAAAATGAATCTTATTGCGGCAGCGGTGTAAGCACTACGGTTTTTCCGGTTTGTGCTGAGCGCCGCGCGGCGTCGAGAATTTGCATAACTACCACATTTGTTTCCAACGACGATAGGTCGCCGTCAGGTTGTAGGTGACCGCGCAATACGGCAGCCAGGTAACTTAGCGAGTCGCGTTGCGGTTCTGGTAGCGGCGGCGCAGTCAGCGGGGTGTCCAGCTCCGCTTTCTCGCCGCGATACCGGACGCGCACGCGGTCCGCGCCTAGGGTAATTGCGTAGCCGGCGTTGCCGTACACTTCCATGTCTTTGCGCGCGAAGGACCAGTTCCACGAAGGCATCAGTACCGCTTGGGCCTTCGGGTAACGAAGAATCACGGTGGCATCATCGTCGACGCGGGGATAAATTTCCGGCTTATCTGTTTGCGTCACGGCCGTAACGCTGATCGGCGGCTGGCCGTGCATCAGTACGGTCATCAAGTCCGCGCCGTAGCACCCAAAATCAAATAGCGCTCCGGCGCCGTTTTGCTGTGGATCGGTCAGCCAGGGCAGCCACTCAGGGCCGACGCCAATTTCTTTCGGGCCTTCGTGGCCATCGTGCACCACTACTTTACGCAGCTCGCCAAGCTTGCCCGCGGCGGCTTGGGCGATGACTTCGTGATTGCTGGCATACCAGGTGGTCTCGTAGTTGACGAGCACCGGCACGGGCCGGTCGGGTGTGCCAGAGTTACGGGCCACCGCACGAATTGCCAGCGCGTCTTCGAGGGTAGTGGCTAAGGGCTTTTCCACCATGGAGCTCACGCCATGTCGTGCGGCGATCTCGATCACTTTGCGATGGTCGACAATGGTGGTGTACACGAGCACGGCATCGGGACGCTGCTCAGCCAGCATCTTTTCCAAATCGGTATAAAACAATTTGGCGTCCAGGTGGTATTTTGCAGCGTAGTCCTTCGCGAGGGCCTCCTGCGGCTCGACAATCGCAACCAAAGTGGCGGCCTGATTCCCAGGCAGCGCTGCCAAGAATCCTTTCACGTGGCCGTGCACCAAACCAACAATTGCCACGCGTATTGGAGGTTCGGCGCCCGCATCCTCGGGCGCGGCAAAAAGGGAAAAAATGCCAATAACTACGGATAGTGAGCGAATGAGGAGCAATGTCGGGAGCGATGAATTTTTGCGTGTTGCACTTTTCTGTCTAGTGTTGCTCATTGGGCTTTTCTGGCCTCCAGCAGCAATCGGCGCAGCTTGGTTAGATCATTCAAGATGCGGCGGCTGGCTGCGATGTGCGATGCCAGTTGATTCAATTTGTATTTCACCAATTGCAAGGCTTGGTGCCGGCGCGCCAGTTGCGGATCCGTGGCGCGAAGTATTTCGGTTTCGATTTCGGCCTGGGCTTCGCGTGTAGCTGCCAGCAACTGGTTCACGTATTCGCGGGCGCTTTCGATATTGTCGAACGGCGTTTCCGGCAGGTAGGGCATATCGGCTTTCTCCAATGCATTTCTGGCGCTTCCTGGGCACAAAAAGGATAGGCCTTCCGGAGGAGCACTTCAACTTCAGAGGGGCGTTATGAAATGAAGGCGGGTCGTCGCGATTCTCTACATTTGGTTGTGTTGGCAAAGCGGTTTGGGACGAGCGGCGCAGGCATCGAGGGCATCTGGGGGTTCTGCGCCACTCTCGGACGTGTTCTACCGGTTCAGACTATGAAGGGGAGCGTTTTATTCCGTAAGGTTGCTACTCCCAGCGAAAAACTTTTGTGGAGATTGCGGTGCACAGGACAAATCCCAGGGCCAATGCGGCTATGTCTCCGAGGTGAGCCGACCAGGCTTCACCATTCCAGATCCCCTGGAGGAGGCTCACGGCGTAGGTCAGCGGGAGCAGTCGGGACACCGCGCGAAGGAGCGGCGGAAAAGACGCTACCGGTGTGAAGAGTCCTGAGAAACCGAACATGGGATAAAAAATGATGGCGCCGATGGGCTGGGCAAATCGCGCGGTAGGAACGATGCTGGCGATGAGGAAGCCGATGGATAGGGTGCTGCAAGTACTGATGAGTAGCGCAATGGTGAAGGAGAACAAAGGTGCGTGAACGCCGGCGGGGTAATAGCGCTTGCCGGCGAGCACCATTAAGAGCAATGTGGCCGCGGTGAGCAGCAGCTTGACGAGTACGTGGGCGGTCAGAATCGTGTACGGGCGCAGCGGGGTGGCACGGAGGCGCTTGAGGATGCCGCCTTCGCGATAGATGGAAATAATGGTGACGAGGGAGAGCACGGCACTGACAGCGATCAGCAGCGACGCGAGCACCGGCAAGCCGACATGGACGAAACTGTTGGGGCTGGGTGCGGCGGGGGCACGCCCGCGGCCTAAGATTCGCCCCAGCACGAGGAACACGACAACGGGCACGACGATCGTGCCGATTGCGCCTAAAGGCTCGCGCATAAAAATCTTGATCTCGATCCAGGTGAGTTTCCAGAGTCCAACTAGCATTGTTTGCGCCTATTCACGAATCGAATGTCCCGTTAATTTAAGAAAGACGTCCTCAAGATTGGGAAGAATGGTGCGGAAATCAGTTACTGGAATGTGATTCTCAGACAGACAATGAATCACGCTGGTCACCAGATCGTCACCGCGGCCACTGATTGTGAATCGCGAGTCGCTAGAGGTTACTGACTCGACGCGTGGGATGGTGCGAAAACGTTCCTCAGCGCTCGGATCATTGGTGGCGAGAACTATGGTTCGCTCGGGACAGTGGCGGTCGACGAGCTTGGCTGGAGTGTCGATGTCGATGATGCGGCCGTGCTCGATGATGGCTACGCGATCGCATAAGCGCTCGGCTTCCTCCATCAAATGAGTGGTAAGAAAAACGGTCTTGCCGCGCTTGCGGATGTTACGGACGAGGTCCCAAATGGCGCGGCGCGCCTGGGGATCGAGACCGGTGGTTAGCTCATCGAGAAAAACAACTTCGGGATCGTTGATCAGCGCGAGGGCAATGAAGAGCCGCTGCTTCTGGCCGCCGGAAAGATTCATAAACCAAGCGTCGCGCTTGTCGGTGAGGCCGAGGCCTTCGAGGAGGCGTTCGGCATCGATGGCTTTCTTGTGGTAAAGAGAGGCCCAGAGGTCGACGGCCTCCCACACTTTGATGCGCTTTTGCAGCTGGGCCTGCTGAAGTTGAACTCCGATGCGAGCCTGCAGCCGGTAGACCTGACGAAAAGGATCAAGGCCGAGAACTGAGATGGCGCCGCGGTCGGGAGTGCGCAGGCCTTCGATGCACTCCATGGTGGTTGTTTTTCCGGCGCCGTTGGGGCCGATAAGACCGAAAATTTCGCCTAGGTGTACTTCGAAGGAGACTTCGTCGACGGCGACGGTAGGGCCGTAGGTTTTGCGAACTCCCGAAACTTGGATGACCGGCGGCATGGTGTTTTGCGAGATTAGATGGGTGTCGAACCGGAGCAAGAGTTATATCACGACGCATGCCGGGTCCTGACAAGGGCGCGCTTTAAGACAGGAACGTCTTTATGTTGTTAAACACCGCAATAAGCCGCGGTAAATGACGGAGATGTTGGCAGGGGCGGTGGGGATCGAACTAAAAGCGACGTTGAAAACGCGCAAGTTACTGATTCCATTAAACGCGAAAAACGCCAAATACACCGGAATCGCCCAACTGAGGTACACGCCAGGTACATGGGATAGCCAAGGATAATGGGATGACAAAATGCTGCTGGCACGGTAATTTTGGTATATGGAAACCGGAGATGTGTGAAATTGCCGTCGTCACTGCTGCGGGCCACAAATTTGGAGGAAAGCAACCTCTCCGAAGAAGCCGCTCGACTGCTGGCGCTCGAACTTTATCGCGAGGATCAGGTCTCGCTGGGACGCGCTGCTGAGCTTTGCCACATGCCACTGGCGGCTTTCATGGATTTCGCCGCGAAGCACGGTGTCGCCCCCGCTACGATACAGCTTTGAAGACCTGGAAGAAGAACGCCAGTCCGCGGACCGTCTTAAACCGTGACTGTCGTATCCGTTTCGTCGTCGCTTCTGACTAAGCTTGCCTGCTTTTAATCTGCACAACCGGCGAAGAGCAGCCAGAAACTATTCGGTTTCTACGCGAACGTCAGTGAACTTTCGAAAGTCCTGATCGAAAGAGGCTACCGGCATGTTTTCGGTCGCCGCAGTTGCGGCGATCAGGCAGTCCACGAAATGGACCTTTGTTTTTCGATAGCGATCCAACGCGTCCACGTTAATCGCCGCATCAATTTCAACACCCGGGCTGGAAATGAGTCTGCCGAGCGCTGAGGCGATATCTCCACGCGGATGCTCGTAGAAAGACTCCAACACAAACACGCACTCGGCCAGAACCGCTGGCAACACCACAATTACTACGTCGCCGCGGTCGCATGCGTCGAATAGCTTTCCAGCTGCCTTGGCATGCTTTTCATGGTCCTGCACTAGATAGCGAACAATCAGATTGGTGTCGACAAGCCTTCGTTTGCTCACCGGGCGCCCTCACCACCACGGACGGCCTTCGCTGCGGCCTCGCGGATTTGCGCGAAGGACATTCCCTTGCCCTTTTTGCTGGCGAGCACGCCCTTGAGTGATTGCGTGCCCAGATGCACGCGAATGGTGGCGTGGTCACCTTCCACCAAGTACTCTAGCTGGTCACCCGGCTTGATTCGCAACGCTTTCCTAATCTTCCCCGGAATGGTCGTTTGTCCCTTGCTTGTTACCGTGGAATGCGGCATGGTGAGATCCTTACTCGTATTATTATTCCTTACCGATTTAATCATCCCTTACTTCTTGGCACTTGGCAAGGCCAACCACTCGTTATCGGTCGATGCTCTGTTGACATCAAGTCCCACAACGTGGTATATCCTACAGTGTGGTATTTATAGAATCGCAAGCATTTACTCGCCGGCTCCATCAGCTAGCGGGGGTGTCGGCCGACGAGCTGTTGCGCCAGATACAAGAGGACCGAAAAGGGAGATGTCGCTCAAGGACTCGGCGGAATACGCAAGGCTCGCACGTCGAACCCGACTCGAGGAAAAGGCAAGCGCGGCGGCTATCGCTATATGCATCTGTATCTGAAGCACCGAGACCACCTTCATTTGCATTTTCTGCTGGATAAGGACCAGCAGGAGGATTTGACCACTGAGCAGCGCAGAAATCTTCGTTTGATGGTGACGGAATTGAAGAGGTTGTAGGAGGACAATATGGCAAAGAAGATCAAGGTGAATATCTACGACGATATGCGGCAATCACTGGCCGACGCGTCGGCGTATGAGCGCGGGCAGAAGGTTGACTTGCGTGTGACGGAGATCCCAGCCCCACCGAAAGCCCTCAAACCGCGAGAAATTCGGCATATCCGAGAAAGCCTGCACGCAAGCCAGGCCGTATTCGCGCACTTTCTCTGTGTCAGTCCAAAGGCTGTTCAGAGTTGGGAGCAGGGTTCGCGACGTCCGCAAAGCACGGCACTACGGCTCCTGATGATTGCCAAGAAGAATCCCACCGCGCTTCTGCAGAGCTGATCAAGGAAGGTAAAATCCCTCTGCAATCACTGGCCGCAGATCATGGCTCAGGAATTACATAAAGCCAAAATGGGCCGAGCGCTCGCTCGACCAGATCAAACTGCTTGCGGTCGAACACTGGTTGAAGAAGCTCTCCCTTGCGCCTAAGAGCAAGCCCTCCCGGGACCACGTGAGAATGCTACGCCTAAGGGCTTCGAGACACGACAATTCGAAGATACTTATCTAATTTGTCTTTCAAGACTTTCAATTCTTCGTGGAGTGCTGTCTCGATTTCCGTTGAGGCGCGGCTTCCATCGGCCAGTCTGCTATGCCCAAGTGCGTCCTCATCGTCGATGACTCTTCAGCTTTCAGAAATGCGATTCGTTCCTCTCTAGAGGAATCTGGTTTTGAAGTCTGCGGCGAGGCCGTGGACGGATACGACGCGCTCCAGAAGGCCAAAGAATTGAACCTGATTTAATAATCCTAGACTTCGCAATGCCGCGCATGAATAGGATTCAAGCGGCTTAGATATTGATACAGATGTGCCTGAAACACCGATATTACTGCTCACATCGCATTCCGCCGCTCTTCAGGATCGCGGAGCACTGCTAAGAGGCATTGACGCAGTAGTTCCGAAAGATGGTGGGTTATCGGTGCTGATGCGTTACATCGATATGCCGATTCAAGTGCGGCAACCTTAGCGAGAAAATGGATCGGCGATTCGACAAACGGTGGAATGCCCAGCTGGTAACGTTACCTTTTAGGACTAGATCGACGAGCAACGACTAAGCCGCGTCTAGCCTCTCTTCTATCGATGGGCTAGTAGGCCATTTTGAGCCCTTCCTGTAGGAGTTCGCGTTTTTCGGAATGATCACACTCGGGCAAAGCTGCTTTATCGCGGGGATCACCTCTGAGTAGAGGTTCATTTTGTCCAAAAGCACCTGTGCGCCAAAACTTTCCGCCAAAATCTTTGCATCATCATCGTTCCACAGCGATATAGCTACGACGCATTTAGTGTGCAAGAGAATTTGAGATTTTACCGACTCGGGTGGCGCTCCGCCTTTACTTTTGAAACGATGATGAACTGGCGGATCGCTCCTCAAATTGGTATCCAAGTAGAAGAACCTCTGTCCGGCATGGTGCTGGGCAGCTGCGACTGGTAACGGAGTTCGCACAATCCCCACTCAAACGGATTACTTAACACCACACAATGTTCAATTTTGGACAGTCGCAGCATCTGCCTTAAGTTATTGTTCGGGCTCCTTCCGGAAGGAGTGGCTCCTGGAGCATGCTGCTGGACGTGTTCCGTGCAAGGAGTTGCTGGGCGAGAGCGGGACTTCTTGGTCTCGCATTGACTTGCGTTGCATCCTCAAATTTTGCTCAAAAATTACCGGAAGCCACCCAGGGGCCTTCGGTCGCTTCCCTCACTCCCGACTTTGCAGCGCCAGCCAGTGAATTTGCCGGCCCGGAGCGATGCGTTTCTTGTCACAAAGAAGTAGCAGCCGAGTATGCGAAGACCATTCATTCGAAGTTGGTCTTTCCGAAAAGGGAAGACATTCACGGTTGTGAAAGCTGTCATGGTCCCGCGAAGGCACACGCCGACGCCATTCAGGCCGCGCATGGCGATGATGCCGCCACCGCCAAGGCTTTAACCGACCATCCGGTCTTCGCTTTTCGCGGCTCCGCTGCGGAAAACGCGGCACGCTGTCTGACCTGCCACATCTCCAGCAAACCGCAGGAATTTTTCGAACACTCGGAACACGCTGGACATGGCATCTCCTGCAATCAGTGCCACACGGCGCACCTCGTTGAGGAGGTAAAGGATCATAGCCGCGGCGCGAATTTGAGCTATCCGCAAGCTCACTTCTTTCAGGTGCCCCGGCTGTCTGACGAAACCCGTTGGTTGCACAACAGCCTCCTGAAACAAGCGGAGCCCACGTTGTGCTTTACATGCCATCTCACGATTCAAGCCAAGTTCGCTTTGCCGGAGCACCATCGCGTTCCCGAAGGGCTGATCAAGTGTTCGGACTGCCACAATCCGCACGGAACGGAAAATATGGCCAGCCTCAACAAGGCCGGTTCTGAAACCTGCGTAAATTGTCACGTGGAAAAGCGTGGCCCCTTTGTGTACGAACACCCGGCTGTAAAGGTCGAAGGCTGCGTCAGTTGTCACAATCCGCATGGCAGTACCAACCGCATGCTTTTGGTACGCCGTGAAGGGCGCCAACTCTGTTTGCAATGTCACACCGGCTTTCACGCGCAAACACCAGTTCCTCACAGCCGCTTGGGATTCCAGACCTCCGGCGAATGTGTTCGCTGCCACGTTACCGTGCACGGTTCGAATTTCGATCCGTTTTTCTTGCAGTGAGATAAGGGATGGCTCGGATGAAACGATGCGCTCGGGTTCTGGTGCCACTAGCCGCTCTGCTTACTTTTGTGCCCGTACTGTACGGACAGGACGATGCCGAGCCCACGCACCCGATAGTTGTCGGCAACTTCGACCTCTCCGGTTCCGCAACAGGCGGCTATCGCTTCGAAACCGTAAAGGGATATACACCGCAATTTCAGGAGATGTTTGATCTCGGGAAAGGTTTTCGCTTGTTCGATTTCACTCTCAATGGAGCAACGGAGGGCGAGAAAAACACCTTCGCGGACAGTTTCTTCCTGCAACT
This sequence comes from Verrucomicrobiia bacterium, assembly GCA_035482155.1. GTDB lineage: Bacteria > Acidobacteriota > Terriglobia > Acidiferrales > UBA7541 > Acidiferrum. The sequence goes on along the minus strand of DATHRB010000071.1, from coordinate 6,777 downwards.
CAGCGGTCTGGGTGGCGATCCATTTCCGTCCGCGCAGTTCGCCATCTCCAAACACAAGCTTTACGACCTGCGCGTGAATTGGCGCCAGAGCTATTACTATTGGAACCAAAACGACAACGTCGTTCTGCCCATCGCTTCCGCGGCAGCCGGCCTTTCTACCGGTCTCACCAACAATCATAACTGGGCCACGGTGCGTAAATTTGGCTCCGTCGATCTAACCCTGCACGCCACCGATCATTTGCGTTTTCGGTTCAACTACTATCGGCCCTCGGACGATGGCACCACTTTCACCACACGCTCGCCGGATTTTCTCAATTCTCCAGGGTATTGGGGCGGCTATGCTCGCGCCAATCCTTATTACCTCTTCGCGCCCCTTACGGATGAAACCAACCGTTTCACCGGAAGCGTCGATTACACCATCAAGGACTGGAATTTTCATTACAGCGCTGGCTATCAAACCTTCACCGAGAACATTAGTCTGAACAATGTGACCTCGGCCGAGCTCAGCATCAACCCGATCGCTAGTTCCACGCTTGAGCCACTCACCAATTACTCCCTTACTCAATTTCGCCGTTTAACCACTCCGATCAGCGAATTTTCGTACGTGGGCAAGCCTTTGCCTAGGCTGGAATGGCGGGGAGCTTACATGTTTTACCGTTACCAGGGGCCCGCTACGCTCGATCAGTCTTTCGCTGGCGTCGCTCCTAACGCAACTGGCACGCTTGCGCCGTACGCCGTGAGTCAAAGCGGCCGTGCCACGGTATCTGAGCCCAACAATATTGTCAGCCAAGGCCTCACCTATCATCTTTACCCTTGGTGGAGCATCGATCTGGACTACCGCTATTCGCGGTTCACTAACAACTCTGTTGGAAATCTCAGCAGCCTTTTTAACAACACCGCAGCATCGGCTTCGGTGACCGACTCGGTCTGGCGAGACGGTCTGAGTGACCTCACCCTCACCATGGATTTCAAGCCGATGCGCTCGCTGATCATTCGTCCCGGCGTGGAATACTTGAAAGCCGACGTGGAGTCTGTCACCAACGGCGTCACTGACTCGGAAATCACTTTGCGCACCAAGTGGGTCAGGCCGGTCATAAGTTTTGGCTACGAGCCCTCCAAAGTCTTCAGCATCCGCGGCGACTTCCATAGCACAACCAGCGGTTCGTCCTACACTGCGATCACGCCGCACACCCAGCAGGTGGCGCGCTTCGTGGTGCGATACCGCCCCACTGAGAAAATTTCCGTTGAAGATGAAGTCAACTTTGCCAATTACAAATTACTCGATACCAATTTTGAGAACACTATTCGCTCCAACGCCATCACCGCTTATTATGCCTTGGGCGAGCGGCTATCTCTCTTTGTGGGCTTCAGCTACGACAGCTACTTTGCGCAGGGAGATATCCTGTATCCTCGCGGACCCGCTCCCCTCGCCGATTTTCTGCGGGACCAGGAACTCAATCGAGTGTGGTTTGGCGGGATTGACGCCAAGCTGGCCAAACGCGCTGGCGTCCGCCTGTCCGGAAATTTCGACCGTTCCAGCGGAGTGGGCGCCATCAGCGGCGAGCCCCCGGCTTATGGCCCACTCACCTGGCCGCTAGTTACCGGGACTGTTTACTACGATGTGCCCAAGGCTGGGCGAATTGCCGTCGACCTGCAGCGCACTTACTACATTGAAGACATCGTTACGGTGAACAATTTCAGCGCGAACTTGCTGACCATTCGCTGGACAAAAAGTTTTTGATCAGAGGTTGTTAGAGTTAATTCGCTCGATGAAATTACTTTTAAGGAGAAAAATCGTGAAGCGATCAATGAAGTTGGTTACGGGCGCTGCCGTCCTTACAAGCGCATGGCTGCTATTTGTTGCGCATCCTTTTCCGGCGTCAGCCGCGCCTCCAACCGCTCAGGACGTGTATCTCGATAAATGCTCCGTGTGTCACGGGCAAGACGGTGCCGGCAACACCGCAAAAGGAAGAAAGCTGAAAGTAAAAAACGTTCGATCGCCGGAAGTTCAGAAGTTGACCGACGCGGAGATGATCGACATTGTTGCCAAGGGCAAAGGCAAAGACATGGACGGCTTCGGCAAGGAACTGGGAGACGACATGGTAAAGCAATTGGTCACGTATTACCGGTCGCTTGCCAAGTCGTGAAGCCGTACATCTGGCGGCATCGGACGTTTGAAAATTTTGTGCTGCGGCTTGCCGCGCCCTGCTCAAGCGCTTGCCTCTCATGAACACCACACCGCTCATTCTCATATCCTTCACCGCCATCGCGGCGGCTCTTGGACTGTTGACCGCGTTGCGGCCGGAATTGACCAGAGTGCGCGGCGGCAAAATCCTTGCCTTTATGTCACTCTGTGTCCTACCCGCTCTCGGTATGTGGGCTGGTGTAAATGAGCACCTGGAGCGCTCCACCTCCACTCAATTCTGTCTTTCCTGTCACGTCATGGCGGATTTTGGCAAGAGTCTCTACGTGGACGATAAAAGTTACGTTCCCGCTGTCCACTTCCAAAACCATTTTGTACCGGTCGATCACGCCTGCTTTACCTGCCACACCGACTACACCCTCTTTGGCGATTACAAAGCGAAATGGCGGGGTGTCCACCACGTGTTGGTTCAATATCTGGGAAAAATTCCCAAGCCGGAGGACATCAAGCTGTACACCGCCTACAACAATCGTGAGTGCCTGCATTGCCACGCGGGTATGCGAAAATATGAAGAAGCTTCCTCGCACCACAAAAATCCCGAAATGTTGGCCCAGGCCGCGACTAATCAACTGTCCTGCATCTCCAGCGGCTGCCACGACACCGTTCACGATGTAACCACTATAAAAGACGCGACCTTCTGGACGCCCAAGGCGAGCGGAAAATGACCGCAACATTAATGGAGCGCCGAATCCGTTGGTCCGGGCTACTGATCGTTGTGGGGTTACTCTTCCAGATGCTTACGCTGCCACTGACCCATCCGCTGGCCTTCGTCGGTTTTCTTTTCCTGGGTTGCCCGCTGGTTGCCGCCGGGATGCTGTTCTTTCTCTACTCCCTCATCTCAAACGACAAGGAGTAATGATGGCCGAACTTCTCCCGTTGGGGTGCTAATTCGTTGTAGCGGGCCGCGATTAGTCAGGCACGGTTTCGCGCGCGCGTTCATAAAGTGGTTTGAACGTGGCCGCCCGTGGTTGCGGCGGACGCTTTATCGGATGCCCGTTCCGACTAGACTGTGGAGTCTCCACGCAACGGCAGAATCGATTGAGAGCGTGTCGGCATCAAATCGAAACGATGTTAGATTCCGAAACGAAAAAGCTCTTAGCTGCCTTGGAGGCGAACTGGCAAGCGGAAATAGAGGGTTTCAACACCTACACCGCACTCGCCAAGGAAGAGACCGATCCGCACAGGCGAAATGCATTACGAGGCTTAGCAGCAGCAGAAAAACAGCATGCCGATTTATGGGCTGGACGTATTCGCGAGATTGGAGGCCGAGAACCCTCTTATACCGGGGACTTGTCGGGTCAAGCTGATTCGTTGGCGAATCGAATCGGCGGGGCTGACCTCGCACTTCGTCGCCTGGAAATTGACGAGGCTCGGGACATCGCCAAGTACGGCAAACAGCTCAAAGTGCTGGGTGACCAATCCAGTCTTGCCATTTTGCAGGAAGTCATTGCCGATGAACGCGAACATTACCAGACGTTGGGAAACCTAATTCGTTCACGTGGGGCTCTCCCGGCTCTTCCCTCCCAGCAGGTTCAGGAAGCAATCGATGATTTGGTTGCGGCACGCGACAGGGGGCATTCACATGCGGCGGGTTGGGTGGGAGATGCGATCTATGGCGTGAACGATGGCCTTGGTTCTATCTTCGGCATCGTGTCCGGCGTCTCCGGGGCGACGCTGGGGAACAGCCATTTCGTGCTCATCGCTGGTCTTGCAGGCATGGTTGCGAGCGCTCTCTCGATGGGGTCCGGCGCTTATCTTGCTGCAAAGAGTCAGCGAGAGATTTACGAAGCCGAGTTCGCCAGAGAAAGAGAGGCGGTAGAAGATAACGAAGCCGAGGCTCGAGAGTTGTTATCTCTTAGTTACCAAGTTCGCGGCCTCCCGGAAGCTGATGCAGGACAGTTCGTCGAGCACCTTGCGAAGGACAAGAACCAACTCATCAAGGCACTCGCGCGCGAGCGACTAAATACTACCGAAGAGGGTCTGAGTAATCCGATGGTCTCCGCGGTCTCCGGGGCGCTTTCGACGGCAGTAGGAGCATTCATCCCAATTATCCCGTTTTTCTTCATGACGGGCATTCCGGCGGTCGTTGTGGCGGCGATTGTTTCGTTGTTAGCGCACTTCGCTGTCGGCGCTGCGAAATCTCTGATCACCATTCGGTCATGGTGGTGGAGTGGATTCGAGATGACTTGGATCGGCGCTTTAGAAGGAGTCGTAACCTATATCATCGGCATCGGTCTAGGGCGAATCGGTGGAGGACAATAGCGCACCGGACCAGCCTTTCTCGTAGGCTCAGGACGATGTCTTGATCGCAGCGCTCGCGGAAATAATCCACTTGGATATTGGGCATTGATCGGCCACGTTGATTGTTGCCCCTGGACACATGAACCTGAGGAATGCCGGGTGCAGTCTGGATTAGCTCGCGAGCCGTGCCATCGCCGCCGTCGCAAACTTTTCCTCTTTGAGACCGAGGACGACGCGGCCATTGACCTGTCCTTTCTTGAGCCGGCTGAACACATCATTGATGGATTCCAACGGCAATGTCTCAATTGTGGCCTTCACTTTGCCGTCTGCGGCAAAGGCAAGCGATTCTTCCAGGTCCAAACGAGTGCCAACGATAGAGCCGCGTATCGTGTAGCCGTTTAGAACTACATCGAAAATTGAAACAGGGAATTCCCCGGGCGGAAGACCATTCAGCACACAAGTCCCACCGCGACGAAGCATGCCGACCGCTTGCTTGAAGGCGACCGGTGAGACCGCCGTTACCAGTGCTCCATGCGCCCCGCCGATCTGTTTTTGGATTTCCTTCACAGGGTCCTGTGTTTTCGCATCAATCGTGATTTCAGCTCCGAGCTTCCGCGCCAGCGCCATCTTTTCAGATCCGAGATCCACCGCTGCGACGTGCAGCCCCATGGCCTTCGCGTACTGGATGGCCACGTGGCCGAGGCCTCCCACTCCAGAGATCACAACCCATTCACCCGGTCCCGCTTCCGTCATTTTTAATCCTTTGTAGGTGGTGACTCCCGCACACAGGATCGGCGCCGCATCCACAAACGAGAGGTTTTTGGGAATTCGCCCCAAGTAATCTGCTTGCCCCAACGCGTACTGCGCGAAACTCCCGTTCACCGAGTAACCGGAGTTTTGCTGCTCCGGGCAGAGTGTTTCCCATCCGGCAAGACAGTAATCGCAATGCCCGCACGCACTGTGGAGCCACGCAATTCCCACACGGTCACCTTCTTTCAAGTGCGTAACCCCGGCCCCGATGGCTGCGACGATTCCTGCTCCTTCGTGGCCTGGAATGAGGGGCATCATAGGCTTGACGGGCCAATCCCCATCTACTGCGTGCAGATCGGTGTGACATACTCCAGTGGCAAATATTTCTACAAGGGCCTGCCCTGGCCCAGGCGTTGGGATTGGAACTTCTCGCACAACCAACGGCGCACCGAATTTTTCGACAACGGCTGCTTTCATCGTTCTTGTGTTTAGCATTTCAGCTCCCTTTCACCCGAAGTTCGTACAACTCTAGCCCCGGTTCAGGCAGCGGTATGTATCATTGAGCACAGTTGGCTGTGACGCGGATCACAGGGTCATGGAGTGGCGAAACTCAGAGTGACGACGGCGCAATACGCGACCGCAGGTGGCGGGTCGCTGTTCAGTGATGGTCTACGAGCTGGGAGTTAACTGCGGAAGCTAATCTTTTCCCGTACGCGCCTTGAGCGACCTCTGCTGTGGAGCGGCAGAAGCATCGACCTAAGATGCGCCAAGTAACTCGGCAAGTTGTCCAACAGCGCGAGGGCCAAGATTTTTCCGAAGCTGGATGTTGGACGAATTGCACCTCATTGCACAGCAAATCCGTCTGGTCGTGAGTGCATTCTGCGTAACGAATTTAGCGTGCCAGCAAGACAACGCGTAGCTTGTTCAAGTCTGGTCGTTTCGTCTCAAAGACGTTTGCTCCTTTTGCGTTTGTCTCTCAAAGTAGAAGGCTATGGCAAGGGCCACAATGAGAGCTGCAATTCCGAACAGTGTGACACCGGCAACGTTGTTAGGTTCCTCGACAATGACGTTTCTTGCCATCGCGATTAAGGCCACCTCGAGAACTACGCGAACATGGATGACATCCTTTTTGGAATATGCCTTCAGCGTTTCCAATAACTCGACGCCGATAAGGACCAGCAAAAAGAACCCGAAGATGTCGAGGAGACCTTGGACCGGGATGAGAAATTTCGGAGGCTTCCAGATCTCTTCCGCAACCAAGAAACCTAGGTGGACAGTTGACAGCACACAACAACGATCAGCAGAACCGCGAGTGCAAAAACAACAAGTTTTTGCACCTTGGTTATCAAGCTCTCCATGTTTCTTCCGTTTCCATGAGCAATCAGTAGCGATGGGAGCGCAGGGCTGTCTGGAATGATTTACTTTTGACGAGTAACGTTGACGACGCGGAATGGCTTTTGACCATAGTGCTCGACCACCAGCTCTTTCTTCTTGTTGAATTTGACCTTGCACAGTGGCGCAAACGTACCGGTTCCTTTCCCGTTCCCGTCAACGTTGAGCACCAATATACCGATCGGGTAATC
>DATHRB010000070.1:0-4086 GCA_035482155.1 Verrucomicrobiia bacterium | reverse complement strand
CCACCGATTCGGAGGGTGCGGTAGCTTGAGCGCTCTGCAGCACGCACTAGTAGAAGGGAAATCGTGTCGTCAAATGGTGCAGCGATTTGCACCACGGTATTGGCAAGTCGTTTCGTTTCAGCACGGCGAGATGGCAAGGAAAATGCCAGCAAAGCGTTGGTTCCCTGGGGGTACGTCTCTTCACACGAGGTACTGCGATGAGGATTTCGAAGATGCGAAAAACATTGTGGGTCATCACCGTACTAGCACTGTTGGCGGCCATCGGTGCGCCAGTCGCTATGGCAGATTCTACGATCGATTACTCAATCACGTTCATCGCAACAACCGGCTCCAACGTCACGGGGTCTTACATTTGGGACTCCACTACAGACCAGATTACATCCTTCACCATCACCACAACGCAGTTCGGGACCATTAATCTTCTCGCAAACGAGTACCCCGGTTATGAAACCGGAACAGCCCTATACCACCTGCTCCAATCGAATGGGGGCGCTGCGTATGGTTGGGGCTATGCATGGGGCCCAAGTGCGCCACCCACTGCATGGTTCATGCAAGTATACAATCAACCTTACACCACCACGTATTTTTACGCAGCAAACGACTCGCTAACGAGTTCCACGACGTACGACTCGGGCTCATCCTGGAGCTCCACATTGTCGTCAATCTCCACGCCAGAGCCTGGCACGTTCGTCCTCTTGCTGCTCGGGATCGGATTCGTGTTTGTGATGCGAAAGCGTATAGGTCAGGACCTACCCCAGGCCACTTGAACGCGTCGTTCACTAGCACTCCCCGTAGCGCACTCAGCACCCACCGCTTCCAGCGCCGAACGTATTGCCCAATGCGCCGCAGGATTTCCTCCCGTGGCGCATCTTGCTCATAAAGCCGGGCTACCCGTTCTCGAAATGTTTCCCAAGACGAAGGCGAAACGCCGGTCACGCCTTGCTTCGTAATCCGATATCCGAGCTACAATGATCTTGCCCGAAAGGGCAGATTACTCACTAACGGAGAACGCCCTCTTTCCATTTCAGGCTGAACCAACACAGTTCGAGCAACGTTAATCTTGAATAACACCTATGCGTTTTGATCTGGTCACGATTTTTCCAGATTTTTTTGCGGGGCCGCTGGATCACGGGATTTTGCGGCGCGCGCGAGAGACGGGAATTGTTGAAGTGAATGTGCAGGACCTGCGAGTGTTCACGAAGGACCGCCATCGCACTGTGGATGACCGACCGTTTGGTGGTGGCGAAGGCATGGTGCTGAAGCCTGAACCGCTGTTTGAGGCGGTGGAGCATTTGCTGGGCGTGCCCATTGGCGATGCGACTGATAAGCGCGAGCTTCCTGTGGGGACGGGGATCGTGCTGTTGTCGGCTTCGGGAAAAAGATTCGATCAGGAGACGGCGCGGCGCTTTGCTAAGTTGCAGCGGATCATTTTGATTTGCGGACGTTATGAGGGTGTTGACGAGCGCGTGGCGGAACATCTGGCAACCGAGGAAATCTCTATTGGCGATTTCGTATTGAGCGGCGGCGAGTTGCCAGCCATGTTGATTGTGGATGCGGTGACGCGCTTGTTGCCGGGCTCGCTGGGGAATGAGGCGTCTTCGCAGAACGAATCGTTCAGCGTGAGTACGGACGTTCAAGAAATTTCTGAGGTGCATACGTCTGGGCGGTCCCACGTTAAAACCCCCACCCTCAGAAATCCAGGGTGGGGCACCCAAAGTCCGACGGGGTCCGCTGCGCTGCTCGATTTTCCGCATTACACGCGGCCTGCAGAATATCGCGGATGGAAAGTGCCTGACGTGCTGATCGGCGGCAATCACGCAGAAGTTGCTGCGTGGCGCCGCGCCGCGGCTATCGAAAAGACTCAGGGAAACCGGCCCGATCTGAAACCAATGAGGAAGTGATAACGCGAACGGTATTGGCAGGATAGCGCGGAACTACGGATACGTTTTCGGAAGGATTGCGAGGTGAATCTGAAACTTGGGGCGGGCGAGAATGCGAAATGGGTGGCGGGAATGGGGTGGGATTGGCTATAATTGCAGATTGGCCTTGGTGTGCTGGCTCCGCCTGAGCGGGTCTGCAGGGAAACTACAATGAATCCGATAATACGAAAATTGCATGAAGCGCAACTGCGCAAAGATTTGCCGGAGTTTCGTCCTGGCGACAGCGTACGAGTTAATGTGCGGCTGAAGGAAGGCGAAGGCGAGAAGGAAAAAGAGCGCCTGCAAGCGTTTGAAGGCGTGGTGATTTCGAAGAAGGGCCGCGCTTCGAGCGCGACGTTTACGGTACGTCGCGTTAGCTTTGGCGTGGGGATCGAGAGAATTTTCCCGCTGCATTCGCCGACCATCAGCTCGATTGACGTGGTAGGCCGCGGCAAAGTGCGGCGCGCGAGGCTTTATTATCTGCGCGAACTGAAGGGCAAGGCTGCGCGCATCAAGCGGGCCGCGCGTGAAGAAGCTCCGGCCAACGGCGCGAAACCGCAGGCTGTGGAAGCCAAGGCGTAAAATTCATCAAGACATTTTATTTTTGTGAGTGGCCCTGCTGGTTTGAGTGGCGGGGTTACAGGTGAAGTGTTTTTGAGTGAGGATTAAGAAAAGAGCTTCGCGGATTAGTTGGGTGATGGTTCCACGTTACAAGAGCACCTTCCAAAAATCTGAAGGTAGGGCCCCTTCGCGTTTTTGGATTCGAGAAGAGGATTTGATGTTGCGGTAACTGTGGATCTGCGCGAGACAAAGCTTAAATGAGGAAAAATGGAATGAGGCTGGCGCTCAGGTTAAGGCTTGTGTGCTTTTTTTTATGTTTGGGGCTGGCGATGCAGATTTGTGCGGACGCGACCGCTCAAGATAAAAAGCCGGCACAAACCGTTACGCCGCTTAGAGCGCCGGATGAACGCTACAAAGTGGATATTTTGCTGGTGGTGGCGCATCCGGATGATGAAGGCGCGGCGACCGCTTACCTGGCGCGGGCGATGGATGAGGGAAAACGGGTGGCGGTAGTTTATGGCACGCGTGGGAGCAGCGGCGCCAATGAAGTGGGCGCGGAGCAGGCGGCGGCGCTGGGCGCGATCCGGGAAATTGAGGCGCGGCGCGCGCTTGCACAATTGGGGATCGCGGAGGTGTGGTTTCTCGACGGCAAAGACACCGCTTCGCAAAATGTTCTGCAATCGCTTTCCAACTGGAATCATGGCGAGACGCTGCAGCAATTGGTGCGGCTGATGCGCTTGACGCGCCCTGAAATGGTGCTGACATTTTTGCCGGGGACTTTTATTGGCGAGGATCATGGTGATCACCAGGCTTCGGGCGTTTTGGCTACGGAAGCTTTCGATATGAGCGGTGATCCGGTGGCGTTTCCCGAACAGGTTGCAGGCGCAACGAAACGGCTCGAGCCTTTGCTGGATAATTTGCGGCCCTGGCAACCCAAGAAACTTTATTATTTTGCGGATGCGGACAGAGAGGACATTTTTAAAGGGCTCGGTCCCGCTTATTCCGTGAAAGAGCTGTCGAAATCAAACAAGCACGCGTATTGGCGCATCGCGCTGGATGGTTATCTGGCCCATGAAACGCAATCGAGGTCCATGGCCGAGTCGCTGAAGGGGATGAGCGACGCGGCGCTGGAAAAGCTAATGACGACAGAGGGATATTGGAGCGATTCGTTACGTTTTGTGCGTGGCAAATCACTGGTGGGCGGCGCGGCGACGGGCGATGTTTTTGAAAATGTGAGTAACGAGCCTATTGCGTTCAGCCGGCCTGAAGTCGCGCCGCACCCTCAGGAACCGGAATTGGAAGTGGAGCTTGGCGGGCCGTGGAGTTTTTATGCGGAGTTTCGTCGCGCGCACGGGCTGACACATTTGCCGCATCCGGAACCTCCGGAGATCGCACTGCAAGTTGGGACAACGCTGATCATTCCATTGTGGGTTCGGAACGACACTTCTTCAACGCAAGAGATAACTTTGTCCGCCGAACTGCCGAGCGGTTGGGCGGTGGAAAGTGGCGCGGGAAAATTCTCGATCGGCGCAAAAAAAACGGCGGCGGCACGGATAGAAATCGCTTTGCCGGCAACCATGGATGGCGCTAAGAAGAATGAACCGCA
>DATHRB010000069.1:0-38286 GCA_035482155.1 Verrucomicrobiia bacterium | reverse complement strand
TCTTCTCCAAGTTGTACTGGAATTTCATTTTGGCCTGTTGTTCTGTCACGCCCAGCCATTCCGAAATCTCTTTCCACGAAAAGCCGTATTGTCGCGCCACCCAAACTTTCCGCGTCCAACCATCCATACGGTCTGTGATCTTAGCGACCCCACTTTTGACGGCTTTCAGCCGCCCAAAGTTCCGTGGGGTCGCTCCCGCCCGTCACGCAGGAAGCGTGATCGTGTTTTGCCCGCGCGCAGGAATCCGAGAATGCAAGGCGCAATGCAGCACGAAAGACAGAGCCAAAGAAGAGGAGACGAAAGGCAACATGGCAATCATCAAGGCACCACGCAAGCAAACAAAGTCAGTGGCGATCCAGGCGCGCGTCGAGGAGTCGGTGAAAACACAGCTCGATCAATGCGCAAAATTCATCGATTCCACCCCGTCATACGTCATCGCGGAGGCGCTGAAAGTCCTGTTTAAACGCGATGATGAATTCAAAGTTTGGTCAGGCCAACAGTCTAGCAGTGGAAAAATTCATGAGCTCACAGGAGGCGGACTCAAAGAGACCGCGTAACACAAATGAAAGATGCACCAGCACAACCCGACACTCGCGAGAACGCAGCGTCGTCACGACGGCATGCCTCGCGCCTGGTGGAACGTAAAAGTGAGCGTCCGCAAGCAGCCTCAGAGGAAGCGGAAGACCATTCGGAATCCACCGCATTTCTGGGGAACCGCAACGGGACCACAGTGGGAAGAGACAACGAAAAGCTCTTAACGATCCAACAAGTAGCCGACCTATTGCATGTTCCGGTTTCTTGGGTCTATGGGAGGACGCGCAAGCGTTCGATAGAGCGCCTGCCGGGTATTCGCCTGGGCAAATACTGGCGGTTTCGTGAAGAAGAAATTCACGCCTGGGTGGAGAGTCAACGCGGAGGCCATCGTGCCGCTTGACATCAGGGCTACACTCAGAATTGACGCAAGGAAATGCGGACGGGCCAACGGAAAGGAAAGTATGGCACGACCGCGTTATCAGGATGGAAGTCTGTTCATTCGTGGCAAGCGCATCAAAGTTTGGGTCGCTCGCTGGAGGGAAGACGTGATCAGGGAAGATGGAACGCTGCACCGCACGCAGCCGACCGTCGTCCTCGGCACGTTAAGCGAACTCTCACGCCGTGAGGCCCGGTCGCTTCTTCAGCAGCGAGTGGCTGAAATTAATCAAGGACGGCATCGAGCTCGACCCATGATGACCTTTGAGAAGTTTTCAATCGAACATTGGGAAGCGGGTGCATTGCTCGCTCTAAAACCGAGCAGCAGTCGAATCTACAAATTCAATCTGGATAGGTACATCATGCCTGCCATCGGGGCACATCGGCTTTGTGATGTGAACCGGGCAACGATCCAACAACTACTCATTTCGATGAGAAGCAAGGGATACGCGGGATCGACCTTACACAGTAACCGGGTCACCGTTGCAAAGGTGCTCCAAACTGCGGTCGATAACGGTTATCTGGAACGCAACCCCGCTCATGGCATAAAGATCGGCGAGCGGGAGTTCACAAAGCAACGCACGTTTCTGGAGCCACCGCAGGTCAAACAGTTGTTGGCTGGGCTTTCAGAACCATGCCGTACGATTGTCTTTACCGCCGTCTTGACCGGCCTAAGAATCGGGGAAATTCTCGCACTGAGATGGATCCGGCTGGACTTCGTACACAGATCCATCGAGGTGTCCGAAACTTACTCCGATGGCAAATTCGGCAGCCCTAAAACGCGAAGTAGCCGGCGCGTGATTCCCATGAGCCAGACATTATGCGAGGCTCTCAAAACGCACCGAGCATCGTGCATTCACTCGGGGCCACAAGACCTGGTTTACTCCACGACAAACGGCACTCCCCTAAGCCCGAAGAACCTCTATAACCGTGCTTTGGCACCAACATGCGACAAGTTAAACTTGCCACGCGTTTCCTGGCATTCATTCCGCCACGGCAATGCCACGTTGTTAAGCGAGGTAGGGGAATCTGTAAAAACGGCTCAGGCAATCCTGGGGCACTCGGACATAGAAACAACGCTAAATACTTATATGCATGCAATACCGGACTCGCAACGGCGTGCGGTCGAGCGAGTGGCGGGGGTTTTGTTCCCAGATGTGCCTAAATTGACTGAAGCGGAACAAAATCAAAATTGTGGAAGTAATCATGGAGAAAGAAGTTAGTTGAGAACAGTGGTGAACCGGGCAGGACTCGAACCTGCAACCCGCTGATTAAGAGTCAGCTGCTCTACCATTGAGCTACCGGTCCACGTTAACTTTGGAATTTTAGCACGCCGCGGCAATTTGTCGATAAACAGGGAAGCTAATTGCGCGATTCAGCGGAATTCGCGCACAATTTTGTGCACGAATTCTTTTGCCAGACGGCCGCTCGCTACGCGTCGTCTACTTAAGGCTCTCCACGTAAGCGATCAGTGCTTTCATATCGCTGGGTGGAAGATCGATCGGAGGCATACCCCCGGCGGTCATTTTGGCCGTTGGGTGCTTGAATAATTCGGCGAGTTGTTCCGGCGACAACTTTGCACTGATGCCTACGAGCGCTGGCGCCGCAGCTGTGCCGACACCAGCATCGCCATGGCAGGCATTGCAGGATTGCGATTCGAAGGTGGTTTTGCCTTTGGCGGCTTGCGGATCCGCCAAAGCTGCGTTCGTGGCAGCCAAGGTAGCCGCCGATAGCTCGGGCTCAAATGGCTTGCGCATGTATTCCTGTTCTTCTGATTTTTGCTTGGCGAGCTGCTGAGTAACACTGGGATCGTGGCTATCGAGATACTGGCTGCGCAGGCCGAGACCCACGAGTGCGAACAAAACGAAGCCGTACGATCCCATAGCGATAGGGCGCTTCCATGGGCGGCGTTCCAGGCTGCGATCGAAAAACGGAAGCGTGACGATGCCAACTGCGAGAACCATCGGGATTATCAGGATGCCGACCACGGAAGCTGCTCCGTGCCAATATTTCAGCCACTGAAAAATGGGCAGGTAATACCACTCCGGGCGCGGGATGTATTGTGCGTCGGCAGGGTTCGCCGGCGGACCCAATTGCATTGGAGCAAAAAAACACAACGATCCGAGTCCGATGATAAGCAATGCGGTGAGAGACAGATCCATCAGTACCTGGCGGGGATAAAAAAGTTCTGATTTTTTCTGAGGATCGTAAGGATCTTCATCCGGAGGGCCAGCGGCTCCGGCTTTGCGAAACAGAAGAATATGCGCTGCGACCAGCGCAAAGACGCATGCGGGTATAAAAAAAACGTGGGCGACAAAAAATCGCGAAATGGTCAGAGTTCCCATCTCGGTACCGCCGCGCATCATGCGTTTGAGCGTTTCGCCGATCAGGGGAACTTCGCTGGCCGCGTTGGTTCCGACGGCGGTGGCGAAGTACGCCCGCTGATCCCAAGGCAGCAGATAGCCGGTAAAGGCCATTCCTAAGACCAGCGCGAAAAGCACACAACCAGAGACCCAAAGAATTTCGCGGGGGCCCTTGTAAGACCCGTAGATATAAGTTTGCGACAGGTGCAGCAGCAGCACGATGATCATGGCGCTAGCGCCGTAAGCGTGGAGGCTACGCAGAAAGGAGCCAGCAGTAACCGCTTTGGTGATGTATGCGACCGTGGTGTGCGCGTGATCCGCGGACGGAACGTAATAGAGCGCCAGGAAAATGCCCGTGATTACCTGAGAAATAAAAATGAACAACAGACCGGACCCGAAAATGTAAGCGAAACGAGCTCCGCCCGGAATAGGTTCGTAGAGCGCGGAACGAAGAGCCGCGTCCACGCCCGTGCGGCGATCGAGCCAGCCCCATACACCTACTTTGGGTGCTGAAACATCACTGCCTTGGATTTTTCGCGTTTCCTGCATCCGATTAGGAGCCTCGTTCAGCCGACGATTTCTTTATCGGAAACTAGTTGCCGGAAATATTGGAAGCGCACCAGAAGTTGCCCGTCCTCAACATAAGTCTCGAGAGTGTCCATGCCGCGCTGCGACGGCCCGCTGACGCGAGACCCGTCCGCGGAAAAAGTGCCGCCGTGGCATGGGCAAATAAACTGTTTCTTCTCTTTGTTCCACGGCACCGTGCAGCCTAGATGCGGGCATATGGAAGTCAGAACAGAAAGTTGGTCTCGCTGATCCTTGGTGATGTACACAATTTTTTCGGATACGGTCTTACGCCAGCCGTCGATTTGCTCAATCTGAATAGTGCGCATGGCCGGTTCGGTCAACGAGCTGAATTCGCTCATCGATCCTACCGGCGAGTTCTTCAGGTCGGTGGTTCGGCGGATGAGCGGAAAAATCGCGAAGCGAATTAAAGGTACGGAAAGCAGGGCACCTACGAATACGGAGCCAAGCGCCACCAGCGCACCGAGAAAGGAACGCCGGCTTTGCGGTGAACGATCGGCGGTTGTGGAGTTTTGAGGCACGCCTTCAGAATTTTCTGTGTACATCAGGACGCCTCCGCCCACGGATGTTCACAAACAGTTGCATCGCGACAATTCCTCAGGGTCTTTCGCATCTGTTATTTATTTTTTTGGCAGCGCACGGATGTAGGCCACCAATTGCGCAATCTGATCGGGCTTTAATTTTTTACCAAAAGCCGGCATCTTCCCCTTACCGTTAGTGATCGCTGCCACAAGCTCATCGTCCGTCTTCTTTTGTATCAACTCTAAACGCAGATCCTGGGCTTTCAACGCTTTGCCCGAAGGGGAGCTGCCACTGCCATCCGGCGCATGACACAACACGCAATTAGTCTTATAAGTTTTCTCCGCATCGTTTTGCGCTCTCATTAAGCTAGGCAACGCTATGGCAGCGAAGCCGATAGTTAACGTTGCTGCTACCAATCGCGAAGGTTGTCTCATGTGTTCTCCATATTTGCGCGGCGCAGTCGGGTACCAGAGTCGTTGTCACCAATCATGCCTACTGACGCTGCCAGAGTGTAGCTTATAAACAAAGCGTACTTCATGTCTTTCCTTGCCTGCGGGTAGTTGTAACCTAGACTAGAAGACAAATCTCGCCAGCAGATAGACGGTGTTATTGCTTGAGGCATTTCGTCCCGCCCCATCATAGTTCGTCTGCAGCCCGTTGAATCGCCAGTAACCCGTGTATTGCACCGCAAGGTCGATATTCTGTTGCGGCCACCACGATAGGTTCAGGACGTATCCATTACTACGCGGATCGCCATTTGCGCTGCCGGTCACCGCGGCTTGCGGATAGAGAATCGGATCGGGCGTGCCATTCACGCCGAACAATCCCACCGTTCCGGAAAATTTAGTTCCGTAGTGATATTCGACGTTCCCTTGCAAGGTATTGAGGTGATGTCGCGTGAATGCCGCGCCAGGGCCGTTACCGATGTCCACTATAGTTCCGGCGAGCGAAGAATTCTCCCGAATATAGCTTCCTCGGAAGGAAAGCACGTCGTTATTAAATCGAGGAATCGTGAGGTCGTACTGAAAATCCGCTGCCCAATCTGTAAAGCTGTCTTCCGGGCCAGTTATCGCGTTGGGCGTGCTTTTCACGTGAATACCGTATGCACCCACTTCCAGTGAATTGTTGCCCTTCACGGTTTGATAAGCCACGCGCCAATAGGGCGCAACGCCGCGAATATTAATACCGAAGCCTGTGCCGGCGTTGGGTTGAGCGCCGCCGATATGCTCGGACCGATAGATCGTGCCCGCCAGGTAGAAGTGTTCGTTCCACATGCCGTAGGCGCCCACGCCCGCGACATCCTGTGCCAACCCGCCGTTAATTAAAGCTCCCGCTGTTGGGCCCGGAGCAACGTTGCTTCCGGTAAACGGGAATCCCCACGCCGGGGTGCTGTTCCACAAATCCTCCACGGTGGGATTGTTATTGAATCCCACGCCGTAGTTGAGCGATTTGCCAAACAACGTAGTGGCGTTGGCATAGCGCACATCCGTATTGTCCCAGCTGAAGTGATCGGCCTGGCTGTCATAAGTAACCTGCATGAAGCTGCCAACATGGTTGGCCCACTTTCCCGCCAGAAATAGCGAAGCATCCTGCGGAAACAGGAAATTACCGTTCTGCGTACCAGGCTGAGGCGATTTTGTTTCCGTGAAGGATGCATCAAAAATAACGGAGAGCGGAAACGCCTCGAGTATGGCTAACGCGACGTTGTGGCCCTTCTTGTCGTCGGTTACTTCCGGCTTGGTGGTAAACACGTAGCCGTCGAGTTTGAATTTTCTTCCAAATGGGGTGAGCTCGGGTGGCGCGAAATGGCAGGTTGCGCATGGCAGTCCGGTCTGCCGCGAATAGCTTGGGACGGCATGCGCAGCGGGTTTGAACGTAATGAGGAGACACACGATAACGAATATTGGGCTGAGGATTTTAACGGCTATTTTGCGGGCTGCTGGTAATACAAGTTTCGAATATCGCACGCGCTGCTCCTTGAAGTGGCAGGATCTCCCGAGACCTCTGTCCAGTCAGTTTCACGTTAACTGCGGCTAGACATGTTGAGTTGCGCTTTGCCGCCGCAGCGCCAAACCACTGTTTAAATAGCTATGGTGCAGGCCGAGTACTTGGAAGGAAGAACGCAGACCGATTTGAACATCTACCCGCATGGGAAGGATGTTCCATTTCGCACACTCAGGTCTAGGCGAGAACTTAGGGACTTAGTCTTGGGTAACTTTCTGTGGCTGAGCTAATTTCCAGGTTTCTCGAGCGATGGCCCAATCTTCCTGAGCCTGCACGACCAGGACACGAACAGATGATGAGCGTGACGAAATCTCCCGATCCGGATGTGGGGAAGTATTTTTTGCAGGATCGAGTTGCAAGCCAAGAAAATTAAAATTTGCGCACGCCGCTTGACGCACTTCCGCAGAGTTCTCTCCAATTCCGGCGGTGAAGACTAGCGCGTCGAGGCCGCCGAGGGCTCCGACCATCGCGCCGATACCGGCTTGCAGGCGATGCACAAAGATGTTGAAAGCCAGCTTAGCGCGACCGTTTCCTTTATTCATCGCGGAGACGATTTGCCGCATGTCGCCGGAGATGCCCGATATCCCGAGCAAGCCAGATTTTTTGTTCAGCAAGTCGTCTAAAGTCTCTCCGGTCAGATTTTGTGCGCGCATCAAATATGTGAGGATGCCGGGATCGACTGAGCCGGAGCGGGTTCCCATCATTAATCCATCGAGCGGCGTGAAGCCCATGGTGGTGTCGATACTTTTGCCGTACTGGATCGCCGCTAGAGAACAGCCATTTCCAAGATGGCAGGTTACCAGCCTTAGCGATGAGAGATCTCTCCCGAGGAGATGCGCTGTGCGTTGCGCGCAATATTGATGATTGATTCCGTGGAATCCAAAGCGGCGTATGCCCTGCGACAGCCATTCATAAGGACCGGGGTAAACAAACGCGGCATCGGGCAAGGTGCTGTGGAAAGCGGTATCAAAGACGGCGACCTGGGGGATGGATCCGAATTTCTCTTCGATGAGTCGGATGCCTTCGAGTTCCACGCGATTATGAAGCGGCGCAAAAACGGCCATGCGCTGGATGGCAGCTTTGACTTCAGGAGTGATCATCACGGGTTGCGTGTAGTCGCGACCTCCGTTGACGACGCGGTGCCCTACCACAGCAATTTCTGATTTGTTGGATAGCACGCTGGCTTTGCCGGATGTGAGCGCGTCGAGCAAATGCGCGGTGGCCTTCTCGCGCGCCGTGACGGTCATCTCTTCTTTTTGAACTATTCCGGCGGAGTTTTTTATTTCGAGGTTGGCACGCTCACCTTGCCATTCTAATTTTCCTTCCCATAAGGGAGCAGGCGGGGAGTCCGGCAGGGAAGCGCCAAAATCAAACAAGCTGGACTTCTGGCTGCTCGAGCCGGAATTAAGAACCAGGATTTTCACTCAGTAGGGCCATTTCCAATCGCGAATTTCGGGAATGTCATCGCCGACTTCGCAGATATATTTTTTGTGGTTCACCAGTTGGTTTCGCAGGAATTGTTTGAAATGCGCATTCACCGGACGGAGGCGTGGTACGCGGTCTGCTACATCGCCGGCGAGATGAAAGCGGTCCAGTTCGTTTAGTACCGTCATATCGAAGGGAGTGGTCGTGGTGCCTTCCTCGCGGTAGCCGTGGACGTGAAAATTGCCGTGGTTGGCGCGCCGATACGTTAGACGATGAATCAACGCGGGGTAACCGTGGTAGGCGAAAATAACCGGCTTGTCGGTGGTGAAGAGGGAATCAAATTCGCGGTCAGGCAGGCCGTGCGGATGTTCGCCCGAAGTTTGCAGGGTCATAAGATCGACCACATTCACGACCCGAATTTTAATATCGGGAAAATGCTGGCGGAGTAAGTCGACGGCCGCCAGCGTTTCAAGCGTTGGGACATCTCCCGCGCAGGCCATGACCACGTCCGGCTCGCTACCCTGATCGTTCGAAGCCCATGTCCAGATGCCCACGCCCGCAGTGCAGTGTTCGACGGCAGCTTCCATGTCCAGCCACTGCAGCGACGGTTGTTTGCCGGCGACGATGACGTTGACGTAGTTTCGGCTGCGCAAGCAGTGATCGGCGACGGAGAGCAGGGTGTTGGCATCGGGCGGCAGATATACGCGCACAACGTCGGCTTTTTTATTCACCACGTGATCGATGAATCCCGGATCCTGGTGCGTGAAACCGTTATGATCCTGGCGCCAAACGTGCGAGGTCAGCAAATAATTCAACGACGCGATCGGCCGGCGCCAGGGAATGTTGCGAGTGACTTTCAGCCATTTGGCATGCTGATTAAACATCGAATCCACAATGTGGATGAACGCCTCGTAGCAGGAAAAGAAACCGTGGCGGCCGGTGAGCAAATAGCCTTCGAGCCAGCCTTGGCACATGTGTTCGCTCAATACTTCCATCACCCGCCCGGTCTTCGAGAGATGCTCATCGGTATCGAGCAGAGGCTCCATGAAAATCTTGGGAGTCGCCTCGTATATAGCGTCGAGACGATTGGAAGCGGTTTCATCAGGCCCAAACACACGAAAATTCTGCGTGTCGGTATTGCGTTTCATAACGTCGCGCAAAAACCTGCCAAGAACGCGCGTGGCTTCGCCTAACTCAGTCCCCGGCTTTGAAACCGCTACTTTGTAATCGCGAAAGTCCGGCATGAGCAGGTCGCGAAGCAGGAGACCGCCGTTTGCGTGAGGATTGGCGCCCATTCTGCGATTTCCTCCCGGCGCCAGTTCCGCGAATTCAGTGTGGAGTTTGCCGGTTTCGTCGAACAGCTCTTCGGGTTTGTAGCTCTTCATCCATTCTTCGAGAATCTTTATGTGCGCGGGATGTGATTTGAAATCTGTGATCGGAACCTGGTGGGCGCGCCAGGTATTTTCGACCGGCTTTCCATCCACTATTTTTGGGCCGGTCCATCCTTTGTGTGTGCGGAGCACAATCATGGGCCACACCGGCATTTCTGTGGATTGGCCGCCGCGCGCTCTGCTTTGAATATCGCGGATCTCTTTGAGGATGGTGTCGAAGGTGGAGGCCATTAGTTGATGCATGGCCTCGGGCTCGTGCCCTTCGACGAAGTACGGCTTGTATCCGTAACCGGAAAACAATTGCGTTAGCGTGGCGTCACTAAGTCGCGCCAGTATGGTTGGATTGGCGATCTTGTATCCATTTAAATGCAGGATGGGGAGCACCGCGCCATCACGGGCGGGATTCAAAAACTTATTAGAGTGCCAACTAGCGGCCAGCGCGCCGGTTTCCGCTTCGCCATCACCCACCACGCAGCAGACCAGCAAATCTGGATTGTCGAATGCGGCGCCGTAGGCGTGCGCAATGGAGTAGCCGAGCTCGCCGCCTTCGTGGATAGAACCGGGAGTTTCGGGAGCAACATGGCTGGGAATTCCACCAGGGAACGAAAACTGCTTGAACAGCCGCCTGAGTCCGTCTTCCGTTTGCGGAATACTAGAATAAAACTCGCTGTAGGTGCCTTCCAGATAAGTGTTGGCGACCAGGCCAGGGCCTCCATGACCGGGTCCCGCAATATAAATGACGTCGAGATCATTCTGCTTGATGAGCCGATTCAGATGTACGTAGATGAAATTCAGTCCTGGCGTGGTGCCCCAGTGGCCCAGAAGGCGGGGCTTAATATGTTTGAGCGAGAGCGTTTCGCGCAACAGGGGATTGGCATACAGATAAATCTGTCCCACGGAGAGGTAATTCGCAGCGCGCCAGTAGGCATGCACCTTTCGTAGTTCTTCCGGCGATAGAGTTTGATGGGACAGAGTCTTAGCTGACTCGGCAGCGGATGCAGGAGCCATATTGACCTCTGAATGCCTAATCTTAATATCGTTGTTAATGGATCGCTGTGCCGGCCGTCACAAAGGGCGCGCTTTCTGACGGTCTTAGCAACCCGAGCATAAACCAGGATTCGTCAACGTGGTGTAAATAGTAGTTCCCGTTCAACGGAAGGCTTTATTTCTGGAGTAGTTTTTCGACTTTGGGTATGTCTTCGGGGACGTCTACGCTTACGGAATCGTGATCGACTTCGGCGATGCGGATTTTCCAGCCATTTTCGAGCCAGCGGAGTTGCTCGAGTTGCTCGATTTTCTCTAGGGTGCCCTGGGGGAGAGTGGGGTATTCGAGAAGGGCGTCACGTTGAAAGACGTATAGGCCCAAGTGTTTGAGGTGGCGAACTTCCATTTTGGCAGCGGCATCGCGGAGCCAGGGGATGGGAGCGCGGGAGAAATACAGGGCGTTTTCGTCGAAATCGAGGACCGTTTTTACGATGTTAGGATCCAGGATGTCGGGCTTGTTTTTAATTGGGGTGGCGACGCTGGCAACGGACGCGGCAGCATCTTCGAGAAGGGCACTGATGGCGGCATCGACGACTTCGGGATTAAGGAGCGGTTCGTCCCCCTGGACGTTGACGAAGACCTGACCATCGGTGTGAGCGGCGACTTCTGCCACCCGCTCAGTGCCGGTACGATGCTCGGTGCGGGTCATGCGGGCTTCCCCGCCGAAAGCTTCGACCGCTTTGATGATGCGGTCGTCATCAGTTGCGACAATGACGCGGGTGGCGAGCTTTGAAAGTTTGGCCCGTTCGTAAACGCGCTGGATCATGGTAGTACCAGCCAAAGATACTAAGGGTTTGCCTGGCAAGCGGGTGGAACCGTAGCGAGCCGGAATTACAATGACGACGTCGGTTGGACTCATAAGAAATTCCCACTTGGAGGAAATTGCTGTACCAAATTGCACTTTGTCCGCAATAAATTCATATGTGAGGGATGCTACCACGCGCAAACCGTGCGCTATCTACAGTAAATATTTTACAAGTTTGAGACTTTGCAGGACTCCTTCGTGCTTGTAATCATTACCGCGAGTGGTAGACTCAGTTTCTCATCCCACCGCGCGGCCGTCCCGGCAGGCCCGGGATGATCAGGGGGTGCCGTGAAACGCGAACTTTGCGTTGTTAACCGATTCTTTATACTGCTGCTACTCGCTTGCTTTTTCGTCACGCACGCCTCCCGCCTAGCTGCGCAACCTTGGTTCGATGGAAAAGACGAAAACAAAGCTAAAGACAATAATGCTGCCGCGCCGGTCACTTCTGCAAAAGACGGTAGCAACACCACAAAAGAAGACGGCGCGACCTCTGTGGCGAAAGATGGTGCCGCCGCCAATACCGCCAAAGACGAGAGCAAAGCTAAAGAAGATGTAAAGCGCGACACGCCTGGGTCACTGATCAAGCCTGGTCAGACCATGCACATGGATGTGGACTTGGCGCTCGTAAATGTCACCGTAACCGATCCTTATAACCGGCTTGTAACCGGATTAGATACGGATAATTTCCGGGTCTATGAAGATAACGTGGAGCAGGAGTTGGTGACGTTTTCCTCCGAAGACGTGCCCATTTCCATTGGGGTGATATTTGATTTCAGTGGCAGCATGGCTAACAAGGTTTCCAAGGCCCGCGAAGCGGCGATTCAGTTCTTCAAAACCGCCAATCCGCAGGATGAATTTTTTTTGGTCAGCTTTAACGAACGAGCAGAGCTGACTAGTTCGTTCACCAACAGCATTGAAGATCTTCAAAGCCGGATGATGCTGACGGTGCCGAAGGGGCGGACGGCGTTGCTGGACGCTATTTATCTAGGTCTGAGCCAGATGAGGGGTGCACGCAACGCCAAGCGCGCCTTGCTCATTTTGTCGGACGGAGGCGATAATCATAGTAGATATAGTGAGAACGATATCAAGCGGCTGGTAAAAGAAGCGGACACCCAGCTCTATGCCGTCGGCATTTTTGACCCGCTCGGATATCGCAATCGCACTCCGGAAGAGCTGAACGGCCCGTCACTCCTGGGGGAAGTTACGGAGATGACTGGCGGGCGAGTCTTCGCTGTCGAGAAGCTCGAGGAGCTTCCGGATATCGCGACAAAAATCGGCATGGAGCTGCGAAACCAATATGTCATCGGATACCGACCAAGCAACAAAACACACGATGCCCGCTGGCGCAAAGTTAAAGTTAAATTACGCGCGCCTAAGGGACTGCCTCCGCTTAGCGTGTATGCCAAGACCGGATACTACGCGCCGAGCCACTAGCTATTTTTCAACGCGGCATCTTACAAAGCATTTCCCTCGACAATTTCGCTATGCATTTTTCGCCGCGCTACTGGTGTGTGCTTTAGGGCTGGCGTCGTTCGCGCAGATTCCTATTCCCAATGCGCAGCCTTTGCCTCCTGAACAGACCGTCAATAGTGGGCAAGGGCAGAGCATCAAGGTGGACGTCAACCTGGTGGTGTTGCACACCACCGTGTTGGATGATCGCGGACGGTTTGCGGAAGGATTGAAGCAGGATAATTTTCGCGTGCTGGAAGATAAACTTGAACAGAAGCTGGCGGTGTTCAAGCGCGAGGACGTGCCGGTAAGCATGGGATTGGTCATTGATAATAGCGGGAGCATGCGGGACAAGCGGCCGCGGGTGAATGAAGCGGCGTTGACGTTAGTGCAGACCAGCAATCCCCAGGATGAAGCGTTCGTGGTGAATTTCAATGACGACTTTTATCTTGATCTGGATAAGGACTTCAGCAACAGCATCCCGGAATTGAAGGAGGCATTGGAGCGCATTGATTCGCGCGGGAGTACGGCGCTCTATGACGCCATTATCGGGTCGCTGGATCATTTGAAGAAGGCTTCGAAGGACAAGCGCGTTTTATTAATTGTGACCGACGGGGAAGACAACACCAGCCATAATTCGCTGGATAAGACGATTCGAGAAATACAGAAAACTGACACGGTGATTTATACCATCGGATTGCTGAGCGAAGAGAGTAAGAAAAATTCCAAGCGCGCTAAGAAGGCTTTGGAGCAGATTGCCCAGGCTTCCGGTGGGTTAGCGTTTTTTCCGGAAAATGTGGACGACGTGCATAATATTTGCGAGCAAGTGGCGCGCGACATCCGGAATCAGTACACTTTGGCTTACTACCCGTCGAATACCAAGCGGGATGGGACTTACCGGACGGTGCAGGTAGAAGTCATTCCACCGCGCGGGCGCGGGAAGCTGGTGGCGCGCACCAGGAATGGATATTACGCTCCGTCGGGTGGTGGGACGGCGTCGGGCAAGTGACAGCGGTTGTTCTGTTTGATTCTCGAGAGAATTAAAATAAACAACGATTGGTTGCTGAGAGGTCGTCGCCACAGGCCGACCTTCGCTAACAAGACGAATCCGTCAGCAACGAACCCAAAATCAAAAAACCAAAACCAAGACCCCGCTGAAAACCGAGCGGGGCACCTCCGCGTGTTGTGACAGTTAGTTCGGTTTAGTTTGCAAATCGCTTAAAAAGCTTGTTCCGTGAGGGATGGTGGCGCCAAAATTTTCGGCGACGGTTTGGCCCATGTCGGAGAGCGTCGCGCGTGTGCCCAACGTCGCGCCTGTTTGTTTTGCGGGTGTGTAGGCGAGGATGGGCACGTATTCACGAGAATGATCGGTAGTTGGCCAGCGAGGGTCGGGGTCGCAGCCGTGGTCCGCTGTAATCATCAGCAAATCTGACTTGCCTAGCGTAGGAAGAAAATTGGCGAGCCAGGCATCGAATTCTTCCAGAGATTGGGCGAAACCTTCCACGTCTTTGCGGTGGCCGTAGAGCATGTCGAAATCGACCAGGTTGCAGAAGATTAGGCCAGCGGAGCGTTGGCGAAGGGATTCAGTTAATTTTTCCATGCCGTCGGCGTTACTTTTCGTGGTGGTGTAGTCTTCCACACCGCGCCCGTTATAGATGTCGTGGATTTTGCCGATGCCAAAAACTGCGGCCCGCTTTTCGCCGAGGACATCGAGCAGCATAGGTGTGGGCGGGTCGACGGCGTAGTCGTGACGCCGCGGCGTTCTAGCAAAATGCCCTGGTGTTCCGGCGAATGGGCGGGCGATCACCCGGCCTACCCGGTTAGGGCCGTCCAGTAATTTGCGAGCGATTTCGCACATGCGGTAGAGCTCGGCGATGGGGATGACCTCTTCGTGAGCGGCGATCTGGAAAACGCTGTCGCCCGAGGTGTAGACGATAGGCTTACCGGTGCGCACATGTTCTTCGCCAAGTTCCTTGATGATTTCCGTGCCGGAGGCAGGTGTGTTGCCGAGCGTTTGGCGGCCGATTTGTTTTTCGAAAGTGGCAATAATTTCCGGCGGAAACCCGCGCGGATACACGGGGAACGCTTGGGACAGCCAGATGCCAGCCATTTCCCAGTGACCGGTGGTGGTGTCTTTGCCCGGTGAATGAGTGGCGCCTTTTCCATAGGCCGCGAAAGGCGTAGAGACGGGCGAAAGATTTTTTAGAGGCGCGATGTTGGCGAGGCCGAGACTCACGAGCGTGGGCAAATTCAAGGGACGTGATTCGGAAATATGGCCGAGGGTGTTGCGACCGACGTCAACATAGTCGGCAGCGTCGGGGAGTTCGCCGATGCCTACGCTGTCGAGAACGATCCAGATTATGCGGTTGAAGACGGACACCTGACCTCGCTGGGCGAATCTCGTGAAACATAGCACGGAAATGCGTGACAGGAGTTGTGAGCCAAGCGGATCGCCTGGAAAAAAATCGGGATTATTGGGGCGGCCAGATTTTTGCAGTTTTCTTTTGCAGTTATTTTCGAACATGCGTGGTTTTGGGGTGAAAGAATAACCGTCCGCGAGAACAGGCGTATGGTACGACTTATTACATTCCATAGTGGTACCATAACGTATATACCACAATATACAGTACGGCATACCTGCAATACCCTTTAACTACCTGAAACTACCCCCATTCTTAGGACAACTCCGGCAGAGAATTCCTTGACGCTGTGCGTAACGGGGTGGGATAACGAATTCACGAAGCGCACTCAGCAATTTTGTAACACGATGCGGAGTGCTCCAAAAGATGATCTTAAGTTCGGGTGTTAGTTCGGATGGCGGGGTGGCTTTCCTCGTGAATGAATCGCGAGAAGTGATGAATGTAAGACAGGCGTCGCAGTATCTGGGGATCTCTCCGGATACCTTGTATCGCTACATCACCGAAGGCGAAATTCCGGCATTCAAGCTGGGCAATCGATGGAAACTTCGTAAAACGATTTTGGACCGCTGGATGGAGCGGAAGATGAGTCAGGCGCACGTGAGGCGCCGGTAGTTCGGGATTAAGCAGGGGACAGGGAAAGAGGCCGCGAATATGTTTGCACTGGGCGGACGAAAAGGCAGGCAGTTGGTGGGACTGGACATCGGTTCCAGCTCGATCAAAGCGGTGGAGCTGAAATCGACGAAAGCGGGATACGAGCTGGTGAGCTTCGGAATGGAGCCGCTGGCGCAGGATACCGTGGTGGACGGCGCGATCATGGATGCCCCACAAGTTGCCAACGCCATTTCCAAGATTTTCGATACCCAAAAGATAAAAACAAAGAATGTGGGCAGTTCGGTTTCAGGGCATTCGGTGATTGTGAAGAGGGTTCCGCTGCCGTTGATGACTGAAGAAGAGCTGTTTGACCGCATCCCGTCAGAAGCCAGCCAGCATATTCCGTTCGATATCGCGGACGTCAACCTGAGTTATCAGTTGCTGGAATCGATGGACTCGCAGATGGACGTGCTGCTGGTGGCGGTAAAAAAAGACAAAATTTTGAATCACACCAACGTGCTGGCGCAGGCCGGGAAAACGCCGGTAGTAGTGGATATCGATGCTTTCGGGCTGCAGAACTGCTTTGAAATGAATTACGAGCCGGATGCGGGACAAACGGTGGCTCTGTTAAACATCGGCGCGAGCGTGATGAATATCAACATCGTTCGCGGAGGCATTCCGTTGTTTACCCGCGACGTGAGCGTGGGCGGCAACCAGTATACCGACGCGCTGCAAAAGGAATTGGATTTGAGCTTTGAAGATGCTGAAAAGCTGAAGATGGGCGAAAGCCTGCCGAGTGTTACAGACGACCAGAAACAACAGATTTTGCGCAGCGTGTCGGACATTTTGACCCTTGAGATTCAGAAGACCTTTGACTTTTTCCGGGCTACCGCGAGCGGAGAAAACATCCAGCGCATCGTAGTGGCTGGCGGCACCGCAAGAGTGCCGGGCCTGGTCGATTTGTTGCGCGAAGAGTTCGCGATGCCGGTGGAAGAGTTAAATCCATTCCGGAAAGTGATCATCAATCCGAGCCGGCACAGTGACGAACAGATTCGCGCGCTGGCACCCCGACTAGCCATCGCCGTGGGTCTAGCGTTGAGGAGCTTCGACTAGCCATGATTCGAATAAATCTTCTCGGACAAACCAGACCGAAGGCGGGACGCCGGCAAATCGCGGTGGATACCGGGTCAGCGATGCCCGCGATCTTCCTGTTTTCGGGCGTGGTGCTCGGACTGGCGTTCCTAACTTTTCTGTATCTCACCTGGCAGAAACAGGTGCATGAAGAGAACACCCGGATCGCGCAATTGAGCGCGGAAAAAACGCAGCTGGAACAAATCAAGCAGCAGGTCGACTCGTTCCAGAAACAGAAGGGCGTTTTGCAGGAGCGGGTTTCGACCATCGAGCAGTTGCAGCGGGATCGCACCGGTGGACAGGAATTGCTGGACATGGTGGCGAACACCGTTTCGCGAACAGAAAACCTGTGGCTGACGAATGTAACGCGCAAGGGCAACAACCTGACGTTGCAGGGCTCATCGGCTTCGATCAATGCGGTAGCAAATTTCATCACTGCTTTGAAGCGATCGGGATATTTCCAAAAAGTGGAAATCAAGGAATCGAAGCAGGACGACAAAAACACCGCGGTGCAGACCTATACGTTTGAGATTTCCGCTGAAATTACTCCGCCGCAAGCGGTGCAGAGCAAGCCGGCGAGTGCGCCGGCGCCAGTGGCGCCACCCGCGAGGAAAGGGTAAGCGATGGAGAATCCATTACGCGACATGTCGGTAATCGTGCAGGCGCTCGTTGCCGCAGCACTTGCGGTGGTCATCGTGCTGATCGGGGTATATCTGCCGTTTTCTCCGGTGGCCCAGGAGCGCAACGCGGTGGACAAGGCGGTAGACCAGCGAAAAACTTTGAGCGACGAAGTGACGCAGTTGCAGGTTTACAAACAACGCTACGGAGAATTGAAACAGCAGATGGACGCGCTTTCCAAGCAACTGGAGACGTTGAAGGCTATCGTGCCGGAAGAGAAAGAAGTGGATGAGTTCATACGGCTGGTACAGGGTGCGGCCGCAGCGTCCAACGTGACGATTCGGCGATTCACGGCGCAAGCGGTGGTGCCCCGCGAATTTCACTACGAGATGCCGTTCGAGATGCAAGCGGACGGACCGTATTTCAACTTATTAGATTTCTTTGGGCGCATGAGCCGGTTGTCGCGAATTATCAACGTGGGCGATTTGAAATTTGACGATCCAGAGAAAGCGAGCGGAACGAAATACCCGTTGCGTCCGGGGACGACGGTGTCCGCGATATTTACGGCTACAACCTTTTTCACCAAGCCTGCTGATGCGAGTACGGCTCCTCCTGCAACTGGAGCCAAAACTCAGCCTGCAGCGGCTGGAAAGCCCTGAGCGGGAATGAGCGAACTATGCGTTCAGTGATCACACTAATAAGCGCGATTTTACTGACAGCGGCCGCGACGTGCTCGCACGCACAAGGGCAACCGCCCGCTAAAGCACCCGCGCCGAAACCGGCTGCTGCACGCCCGGCGGGGACGCCAGCGTCAAACCCTGCCGCAAAGCCTGCGGCGAGCGTTGCTGCAAAACCTGCGGCTAAACCGGTGACGAAGAAGCACGCGGCGACAAAATCTTCCGAAGGTGCCGCCGGGAGCTCTACACCCGAGCAAGCCAGGATTGCGCGGCGGGATCCGTTTGAGTCCCTGCTGTCACGGCAAAAAGCAGGGGGAGACGCAAAAAATCTTCCTCCCGGGAAGGGTGGACTGCAAGTGAGCACGCTAAAGATAGACGGGATTGTGCACGGACCTAACGGCATGATTGCGGTAGTCAGCAATCCTCAACAGCGTACGTACTTCCTGCACGAAGGGGATCAGCTGTACGACGGAAGCGTGGAAAAGATTGCGATGGACGGTGTGTCGTTCCATGAAACCGGCAAAGACGCGTTTGGCAAGCCAGTGGAACGCTCAGTGAATAAGAGAATTTACTCGACTGCAGGAGAAGAGCAATGAAGACGAATTGGCCGGTGTTACGGTCTGGTTTCATGATCCTCACGAGCTTGGCCGTGGGCACGACGGTGATGCCTGCGCGCGCGCAGGAAGGCGCCGGAGTGATGACCACGCCGACAGTGATCTCCAGCGTGGCCATCCTGCAAAGCGCATCGCAGCGAGCCAGCGTGCGAGTGGAGGGCGAAGGAAAGCTGGAAGCCCGCGCAGCGCGGTTGCAAAATCCTGAGCGGCTGGTGTTGGACTTCAGCGGCGCCCGGCTCGGCTCACAGAAAACGGTGATCGCCGGCGCCATGACTCCGATATTGGGGGTACGGCTGGGACAATTTCGCGATGACGTGGTGCGCGTGGTAATCGATCTTACGGAAGCGTCGCATTTCCGGCTTTCGCATGACGGCGGGGCGGTGGTCGTACTTTTCAACGAAGCGTCAGGTGCTTCTAACGGGACTACAGCAAGCAATTCGACGAACAATTCGTCCACCGTTACTGCGAAACGGACGCTGAGCGCGAATAACAGCAAGAGGTCAGCAATTAACTCTCCTCGGTTTGCATTGCCAGGCGAACTTACTCAGCCCTCAATCAAACTGGCTTCATTCGGCGGGAAGGGCGAAGCGTCGCGGCCGACAACGAATGGGGCTCAGGCTGCGCAACAAGCTGCCCAACAAGCCAACACTGCTGCTGGAACGATGGCGCAATCAATGCAGGTTTCTCCCATGGCGGCGCCTGCCGGTCGATACACGGGTGAGCCGATTTCAGTCAACCTGAAGGATGTGGACTTGCGGGATTTCTTCCGGCTTATTCACGAAATCAGCGGATTAAATGTGGTGCTGGACCCGGCAGTTAAAGGCACGCTGACGATCGTGTTGGACGAAGTTCCGTGGGACCAGGCACTGGACATCGTGCTGCAGAATAATGGACTCGACAAACAACTGAATGGCAACGTGTTGCGCATCGCTACGCGCGACACGCTGAAGAAAGAAGCAGAGACCGAGCGCGACCTGGAAAAGGCGCAGGCCGAAGCGGTGGCTCCCGTTACCGTTACGCGCGTGCTTAGCTATAGCAAGGCCGCGACGCTGAAAGACACGCTCAAGAAGTTCCTGAGCGCGCGAGGAGACATTCTTTCCGATGACCGCTCCAACCAGTTGATCATTCGCGACATTCCTTCGGTGATTCCGACGATCGACAATTTGATCCGGCAACTGGATCGCAAATCGCAGCAGGTGGAGATTGAAGCTCGAGTGGTATCCGCTTCGCGTTCCTTTGCGCAAGACATCGGCACGGAGCTCGGTTTCGCAGGCTCCACTACGAGCGGGCGTTCGCTTTTTAGCGGGACGCCAGCGGTAGGCGGTAGCGGTGTGACGAGCGGCGCAGGCATTCCGCCATCGCCAGTCTCGATCGGCACAGGTTCCGCGTCGGGCAACGGCATCACTACCGGTATCCCGCTGGTTACTTCGCTAAGCGCGGGAGTTCCCACCAGCGGAATCGGCTTCTCTCATCGTTCGCCTAACTTCGCGATTGACTTCTTTATCACTGCGGCGGAAGCCAAGGGTGTAGGCAAGCTGCTTTCGAAACCGAAGGTGATCACGCAGAACAACGAAAAAGCGATTATCAAACAGGGAACCAAGATTCCCATACAGACCACCATTAACAACACCATATCCGTCCAATTCATTGACGCGGTACTGAAACTGGAAGTCACGCCGCAGATAACCGCAGAAGGCACGGTGTTCATGGACGTGCTGGTGGAAAACACGCAGATTGACACTGGTATTCCACGAGTACAGGGAGTTCCAGCGCTGGACACCCAATCGGCGGAGACCAAGGTGACGGTTGCCGACGGTGGCACGGTGGTCATCGGAGGAATCATTATTACCAACCAGCGTGTGGACATCACGCAGGTGCCGATAGCGGGTAGCATTCCGGTGATCGGAAACCTGTTCAAGCGCACCAACGTTTCGGTGACGTCGCAGGAACTACTTTTCTTCCTGACGCCGCGCATCATACCTGGGTAATGCTCTGGGGCAAATTATCTGGGTTCCCGATCAGGTTGGCTCAATGCAGCTAGCTGACTAAATTCAACAGGGCAAGGGACACCTTCCCAAAGGGAGTTCATCGAGGAGACCACGGTCTCCTCGATTCGTTTTTATGAATACCAGGTTTCCAGGAAGACGGAGCGCGGTGGTTCAGAAATTCGGACCGCTACAATTTGAGAGCCTGGTAGTCACGCATCCGGCGGATTGGTATTACCTGACAGGCTTTACGGGGGATTCAGGCGCGCTGGTGGTCACCCGACGAGGGACGACGCTCATCACGGACGGAAGATTCGTCGGACAAGCCAAAGCGGAGACGAGCGGCGTCGCAGTGATTCAGCAAAAGGGTACGCTCTTCGAGTCCACTGGGGAATTTCTGAGTGGCGGCAAAGCAAAGAGCGTGGGATTCGAAGCCACACAGCTGTCGGTGAGTCAGTACGGAACGTTGCGGAAAGCTGCGGGAAGGGGTTGCAGGTGGAAGCCGGCCAATGGCCTTGTGGCGTCCTTGAGGATGCGTAAAGATCCGCAGGAGTTGGCCGTAATGCGCAGGGCGGCCATCCTGGCCGGTAGGGTGATGGAAGAAGCCATACCGCTGCTGAAGGCCGGGGTCCGCGAATTTGAGGTTGCTGCGGAGATTGAATACCAGATGCGTAAGAGGGGAGCATCCGGCGCGGCGTTCGAAACGATTGTGGCTTTCGGGGAACGAGCGGCTCTTCCGCACGCGCGTCCCACCGCCAAGCGATTGAAGAAAAATGAGTTTGTGGTGCTGGACCTGGGTGTTATACTCGCGCACTATTGCAGCGACATCACACGCACATTTTATTATGGGAAAGCTCCGGAGCGTGTCCGGCAATGGTATAAGGCTGTCCAGGACGCGCAAGTTGCGGCAATTGCGGCGGTAAAGAACGGCGTTCTGTGTGGGGACGTAGACACGGCGGCGAGACAAGTACTAGAGCGGCAGGGATTGGGCAAATATTTTGTGCACAGCACCGGTCACGGGCTTGGTTTAGAGGTTCACGAAGATCCGCGTATCGCTCGTGGCCAAAAGAAGCGGCTTGAAGCGGGGAACGTGGTGACGATTGAACCGGGAATCTATATCGAGGGCGTGGGCGGCATACGCATCGAAGATGATGTCGCGGTGCACCCTGATCGGATAGAAGTATTGACCCGCATTACGCGGGATCTCATAGAGATCTGACCACAGGCATGACGCGCAAAAAGACTTCGAAAAAAGCATCCAATCGGGCCGCCTCCGACAGCTTCGCCACCCCCGAATTGAGGCAAATCGAGCAGCTATTGCAGTTTATGACCGAGCATAACCTTGAAGAGTTTGAATACTCTCGGGGGGACCTGCGTATCCGTTTGCGCAAGCCGTCGAGCGGCGTGGTGGTACGGCAGTCACGGAGCGGATATGCTCCTGAGATTATCGTCGAGGGCGGCGGGGAGACCGCATCCGCCAGTTCCAGTTCTCAATCCTCGTCTGGGGGTGGAGATGGACGAAGCAGCGAAGATTTACACTTAATCAAATCTCCTATCGTTGGAACGTTTTATGGGGCTCCGAGCCCGGGGGCGGAAGCTTTTGTGAAGGTTGGATCACAAGTCGAAAGCGGGCAGACGCTGTGCATCGTGGAAGCCATGAAGTTGATGAATGAGATTGAGTCAGACGCCAGCGGCGAGGTCATACGCGTATATGTCGAAAACGGGCAGCCGGTGGAGTATGGCCAGCCCTTGTTTGGCATCCGGCCGGTCAGGAAGAAATAGCCGCATCCCAGAGCTATGTTCCAAAAAATCCTTGTAGCTAATCGAGGGGAAATCGCCCTGCGAGTAATCTGCGCCTGCAAGGAATTGGGTATTTCCACGGTGGCGGTGTACAGCGAAGCGGATCGCAATTCGCTGCACGTGCGCTTCGCGGATGAAGCGGTGTGCATTGGGCCTGCGCGCAGCAGCGAGAGTTACTTGAACATTCCGCAGGTGATCAGCGCGGCAGAAATTACCAACGTGGATGCCATTCATCCGGGCTACGGGTTTCTTTCTGAAAATGCCAATTTCGCGAAGGTTTGCGAGGCCTCGGAAATCACTTTTATCGGCCCGACGCCGGAAATCATCGAGATGATGGGCGACAAGGACCGCGCGCGGCGGGAAGTTCGCACGGCGGGGCTGGTGACGGTGCCAGGCAGCGACGGAATTATTCAAGGTGAGGAAGGGCTTGCTGCCTCGGCGGAAAAAATTGGCTACCCTCTGATTTTGAAGGCTTCGGCCGGCGGCGGCGGGCGTGGGATGCGCATCGTCCGCCGCGTGGAAGATTTGTTGGGGGCGTATCAGGCCGCCAGCAGCGAGGCGCAGCAGGCTTTTGGCAATCCGGATATGTATGCGGAAAAGTTTATCGAGCACCCGCGGCATATCGAGTACCAGGTGCTTGGTGATCAGCACGGGCAGATTATTCATCTGGGTGAACGGGAGTGCAGTATTCAACGGCGACACCAGAAATTAGTGGAGGAGTCGCCATCGCCGGCAATTGATGCGAAACAACGCAAAGATCTGGGCGCCAAAGTCGTCAAGGCCTTGAGCAAGATTGGATATACCAACGCTGGAACGGTGGAATTTCTGATGGATCAGGATGGGTCCATCTATTTTATAGAGATGAATACGCGCATCCAGGTGGAGCATCCAGTGACCGAGTTGGTTACCGGGGTGGACCTGATCAAAGCGCAGATTCGAATTGCCGCCGGCGAGCACTTGCACGATGCGACTGGGGAGATTCATTTTTCCGGCCATGCGATTGAGTGCCGCATTAATGCGGAAGACCCGGAGACGTTTGTGCCTTCGGCAGGACGCATCACAACTTTTCAGGCGCCCGGTGGAACCGGAGTGCGTGTCGATTCCGCGGCGCATGCTGATGCGGTGATTCCGCCGTATTACGACTCCATGATTGCTAAATTAATCGTCAAGGGGCGCGATCGCG
Organism: Verrucomicrobiia bacterium; assembly: GCA_035482155.1. Classification (GTDB taxonomy): domain Bacteria; phylum Acidobacteriota; class Terriglobia; order Acidiferrales; family UBA7541; genus Acidiferrum. Next base: position 14,710 of record DATHRB010000069.1, on the reverse strand, counting down.
GGGAAGCCATTGGGCGCATGAAGCGGGCGCTGGAAATGTTCGTGATTGAGGGAATCAGAACGTCAATTCCATTGCACCGGCGAATTTTGGCGGACCCGGATTTTGCGGCAGGGCGTTTTGATACGCATTTTATCGATCGATTGTTGGGGACTAACGGAAAATAGGTGCCGATGCGCCTTGTTCTGCCGCGACTGTATGTGATATTAGACGCAGCATTGTTGAAGATTCCCGCAAAAGAATGCGCAAAGAGCCTGGTTGACGCCGGCGCGCGCTTGATCCAATACCGGAACAAGCGTGCTTCGGGGCGCGAATTGTTTGAGACTTCTCGTGAGCTCGCCGAATATTTGAATCCCATTGGAGTGCACTTTATTGTGAATGACCGCGCGGATGTCGCCGCACTTGTGCGCGCGGGCGGAGTCCATGTCGGACAGGATGATTTGGGAGTGGAGCAGGCGCGCGAAGTGATTGGCGATGGTAAGTGGTTGGGGGTATCCACCCACAATGCAGGGCAATTCCGTGTCGCCCTCGAAACCTCCGCGGATTACATTGCGGTTGGACCGGTTTTTGCAACCGGCTCCAAACAGAATCCCGATCCGGTTGTTGGCGTGGGGTTTGTAAGGGAGACACGCGCGATGACGGACAGACCCATCGTGGCCATTGGGGGGATTACGCTAGAGCGAGCGGCCGAAGTGATCGAGGCAGGAGCGGACTCTGTGGCGATCATTAGTGACATTTTGCGCGCAGAAAATGTGGGTAAGCGTGCGGGGCAGTATGTGGATTTACTGGAACAGCGAGGTTCGTGAATCGCGGTGAGGAATGATCGATAGCGCAGAAATCAAACCGGCAACGGCATCGAGTGTGGCACGAAGCGAAGGCGGATTTGTGCGCGCCATCGGCCTATTTGACGGCACGATGATCGTTGTGGGGTCGATGATTGGGTCGGGAATTTTCATTGTGGCTGCCGATATTTCCAGACAGACGGGATCCGCCGGCGGGCTGCTTTTCGCGTGGATCATCACCGGGTTGCTGACGGTTTCGGCGGCGCTTTCTTATGGGGAGCTGGCGGCGCTCTTCCCGCATGCCGGCGGACAATATATTTATTTGCGCGAAGCGTATTCGCCGTTGTGGGGTTTTCTTTACGGTTGGACATTATTTCTGGTGATCCAGACAGGCACGATCGCCGCGGTGGCCATTGGATTTGCGCGATACCTGGGAGTTTTGGCGCCAGCGATCTCGCCCCAGACGTGGGTGGTGCACCCGCTGGCGATATCCTCGAAATACGCCATCAGCTTGTCGGTGCAACAGTTGGTGGCCGTGCTGATGATCATTTTTTTGACGTTTTTGAATACCCTAGGAGTGCAGCTGGGCAAGATCATTCAGAATATTTTTACCAGCGCGAAGACGCTGTCGCTGCTCGGGCTGATTGTGCTTTGCGTGTTTGTGGGGCGTAACGCGGCGGCCGTCAGCGACAATTTTTCGCACTTTTGGGCTATACGCGGCGCCGAGCCAATTGAACCCGGCGCGGACTTTCTGCGTGGTTTTGTGCCGACCATAACGGCGGCCAGCGGGGCCTTTGGATTGTTTATCGCATTTGGCGTAGCGCAGGTAGGGTCACTGTTTTCCGCGGACGCCTGGAACAACATTGGGTTTACGGCGGCGGAAGTAAAGAATCCCAAGCGAGATGTGGCACTGTCGATGGCGTTTGGAACCATGATTGTCATCACGTTGTACGTGCTGGCGAACGTGGCGTATTTATGTGCGCTGCCTTTGGCAGGGATTCAACATGCGCCTGATGACCGGGTGGCATCGGCCGCGCTGAATGCCGTGGTTGGCCCCATTGGCGCGTCGATCATGGCGGTGGCCATTATTATTTCCACCTTTGGCTGCAACAACGGCTTGATTCTGGCGGGCGCGCGGGTTTCGTACGCGATGGCCAAGGATGGGTTATTTTTTCGGGCGACCGGGACCTTGAATAAGCGCGGAGTTCCGGCGGTAGCGCTGATTTATCAATGCGTTTGGATTATTGTGTTGATTCTTTTGCGTACGCGCCACGTGGATGCGGCTGGAACGATCACGTACGGGAACTTGTACAGCGACCTGCTCGACTACGTGGTTTTCTCGGTGCTCATATTTTATGCCCTGACCATTGCGGGAATATTTGTTTTGCGCAGGAAACGACCTGATGCGGAGCGGCCTTACCGGGCGTTCGGGTATCCGTTCGTGCCCTTGCTTTATATTGTCGCGGCTTCGGCGATCATGTTTGTTCTGCTTTTGTACAAGACGCAGACCACTTGGCCGGGATTGTTAATTGTGTTGCTGGGCGTGCCAGTTTACCTGGTGTGGTCGCGGCGGGGGCGAGTTTTGGAATGAATGCTATAAGCAGCAGGCTTCGCACGCCTGACCTTCGGATACTCACCCCACGCCTCGAACTTGTGGTTGGCACAGTGCAACTAGCTGAGGCTGAGATAAATAATCTTCCGGCGCTAGCGCAACTACTCGATACTCCGACACCGGCAAGCTGGCCCCCGCCTTTGAATGATGAGCACTCCCAGCAGTATTTTTTGGCCTCCCTCCAGAAAGCGGAGCCAAGCGATGCTGGGTGGAATTTATGGTTCTGCGTTCGCAGGGAGCCCCGCGAGTTGATCGGCAATGCAGGCTTCAAGGGAAGTCCGAAGAATGGATTGGTTGAGATTGGATACAGCGTTCTCGAAATGCATCAACGGCAGGGATACGCCACCGAGGCGGTGCGAGCTCTTCTCAGTTGGGCATTTCAGAGCCCAGAGGTACAAAGAGTCGTCGCCGATACTCTCCCGGGGCTGACGCCGTCCATTCGTGTGATGGAAAAATCCGGGTTCGCGTTTGTGGGCGATGGGCCCGTAGAGGATGGCATGCGGACGATTCGCTACGAATTGACTCGGGAACGGTTTCAAGCACTTGCCTCAAGGTGAAATTCTGCAAGAACGAAAAAAAACGGATGCTGGAGCCGCGGGATTTTGTTCGTCGAATGATTTTGTTGTAGGGCAAAAGGTGTGGGCAACCTACAATGTCACAGCTCTAGTCCAAATTGGCCTGAGCGGTGGGGATAATTTCTACCCAGGGAGACACTGAATGGGGAATCCGTTATTCGCAACGAAGTCGATGACCACCCTGATGCAGGAGGCCGGACAAACCGGAGAGCATTGTCTGAAACGCGCTCTGGGTCCCGTGAACTTGGTGACCCTGGGTATTGGGGCCATCATCGGCGCCGGCATTTTTGTAATCACGGGATCTGCGGCGGCGCTGTACGCTGGGCCGTCGATCATGCTGTCGTACGTGCTCGCGGGTATCGGCTGCTTGTTTGCGGGCCTGTGTTACGCAGAGTTTGCATCGATGATTCCCATCGCAGGTTCCGCGTATACGTATGGCTATGCCACCCTGGGTGAGTTAGTCGCGTGGATCATCGGCTGGGATCTGATTTTGGAGTACGCCTTTGGCGCTGCCACGGTGGCCAGCGGATGGAGCAGCACGCTTGTGGCGTTTCTGCAAGACTACGGGATCAGCTTGCCGCCTCAAATCTGCGACGTTCCTGGAGCAAAGTGGATCATGTACGAAGGCCGCTGGGCGCCGATAAGCACGCTGAGTTTGAGCAGCGCGCAAATGGTAGGTTTGCCGACGGCCACTTCGAAGTTTAACCTGATTGCCTTCCTCGCTATGCTTGCGGTTACGACTCTTCTCATCATCGGAATCAAGGAGTCGGCGAACTTCAATACTGGCGTGGTTTTTGTAAAGCTAACGGCCGTTCTGGTTTTCATTGCGGTCGCAACCGCTTTTGTCATGAAGCATCCGGCTATTGCGCACGAAAACTGGAAACTCTTCATTCCGCCCAATGACGGGTCTTTCGGATCGTATGGCTGGTCTGGCATCTTGAGAGGTGCGGGTGTCGTTTTCTTTGCTTATATCGGCTTTGACGCGGTTTCGACTGCGGCCCAGGAATCAAAAAATCCACAAAGAGATATGCCTATAGGTATTCTCGGGTCACTAGTCATTTGCACGATCCTGTATCTGCTGGTCTCCGGTCTGCTGACGGCCACCGTGCACTATTCACGCTTGAACATCGGCGCTCCCGTCTCGCTCGCCATTCGAGAAACCGGAGTGAGGTGGGGAAGCTATGTGGTGAACGCCGGCGCGCTGGCAGGGTTGAGCACTGTCATGCTGGTAATGATGCTGGGGCAGTCGCGAGTGTTCTACTCGATGTCGAGGGACGGCCTGCTGTGGAAGTGGGCCAGTGACATCCATCCGCGTTTCCGCACGCCATGGAAGTCCACGGCTATCGTTGGTCTTTGCGTGGCGTTTGTGGGGGCCCTTGTGCCGATCGGTGATCTCGGCCAGCTGGTCAGCATCGGCACGCTGCTTGCCTTCGTTATCGTTTGTGCCGGCGTGTGGATTCTTCGCGTACGGCGCCCCGAACTTGTGCGCCCATTCAAGACTCCGTGGGTTCCCCTTGTACCGATCCTGGGCATGATTGTGTCGCTTGGTCTTATGGCGGGTCTCAAGGCCGTCACCTGGATACGATTGGTCGTCTGGTTGATCATCGGCCTGGTGATCTATTTTACGTATGGCGTGAAACACAGCCGCGTTCGCAACGCAACGGAATAGCGTTCATCATCCGGTTGCGCGAGAGCCGAGGCTGGCTCTTGGGACGTGCTTGTCCTACGCGAGCGAGCCTTCCTCCGGTAAAGTAGTATTTCTCTCCACAGTGTCAATCAATGCATTGCGCTTTATACTCGAATCCACCATGACTCCTCTCGCGTCCAACACTGTGCGAAACATGTGGCGCCGGCTGTCCGGCTTTGACATCGTCGCGCTGGTGATTTTTGCATTGGGCGTAGTAGCTGTCGTTGCGGACCTCGGCGGCGGTATCGCTAATTTTGTAAAATTTTTGGCTGTTCTCTGCCTGTTTTATCTGCTCTTTCGCATGATCGGGTGGTGGCGATCGCGATTGCTGTGGAGTTTGCGCAATCGCCTGATTGTCGCTTACCTGTTTATCGCTTTGGTTCCCATTTTGCTGATCGTAACGTTGGTTGGGCTTGCCGGGAGGATTTTGTATTCGCAGCTGGGCGCATACCTGCTTTACGAAGATATCCAGGCGCGCATCAATTCTCTTGCTGACATGGCAGAGCATATCGCGGCCGCACACGGGCCTGCGACAAGCGGAAGCAGCGAAGAAGAGTTCGAGAGCATTCTGGCTGCGCAATCGAAAGCGGTGCACCACCGCGAACTGCCCGATTTGTCGATCACGTTTTCGGATGATGCGACGTTACTGCATAGAGTGGCGAAGGGAGCTGACGCCTTCGCAGGCTTAATACAGGAAGAAGACAAACTGTCGCTGATGAGCCTCCGCGCGATTCATGGAAAGGACCACGTCAGAGTGGTGCAGTTGCGCGTTCCGGTTACCCCCGAACTGCTTTCCGCCATTGCGCCGGACGTGGGCGCCATTCAATTAAATCCAATGCGGAAAATTTCAGCTGGAGATAAAGAGACCGCGATTTACCAGTCGGCAGACGATAAGTATGCGGCTGGCAAGCCCATAAACGCCAAGGCGCGAGCGTTGCAACCACAAGGCTTTTGGATTGATCCAGCGGTCGGTGTGGTGTCGAGGCTCAATGCGGTTTACATAGGCCGTGGCGGTACCGTGGAGCATGACCGGCCGGTTTTGGCGGTGACTAATGCGCGGCCGTCGCGTTTGAGCGCGCGTATATTTAATTCGCTGGGCGAGCTGCGGGATTCGTATCTGCTGCTGTTTATTGTGGTGGGCGTGGTTTTTCTGCTGATCGAGCTTGCGGCTCTGATCACCGGCGTCAGCATGACGCGCACGATTACCACTGCCATCGCGGACTTATATCAGGCGACGCAATACGTACAGTCCGGAGATTTGACGCATCGCGTGCGGGTGGACCGACGAGATCAGTTGGGCGTGCTTGGTGAATCGTTCAATTTGATGACTGGGTCGATCAGCGGGTTGATCGAGGAGCAGAAACAGCGGCAGCGATTGGAGAATGAGATTTCCATCGCCCGTGAAGTGCAGGACCAGTTGTTTCCGAAGCGGCTGCCGTCGGTTCCGGGAGTAGAGGTGGAGGCGATATGCAAGGCGGCGCGTTCGGTAAGCGGCGATTATTATGATTTTATTCAGCTCACTCCGACGCATATTGCGGTGGCGATTGCGGACATTTCCGGGAAAGGAATTTCGGCGGCGTTGTTGATGGCCAGCTTGCAGGCGGCGCTGCGCAGCCAATTGCTGATGGGCGGCAGCGAACATCTGGGAACGGATGAGTTGGTTTCGCGACTGAATAAGCACCTGGTGCGAAATACCGCGGACGATCGTTTTGCTACGTTTTTCATTTGCGTCTATGACAGCGCGACGCGGACCCTGCGTTACACCAATGCCGGACACCTGCCATCGTTTTTGTTGAGCCAGAACCATGCGGTGCGGTTGGATAAAGGGGGCATGGTGTTGGGTGTGTATGAGGACTGTACGTATGAAGAAAATACGCTGGTGGTGCCACGCGATGCGGTGCTGGTTGGCTATAGTGATGGACTGGTAGAGCCGGAAAACGTCTATGGCGAAGAGTTTGGAATTCGACGTTTGCAAGAGGCGGCGGTTCGCGTACAGGCGTCGCCACCGAGCAGTGTGGCGCTATCGTTGATGACCGCGGCGGAAGAGTGGGCCGGGAGTGCGGAACAGGCGGATGATATGACCGTGATTGTGGCGCGGCTGAAGTAGCAGAACACTACGATCGGGTTCTTATTTCGACTGCGAATCCGGGGGGCGCTTCTCACCAGGGCAGAAGAAAATGCAAGACCCGCCCTAAAAATCGAGGGTGGTGCACCCTCCGACTAACTTCAAGTTACCTCTGTGCATTAATAAGCAAAATTCAGGCTCGCTTATGATTTGTGTTCAGTGGAGCTGAAGTTGTCGCGAGCTACGCGAGCAGTCTTCTTCGCGAAATCGTAAGTCGCTCGCAGATTCCCGCCAAAGAATCGCACCTTGCCATTCACGTCTTGTTCCAGCAGCACTTTTCCATCGGCGTTCTTAAATTCGCAGTGAATGGTGACGGAAGTGGCCCCAGCAACGGTGGTCACCCGCCGGGTGCGTTCGCTGCCTGCCTTGAAACCACGAACCGTGCTGTGCAGAACGACCAGGTCAGCAGCATCCTTCGCTCTGCGGTCGCCGTCGCGATACACATGTTCAAAGCCGCCCTGCTTCTCGAGCTGACGGATCAAATTTTCATAAAGCGAAATTTGGAACTCCGCTGGCAGCTTGATTTCATCGGAGACGATCATTTCCACCTGAATCGCAGATGCCTTGGCTTTGACTGGTTGAGCTGACAAAGGAGACGCAGCGAAAGCCACAGCCACAACCGCTGACCATAAAATTGCGCTCGAATAAAACTTCATTGTTTTGGCTCCTTGCTCGATGAATTGGTTGCTGCTGCTCGCTCCTCCACCACCGTGGTATGCGCTCCTTGAGCCAGCAGTTCTTTCTTAATGGGCTCGGCGCCGGCGGTCGGCAATGCAAAGATGACGCCGTGCAGCGCGCCATTCTCATCACGATAGCGAAGCGTCAGGGTGTCGAACTTGGTTCGAAACAGTGCCAGAAAACGCCCCGATCCATAGGGTGCGACCATGCTGAGATTGCTCACGGTCTTTCCCACCGCTGCTTGTGTGTCTTCGCCGGTGACCACGTCTTCAATGCTGGCTGTGTTCACCTCGGAACTTTTCTTGCCATAGCTGAAATGCAGCTTTCCGCTCTCGACGGTTAGCGTACCTTTGGCGTTGTCTTTGACGCCGGGGAGACCCGTAAGCGCGATAACATTGTTGACGGGTTTTGAACTCTGCTGTGCCTTAGCACCGCAAACCGCAAGTCCGGCGAATGCCACGGTCATCGCGATTGAAACCAAAAATTTCCTTCGCTTCATATCTCCTCCTTCATCGCACAAAATCCGACGCCTGCAGGGCGCCCCACGAGCACGCGGGTGACTTCACCAATTGGAGAAACCGGGCTTTCCTGCCAGGGGCCGGACACCCGCGGATGCGTTACCCAATTCGCAGATCAAAACCCGAGCAACTGTCAGGGACCATTTTTGAATACTGTCAAGGTCGACTACTATTGCGCGGGAGTGTACCACTAGTCGCACGGCCATCATAGTGCCTCGGTGCGCAGTTGGCTGGCTTCAAGACCCGGTTCATAGCTCAACTGCGAAGGTCAGCAATGCTGCCGGTATGGATGCAAAGGACGGGGAAACGGCACCTTTGGCGCCGAAATTTCTGGGACGTGGGCTATACTGACTAGCTTTCGAAAATTCGTGGGTGTGGGAGAAGAATGTCGCTTCGCAATCGAGTGGCGCTGGTAACTGGAGGAAGCCGCGGGATCGGGCGCGGAATCGCGATGCGGCTGGGGCAGGATGGCGCGCGAGTGGCTATCGCGTATCGTTCGAACAAGGCGGCCGCGCAGCAAACCTTGCGCCAAATCCAAGCGGTGGGGGTGGAATGCGTCGCGGTGGAGACGGATATTTCCGATCCGGCGCGCGCGGGGCAATTGGTGAAGACAGTGGTCGAGCGTTTTGGGCGGCTCGATATCGTAGTGAATAATGTGGGGGATTTTCGCTGGGGCACGGTATCGGAAAGTTCGCTGGAAGACTGGCACGGGATTTTTTCTTCCAATTTGTTTACGGCGCTTTATGTGTGCCGGGCGGTGCTGCCGCACATGCGCAAGGGGCGCTGGGGACGAATCGTTAATCTAGGCGCAGTAGGAGCGGAGCGAGCTTTCGGGCAGGCGAAAATTTCCGCGTATGCGGCGGCCAAAGCGGCGGTGGTGGCGCTGTCACGTTCCCTGGCCCTGGAAGAAGCGAAAAACGGGATTACGGTTAATGTGGTGAATCCATCCAGCATTGATGAGAATGAATTGACACTGAGCGAGGCGCGCAGCATGCGGGACGCGCGGTTTCCCATTGGCCGCCCGCCCACGGTAGAAGACGTGGCCGCGACGGTGGCGTTCTTTGCTTCCGAGGAAGCTGAATACGTCACTGGGCAGGTGATGAATGTCAGCGGCGGGTGGATGCTCTAGCCGTAACGAAGTAAATCAATCATGAAAGCACTTACCGCAGCGGAAATGCGCGAGGTCGACCGACAGACCACGGCGCGCTTTGGCATTCCCGGATTACAACTGATGGAGTCAGCAGGACAGCAGGTATGTGACGTAATACTGCTATGGCTTGGCGGCGTCCGTGCTCCGGAATCGCGGCGGGAATTGAAGATTTCGATCTTGTGCGGGAAAGGGAACAACGGCGGGGATGGGTTGGTGGTGGCCCGTCATTTGAAAGTTACAGGCATCGAGCCGAAAGTTTATTTTTTTGGGGATCCCGCGAAATTGACCGGCGATGCGCGCGAAAATTTTCAGCGCTGGCGTAGTGCCGGCGGGGCACTTAATTTGGTTGACAGCGAGAATGAGTGGCAAAAAGTTAAGGGCGCGATCGGGAGCTCGGACGTGATTGTCGATGCGTTGCTGGGGACCGGATTGCGTGGGGCGGTCACCGGGCTGCCGGCCAAAGCTATTTCAGCGGTAAATGAATTTTCGCATAACGCGACGGCGCCGCGCCCCAGCCTGATTATTGCGGTGGATATGCCCTCGGGACTGCCTTCCGACGGGGAAGCGGCGGAAGGGCCGGTTTTGCGGGCACACCAGACGGTGACGTTCACGGCGCCAAAGATTGGGCAACTGATCAGCGCTGATGCGGCGTGCACTGGCGCGTTGGAGGTGCGGCAAATCGGTTCGCCAAATGGGTTGGTTGAAGAGCTTGGACAGGGCGAGCTGCGATGGGCTTCGGCTGAGGAATTCGCAGGGTTGCCGTTGGTACGACCGGCGGATTCGAACAAGGGAACGTTTGGTCATGTGCTGTTAGTGGCCGGCGCGTTGGGAAAGAGCGGAGCGGCGGTGCTTGCCGGGCGCATGGCGGTGCGAGCGGGTGCGGGGCTGGTGACGATTGCCACACCCGCAGTGGTTGTGCCTGTTGTGGCTGCGGCGCAAGCGGAATGTATGACCGTGTCGTTGCAGGCGACGCGCGCTGGGACTATCGCACTAAAGAATATGCAAGGCGGTCGGTGGAAGAAAATCGAGAAAGGGAAGAGCGTACTGGCGATTGGTCCGGGATTGGGAACTGAATCGCAAACGCAGCAATGCATTCGAACGATGGTGCGCACCACCGAGCTCCCAACGATTTTAGACGCCGACGGCCTGAATGCGTTTGCCGGGCGTGCCGACGAGTTGCGCCGGCGGAAGAGCAAATTTTTGGCGATCACACCTCATCCCGGCGAGATGGCGCGCCTCCTGGGTAAAACGATACGCGACGTTCAGGTTGACCGGTTGAAAGCCGCTCAGGAAGCGGCCAGACGATGGAACGCGCATGTGATTTTGAAAGGCTTTCATTCCTTGATTGCAGCTCCCGACGGAGCTGTCTTTGTAAATACCACCGGGAATGCGGGACTGGCAAAAGGCGGCACTGGGGACGTCCTTACAGGGCTACTGGCGGCGCTTACGGCTCAGTTCAAAACCGGCGACTGGCTAAGGGTGCTGGCGTTGGGCGTGTATCTGCACGGGCTGGCGGCGGACATTGGCGTGACCAGAATGGATGCGTCGGGGTTGATTGCCGACGATGTGATTTCCTTGATTCCTGAAGCGCGTACGAGACTTCTGCAGGAGCTACAAAAGATTGGCTGAAGAAGTGATTACGTTCTCCGCGGAGGAGACGACAAATTGGGGGCGGCAATTTGCCGCGCGCTTGAAGGCTCCGATTGTGGTGCTGCTTTCCGGTGAATTGGGGAGCGGGAAAACGACGCTAACGAAGGGCATTGTTTCTGGACTGGGCGCGGCGACGGAGGAGGAGGTCACCAGCCCGACATTTACTTTGGTGCACGTTTACGGGGGTTCCCAACGGACCGCCAGCAAGGTGCATCACGTGGACCTTTATCGCATTGAGAGTTTTCATGACTTCGAAACACTGGGAATGGAAGACGTCTTCGAGCAGCCTGGAGTGTTAATCGTGGAATGGGCGGAGCGGTTTCCGCTGACGTCGCCGTGGCCCCAAATAAGAGTGCGATTAGAGCATCTGGACGGAAACAGAAGGCGGTTGACGGTAATTCCCGAGGCTGACGCCTATTTGTAGCTAACTCTCTGGTTACGCGTAAATCCCACATTCTTGCGGTGTCAAGCCGTCGGGCTAGACTGGAAACAGTCCCTTCTGGTGGAGTGCATGGCAAACCTTTCTCTGATGGCCAGTGCGACGGAAGCGGCGCGAACGGAACTCAAAAGATACAACGTCACCATACCAATGGGGTCGTTATCCATTGGAGTGGATAACATTCACCATGACGTTTTCATGAGTCCGAAATTCGCGCAGGCGGCGCGTGATTATTTGTTTGAGCTGATACGCCACAATACCAAGTCTTCCTATTTTCCGGGTATCGAACTGCGAGCCACTCGCGGTCCGGATAGCTCAGCCTACCGCAAACTCCTCGTAGAGCTGCTGCAAAGCGCGCTGACCCAGGCCAAATATCACAAAAATATCGAGATGGACCTGCTGTTCCGGTTGACCCTGCTGAAATTCCTGATGGGGGAACTCGGCACTCAATTCGCAAACGTGATTTTGGAAGTGAAGGCCTGGATCCGGCAGCGGGGAGAACATTATGAGCGCAGCCAACAGGCCCACGCCATCAAAGCACGGTTGTCGGAATTGCAATCAGCGCGACGGGCTGTGATTCGGGCGGTTGGACAACAAGTGGCGCAAATCCACATTGATGTCGAAGAGAATGTTATCGCGAAGGCGCGGCGTGCGCTGTTTGGGGATGATTTCGCGCCGCTGTATGACATGTTGAAAAACCGCCTGATTTTTCTGGACGGCGGGAAAGACGATACATATTTTCTGGATCACTACGTTCTTTTAGGCAACTACACCCGGGACCCCGACCGCTTTGAGAGTATCGATGCGCTGTTCCTCGAACTGCTGCGCAATGCCGGGCTGGCCATTGAACAGAAGCCCGCGCACATGGAAGCAAAAAAGGAACTCGAACAACTGCTGGAGCAAGAGCAAACCACGCGAAATGATCTGAGCAGCCTGGAGTTGCAAGCTGGAGCGCTGCGGAAAAAACTGGGGCGTGGCGATGGCTTCATGACCAAGTTGCTGGGCTCCGCCGATCCCTCTGACTTGCGAGCATCTCTAACCGACGTCGAGTCCCGACTGAAACATCAGGAAGGGAAGCTGGAGCAAATGGCTCCCAAAATCGACGCGGCCAAGCAGCAGGTTGATTTTTGGGATAAGGAATTTCAGGGCGACCTGGGGGATTACCTGAATAATCCGGAAAACGCCAAGCTGCTGTTTGATGCATCCGCTGCACGGGATGGGGATGCCGCGGAACGAGCACGGTTGCTATCGAAGCTGGTGAGCCGGCTGGAAGAGCAGGACATTCTTTATCAGATATTGGCGGGCTACGGCATTCGCTCGCTGGTCTCGGATTACAGTCCTCCGGTGCACTTGCAGCAACTCCGCAAGGCGGTGGTGTCCAAGGAAGAGTTACAGCGTGTGGAACAGGTTTTGAAACATGTTCCGGCCCGGAAGCTTTCGCTCAAGCCGATCGAGGATCTGTCCAGGAAAATCCATCGCTACTCGCGCGAAGAAGTGCACGGACTCGTGCTTAAGTTTGCAGGCGATTTTATGCGCTTGCGGCGCGATCTGCGCAATGCCGAACATTTGAGCACGTGCATGGAGCGCATTCACCCGGTAACCACCGAGCAAATACGGGATTTATCGCGGTTGAATAACAAGCTGTACGAATGCGTGTTGCAGGAAGAAGAGAAACCCAAGGCTGATCATGTGGTTTCACACGTGATCATTAAAGCGGATGTGCGCGGATCGACAAAGATGACGCAGGATTTGTTGGCGCGGGGGCTAAGTCCGGCTTCGCACTTCAGCTTGAATCTGCACGAGCCGGTGAAAAAGTTGTTGGACCGCTATGCGGCGAAAAAAGTATTCATCGAGGGCGACGCCATTGTGCTGGCCATATTTGAAACAGAGGCAACGTTGACATACGCGCGCGCGGTGGCCAAAGCGTGCATTCTGTCTCGGCAGATTCTATCGGTCTGCGGTACCTACAATGAGCGTGCGGCCGTGAATGATTTGCCGGCTATCGAGCTTGGCGTAGGCGTGGCATTTCAGGGGTCGGCGCCGACGTACTGGACCGATGGGGATTCAAAAATAATGATTTCGAAAGCGTTGAATCTGTCCGACCGGTTGTCGGGATGCGCGAAATTAGCGAAGCGGCTGCTTACCAATCAGCCTTCCGATTTTTCGTTATTTCAATTTTTAACGGCCGTGGAAGGCGCGTCTTCTGAAGAACTGGATGAATTTCTGGTGCGCTACAACATGAATGGCATCGAGCTGAACGATGAAGGCTTTCAGAAACTGAGCGAAGAAATATCCCTGGATTCGATCGAGACGAAGCTGGAAATGCCCTGGGGTAAAGAGAATGTGACGTTGTTTTTTGGCGAGGTGCCCATGGGGGAGTCGGTGGAATTGCTGGTGCTGCGCAAGGGATTCGCGCGGCAACTGTTGGCGGATGGAAAAGTCGGTGGGGTCTCCTCGCATCCTTATTATGAGGTGTGCACCAGCGCGGACCTGTATGAGCTGGTTGCGGCACTGATACGCAGCCGGCAGGTGGCGGCGGTCGGAGAAATGGGAAATTAGCCTGCCTGCCATTGCTCTTTCAAGTGAGTACGTTTTTTAACTAGCTAAATACCCGCAAAACATTTTAGAAAGCCGTCAACGGCATGGCAGAATGTGCCATGCCTTTAGCCGATATTTACCGGGCACTAATGGGTGTGGCGCCGCAAAGCGTTGCGCACAACGTGCGTCACTGGATTGCGCAACTTGGTGGCGTGGGACTCATACCGCTTGGCCTGTTGGACGCCTCCCTTGTTCCCATTCCAGGCAGCATGGATGTGCTGACCATCGTGCTGGCGGCGCGCGATTCGAAGTTGTGGTTTTACTACGCAGGCATGGCGACACTGGGCTCGGTGATCGGGGCGCTGGTGACCTTTCGGCTGGCGCGCAAAGGCGGCAAAGAAACATTAAAGAGAAAAGTTTCGGCGGCGCGCGCGGAAAGAATCATCGAAATTTTCTCCCGTTGGGGATTCTGGTCGATTGCCATCGCGGCGTTGTTGCCACCACCGGTGCCTATGGTACCGTTCGTGATTGCGGCGGGCGCGACACAGTATTCCACGCAGAAATTTCTGGCAGCGCTGACGCTGGGACGGGTGATTCGCTATAGCTTGCTGGCATTGCTGGCCGCGCATTATGGCCGGCAAATCATAAATCTCATAGCACATCCTGCGCATCCGTCTCTGTATGTGGCTTTCGGAGTCGCGGTGATCCTTGGCGTGATTACATTTGTAGTGCTGTCAGCGCGAAAAAAGAAACGGGTACTCGCCTAGAGACAGAAGTTGTTGTTGGCAGATTCAAAAAAGTCCAAAGACAAATGCGTTGTGCGTCGCGATGCCGGCGAACTGTGGCCGCCATGCGCGAAAATGTAGTTCCCATCTTACAGATCAACCCCAGGAAATGACCCTGTGAATTCGCCCTTCAATCCAGCAGCAAATTAGCGAGTTCATCGGGCGCCCAATCGT
>DATHRB010000068.1:0-91702 GCA_035482155.1 Verrucomicrobiia bacterium | reverse complement strand
TATTCCTTCCACATCGGAATATCCAGAAATGCGTCGGCGCCAATGATAAAAAAAACTCGGTCGCCGGCGTGGTTGTAGCTGTGCCGAAAATAACGCACGGTGTCGACGGAATAGTGCAATTGTGTGCCGCTGAAGTCTTCTCCTGCTTCGACCAGTGATGGAACGAAGTGAGGATGTTCCGTGCAAGCCAGAGAAACCATCGCAAAACGGTGCGGAAAAGGCGCGAGATGTTGTTTCAGTTTGTGGGGAGGCCGGCTGGCTGCAATGAAATGAATTTCGTCAAAATTGAAGCGCCGGTCAGCCGCGCGAGCGATGGCCAGGTGACCGTTGTGAATGGGATCAAATGATCCACCAAAAACAGCGATGCGACGCGGATGATGCTTTGCAGCGGTGCGGTGGGCTTGCGCGGTGGTCAATGCTTCTCCGGGATTAAAGTGGCCGCCCACATTGCAGGTTGGGCGCCATGTCGCAATTCTCTCATGATTTTTCGTCGCGGCTCGCTAGCGGCGCATTAGCTTCATGGACGCGGGCAGGGACCGGAGTGGCTGACGCGGCGTCAGACATTTGACCATCTGCAGCATCAAGCGCATCGGCAACATCGGGTGCGGGCCTAGGAATTTTGTCCAAAGCATCCGCGATAGAGCGAACCAGCTCCTTTACACCTTCGCCAGTAGCGGCGGAGATGGAATGAAATTCAAGACCTCCCCGCTGGCAGAAATCGCACAACGCTTCGAGGCGTGTGCGGTCGGTAGTGGCATCGAGCTTCGTGGCCACCACGATCAAGGGCTTATCCGTAAGAGTTTTGCTGAAAGCCGCCAGCTCCCACGAAATAACCTCATAAGAGTGGACCGGATCGTCGTCGTTCGAATCGCTGGTGTCGATCAGGTGCACGAGGAGCCGCGTGCGTTCCACGTGACGAAGAAAACGCATTCCCAGACCGGCGCCCTCGTGCGCGCCCTCGATCAGTCCAGGAAGATCAGCGACTACGAACGTGCGCCCTAATTCGGTTCCGTGCGCGCCGGTTCCTCCATCCGCGTTTACCACGCCGAGATTTGGCTCCAGCGTGGTGAACGGATAATTTGCAATTTTGGGGCGTGCCGCGGAAATCACGGAGATCAAGGTGGACTTGCCGGCATTTGGGAATCCCACCAGGCCCACGTCGGCGAGTAATTTCAATTCCAGACGCAAATGACGCTCTTCGCCGTCCTGACCTTCTTCATGTTCGCGAGGAGCTTGGTGCCACGGTTTGGCGAAATGCTGGTTGCCGCGCCCACCGCGCCCGCCGTGCGCTACAAGAACGCGCTGGCCAGGGGTAGCCAGGTCCGCGATGGTCTCATTCGTTTGCGCATCGAATACCGCCGTGCCTACCGGAACGAGCAGCACCATGTCTTCGCCAGATTGCCCGCTGCAATTGGAGCCTTCGCCGTGACGCCCACGGTCGGCTTTGAACTCACGGTTATAGCGATAACGCAGCAGGGTGTTGTCATTAATGTTCGCTTCCAGATAAATACTCGCGCCATGGCCCCCGTCGCCGCCGGATGGGCCGCCGCGCGGGACATATTTTTCGCGCCGAAACGCCACGCAGCCGTTGCCGCCATGGCCTCCCTTTACGAATATTTTTGCTTCATCAGCGAACACGAAACGTCCTTTGAGCTCTTAGCGGAGAAATTGTTGCAAAAACAAAACGGTCCCGGATGACCGGGACCGCAAAAAAATCGCAGACCGAAGTCCGCTTGAATTCATAGTGCCGATACCGTTCAGTTCGTCGCGGATTTCGCGGAAGATTTCGCTTCGTCGGCAGGTTGCACGCTGATAAAGCGCCCGTTGCGGCCCTTATCCTGGAACTGCACGATCCCGGTGACCAGTGCGTAAAGCGTGTCGTCCTTACCTTGTCCGACGTTGACGCCGGCCTGATGCTTGGTGCCGCGCTGCCGAATGAGAATAGTTCCAGCGTTCACAAATTCTCCGCCGAAGCGCTTCACGCCGAGCCGCTGGCCGTGTGAATCGCGGCCGTTTGTAGAGGAGCCGCCGCCTTTCTTATGTGCCATGATGAAATCCTTTTCGGGAAAGTTGCGTTAAATCCTACTGAATAAAATTTGTACTTGTAACTACAGCGAGATCTCGCTGACCTGTACCGCCGTGTAATTCTGGCGATGGCCGCGAGAAATCTTGTACTGATTGGTCTTCTTGAATTTCAGCACAGTGACCTTCTTGGAGCGCCCCTGTTGCACGATCTTTCCAGTCACCTTGGCTTTGGAAGCGTCCGATCCGGAGAGAACTTTCTTGTCTTCCGTGTGCACCGCCAAAACAGATCCAAAATTCACAACTTCGCCGACATCACCGCTAACTCGTTCAATTCGAATAATATCGCCCGGCGCGACACGGTACTGCTTGCCCCCGGTTTTGATTACCGCGTACATAAGCCTCCGCCTTCTAAAGACAAACCATGATTATATGATTTGCGGCCCAATTCCGTCAACGCAGTAAAATAGGCGTAGGCAGCAGCTCGCGGATCTTGCATTTATCGCCGGCAGCAAAAATAGCCTTAACTAGCATGCTGCACTTATAATTCGCGCGTTTCCCACCATTCGGCAACACCCGGGAACATTAGTCGTCTCGAGTGCGTCGCATAACTCCACGGACTCGGAGGTCCAACACATGTACGCCATGAAAAATCTCGCCAAATTGAAACTTCTGGACGCTAATGCCCCGGAAGGCATGAAAGCCTTTTGGGCCTTTGACAAGGCGGCCATGGCGGAGGGCGCTATTCCCCTCAAGTACAAGGAATTGATTGCGCTGGGTGTTGGCTCTACCACGCAGTGCCCATACTTTACGAGTCTGAAGGACGGAAACGAGACGCGGAGTTGCATTTCAACCAAGCGCTCAAACTATTCGAAGCATCTCTCGGCAAATCTCACCCCAACACCAGAACGGTGAGAAATAATTTGAAGAAAATTAAACTTAGTAAAGCTGCGACATTGCGTACGTTGGACAAGCGCGCCGCCACGCCAGGCACACGTACGCGTTAAGTGCACGGGTGGAACTTGTCGCAGATATCCATGAGCCGACCGATGGATGCATGAATAGGAATTTGCACGATTATCAAGCGCGCTATTTCTCAGGATGCAGGTAAGTGTCGAACCACGCAAGGTAACGTTGCATGCGATCGTGAATATAGCTCGGACGCGTGAACAAGTGAAATTGTTCGGGATAGATAACCAGTTCGGTTGGAATTCCGAGCGATGAAATCTGTCTTTACGCCCTAAGCGTGCGGGTGAGCCTTGTCGTAGATGTCCATGAGCTGGCGGATGGATGCATGGGTATATTTTTGTGTGGTAGAAAGCGATTGGTGCCCTAACAATTCCTGGATGGCGCGAAGGTCGGCGCCATCGGCTAGCAAATGCGTGGCGAAAGCGTGCCGCAGAGAATGCGGGTGCAGGTCCCAGTTCATGTTTACCAGGCGTACGTATTTTTTGACGATGCGCCCGACTGAGCGTTGGGTGAGGCGCCGGCCCGCATAATTTAAAAAGACTGCTTCGCTGTGCGGAGTCGCAGTGCTGCTCGCGTAGCCGCCAGAAGTTTGCAGCAGCAGCTGTTCGCGCAGTGGCCAGTATTTATCAAGAGCCTCCTGCGCCTTATTGCCGTACGGCACGATGCGTTCCTTGTTGCCTTTGCCGGTTACCCGGATCATTCGCTCCCTTTGTTCAATATCGACGAGATCCAAGCCGGTCAATTCGCTGACGCGCAGCCCCGCCGCGTATAGAAGTTCCAGCAAGGCGCGGTCGCGACGCAGCAATAAACCTGCTTCGCGAAGCTTCGGTTCGATTCGCAATGCCAGAGCTACTGCAGGCGACCATTGTGTTTTCGATTTGCTTTTACCCTTCGGCAGCGATCCGCCCATGTCCCCCAGGTGATTCAAAAAACTATTCATCTCTTCCGCCGAAAGAATCGAAGGTATGCGCTTCGGCAATTTCGGCGTGGGCACCAGACGTGCCGGGCTTTCGTCTAACATTCCCTCGCGTACACAGTATTTAAAAAATGAACGTAAAGTCGCGAGTTTACGGGCAACGGAAGACTTCTTGAGGCCTTGTTCGTGTAAGTGGGCTACAAATTCGCGAATGATCCCGTGGTTAATCGTGCTCAGCACCGGGAGTGACATTCCAGGCGGTGTTAGAAACGCCACAAATTGGCGCAGATCTTTACCGTAATTCGAGATGGTATGTGGTGAGGAATTTTTAACCGAAACAAGATATTCGAGATAACTTTCGATCGCTTGTTTCATCGGCCACGCTGGACTCCATGCAAAATCATACCTAAACATTAGGATGTGTATAGGAGTTCGGAACGCTGTATGCCTAGATTGAAACTGATGGGGAGATTCAGACTTTTGCTGGCTCGGGAACGACCTCTTCAGCGGTCACGGCCGGCTGTGCTTCTGGGGCGAGCACCTCGAAGTCGCAGCCTTCCTTCAGACAGGTGCGCACGGTTCCGATCTTGCTGCGTTTTTCAACAATAAATGGGGCGCCGCACTTGGGGCACGGCTCCGCGATGGGCATGTGCGGAGTAGTGAAATCACAATCGGGATAACGCGAACAACCATAGAAAACGCGTGGGCGGCCGCGTCCGCCTTTTCCGGCGCTGCCGCGACGAACGAATTCTCCTTCGTTGCACTTCGGACATTTGATGCCCATGGTGATCGGCCGCGTGTATTTGCACTTCGGATAATTTGAGCAGCCGATGAATTCGCCGAAACGTCCGTGTTTCTTTACCAAGCCGGAATCGCACAGGGTGCACTTTTCATCCAGCGGCTCATCAGGCTGGCGCGCGATGCGTGTGCCTTCCACCAGGCGTCGCGTAGTTTTGCAATCGGGATACCCTGTACAGGCCAGAAACACGCCAAAACGTCCACGCTTGATAGCCATTTCCTTACCGCAGTTGTCGCAGTATTCGATCTTATTTTCATCCCCTGGAGGCACTTCCGGGGACAGGTCCTCGATGAACTCGCAATCCGGATAACGCGAACAGCCCAGAAAAAATCCATGACGGCTGATGCGCTCCAGCAATTCGCCTTCACCGCACTTTTCACATTTTTTCCCTGTGGGAATGCCGGCTTTGTAGGAAAGCATCTCGTCGTCTGCTTTATCCAGATCGATTACGAACTTATCCCAGAATTCGCCGACCGCTGTGCGCCAACCGAGCTTACCTTCTTCGATCTCGTCCAGCTCGTCTTCCAGGCGCGCAGTAAAGGTGACATCAAAAATATCTTCGAAGCTGCGAATCAATAAGACGCTGACGCGTTCTCCCAGCATTGTCGGTGTAAAGCGCCCCTGATCTTTCTTCACGTATTCGCGCTCCACCAGCGTGGAAATGATGGAAGCGTAGGTAGATGGGCGGCCGATACCCTTTTCTTCCAGATCTTTCACCAGCGTGGCGTCGTTGTAGCGCGGCGGAGGTTCAGTGAAGTGCTGGTCCGGCCGAATCTTGTCCAGACGCAGGATTTGCCCTTCGGTGACGCGTGGCAAAGCATTACCTTCGCCTTCGTCGGCTTTCTCGTCCTCTTCGCGGTCGGCGATGGATGCAGGCGTTTGATAAACGCGCAAGTATCCGTCAAATTTCTGTACCGAACCGTTGGCGCGAAAGGTGTAATCGCCTGCTGTAATGTCAATCGTGGTTTGATCGAAAATCGCGGGCAGCATTTGTGACGCAACGAAGCGCTGCCAGATCAATTGATACAGCTTGAAAAGATCGTCTTCCAGATATTTGCGGACATCTTCCGGCGCGCGCATGGCGTCGGTCGGCCGAACCGCCTCGTGAGCTTCCTGCGCGTCTTTTTTCGATTTGTAGTAATTGGCCTTTTCCGGCAAATAATTCGAGCCGAAACGCTCGGGAATCAATTCCCGCACTTGCGCAAGAGCATCCGACGAAACGTTCACCGAATCGGTGCGCATATAGGTGATCAGCGCCACCGATCCTTCTTCGCCAAGCTCAACTCCTTCGTACAGCTTCTGAGCCAGCGACATGGTCCGTTTTGCGGTGTAGCGCAACCGGTTGTAAGCGGCCTGTTGCAACTTGGAAGTCGTGAACGGAGGAGGGGGGTTGCGGCGTTTCTCTTTCTGCGTGACACTGGCAACCTGCCACTGGACGTCACTTACGGCTGCAACGATTTTGTCCGCGGTTTCTTGATTGGAAACTTCAACATCCTCGCCTTTGTGCTTAAAAAGCTTGGCTTCAAAGAGCGGCGGCTCGCCGCCATCCAGCATCGCGTGGATGCTCCAATATTCCTGCGGCACGAATTCACGAATCTGAACTTCGCGCTCCACGATCAGGCGCAGCGCCACCGTTTGTACCCGGCCGGCAGACAGTCCGCGGCGTACTTTATTCCAAAGTATGGGAGAAACTTTGTAGCCCACCAGGCGGTCAAGAACACGCCGTGCCTGTTGCGCGTCCACTAGATCGCCATTTACGTCGCCTGCCTTGGCGAAAGCGGCCTTGATAGCCTTAGGCGTAATTTCGTTGAACATTACCCGCCGATATTTGGCGCGATCCGATTTCTTGGTGGCCAGTGTATCGAGCAGGTGCTGCGAGATGGCTTCACCTTCGCGGTCAGGGTCAGTTGCCAGATAAACATTGGGTGCGTTTTCGGCGGCTTTGCGCAGGTCCGCAATTACCTTAACCTTCCCGGGAATGACTTCCAGGGTAGGCTCAAAAATGTTTTCCGCGGTGACCACTACGAGCTTCGGCGGCTTCTTCTCCTCAACGACCTTCTCGCCCTCTTTCGTTTTTGCCTTGGCCTTGCGCTTCTTCTTTTTCTTTTTTCCGTTTTCACTTCCAGGCAGAAGAATGCCCAACGTCTTTTTAGGAAGATCCAAGACGTGACCCAAGGAGGCCTTAACGGTATATTCCCGCCCCAGATATTTATTGATTGTTTTCGCCTTTGCCGGCGATTCCACAATTACTAACGAACGAGCCATGTTGCCTTTGTAACTCCGTAATCTTCCGCAGGAAGGGTCGACCGCAGGGGAGTGTGTCCTTCTCGCTACCTTAGCAGATGCGGAGATTGCGCATCCGGGTGCTTCTTTCGCTGCGACACGCGCCGATTTACTAACCTGATTTGATGTCTAAATCCAGTTACAACATAACCTTACTGAATTGTTGCCAGGCAATTGCCGGACCACGCCTTTCATCTCCAGATCAAAAAGCGTAGCCAGAACCTCGGAAGAGTTCAAGCCGGAGTTTTCCACGAGTTCGTCAATGTGCCTGGTTTCCTCAACTACCAGTAATTGGTAGAGTTTTTTTTCCGAGGCTCCTAAGGCTGCAAAGGCCAGCAGATTCCTTTGTTCCGCCTTTGGGCGTTCGGCCTTCACCAGTGCAGCCCGCACCGGCGTAGGCAACTCTTCAATTACGTCCTCGGCATTGACCACCAGCTTGGCCCCCAGCTTGATTAGCATATTTGGCGCGTAGCTCACCGCTTGGGTCACATTCCCCGGCACCCCAAAGACTTCTCTGCCAAACTCCATCGCTAGGCCTGCGGTTATTAAAGACCCGCTGAACTCTGCCCCCTCGATCACAATCACCCCTAGCGGCATGCCTGCGACAATGCGATTCCTGATGGGGAAATTCTCGGGTGCAGGATGTGTTCCAAGAGGGAACTCACTCAGGATAGCGCCCCCCTCCAAGACTTTTTCGTAGAGCTTTTTGTTTTCTTTCGGGTAACAAACGTCAATGCCGGTCCCTAACACGCCGATCGCGCGCCCGTTGGACGGCCAAGGCCCGTGATGGCCGATGGCATCAATCCCGCGTGCCATGCCGCTTAGGATGACCAGGCCACGCGCTGAAAGGTCACGTCCCAGACGCTCCGCCATTTGTGAACCGTAAAGCGTGGGCCGCCTGGTCCCTCCGATGCTGAGGCAGGGCATGTTCAGGATCTGCGGATCACCCCGCAGATAGAAGAGCACCGGCGGATCATAAATTTGCAGCAGCGTTTGAGGGTATTCCGGCTCTGTCCAGTTCAGCAGCCGACAGCCCGGTATATTGCGGATGCCTGCCAGCTCCTTTTCGGCACGTTTGAAAGCCTCCTTATTATGGATAGCTTGCGCCACCCGCGCGGGTAAGCTGCAGGACTCCAATTCTGTGAGAGAGGCGTGAAATATGCTGTCGGGTGATCCAATCTTGCGCAACAAACGAGCGCACAACCGGCACTCCAGCCCAGGAGTCAGCGCCAGCGCGAGCCAGAAGAGGGAAGCGTCTAGCTCCATCGCGCCTTGAGCGTATGCGTTTGATTACCTATTTTTCAACTATCAATATATTATACGGGCTGCGCGGGATCTTCCGCCAACACGCTTCGGAAGATTCCCATGAAAACATCCACGTCGCGTTCCGAAATGATCAGCGGCGGCCGAAGCTTGATGACATTGTTAAAAGGCCCGTCCGTTCCGGTGAGGACACCGCATTCGCGAAACCGGTTTACCACGTATGCCGCCTGCGCGGTTGACGCGGAACGCGTGACAGGATCCAAAACTAAGTCGACACCCAGGAACAAACCCGAGCCACGCACATCGCCGATGATCGGATACTGCGTTTGCAGCGCGAGCAGCAATTCCTTCAGATAATTTCCCACGCGAAGCGCGCGTTCCTGTAAATTTTCTTCTTCCACCACTTTCAGCACCGCCAATCCCGCGGCGCAGGCCACCGGATTACCTCCGAAAGTGCTGAAAAATTCCATGCCATTGTCGAAGGACCGCGCAATTTCTGACGTAGTGATTGCCGCTGCCAGCGGAAAGCCGTTGCCGATGGGCTTTCCCAGAACGACTATGTCCGGAATCACATTTTGCGTTTCAAAACCCCAGAAGTGCGTACCCAAGCGGCCGAATCCAACTTGCACTTCGTCCGCGATGCACAGACCTCCAGCACCACGAACGCGGCTGTATACCTGCTCCAGATACTGTGGCGGGAAAACAATTTGGCCACCGACACTTGGAAGCGTCTCAGCGATGTACGCCGCCGGTGCGCGGCCTTGCTTGCTCATTTCGTCCAGAATTTCCCCCACATGAGCCGCGTATTTTGTTCCCGCCTGCGAATCATCGCGCCGGTATCTTCCGCGATAGTCATCGGGCATCCACGCGACGTGAACCCACGGTTTCAGTCCATGGCCACCCGGCCCATCAAATTTGTAAGGACTGATGTCGATTAACGTGCAGGTATGCCCATGGTAAGCATGCTCCAAAACGATGATGTCCTCGCGGCCGGTATGCGTGCGCGCGAGCCTGAGGGCCAGCTCGTTGGCTTCACTGCCGGAATTAACAAAGAAACACACACGCAACGGTTCGGGCAGATGTTGCGTGAGTCGCTCGGCATAGCGGTTAACAAGATCGTGCACATATCGCGTATTGGTATTGAGTAACGCAATTTGCCTCTGTACCGCTTGCACCACACGCGGATGGCTATGCCCCACCAGCGGCACATTGTTGTAAGAGTCCAAAAAGGCGCGTCCGCTTTCGTCGTAAAGATGTTGCATCCAGCCGCGCACTATTTTCAGGGGCTTATCGTACGAGATGCTCAGGCTTTTGCCCAACAACTCCCGACGCGCAGTCACCGTTTCCTGAGGGGTGGGATCCTGGGTTGGAAAACGGTTCTTCGGAATACCTACCAGCAGATTGGGATCAGGCGAAAGACCGGTCCAAAGCGCACGCTGCGAAGCATAAGCGACACCGGGAAAATCTGCGCCTAATTCAAGCAAGTCAAGAATAATTTGGAAATGGAGGTGTGGTGGCCAGCCGCCGTTTTCCTGAGACGCGCCGATGCGCGCGAATTTTTCTCCGCGAGCGAGGCGCTGGCCGATTTTCAATCGCGCCAGCGATTCTTTGTCGAGGTGCCCATACAAAGTAAAGAACACACCGGCATCGCCGGCGTCGTGCTGCAAAATTACCAGCGGACCGTAATCAAGCGGCGCGGCATTGTTCGCCAACGTGTGAATTACACCTTCAAGCGGCGCATGGATCGCGGTGGCTGGCTCCGCGAATAGATCCATTCCCAAATGAATGGTTCGCCGCTCCTCCAACGCGCTTGGATCCGCGCCGAACAACGGGGAGCTGTACAGCAAACGCGCTTCGTCGTAACGGCCGATGGCGATCGAGACTTTTTCTTCTTCCATGAGCGCGCAGATGTTTCTGGTCAATGCGAGCGTTTCAGATTCGCGGGGATTGGCACTGAGAAATTGACTGCCAACACTCAAGTCCAGGACGAGACTCGGAGCCGTTCGCAAATCCACATCGAATAACGAAGCTGCACCTGACCCATTTTTTTCCAGCCATCGCTGCATTTTTTCATTTTGCGGAACTGCGTTCAGTCCGCAGGCGTGCCTAAATGTATAGTGCGCGAAACGGCCATTAATTTTTGCAATCCGCTCGAGCGCCTCCCAAGCAGGCGCTTCACTGACGGTGACATACGCGTCGTCCGACTTGATCGTTTTGCGGCGCGCGGAATTTGTAACGCTGACCGCTAGCCGCATGCCGATCAAGTTGTATAACGCCGCGATCTCCACTTCCTGCAGCGGAAATACCTCGTGATATCCAGCTATGACCGATGCGGCGGCTTGCAGTACATCTCTTTTGCCGAGCGTGGCGTAAGCCGCGGCAATCGCCACTTCGGAAACGGTCATCCCAAAATGCATGTCGCCAAAATCGATTACGCTCACAGCTTTGCGAGGTAGCGGCCACGGATCGCTTACCAGCACGTTGTAATCGTTGGCGTCCCCATAAATTACGCTGCGCCGAAAGCTTCCAAGCGAGGGGACAATCTCCGAATCATAAAGTGTCAGGAATTTTTCGACGAGTAAGCGTCGCGATGGACTGACAATTTCGGCTAGATGTTCTTTTATCCATCCGGCGGCGGATAAATCCCATTTCAATTCACGTTGCGCGGCCGGATGAGAAAAACTCTGCAGGCCAGAATCGATCGTGGCTAGCAGCCGCCCCAGGCTCGTGAGAAGTTCCTCACTATGTGGACAAACCCTGGCCAACACCGTACCGGGCACGAACGTCAGCAGCCACACCAAGCGCTTCGTGCCATCGGCTGCCTTGATCTCCGTTTGCAGTTCGCGGCGTTGGGTTGGAATGACTTGCGGGAGAACAACGCCTTCGGCGTGCTTCGCCAGATGTACCAGCGCCTGGCACTGCAAATCGATGAACGAACGCACGCGCGCAGGATGCATCACCTTCAGCACAAAGTGCGCGCCATCTGCTGAAATCAAATGGAAATTATCGTCGTATTCGCCCGGCAAGGACGTCGCCGTGACATCCAGATCATAGAGCTCGCGTGCCAGACGCGAGGCCTCATCCACGGCAATGGGCTGGGCTACGCCGGATTCAAGAAGCATGCGACAAATTCTAGCGGCATCGGCGATGGACGTCTATGCGCCGTACGTTTATCCCACGACTAAGAAAGCAGCTCTTACCGTCTCGTCTAAATTTGTTTGACGGCAATGGGCCCGTTGACGGTCGATAGGTGAATTACCGCCGGAGCATTGCCGAACTCAATCCGTCGTCGGTCTTCATCCCAGGTTTTGCGCGCATCATTGCAAAAGCTGGCCTGACAACTCATCGGAGAATGCCCATCGGATTCCACCAGCAAGCTGGATTGATAATTTTTTGGCACGCGCAGAGTCAGTGGGCCATTCTGAGCGTCGGCCTCCAGCCCCGAACCTTTCCATACTTCTCCGCTTAGCGAGACCGATATTGGCCCGTTTTCCGTGTGAAGCCGCAGTTTGCCTGAATTCCCGACCAAGTCGATAGGGCCATTTTCCGCCGATATATTCGCCTCACCCGAGAAACCCTGCAGCGAAATGGGGCCATTTATGGCCCGCGCCTCTAGCTTGCCATCGAGGTGGTAAATGGAAAGAGGACCGTTATTGGCCCGAAGCACGAGATTTGCCGACCTCGGTGCTCGGACCAAAAGAAAGACCGTCCAATTGTCATGTTCGGAAGGGCCGCTGACAGAAACTCTACCGTTTTCAACAGAAAGTTTTATCTGTGAAAAGATGCGCTCGACGTCATTGCCGGAGGCGTCGGCCGCTTTGCAAGCCGTTACCGAGTAAGTATCTTTGTCCCAACCCTGCACTTGCACGCCGCCATTCACTTCTGACTCGACGCTGAGCGGACCATTGAGCCTTGCAATGGTTCGCGCTTCCGAACGTATTTCGGCAGCGCGATCGTTAATACGAATGTGGAGACTGGCGCAGTCCGCGACCGGGCCGTGCTCGCCTCCGGACATGTTGCTGGAATGATGATCGGTCGGTGCCGGACCCGCGGCGATCGAACCGCTCAAAACGCCGGCAAGGAATAAACCGGCCACAGTGATTTTTAGAAACATACGTATCCCTCCAGCTGTATAGACGAAGGTTCAGCTTAAAAGTTCCGTTCAGCTGGGTGGCGACGTAAAGCGGTCAGGGCAGCCAAGAATAATTGTCGTCGCCAATCGGCGGCCCATCTGGTGGCTGCGCTGGTATAGGGATGGGGATCAGTTTGGGATCTTTCTGAAATTGCGCGATTTGTGTGACGGCGAAATAAAGATGAGCGCGCTCTTCGCCGTCTTTCGCTCCATTCTGTGCGCCTGTGCCCCATTTTTTCAGCTCTTCTAATTTCAGCGACGCAATCGCGCGCGCTTGTGGCGAGGCTCGGTCGTTGCTGGCCAGAGACATCAAATCGTAAAGAACTACCGTGTCTACGACCCGCGAGATTTGTCCTAGATATCCAGGATCTCGCGAAGCCTTCCACGTAGCATTCAGAACCGCATCGAGCACTTCTTCCAAACCCGGATTTTTAGCATCGCGCCCGTGAAATTCCACCAACCGCGACGCGCGCTCGGCATTGAAAAGGAATTGGAGCGTGTGTTCAGCTGCTTCCTCGGCCGGCGCCAACGCGTCAAAGGCCGGACTGGTGCGAATTTTAAAGTGCTCTCGCCCCCGTTCGTAGCCTGGCACGCGCGGCGGAATAATGCTCAGCAGCGATTCCGGCAAAGCCAGGACATCGGGCTTTAAGGTTGTGAGTACAGCAGTCAGAGCGCGACGCTGTTCCGCGGGAGCGAGAATCTGTAAGGGGTTCTGCCCGTCGCCGCGCAGCGCGAAGGTGTAGTCCATTCCTCCTATCGATTTGCTCGCCGCTTCCACTTGGTAGCGGTGCAGCATATAGATTGGAACCAAAACATCTTCAATAGTGCTCAACGGTGCGCCGGCGCGAATATTATTTTCGCCGAATCGGCGCAGCGCGGCGGCGCGTACCTGCATAAGGCGGTTCAGCTCATCCACCGAATTCGAGCCCGAATCCCACAGGTGCGCCAGACTGCTTGAAGAGCCGGCCGGCCGGCCATCCTGATCAGTCAAAAATCGCAAGCCGCGCCCGAACGCGTCAGAAAGTATTTTATTCAGCTCGGCGTGTTCGTCCGCACCAGGAGGAAATTCTCGATAGCCGAACGTGATGGATAACTTGTCCCATTCGCCCATGCCCACAGCATACGCATTCGAAACGTCCGGCACACCGTCGCCGCCAAGCGTAACCAGCGGCGGCGGATAGTCCATCACCGACGAGCGGTTTACCGTGCTGGCGGAATAATTGTGTTCCAGTCCCAAGGTATGCCCGACCTCGTGAGCCGCAAGTTGCCGCAGTCGCGCCAGGGCCATCTCCATCATTTTGGGCGAAACAGATTTGCCTTGTTCGTAGGGCGCCAGCAAACCTTCAGCGATTAAATAATCCTGCCGCACGCGGAGGGACCCAAGCGTCACGTGGCCTTTAATGATTTCCCCGGTGCGGGGATCGGTGACGGTTGAGCCGTACGACCAACCGCGTGTCGCGCGATGAACCCACTGAATCACGTTATAACGCAGATCCATGGGGTCGGCGTCTTCCGGCATTAGTTCCACGCGAAATGCATTTTTGTAACCAGCCGCTTCGAAGGCCTGGTTCCACCAGCGGGCGCCTTCCAGCAGTGCGGAGCGGATGGGTTCCGGAGCGCCGCGATCCAGGTAATAAATGATGGGCTGGACCGGTTCGCTAATGGCCGCGGCCGGATCTTTTTTCTCCAACCGGTGCCGCGCGATGAAGCGCTTCACGATTGGCTCGCTCACCGGCGTCGCGTAATCCATATAGCTGATGCTAAAGAAACTCGCGCGTGGATCATAGACACGCGGTTTGTACCCTGGAGGCGGCAACTGCACGAAAGAATGATGCTCGCGAACAGTGATGGATTCGGGAGAGGGCGTAACTTGCTTGACCCATTGACCCGGCTCGTCTCCCGCGAAGGTTAGAACGGATTCGACTTCGGTGTTCATGGGGAAGTTTTTGGTGAGCGGCAGATAAATTGTGCTGCGCGCGGCATCCAGACGGTATGCGCCTTGTTTGGTCTTGCGCAGAGTAGCGGGAATGTCATGAGCATCGCGTAGAAAAAAATCCGTGGCATCCACTAAAACGCGACCTTTTTCTTCAGCGCCAACGGTGAAGCCCGCAATGATCGACTCTGCGAACGAATCGTGCACCGCTCGACGCTCGGTCTGGTCATCGCTGACGGCGCGGTAATCCAGATTTTCCTGCACCAACAAAACTTTTGACCCGCTGCGTTCAAAGCGCACGATTCGGGTCGCGCCCAGTTGTCCGCGATCAAGTCCGATGTCGTTCGAGCCGATTCCGGCCGATAAGCCGCTCTGGTACAGAAACTCCGAATTCCATTTGTCAATTTCGAGCCAAAGCTTGCCTTGCTTAGGATCCCAATAAAGGTTGAAATAACCGTCGAGCTTCTGGGTATTCGCGGTCTTTTCGCTGATTGTGGCAGGCTGGGTATTATTATCAGGGCGCGCGCCAGCGCCGCCCATTGCGGCCATTTGCAAGGCCAGGATGAGCAGTACGGCGCGGGAATATTTCTTCATTTTCAAAACCTCCGGCGGTCCCGAAGGTTTTACACCAGAAGACCTCGGCACAGCCTAAATTTTAGCTGTTATACTAAATCTTCGGCGAGCGGCCGCCATTGTGAGAAAACTTCGCATCTCTGTCGTGCAATACCTGAATACTGCCCCATTGGTGTACGGTTTTACTCGCGGTGCTCTCCAGAATAAATACGATCTTTCGTTTACCGTACCTTCGCAGTGCGCCGATGATCTACGAGATGGTCGCACAGATGTAGCCATTATTCCGGCCATCGAATTTCAGCGCATCGACGATCTGGTGGTCCTGCCGGACCTGGCTATCGCCGCAAAAAAGCGCGTGCGCAGCCTGCTCATCGTATCGCGCAAACCCATCGCGGAAGTGAAGAGCGTCGCGCTTGATGGCAGTTCCCGAAGCACCCAGGCTTTGACACGAATTTTGTGTGCGGAGCACTGGCAGATTAAGCCTGCCTTTTTCGAAGCAACCTTTGACTCCACAGCCACAATTCTCGAGCAAGCGGACGCCGCGTTATTGATCGGCGATCCGGCGCTGCGGCTGGCTATTTCGATTGCCGGCCACGCCACGCTTGGTGCCGCGGGAGAATTGATGTGCAGTCCCGACAAAGCCGGAATCAATGCGACCGAAACTCTTCATGTATACGACGTGGTGCAGGAATGGCGCCGACTCACTGGCCTACCCGCGGTTTTGGCGGTTTGGGCCGGGTGCCGTGAATCCGTGACACCGGAAATCGTTGCCGATTTCGTTGCTTCCAAAGAGTACGGCGTCGCGCGCCTTGGGGAGATCAGCGCAGCAGCAAGCGTCGAACAGAATTTGCCTGCTGCTGATTTGCTAAATTATCTCCAGGAAAATATCGACTTCTCGTTAGACAGCGACAATCTCGCCGGCCTTGAACTTTATTATTGCTTGGCCGCCAAACTAGGACTAATTCCGAGAGCCAAAGCCATCGAATGGGCCAACATCAACACACCTCGATATGCATCTCGATAGAGTTTCACGCGGCGGGCGATTAGGTTCGGATTCATATAGTTCATTCCGCTAGAATAAAGGATAAGCAAGGAACCACTTGAGCCTTACAAAACAAGAAGCACTCGACATGCTGGAATCCGATGACCTGCTGGATATCGGAATGGCCGCGCATCAAATGCGCCTTAAAAAGACTGATCCTCGCGTGGCCACCTACCAGATCGACCGCAACATTAATTACACCAATTTTTGCACCGAATATTGCTCTTTCTGCGCTTTCTATCGACCCTTGGGCGCAAAAGATGGCTACCTTCTGTCCTTCGAATCGATATACCAAAAAATCGACGAGATGCTCGAACTAGGCGGCACCGGGGTCCTCTTGCAGGGAGGTTTACATCCCGATCTTCAAATCGGCTATTACGAAAATTTGCTGCGTTCTTTGAAACAACGTTATCCCCAAGTGCATCTTCATTGCTTCTCCGCGCCGGAAATTCTTTGTATTGCGGAGGTCAGCGAGCTTAGCGTCCGCGAAACTATTCAGCGACTGATGGACGCCGGTTTGCAATCCATCCCCGGCGGCGGCGCGGAAATCCTGGACGATGAAATTAGGTCCAAAATCGCGCGGCTCAAATGCACCAGCAATGACTGGGAAGAAATGCACCGTGTCGCGCATTCGCTGGGCTTGCGCACCACCGCTACGATGATGTTTGGCTGCGGCGAAGAGTTGCGGCATCGCGTAAATCACCTGGAACGCCTGCGCAGGATTCAAGAAGATACTGGCGGGTTTACCGCTTTTATCCCCTGGATGTTTGCGCCGGACAATACCCCGCTCGGAAAAAAGATACCCGAAGCCACCGCGGTAGATTATTTGAAGACGCTCGCAGTTAGCCGGCTATATCTCGATAATTTCGATCACATTCAATCGAGCTGGCTTACCCCTGGGATTAAAGTCTGCCAGGTCGGTCTGCAGTTTGGCGCGGACGATGTCGGCAGCATCTTGATTGAAGAAAACGTAGTGTTTGCCGCGGGCGTTAAAAACCGCACCAACGAAAGCGAGCTGCGCCGAATTATCTCCGACGCGGGATTTGTGCCCGCCCAACGCGATACGTTGTACCGCTCGTATGCTTTGAAGTAGTCACGCAGCTTAATCTTTAGGCGCGGGTCGGAGCAGGATTTCAACTTCTGTATTTTCCGGCAAATCCAACGGATCGAGCAGATGCAATCCGCCATTGCGTACTTGCGCGCGTAATTTGCGTGGCGCGCCTTGCATGTCTTGAGGCAACCTCGGGCGCCCCTCTAACTTCGTCGTTTTGGTCGCAACGGAGGCCTTCGGCTTGCCGGACGTTTCATCCAGCGCCTCATTCGCAAGCGTGTCGGCCTCAGCATTCTGCTCGCGATAGACGTGATCGATGTGAAACGATTCAAGAGCCTGTGACATTTTTTTGGCGCGTTCGAACAACGGCCGCAGATCCGCACTCTTTACCTTGTAATGCCCGCGCATCTGCTGCACCAGCAACTCGGAATCGCTTTCGATGCGCAAGGCTCGCACTCCGTTGGACTGCGCATAGTCTAGTGCGGCAATCAGTCCGTAGTATTCCGCGACATTGTTAGTCATGCGCCCAATGTATTTTTTTAGCTTCGCGACAATCTCTCCACGCTCGTTGCGTACCACCACGCCATAGGAAGCCGGCCCTGGATTTCCCCGGGATCCTCCATCGATATTGGCTTGGAAGGCAGCGGCACGCGGTTTTACGTCAGGCTCGGAGCCCGCAAACAAACCGCTTTCACGTAAAGGGGTCGGGCGACGAATCATCAGGAATTTATTGCCGAGGCCGCCGAAGTCTTATCGCTACCTGAGCCTGAACCGGAATTTGCCACTGGAATAGGGTCCAGGGTGTACAAAATCAATCCACACATTTCGCAGCGATAGATTTCTTCGTTAGTTTCCTGGCGCAGCTCTTGAATAATATGCGGGAGCACCCGCATCCCACACCCGCGGCACTGATCGTCGCGAACTTGGGCCATGGCCGTTCCGTTGTGCCGCTTCGCGATGCGCTCATACAGCTTAAGCAAATCTTCCGGCACTGGAGCAGCGATGCGCTGGCGTTCCGCTAAAGCCACCTTGAGCAATTTTTGTTTTTCATCGTAGCGAGCATGAATTTCCTTGCGGTCGGCCGCCACGCTCGTTTCCGCTTCCTTCAGGTCGGCCTCCGCGTGCCGCACGCGCCGCTCAAACTCTTCTCCGGTCATCATTACATCGAGCTGGCGATCCTCAGCCTTGACTACTTCCGCTTCGGCGTTGGCAATCTCATGAAGCAACGCCTTGTAGGCTTCATTGGTTTTGACCGCGCCACTCTGATCGCGATATTTGCGCGCCCGGTCTTTCCATTGATCGACGTCCAGCTCAAATTTTTTCCGTTCTTTCAGCGCGCTGGTATGTGCTTCTTTGGCCGCCGTGACAGCCGCGCGCGCACCGCTCAGCTTGCTGTCGGCTTCCTGAATCCGTTTGGGATAGCTTTCGATTTCAGTGCGCAACGCGCCAATGTTGTGGTCAACCTGTTGCAGCTCGATAAGGTGAGGTATTGCAGGATGCATTGAGGCCCAATTCTAACACGGCTGCTCTCGTGGACCTCGATTCGCGCCAGCGCCAAAAAGGTTAGCCCGAAACGCGAGCGTCGCGACGAATCAGCGTCCAATCAACAAAAAACCCCAAGCCCAGCGCGAACGGGATGATGCCGAAGGCGGCCGCAGTCCAGGCATCAGGTTCCGCAAATCGGGCGATTATGCCCATCGTTGCCATATAACCCAGTGCACCAGCAACCAGCAGAATGCCCCAACGCCGCGAACGCGCCCCTTGCGACAGTTCCGGTTCCATGGGAATTTCGACGCCCCGCGCCATGGCCGCCAAACGCTCCTGGCTGCGCAGTTTGCGCACGGAGTAGTACGTGTACATGGCGCCGAGAGGAAATCCCAGCGAAAGAATCACCGCGACTAGCCCAATTGTATTGTCCATACCGTCTCCTTTTCGGGAAGTCCGCCATCGAGAGTAGCCAGGCTCGAGGCTCAATTATCCGAAGTTCACTGAATGGTACGGAGAGTTTGCGAGGAATGTTCCGCGAATATGTTCTGTGATTCGACCATACGTCAGGCAGTTAGTTCACTTCATGAACCTGCATATTTTGATCCACCGCCAGATTGGGGTAACGAATAGGCGAGCCGGCAGGCGCAGATGCGTGCCGTGCAATGGCATTGAATTCCGAGCCGGAGCATTCCACGGAGTAACTGTAGCCGTCCCGTTCAGTCCTGGTCATCGTCAACATATTCGAGGAGATGAGATCCGCGCGCGATGCGCAGGCGCCGTTGGAGGCAACGTTAGCGCGCTCTGCTTGCGCAATTTGCAGCAGGTCGCTGCGCACGCCGGTCAAGCTGATAGCTTGCGTAGCCGTGGTGCCGTTGTCGGTAGTGGGCAATTTTTTTAAATAAAAAAAATACGCGCCCAACAGCAATGCTGAGAAAACCAACAAGAGGGCCAGAGCTCGCATGCTGTAATTTTCCTCCTGCCATAGCCACAGCGACAAGACTTGCTTGAATCAAAATTGCCTAGGAAACAACTTAG
Organism: Verrucomicrobiia bacterium; assembly: GCA_035482155.1. Taxonomy (GTDB): domain Bacteria; phylum Acidobacteriota; class Terriglobia; order Acidiferrales; family UBA7541; genus Acidiferrum. The sequence goes on along the minus strand of DATHRB010000068.1, from coordinate 72,196 downwards.
GTTTTAGTCGCGAGCGCGAACAGCAATTTTGCTAAGCTTCATTCACCCGCTCAAACCCCCTTTCGCGGTGATTCACGTTCCAAGTTCTACATGCTCACTATTTTGCCCGCAGTCGAAGCTCGTGCAATCGAAAGGCTCCGTCAGGAGGAGCTTGAAGAGGCGCGCGCAGTCCAAAGCTTGATGCTTCCCGCGGAGGTTCTTTGCGCCGGTCCAGCAATCATCGCTCATGAATTTCAGCCGGTGGACATCGTAGGCGGAGACTTTGTCGATTATTTTTCCATGGACAACGGTGACGTCGGATTTTACGTTGGCGATGTTTCTGGCAAAGGCTTGCCCGCCGCTATGTACGCCGCCTTGGCGGTGGGAATTCTGCGTAGCGTGCACAAAACCGACCAGTCACCCGGTGAAATCCTATCCGCGCTCAACAAACGTTTGATGAGCCGCGGCGGGTTGCGACGCCACGCGGCGATAATCTACGGCGTTTTCAATTCACACACTTGCGAGATGCACTTGGCCAGCGCCGGAATGCCAGGGCCGCTTCACTTTTCAGCAAGGGGCTGCAGGGTCCTTGATCTATCAGGCATCCCCCCGGGCTTGTTTGCGGACGCCGAATACGAAACTTTGACGTTGAAACTGGAGCCGGGCGATTCCATCCTGGTTTGCTCCGACGGAATTATCGAAGCGCAAAATGCTCGCTACGATGATTTTGGCATTGCTCGCTTGATGACCGTTTGTAACGAGAACTCCAGCGCATCCCCAACAGAACTGTTGCTGCGTATCTTCTCCGCGGTGCACGCTTTCACCGACGTAATCCGCCAGCACGACGATATGGCCGCGGTGATTTTTCACCTTGGTGGATAGGGTCCGTCAATCTGCGAACGATAGTACAGACTGCGCAACGCCAATCCCTTTTTGATTGACACTTTTGATACTCTCTCGTAACAACGGTAGGTAATCTTTAGCCCAGGAGTGTCCTGAATGAAGACAACCTCGCCATATGCCTTTGTCTTGGCGCTGCTCCTTGCGTTGTGCATCGCTGTGCCCCCGGACCTGATTGCTGCTCCGCAATCTTCCAATTCACGCGCTGGTGAAGTGGCTCGCGTGATTCCGTCGGTGAGTATCGCTCGCGGTTCGAAAACTTTGACCGCGTCGGCGAAGTCCGTCGTCGATTGGCAGGATCTCGTGAACACCCAGATCAACGGCCGTGCGCGCATCGCGCTGGATGACGGCTCGGTGTTGAACGTGGGCTCAAATTCCTCGATGCACGTTGTAAAACACGATGCTGGCGCGCAACAGACAGAGCTGGAGCTAACTTATGGCAAGCTCCGCAGTCAGGCGCAAAAAATTGCCAAAGCAGACGGAAAATTCGAAGTACATACGCCCGCGGGCGTTGCGGGTGTCGTGGGCACGGATTTTTACGTGGCTTATGACAACAGCACCATGAACGTAATTGTTTTTGAGGGTTTGGTGCGCGTGTGTAATCTGGCCGGCGTTTGCGTGGTCGTTAAAGCCGGACAGATGAGCAGCGTCCGCAGCGGCGACAACTCTGCGCCTCTGGCTCCGGCCCAAGCAACTCTCGATCTTCTCACTGAGGCAGTGCAGAGTACCGACGTTGGCGGGCCTCCGAGTGCGGTGCAATCGACTACGCACATTGGCAAAGGCACGGTAATTACCTTGGGAGTGCTCGCAGGAATTCCCATCGTCGTTGTCCCCATCGTCACACGCGGGAGCACCAAGACCACACCGGTCACAACCAAATGCAATCCACAGACTAACCCCGCCGCTTGTTGATAGATACGCTCAGTTCCCAGTTTGCAAATCCGGGTACGGTGACAGGAGCAACTGGCATTTCGTAGTTGCTTTAGATTAGATCCCGCAATTACTCGCTGTGAGTCAGTTGCGGCCGGTCACCAACTTTCCTAGGGAGTGCAACGGTCCGACGCTCTGGCCCATCCAATACCTTGCAGCCCAGCTAACTCCGTTTGTATGGTTCGCGGACGCTCGGTTACACTGAATAGTTGCTGCTCCCGTCTAATCGCTTGTGAGGCTCCCTTTGATCTTATTTATGCGTAACAGATGGATTCATGTCCTTTGTGTGCTGACCGCTTTATGCGGCGGCGCACCTGCCGGATTTGCCGGCCCTCCCGACCCGTCGGCGAAACGTTCGCCAGTGTTGGCTGCGTTGCAGGCCGAGATGGAGCGCTCCTTCAAAGCTTTGAAAGCGCAAGACCCGCCCGCCTATTTTCTCGGTTATACCGTCACGGATACGGAGCGCGCGGATGTCTCCGGTTCGAATGGCGCGCTGTTGAACAGCACGGAAAGCCGCAACCGTTGGCTCGAAGTTTCCGTGCGCACCGGCAGCTACACGCTGGATAACTCCCATAAAGTCGGCGAGCGCCAGCAAGCCAATGGCGGCCCAGGTACCTCCGTTCCCGTGGATGACGATGCCGAAGTTTTGCGGCGTGCCATCTGGCTCGAAACCAACAAACAGTACGAGGCCTCTTCACAAGCGCTGATCAAGATCAAAACCGGCAAAGAAGTGAAAGTAGAGACGGCCGAAGGGAAAGCGCCCGATTTTTCTCGTGAGGAACCTCATACCTACGTCGGTCCGCAAGTTTCCATTAATGTCGACCGCAAACCCTGGGAAGAAAAAGTTCGTGCCTACACCAAAGCATTTCGGGATTCCACCGCGGTTATCAATTCCATCGTGACCTTCAGCGGACAAGCTCAAAACGATTACCAGGTAAATAGTGAAGGCACTCAGTTGCAGTTCGGTCAGATTCGTTATCGCCTGGAATTATTTATCCAGGGCAAAGCCCCAGACGGCATGGACATCAACCGTTATTACAATTTTGACTGGGTGAATCCGTCCGAAGCTCCGGACGATAAGGCTGTCTATGCGGCGGAAGCCACTATGCGTAAGGAACTGGAAGGTTTGGTTGCGGCGCCCATTAACGATCCCACTGTCGGACCAGCCCTGCTCACTGGACGTGCCGCCGCCGTTTTCTTCCATGAAGTGTTCGGCCACCGCGACGAGGGGCATCGCCAGAAGGACGTAACGGAAGGCCAGACTTTCTCGAATAAAGTTGGCCAACAGATTTTGCCAAGCTTTTTGAGCATCGTAGACGACACCACTAAGAAGCGTCTCGGCACCCAGGAATTGCTCGGCTTTTATCAGTTTGACGACGAGGGCGTCCCCGCGCAACGCGTCACTTTGGTGGATCATGGCGTGCTGAAAAATTTTGAAATGTCCCGCTCGCCACTCGCGGACTTTCCGCGTTCGAACGGTCACGGAAGGCGCCAGCTGGGTGCCACTCCCGTTTCGCGCCAAGGGAACCTCATCGTAGAAAGCAATAAGATGGTCAGCAACACCGAACTCCGCGCCAAGCTCATCGAGCTGATCAAAGCCCAGAACAAATCTTACGGGTTGCTGATTGACGATATAGCTGGCGGCTTCACCTTCACCGGCCGCGGCCAACCGCAGGCGTTTCAGGTTTTACCCCTCGTGGTTTACAAGGTATTTGCCGACGGCCGTCCCGACGAATTGGTGCGCGGTGTCGACATTGTCGGAACCCCCTTGGCTGCCCTTACGAAGATCGTTGCTACCGGAGACACCACTGAAGTTTTTAACGGCTACTGCGGCGCTGAGTCTGGTTCTGTTCCCGTTTCCGCCGCTTCTCCCGCGATTTTGACCTCCGAGCTGGAAGTGCAGAAGAAAGAAAGCTCCACGGACAGGCCTCCCATTCTGCCGGCTCCGGCGCACGACACGGCTTTTGCCAAGACGGGAGGCCAACTGTGAAATCGGCACGCCTGCTTTTCGCATTTTTCCTTTTCGCAGCAACCATTGCTTGCGGCACGTCCGCATTCGCCTCCGCGCCTCAAGATCCGAAAGACCTGGCTCAAAAAGACAATGACCAGACCTTGCGAGCCATGCATGACGAAATGGAGCGCTCCAAAACCCGTCTGGAGCTGAAAATTCCAGGGACCGATCAACCCGTTCGCCCCTACTACGTGGAATACCGTCTGCTGGATCTGGATTTTCGCGAAATCAGCGGAGAGTTTGGAACCTTATTGAGCAGCAATCATTCTCGCAGCCGTTTCATGGATGTGGAAGCCCGCGTTGGGAATTACAAGCTGGACAGCTCCAATTTTATAAGCGAAGACGGATTCCGCGGCTTCATCGGCTCAACTGGATCTGTGGGCATCGATCGCGATTACGATTCTCTTCGCCAGGATCTGTGGATTGCCACCGATCAGGCTTTCAAGGAAGCCGTAGAAACTTATTCACGCAAACAGGCCTATCTCAGCAGCCTCGCCAGGCAATCCGACATCAATGATTTTTCCAAAGCCGAGCCCGTGCACCTCGTTGAGCCCCTGGTTATGGCCGACTGGACCAATCGCAATTGGGACCAGGAAGCCCGGGAGACTTCAGCCGCATTGCGCGCCTTTCCGCAAATTTACGAAAGTCGCGTCACGTATTACCTGGTCTTCGCAACCGAATACCTCGTTACCAGTGAGGGCACCGAGATTCGCACCAATCGCAGCTTCGCCGCGATCGAGTCTGGCATGAATGCTCTGGCAGACGACGGCACGCCGATCAATCACTTTTATGCTACTTACGCCGTGCGTCCGGCCGATCTGCCCACGCCCGATGCGGTGCGCAAAAATCTCAATGTGACGGGCAGCGAATTGATGGCTCTGCGCTCTGCACCTCCAGCGCCGGACTACACCGGCCCAGTACTTTTTGAAGCGCGCGCCGCAGCTCCGTTGCTGGCCCAAATTCTCGGCCCAGCCGTAAATGGCGCGCGGCCTCCGGTCTCATTCACTCCCGTAATGGAACAACTGTTGAGCGGACTCGGTGGAAAGAGTGACTGGATTACGCGTATCGGAGCCCGTGTTCTGCCAGCTTCCGTGACGGTAGTCGACGATCCCAGCGCCAAGGAATTTCAGGGCACTCCACTGCTCGGTTCCTACGCGGTCGACGATGAGGGTGTGCGGGCGCAAAAAGTGACCTTAGTGGAAAACGGCACGCTCAAGAGTGAACTGATGTCTCGCCGTCCCGGTCCTGATTTCGATCAATCCAATGGACATGGCCGTTCTGCCTTCCTAAGCGACGCCAGACCAACTATGAGCAATCTGTTCTTTACTTCCAAAGAGACCATGTCGCCGGCGGACTTAAAAAAGAAATTTCTGGATGAATGTCGCGATCAAAAGCTGGCGTACTGCCTGATTGTGCGCGAGATGGATAATCCCACTATCAGCCTACTGCACCAGGATGATTTTCAAAGCTTGCTCGCAAGCTACGGCGGCGGTGCCGGCACAGGCGACCGCCTGCCTCTGGTGGTTTATCGCATGTACCCGGAAGACGGCCGTGAGGAGATTATCCGCGGAGCGCGCCTCATCGGTATAAACTCCCGAGCGATTCGCAATATCGCGGGAATCGGCAACGACAATTACGTCTATAACTACATGCAGAGCCAGATAAACGGATTCGCTGGCACTGCTCTCGGCGCTTTTGGCTCGGCGCAAAACGGTTTGCCGGCATCGATTGTCGCGCCCTCGCTACTCTTTGAAGAAGTCGAAGTCCGCGGAGCGCGTGGCGAGCCGAAGCGGTTGCCACTCGTGGCTCCGCCGCCGATGACCGCGTCAAAGTAAGCTTCGTGGCGATTTTCGCCGCAGAAGTAGTATTTTTGAGCTACTACCCATGAAGGAATTTACCAGGCGCGGCTTCATACACGCAGCTGCAACGCTGGGCGGCTACGGCATGCTCATGGGCGTACAGCGGATTTGTTCGTCCGCTTTTGCGGATGGCGTGGAACCAACAACCGGCGCCGGGCCGGTAAAAATCATAAAGTTTGCGGACGACGGTACTTCTCTAGGCGCCTTAACGACCGCCAAAGTACAAAAGAGCTCCGCGCAGTGGAAGTCTCAACTTACCCCCTTGCAATTTGATGTGACCCGCCGGGCCGCCACGGAATGGGCTTTCACCGGCGCGCTGGACAATGAGCACCGCCCCGGCCTCTATCGTTGTATCGATTGCGACAATGCGCTGTTTGATTCCCGGGCCAAGTTTGACTCCGGCACCGGATGGCCCAGTTTTTTCCAGCCTATCGCTAAAGAAAATGTCCGCGAACAAAAGGATTTCTCCTACGGGGTATTGCGTACCGCGGTAGGGTGCACTCTCTGCGACGCCCACCTAGGTCACATTTTTAGCGACGGGCCGCGGCCTACGGGCCTCCGTTATTGTATGAATTCCGCCGCGCTGCGATTCCTCCCGCACAAAGGTTAGGCCTCTCCATCCTTGGGCCTTTCTCAGTAATCCAAAGCACCTCTCCTAAACGTGTGCCCATAAACTCTTTAAACTTAGGATAGTCTAGGCAAACCTGATGGCCATTCTCCAAAACCTGGAGGTCCGGGAAAAGAAGCGTGCTGCGCTGTTAAGCGTGGGCTCGGCAGTGGTGTTGCTCTCCCTCAAAACTTTTTTGGTCGTTCGCACCGGCAGCCTTGGCGTGTTGTCCGAAGCGCTGCATTCTGGTCTGGATTTTCTGGCCGCCATCATCACCTATCTTTCCGTGCGTATGTCCGATCAGCCTGCTGACGAGGGGCATCCGTACGGTCACGGCAAGTTTGAAAATTTCTCCGCCTTCGTGGAAACCGCATTGCTCCTCATTACCGCTGTTTTCATCATCTACGAAGGTATCGACCGCTTGTTCTTCCACCACGTGCATATTCAACCGAGTGTTACTGCCCTGCTGATCCTGCTGGTTGCTCTATCGATCGATATCACCCGCGCGAAGGCACTGGGTCACGTGGCACGCAAATACCACAGCGAGGCAATCGAAGCGGACGCTCTGCATTTTTCAACGGACGTCTGGAGCACCATCGTCGTCATCGCCGGCATTGGACTGGTGTGGGCTGGTGAAACCTGGAATCTTCCCTGGCTGGTGTACGCCGATTCCATCGCAGGTTTGGCAGTCGCAGGCGTGATTCTGTGGGTGGGCTCGCGGCTTGGCAGGCGCACCCTCGACGCGCTCGTGGATGCCGCGCCAGAAGGCCTCCGTCAAGAGATCGCTCGCGCCGTAGCTCGCATGGAAGGCGTCCTGGATGTCGATCGCGTGCGTGTCCGCCGTGCCGGAAATCGTCATTTCGTCGATGCCACCGTGAGCGTCGCTCGCACCACCAGTCTCGAACAGGTCCATGCGCTGAGCGATGCTATCGAGAAACGTATCGGCGAAATTGTTCCCTCCGACGTAATGGTGCACGCCGAGCCGCGCGCCCCTCAAGGCGAACATCTGTTCGAATCCATCCGCGCGCTGGCGCAACGCCTGGGCCTTGCCATTCACGACGTAACCGCTCTGCAGCAAAGCGGCAAGCTCTTTATCGAATTGCACCTGGAAGTTGATGAGAATTTACATCTGCGTGAGGCCCACCGGCAGGCCACTAAGCTTGAAGAAGGCATTCGCGCTTTGCGTGACGCGCCCACGGAAGTAAATATTCACATCGAGCCGTTAGGAACTCACATTGCCACGCCAGACGCCGGTCTGGGTGAAATGAAACTGCTGGCGGGGGCGGTGGAGCAGTTCTTGAACGCTCTGCCCTCCGAATACGATGAATTGGTAAATTGTCATGATGCGCGTGTGCGCCAGGTGGAGCACCGCATCCTCGTTTCCTGTCACTGCACCATGCGAGGCGATTTACCCATCAACAAAATCCATGATGTAACCGCCGCGTTGGTCGACCGCGTGAAGGAACATTTTCCGCAAATACATCGTGTGACCATCCACCCAGAGCCCTTCGAAGAACGTTAGCTCACTCCATGAAGACCTGGTTCGTTGGTCGCGGAGAAATCCTCTTTTCCAGGAGCCTTGCCCGCAAACACTTGCGCCGCAATAGCCAACAGGCTGGGAAAACACACCAGCGTGTAGCGCGGCTCGGGTGTTTCAAGCGTGGCCATGAACACCGTGCGCACCACGATGTAACACACCATTATCGCCACCGCGATTCTCGCCGAGGGATGCCGCCACAACAGCAGCGCACCCCAAGCTCCGAACAACACGTATAGCGAAATCAGCAATTCAAACCCTGCTGTCACCACTTGGTCCACCGGATCGTTTTCCCACGCCTCTGCTAAAGGAAATACCTGCCCTGACAATGGCAACAACTCCATGCGCGGAGAAAACCACAACATAAAAGCTCGCGCCGCCGGTAGCCACAAATACGTGCGTAGCGGATGTCGCGCGGTCCGTTCCCTGGCTAATTGCCCGAAGCCTGCATCCTCTTCCGGCGTGAGTGTCACTTCGTCGTTATACGGCTCGAGCAACGCGGCCACCCGCTCTTTTTCTTCCGGCGTATCAAACGCCCGCGCAGGAACATCGTCCAGATTTATCGGCTGATCATTCAGCTTCCAGGCCACCAGGTAGACATCTCGCACCCGAAATAGCCACGTTTTCTCCCAGGCCATGAAACCAAAGGGCACCAGCTCGCCTGGCAGATTCGAATTTTTTGGCGCCAGAAGTTGCGCTTCATGCAGCGTAATCGCGTTGCGCATGGCCCATGGAGTGAGTGGAAGTAAGCATCCCGCCGCCATGAAGGCAATTATTCGAATGATTTGGCGCCACTGACCCGACCACAGGCTTCCCCGAAGAAAATACCAGGCAATCACCACGCACCCGGTCATAAGTAGCAAAGGCGTTTCCGGCCTGAACAGTGTGCCGAAGCCGGCGGAAATTCCTGCGAACGCGGCGAACCACTCCTCTTTGAAGTGCAAATTGACAGAGTTGGTCTCCACCAACAAAATCGCACCTCGACCCCGCAATAATAGGAGGCACAAAAACAAAATAGTCACCGTGGTAAAAAATGTGGCCACCGCTTCCGTAAGTGGAACCGCCACATAGTTGGCCGTGAAGGGGCACATTGCCGTCAGCCACAACGTCACCAAAAAAACTCGCCACCGGTGCACCCTCCCGGTTGCCAACGCGAACAATGTCGCCGCCAAGCACGCCGCGACCACACACGTCAGCAAATCCACCGCCACCTGCGCAGTCCTTACCCAAAACCGCGCATCCGGCCCGGTCTTGCCGCTCAACCAATAAATCGCCGCAAGAAATGCCGGATACCCAGGCACCCGAATATCCACCGGAGTAATCGCGCCGCCTACGTTCATGGCGTAAACGTGATACTTGAGCCAATTTGTCGCGATTTGCTCGTAAAGTACCGAGTCCCCCGAGCCCGCCGGATATTTCAGCACGAAGAAAAAACGCAGGCACGCGCCAGCCGCTAGCGCGGCAATAGCACTGGAGAAATTTCGCCGCATGAATGAAACGCATCTTACAATAGTGCAGACGGATTCGAGCACTGCGCTCCAACACCGGAGCGCATAGATAACCTACCGTGCCCCTGGGTCGAAAGGTTTCATGAAGGAACGCGGGCCTATATTTTACGACGCGGAGCGTGTGCGCTGGCGCCGCACCAGACGCGTCATGGAAGTTTCCGCCGTGCTGCTTACCGTGGCGCTGACCTATTTCTTTGTGACCGTGGCTGTCAGCGTCGATCTGCCCGCAGGCTTGCTGCCGGACACTAAGCCCAAGTTTTATCCTCTAAAGTTCAAGCCCACAGCCAAGTTGCTACCAGTACGCGAAGGACGCAAGCGTCGCGTGGCTTCCATCGGGTCCGTACCCGCCAGTTACGATCCTCTTCACGCCGCGTTTTTTGTAAGCTGGGATCCCAATAGCATGGCTTCGCTAAAAGGCCATTACAAAGACATCGACCTGCTCATTCCTGAGCAACTTCATTCCGTAACCGCGGATGGCGCGATCACCATTGTCGACTATGAGAACGGACAGAACACCACCAGGGCTACTCCCGACCAGGCCATCGCCATTCTCAAAGAAGACAAGCTTCATCAATGGATGAAATCCGTAAACATTGAAATCCCCGTGATGGGCCTCGTCAATAACTACGACGGCGTCAACTGGCACACCAAGGAAATGGCCGAGATGCTCGCCAGCCCGAATGCCAGGCACAATCTTGAACGCGACATGGTGGAATACGCCACCAAAGCACACGAATCCGGAATCGTGGTCGACTTTGAGGAAGTACCCGACGAAAGCCAGGCGCATTTCAAAAAGTTTTCCGCTGAACTTGCCGCCGCCTTACATTCGGCGAACCTCAAGCTGATGGTCGCCCTTCCCGCTCGCGACGACGCTTACGATTACGCATTCTTTGGCAAACAATGCGATGCCCTGGTGTTGATGAATTACGATCAGCATTGGCTGACATCGCCGCCCGGACCCATCGCCGGACAAGATTGGTATGTGGAAAATCTCAGGCAAATACTAGAAGTCGTACCGAGACAAAAAGTCATCTCGGCCATCGGCAGTTATGCTTACGACTGGTCACTTGCGCCCAAGAAAAAACAGGAAGTCGCGGAATCCTTGACCATTCAGGAAGCCTTGGTTCGTGCCTCCGAATCCGAAACCGCCGTGGAGTTCGATCCAGTCTCTTTGAATCCACATTACTCCTACAATGACGACCACAACCACGTCCACCAAGTGTGGATGCTTGATGCCTTGACCGCCTACAACGAGCTCCGTGCCAATGACCGCATGGGCGTTCAAGGCACCGCATTGTGGCGGCTGGGCTCCGCAGATACCTCCATGTGGCCAATCTGGTCTGCGCGACCCAGCGATGCCGTTCGCAACAAGATCACCGATATTCCGCCCGGGCCAGACCTGATTCTCGAAGGCGATGGTGACATTTGGCACTTCATCGATACTCCTAAACCCGGTCGCCGTAGTTTTACTTACGACCCCACAACCGATCTCTTCACTGGAGAAAAGTTCGAAACCTATCCACTTGCCTATCACATCGATCAACTCGGCGCGGCCAAGAAGAAATTGGCCATCACTTTTGACGATGGCCCCGACACTCGTTGGACTCCCAAAATTCTTGATGTGCTTAAAGCAAAAAATGTGCCCGCTACATTTTTTATTGTCGGTGTCTCCGGTAGCCAGTGGCCCGAATTGCTCAAGCGCGAGTACGCGGAAGGCCACGAGGTGGGGAACCACACGTACACCCACCCCAACTTCGACGATATTTCGCATACCCAATTGCGTTGGGAATTGAATTTAACCCAGCGGCTAATCGAAAGCACACTCGGCGTCAAATCCATTCTTTTTCGCCCGCCCTACGGAATCGACCATGAACCGGAATACGCCGAGGAAGTGTCGCAACTGCCGCTCGCGCAGGATATGGGCTACGTCATCGTGGGCCAAAAAATTGATCCCCACGATTGGAAGTCTCCCGGCGGCAAACAAGTTCCCGCATCCGAAATAGTCGATAACGTACTGACCCAGGCGAGTGAAGGCAACATTATCCTTTTCCACGACGGCGGTGGTGACCGCAGCCAAACTGTCGCGGCCTTGCCTCAAGTGATCGATCGCCTTCGCGCCCAAGGCTACCAGTTCGTGTCTGTCCCGGATTTGCTGCACAAAACACGCGCGTCGATGATGCTGCCCCTGTCTCCCCAGGAGCGCTTCGAAGCACGCGCGGATGGATTTATTTTCAGTTTGTACCGCTGGTTCCGAGTAGGTTTCGCCACCATCTTCATTGTGGGAATAATTCTGGTAAGCGGCCGCGCGGTGGTCATCGGCATTCTCGCCTTAATTGAAAAACTTCGCCCAGATCACTACCTGATGCCTGATCCGCCGCCAGATGTGACCGTTTTGATTCCCGCTCATAACGAAGAAAACGTAATCGTGCAGACTGTTTCTTCCGTCCTGGATACCAACACAAAAAATCTGCAAATCATCGTGGTCAATGATGGGTCCACGGACCATACCGGCGAGCTGCTCGATGAGAATTTCGGCGCCGACTCGCGCGTACACATCATTCATCAAGTGAACCGCGGCAAGTCCGCCGCGCTGAGCCTGGCGATGTCGCAAGCAAAAACGAAAATTGTGGTGACCATCGACGCCGACACCGAGATCGAGCCGGACGCCATCTCCAAATTGCTGCGCCACTTCTCCGATCCTCGGGTCGGCGCCGTGGCGGGTAATGTCAAGGTTGGCAATCGCACCCGTTGGCTTACGCGTTGGCAGGCTCTTGAGTACATCACCAGCCAGAACATGGAGAAGCGCGCTTTCGATCTGCTCAATTGCATTACCGTGGTGCCCGGCGCGCTTGGAGCATGGCGTACCGAGGCCATTGAAGCTGCTGGCGGAATTACTTCCGATACCGTCGCCGAAGACGCGGACCTCACCATCGCCATCCGCCGTCTCGGCTGGCGCATTAGCTATGACGAAGAAGCTATCGCGTGGACCGAAGCTCCCGAAACCCCAAGCGCGCTAATCCGCCAGCGATTTCGCTGGACTTTCGGCACGCTACAATCTTTCTGGAAGCACCGCGATACCTTATTAAGGCCCAAATACGGCACTCTGGGCTGGATTGCGCTGCCAAATATTTTTGTGTTTCAACTGGTGCTGCCGCTCATTTCGCCAATCATCGATTTGATGTTTCTCGGCTCCCTCGCGCTATGGGGCGTTGGCCAACTGCATATCGCCAGATTGCCGCAGCTTTGGACCACCGCCGATGTGCAACGGTCGTTATTTTTCTTCATCGGATTTTTGCTCATCGACGTGCTCACCTGCATGGTGGCCTTCGCACTGGAACGTAAAGAAGATTGGACCCTGCTCATTCCTGTTCTCTTACAGCGCTTCTACTATCGCCAATTAATGTACGTGGTGCTCTTCCGCTCTGTGAAAGAAGCGGTCAGCGGCCGCCCGGTGGGTTGGCGTGGTGTCGAGCCGGATTCTCCTCGTGCTCCGCGTGCTCCCGAAGCACCCGCAAGAACAGTTCCCGCGTAGGATTCCCACCAGAAAGACATGCACAGCAGTTTGACGTCTGTTCCATTCCATATCCCCATTTGCACAGCTTGCAAGCCAATGTGACAATACCTGTATGCAAAAAACATTAACCATTGCTTTAAATTTGTTCGTAATCGGGCTGCTTACTAGCGGCACCCTGCGTGCCCAAGATACTTCTGCGCCTGCGCCCAAAACTCAGACGACTCCGGCACCTAAATCTCAAACTAGTCCGGCGACAAAAACTCCGGGGACTACTCCGGCCAAGCCGCGCACCGCTTCCGGCGCCAGAGCCCCACTCACGTTGAAAACCGATAAAGATAAAGCCAGCTACGCCATTGGAGTAAACATCGGCAAGCAGATGCATAAGGATAGCGTGGACGTGGATCCCGCAATTATTAGTCGTGGAATGAAAGACGCGATCGCCGGCGGGAAATTGCTTCTTACCGACGACGAAATGAAAATGGCGCTGACCAAGTTTTCCGGAGAGTTGCGCGCCAAGCAGGAGGCGGCCATGCAGAAAGCCGGAGAAATTAACAAAAAGGCCGGCGATGACTTTCTGGCACAAAACAAGACCAAGGAAGGCGTTGTGGTCTTGCCCGATGGTCTGCAATATAAAATCCTTAAGGAAGGCACCGGGCCCAAACCCACCGCAACCGATCAGGTTGTTTGCAACTACCGCGGCACGCTGCTTGACGGAACCGAATTCGACAGCTCCTACAAGCGCGGACAACCCGCCACTTTCCCAGTCAGCGGCGTGATTAAAGGATGGACAGAAGCTGTGCAACTCATGCCCGTCGGATCAAAATGGCAGTTGTTCCTTCCCGCCGATCTCGCATACGGGAGCCGCGGCGCCGGCCAAGACATCGGTCCTAACGCTACGCTGATATTCGAAGTGGAGCTGCTCTCCATCCAGAATAAAGCCGCCGCTCAGGCCCCCAACCCGCAAGCGCCTCCCAAATGATTTCGCGCTTGGCTTTGTATCGCCAAAACTGTTGTAGGATATTCCCGCTTCCGCTTTCCAAACTTGTTTTGGTAGCAGCGGTATTTTTGTATTGGGGGGATCATGGCTATCAGTTTTGTACTTAACGGCAAGCCGCAAACCGTTGATGTTAGCCCCCAGATGCCGCTCCTCTGGGTATTGCGGGACACGCTGAACATGACTGGCACGAAGTTTGGGTGCGGCATGGCCCTATGCGGAGCCTGCACGGTGCATATCGAAGGTGAAGCCGCGCGTTCTTGTGTGACTCCCATATCCAACGTCGCGGGCAAAAAGATCACCACCATCGAGGGACTTTCCGCCCACGGCACTCATCCCGTCCAGCAGGCTTGGATGGAAATTAACGTTCCGCAATGTGGATACTGTCAACCGGGACAAATCATGTCCGCAGTAGCACTACTTTCTAAAAAGCCATCGCCAAGCGACGCGGAGATTGACGACGCTATGAGCGGCAACATCTGTCGTTGCGGAACTTACCAGCGCATTCGCCAAGCCATCCATCGCGCGGCAGCGACGCAAAGCCAGAAAGGCTGACTCCAGAGCCTGATATAGGCCAGCGGTGCTGGTACTAACTGGCTAGCCACGCTTCTGGCGATTCACTCGATTTTTTGTTATTCTGCTCAAATCATAGGTACAGGGCTGCATCCTGAATTTAAGGAGCGGCACCGGAGGCCAACATGAGTTTTACTTCGAATACCGGCGGCGCGAAGATCACCGTTCCGGACATTCAGCAGCGAAAATCCCAAGCAGGCTCCCCAAGCACTAAGAAAATCGCGTGTCTCACTGCCTACGACTATCCGACCGCCCGCTTGCTCGATGAGGCTGGCGTGGACGTCATACTTGTCGGCGACTCACTGGGTATGGTGGTCCTGGGCTATGACAGCACACTTCCCGTGACCATCGAGGAGATGTTGCATCACACCCGCGCGGTTCGCCGCGGCGCCCATCGCGCTCTTGTGGTCGCGGATATGCCCTATGGCAGCTACCACACCGACATGGCTGAATCTCTGCGCAACGCCATGCGCTTCATTAAAGATGCCGGCGCGGAAGCCGTAAAAGTGGAAGGCGGCGAGCGTCGCCTGGAACTGATCGCGCGATTCTCTGAAGCGGAAATCCCCGTAATGGCTCACGTGGGGCTGACCCCGCAATCTGTAAACGCCTTGGGCGGTTATCATGTGCAAGGCAAAACGGCAGTCGGCGCCGAACAATTGCTGCGAGATGCTCACGCAGTAGAAGCCGCTGGCGCCTTTGCGATTGTGTTGGAAGCCATACCCCGAGAATTGGCCGCCCAAATCACTAAAGAGGTGCGCATCCCCACTATAGGCATCGGCGCGGGCCCCGATTGCGACGGTCAGATTCTGGTATTAAGCGATATGTTGGGCTTGACCTTTGGCGAGACGCCAAAGTTTTCACGCCAATACGCGGGCGTGGGAGAAATAATCTCGGGTGCAGTACGTCAATACTGCGAGGACGTTCGCAACGTAGCATTCCCTTCGGATGCCGAGTCTTACCACTCGCCGCAAAGCGGCAAAAATCGCAAAACCATTTCTATCACCGGCTAAATCGGCCAGATTACAATCCACTGGAGGAAAAGGTGTCGCCGGACGACATTCGTTTTCTTTACGATTACAATGCCTGGGCTAACCGGCACTCGCTGGACGGCGCTGCCCCGCTGACCGTGGAACAATTCACCAGGCCGCTTGGCTCCAGCTTTTCTTCGGTGCGTGATACCCTCGCGCATATTTGGGGCGCGGAGTGGATCTGGATGGAACGCTTCGAAGGTCGCTCGCCTGCGTCCCTACCCGATGTCGGGCAGTTCCATGAGATTTCAGCGCTACGAACACGTTGGCAAGAGGATCAGGCGCGTCTTAATAAGTTCGCATCCCACCTCACGCAAAGCGATTTGGACGGGCCTCATGAATACCGCACACTCAAATTCGGCCATTACACCAATCCCTTATGGCTGTCGATGCAGCATCTAGTCAATCACGGAACGTATCACCGCGGACAAATCACTACCATGCTCAGACAATTAGGTGCGAAGGCGCTTTCTAACGACTTAATTCATTTTTATCGCGAGCGTGCCGGCGCCGCAAACGCCTGACCCCACCCTCCTCGTGGAACTCATTCGAACTGTTCCCTGGATGAAAGAATTCGCGCGCAAGCAGCGCGACGAAAATCGTATTGTCGGCCTGGTTCCCACCATGGGCGCTTTGCATCCAGGCCACCTGTCGCTGATCAAGCAGGCCCGGCAGCAGTGTTCTTCCCTGGTGGCGAGTATCTTCGTGAACCCCACGCAGTTCGGCCCCTCCGAGGATTTTGCGAGCTATCCACGAACTCTGTCGTCCGATACTGAAAAACTGGAGAATGCCGGTGTGCAGTGCCTGTTCCTCCCGGAAGCGAAAGACATTTATCCCCCGAACTATTCCACTTACGTAAATGTCGAGGGGTTGAGCGAGCGCCTGGAAGGCCGCTCGCGGCCCGGCCACTTCCGCGGTGTCAGCACCGTGGTGATGAAACTCTTGCAAATCGTTCAGCCACACTTTGCGTATTTCGGAAGAAAAGACGCGCAGCAGGCGGCAATCATTTCGCGCATGGCAAAAGATCTGAATCTCGACTGTGAAATTGTAATCTGCCCCATCGAACGCGAGCCCGACGGATTGGCCATGTCATCGAGAAACGTCTATTTGAATGCCAGTGATCGCCAATTTGCCACTGTGTTGCATCGCGCCTTGCAAGCCGCGCAACTGCTTTTGCAAAAGGGCACTCGAGATACCCTTTCCTTGCAGTCCGCCATGCACCGCATCCTAGGGGGCGAATCCGGAGCCAAACTTGATTATGCAGAAATTGTGGATGCCCAGACATTCGAGCCTTTAACCCAGATCAACCGCAAGGCCTATGTCCTGATTGCTGCGAAATTTGGCGAAACGCGCTTGCTTGATAACATGCTCGTTGATTTTAGCGACAACGGCCAACTGACCACTGAGTTGTAGCCCTCCAAAATCTGTCGCCGTTCATCACCGTAGCGTTGTTCCAATCATTCCAGGATGTGAAAATAACCATCCTGCTGCGATACTCGTAACGGAATACCAAACAGCCCCGAGATACCTTCGGAAGTAAGTACTTCATCCTTTCGCCCGTCCGCGATAATACGCCCTTCGCAAAGCAAAATTACCCGCTCTATCTCCGGAATAATCTCTGAGACGTGATGCGTCACCAGCAGAATCGCGATTCCCGATTGCGCCAGCTCGCGCATCGCCGCGCGCAAGTGCAATTGCGCGGCTATATCCAGCGCGTTGCTGGGCTCATCAAAAAGTAAAGCTCGCGGATCGTGAACCAGTGCCCGCGCGATTAGCGTTCGTTTGGCTTCGCCCGAAGACATGCGCGCCACCGCACGGTCTGCCAGGTGCGCAACCCCCATGCGTTCCAAAGCGCGATCGGCCAGCGCCAATTGCTTCGGATCGGGGTGATGATGTGGGAATATGCGCGTGCTACTGAAAAATCCTGAGAGCACCACATCGCGGCCCGTGGCGTCCGTAGTGCACGCCCCCAGAAGATCTGGCGACACGATGCCCAACAGCGACCGCAACTCAAAAATATTCCAGCGTTCGCGCCCCAGTATCGAGATAGACGATCCTTCTCGGACAACCGGATAGCACTCCCGCGTTATGGTCTTGATTAACGTCGATTTCCCGCAACCATTAGGCCCCAGGATGCACACGTGCTCGCCAGCTTCGATACGCAGGGAAATATCATCAAGCGCCGGGCGCGCCATTTCAGCAGTCACCGTGTCGGCGACCGCGCTAGCGTCTGCCGTCCCACGAAAAATCGTTACCCGCTGGAGGTTAAGCAACGGCGGTGAGGAACTCATGCGCGAGAACTGAGCTTTGTGATCACTGCGGACCCATTCTAGCCGACACACTGGGGAGTGCGCTCACAAAACCTATCTGACTGACAAACAAGGGATTAAAAGAGGCTCGGGACGAAAAGTAGGAGGTGAAAGCAACAGTTTCACCTCCCGGGGTGGGGTGATGCATGACAGCTTCTGAACGGGTTCAGTAGCCCGCCCTGCCAGGCAAGACTACAGCCTCATTCGCTTACTGCGGTAAACAGTGCGTCAGGAGACTCACCGTCCAAAGGCTTGTCGTTATTGCGTTTTTAACATCTACAATGGCCTGTGTCAACTTTTAAGGGTCGCTAACCTTGGGCGTTTGTTTACTACCAAACATGTAGAACAAGCGTATACCCAGCGCTCGCATGTCTTAGCCGCCGAAAATTTCGTTGATCTTTCTCGCCAGCTTGAAGTCCAACTCGCTGATGCCGCCAACACTGTGGGTATTCAGATCGATCACCACCTTATTCCACACATTGAACCATTCCGGATGGTGGTTCATCGCTTCCGCTACCAGCGCCACGCGAGTCATGTTTCCAAAAGCAGCCACGAAATCCTTGCATTCGAACGCGCGATGCAACTTGCCGCCTTGCAATGTCCAGCCAGCCGCCTCACTCAGGCGCTCTTTGACTTCCATTTCAGTGAGTTTTTTTGCAGCCATTTAGGTTCTCCAATGTTGAAGTATGAGGTGATCCAACACCCGCGGCAAGTGCCCTAGCGGATTTATGGGCTTTAGCGTTGCCTGCTCTAGCGAATTCCTCTATCGTAAAGGTTTCATTTTCTTACAAAATGCCCGGCGTGCCAAAGCCACGCAAAAGGCCAACACATTGAAAAAGAAAATTCGCGCCATCCAATATGGCGTCGGTCCTATCGGCGCCTCCATCGCCAGGTTAATGCGCGAAAAGTTCGCCATCGAAATTATTGGCGCGATCGATACCGATCCGGCCAAGGTAGGCCGCGATCTCGGCGAAATTGTGGGCGCCACCGATGCTCCCTGGGGCGTGAAAATTTCAGACGATGCAGCTCACGTGCTGGGCCAAGCCGCGGACGTGGTGATTCATTCCACTTCGTCGTCGCTGCTGAAGGTCACGGATCAACTGCTGGCCTGTCTGGAAGCCGAATCCTGCGTGGTGTCAACGTGCGAAGAACTTTCCTATCCATATCGCACTTATCCCGAGCTGGCCGCGCGTCTCGACAAGGCCGCGAAAGAGTGGGGTGTTGCTCTGGTTGGTACAGGCGTCAATCCAGGATTTGTCCTGGACAAGCTGCTGGTCACTCTTGCAGCTGTATCGCAACGTATTGAGTATGCCAGCGGACACCGCGTGGTCGATGCGGCCAAGCGCCGTGAGCCGCTACAAAGAAAAATCGGCGCAGGAATGTCTCTGGATGAATTCCGTGAAAGAGTAGCCGCGGGCACTATTAAACATGTCGGCCTCCCAGAATCCGTCGCCATGGTGGCGGATAGCTTGAACCTCGACGTCATTGAAATTACCGAAACAATCGACCCGGTGGTCGCCACAGAAAGAGTCCAAACCCAATACTTGTCCGTTGAGGCGGGACAGGCCGCAGGCATTCATCAAATCGCCCGCGGTCTTTCCAATGGCAAAGAATTAGTTCATCTCGAATTGCAAATGTACCTGGGCGCTAAAGAACCGGGTGACACCGTGGCATTGCAAGGGCATCCCAACATAAGCTTAACCATCCCAGGAGGATCGCCCGGAGACATCGCCACGGCCTCGGTGGTGGTAAATTCCATCCCCGTGATTCTCGATGCCCCGGCGGGATTGCGCACCGCTCGCGACCTGCCGATTGGATTTTTCTCGCCGGACGCGCGCCCGTAATCGGCAGCGAAACAACTTTGTGCATTTCAATATCTCGCTACGCTAAACCTATTTCTTCCAGAACTTCATAACTGCGGAATAATCCAAGTCTTCTTTCGCCGCTTCTTTCACCGTGGAATATGTTTTGAAGGCAGCCTCCGTAGCCGGAAGTTCAACGTGTGTTTGTTGCGCAAGCTCCAGCGCCAGCCTCATATCCTTGTGCATCAATCGCAGTGGAAAACTTGGCGTGTAATTGTCGTTCAACAAGTTTTGCGACTTGATGTCCAGCACTCCTGACCGCGCCATGCTGGACTGCATGACCTCCACCAGTTTTTCTGCTTGCAAGCCCGCGGCGGTCACCAGCGCAAGCGCCTCCGCCAGCGCCTCCACCTGCAACGCCAGTATCAGGTTCATGGCCAGCTTGATTATTTGACCCGCTCCATTGGGCCCCAGATGAAACCATTTCTTCCCCAACACGCGTAAGACCGGCTCAATTTCGGTCAGCGTCGCGGCATCGCCTCCCACCATGAAAACAAGTTCGCCTTTTTTAGCCCCCCAATCGCCCCCGGTGACCGGCGCGTCAAGAAAGCGCACCCCTCGTTCCTCGCAAGCGGCCGCTACCTTTCGCGCAAGAGTAGGGGACACCGTGCTCGAATCAACATAAATGCTGCCACGCTGAAACCCTTGCATCGCGCCGTTCTGCCCCCACAGCACTTCTTCCAGCGCTGCCGGATCGCTGACAATGGAAAGCACGATTTCAGAATTCGCACCCAGCTCCCGCGGAGATGGCGCAAGTTTCGCTCCAGCGGCAACCAGTTCATCAGCGCGCGACGCGGTGCGATTCCAAACCGTCAAGGGAAAGTCGGCTTTCAACAAGTTCATGCCCATGGGCTTGCCCATCAACCCCAGGCCAATCAATCCCACCTTCGTTTGCGGTCCAATTACGGAATTCACAAAAACCTCCGCTCTATCGAAAAACATCTCAGCGATTTTATTCAAGCAGCGAAATCGATTGTAGCGTATTCAATTTTTCGAAGGAGGGAAGATCCAGTGCAGGGAACGCGAGATGAAAAAACCGAAAAATAAGGCTGGATGTTAAATGTTTGATCGTTGAGGTCGCTGGAAAATTACCGCAGCTTTTAAGCGATTGACAGCAGATTCCTCCTCCTCGCTTTCGGGTTCCTGGTTTGCGTCAGCTGTTTCAACGGTTTCTGCCGCGGAGGGCTGCGAAATAAGGGTTCTCTCTTGTGTGGCGGATCCTACAGGTTCCGGTTTTTCCGCTAAACGCACGATGCACGGGTAAGGAATTTCCCAACGAAAGTGCCGGTGCTGGCCCTTCTGTTCGAGGTTCTGCTCCAGGAAAATGGAGCGCCCTGTGTCACCCACAAATGTTCCCGAGGCTGGCAGCAGGATATCGCCCGCGCGATATTGGACTTCCACCTGAAGGCCGAGAAAGGCGGAATAACGGGCCATAGAGTACAGTTTCGAGCCCAGTAGATATATCGTCAATGGTACGTAAGTCCCAGTTACCGGCCAGTTGGCTTTTCGTCGATTCGTACGGAAAATACTTGCCAATAAACTACCGCGCAAAATCTTCGATGACGGCCTCCGCGGCTCGGCGCCCGCTCAGCATGGCACCGTTGATCGACGCATTGTCCCGATGATCTCCGCACACATAAATCCCCGGGCGAACACGCACCGAGCGCTCCGGGGGTTCCAGCGCGCCTGGGTATTGTCGCGGTTGAGCATGCGGTATTTTGTAACTTTTCAAAAGCCGCCACGAACGCGCCACCACGCCAAACCAATTTTTCATTTGTGCAATGACGAACCCGCTTAACTGCGCTTCAGTGAGTTCCTGCGTCCCAAGTACGGATACAGAGATGAGCTGTTTTTCTGCCGGCGCGTACGACGGCGCCACTTGGCTCATCACCGCAAAGTTATTCACCGGTCCAGCGCCATCCCCGTTCAGCGTAAGCATAGGTCGCGGTACAGGAGGCTCTTCAGCGGCATAATAAAAGCAGCTGACGCTTCGTGAGGCTGGTTCAGCCTCTCCTACCAGATGCGCCGCAGACGGCCCGTCGGTGGCCACCACAATTGCGCGGGCCCTCACGCTTTCCCCGCCTGCCAGCGTAATTTCATTTTCGTGCAGGGATTCAACTCGCGAGTTCAAGCGCATCGAATCCCCGCTGAATTTTTCTGCGATCTGCGCCGGAATGGCTCCCATGCCTCGCGCGGGGACACTGGTCGATCCCTCAGACAACATCTTGAACACAAACTCAAACATGCGGCTCGTCGTTTTCAATTCGCCATCCAGTAAGATCCCGCCGAGAAACGGACGAAAAAACCGGTGAATGATCTCCTGGCTGAATCCTTCGGATTTCAGAGCATCCTTCGTCGAGCGCTCCGGCCGCTTAAATATCTCTGCAATGGAACGGTGCTTCAAACGGCTGCGCAGCCGCGCCATGCGCATTTTGTCTCCGAGCGTGCCAAATTCCGACCTTAGCGCCTCTCGCCACATACCAGGCATGCGCCACGGATCCGCGATCGGGTTCATGCGCCCCGCAAACCACGACAATGCCCCTGGAGAAAAAGATTTAAGATCAAGTCGCGAGTAATCCAAAACTTTGCTCGCTTCAGGATACGCGGTGAGTAGCACCTGAAATCCGCGGTCCAACAAAAATCCATCTACTTCGTCGGTGCGCACTCGGCCACCAATCCCGTCCGACGCTTCCACAATTTGAAATGTGATGCCCGCTTCGGTAAGCCGCTTTGCGCAACATAATCCAGCCAGCCCCGCACCAATAATTAAAACGTCCGCACTCGTCGACATGCTCTCGGATTCCCTGTGGAGCTGAATCGAAATCAAATTGACAAAAAGTGAACCCTAATCCTGAGGCATCGGCGCGATATCGCGCAAGTCGTGTTTCAAAAGTTCAGAGTCGACCTCACGGTTGAACAGTTTGTCGGAAAAGTGTGTGAGGTTCGGACGACGAGGCTGAAGGCAGAGGTGCTAATGAGATTTTATGGCCGCACCACGCCGCGTGCTTTTGTTCGAATGCCTTTGGAAAGAACAACGATTGCCTACTGCTGCCCCACAGGCTTCACAGCCGCATCTGCGCTCCCGCCATCCGGGAGTTTACCCGCAGTCTCAATCACCTGCTGTGCCAGGTAATTTGTGGAGCGCGCTTCATCTCGCGCAATCGCCAGGTAAGCCGCGCGCAACAGCTGTTCTTTACGATTTCGCAATGTATCCCGAATCGTTTGCTGTACCTGCGGTTCGGAGAGCCCCCGCAGCCCGGGGGATTCTCGCGTAATCAGTTTCAAAATCCTGTAACCTTCTTTTAGTTGGATAGGCTGGCTCACCTGCCCCGGTTTCAAGCCCAGCACCAGCTTCTTTAGCGCCGGATCAGATTGGTTCAGCGCCGACTCCGGCACGTAGCCCATGTCCCCGCCGGTCGCCGCCGAATTCATGTCTTCCGAATAATCCATAGCTAACTGCGCGAAGTCCGCGCCACTGTTCAACCGGTCCATCAGCATTTTGACTTTTCGCTGCGCTTCCGCCTCATTCGTCGCGTCATCATTCTTACGGTTGCGGATTTGCGGTTCTTTTCGGGGAGTAACAACAATCTGCGCGATGCGGAATTGCGGCTCCGCCACATTAAACTGCGCTTTGTTGGCGTTGTAAAAGTCCGCCACATCCTGGTCCGTGATCGAAATTTTGGCCACTACTTCACGGTTCAAAAGCTTTTGTATCGAAAGCTGCCGCCGCAGATCCCGCTTCAAATCATCCACGGACACTCCGCGCTCTTTCAGTTGCCGCTGAAATTCATCTTCCGTAAACGGACTCTTCAGCTCCGTAAACTTATCTTCCACCTCGCCATCGCTGGCTTCCAGGTTCAATTTCTTGGCGCGCTCAATCAGAATTTCGTTGTTGATCAGCTCATCCAGCACATTAAGCTTCAGCGATAACGCTTCCTCTTGCGAAGGCGCTTGCCCTTCCGGATTTATCCGCGTCCGGTAATATTTCTCCACTTCATCTTTGCGAATCTCTTTTCCATTCACTACCGCCCACACATCCGGCGAATGCTGCACCTGCCGGTTGCAGCTCGCCACGCCAGCGACAGCCACCAATCCTGCAAGAGCGATCGGTCTTAACATGGATACACGAACACGCCCGTGGACTGCGCACTTCGCGCGCACATGAAAAACGCGTCGCAACGGATTAGCAACCAAGTGATTGCTCAGGCAGCTTTCTTTACTTTGCCCGCGCGAATGCAGGCCGTGCACACACGCATTTGCTTTCGAGCTCCCGACACCAGTGCGTGGACCCGCTTCAGATTAGGGTTCCAACGCCGCCTCCGCGTATTATTCGCGTGGCTGATCACGTTACCGTAATGCGGCCCTTTGCCGCAAAGCTCACACTTCATCGCCATTTTTTAGACCTGCTTCTTCGGATTATTCGAAAACCGATAGCCCCTAGTCTACCAGACCCGCGCCCTGCGGTGAAAGCCAAGCCCATCCGGTGTTTGGCGGGTGCGCCGACCCCTCAAAATCCACCCTTCTGCGCCTGAATACACCGTTTCACCGATGGACTTGATTGACGCTAGTTGCAAACATCCCGCCTTAGCGAGGCACGCCGATGGCAGGCCTCGTTAAATTTTCAAATTTTGTCCCCGGAGTTGTCGCTACACGAACTCAGACAGTCCTTTAGGTACTCCGCTGGATGGCTACCAACTGGACTGCACCGTACTTTGAATTTGCGGCTTAAATTTATGGAGGAAATATTATGGAACACCAGGCTCTTAAAGAACTTTATATCGATGAACTGAAAGATATTTATAACGCAGAAAATCAGTTGGTGAAAGCTCTTCCGAAAATGGCCAAGGCCGCTAATTCCGAAGAACTCCGCACCGGCTTCGAAGAGCATCTTGAGCAGACTCGCGGCCACGTGCAGCGCCTTGAGCAGATCTTCAAGGAACTGGGCGAGAAGCCGTCCGGCAAGAAGTGCAAGGCGATGGAAGGCCTAGTCGTTGAAGGCGCGGAAACAATGGGCGAAGATTACGAAGATGACGTTATGGACGCGGCTTTGATCGCCGCTGCGCAACGTGTCGAGCACTATGAGATCGCCGCCTATGGCACCGTCCGGACCTACGCTGAATTGTTGGGCGAAGACACCGCCGTGCAGCTCCTAGAACAAACCCTCGAAGAAGAAAAGGAAACCGACCAGAAGCTCACCGACATGGCCAGCGAAATTAACGTGAGAGCCATGGGCGAGGGCTCCGAAGCAGGCTCGGAAGACGAAGAAGAGGCGCCAGCGCGCAAGAAGGCCAAGACCGCGAGAGCATAATTTTTATGACCCCACAAAACGGGCCTGACCAGAAACGTCGTTTGAAGGAAACGGACATCGACCCGAGCGGCGAACTTACTTCCGATCGCTCCGGGGAAACCGAAGGTACCGGACCGGGAACCGGAAGCCGCACCGACAACCAACCGGCGGAAAATCGGGAGGATCCCACTCGATCCGAAACCGCGGAAGCGGAAACCGGGACAGCGAAAACGCTCCGGCGCCAGGCCACGAAGAATGGTTAGTCAACCGAGTAACGTGAGTCGGGGTCGCATGGAAGTCGCAAATGCGGGCCCGACTTTACTTTTTCTCGCAATCACATTACCTGTAGAATTCAAAAATGCCCCTAAACGAATATCGCAAAAAACGTGACTTCAAAATCTCCCCGGAACCTTCCGGAGATAAAGCCGCACCCAAAGCGCCGAAATCTTCCTTAATTTACGTCATTCAGAAACATCGCGCTTCTCAACTCCATTACGATTTCCGTCTCGAATTTCGCGGTACTCTTCTGTCTTGGGCAGTTCCTAAAGGCCCTTCGCTGGACCCCTCGATAAAGCGTCTGGCCATGCAGGTTGAAGATCATCCCGTCGACTACGCCAGCTTTGAAGGCGTAATTCCCGAAGGCGAATACGGCGGCGGCACCGTAATGGTTTGGGATCAAGGCACCTGGACTCCCGAAAGCCCGGACGTCGCAGCGGCCCTTGAGAAAGGCGATTTGAAATTTACTCTGCACGGAAAAAAACTAAAAGGCTCCTGGGTCCTCGTTCGAACCCATGGCTACGGCAGCAGCTCCAAAACTTCCTGGTTGTTAATCAAACATCGCGACTCCTTCGCTTCCCCCACCGTAGATGTAGCCCAGGAAATGCCGCGCTCAGCCGTTTCGAGTCGCCTGCTGTCGGAAATTGCGCGCGATGGTGGTGGTGACGTCGAGAAAGCCGCAACAGGCGACCCAACCATCAAAACCACCGCCAAATCAGCCAAAGCCCCAAAAACTTCACGAACCACTTCCGCGAAAAGCGCTCGCCCGGCATCGGCCTCCAAAACACCAAGCGCCCGCACCCCAAAACGTCGAAAAACTTCATCCTGAGGTGGAGCTTTCGCTCCTCCCATTCCTTTGCCCGACCAAATTCCATTCCGCGCTCTACCAATGCTCGCCACTCTCGTGCGCGAGCCATTCCACAAACCCGGCTGGGTCTACGAAGAAAAGTACGACGGCTACCGCATCCTCGCTTACAAAGAAGGCTCGCGCGTTCGTCTCTATTCCCGTAATGCTATCGACCGCACCGATCGCTTTTTCGACGTTGCCACAGCCATGAGCACTCTTCGCCCCTCCACGCTTTTGCTAGACGGCGAAGTTTCGGTCTTCGATCGCCAAGGCGCCTCTCGCTTTCAATTGCTGCAGAATTTAGGCACCGGCAAATCCGTTTTCGCGGTTTTTGATTGCCTCTATAAAGATGGCCAGGATTTGCGCCGCCGCCCGCTATCGGAGCGCCGCGTTGCCCTGGAAGAATCACTCGCGCCAACCATGCTCCCGGCGAAGAAACGGATAATGGAAAGCCAGAAGCAGGGTTCCCAGAACAAAATAATCGTCCCCTCTTCGCGCCTGTCCTCTAACGGTCTGGAAGCCTACCGCCTTGCCATCCAACGAAAATTAGAAGGCCTGGTCGCCAAGGACCTCTCGTCGCCATACGTCGAGGGCCGTTCTAGTTTCTGGCTAAAAGTAAAAGTCTATCAGGAAGATGAATTCGTGATCGGCGGATTTACCGAGCCATCCGGCTCGCGCAGCCATTTCGGAGCGCTTCTTCTCGGCGCTTACGATCGCGGCAAGCTTCACTTCGTGGGAAAAGTAGGCACCGGATTCAATGACCAAACTCTCGCCATGCTGTTTAAGAAATTCAAACCACTGGTTCGGCAGCAAAGCCCTTTCGTCGATTCTCCGCGAGATCGCGACGTCACCTTTCTGTCTCCGAAACTCGTCGCCCAAATCTCCTACCAGGAATGGACCGCCGACAAGAAACTTCGCCAGCCTGTCTTTCTCGGCCTTCGCGATGACAAAAGCCCGCAGGAAGTCCGCATGCCGGAGTTTGCCGCATGAAAACCAGACAATCTAAATTGAAGAAATCTGTTAAATCTCCCCGGTCGGCGAAAAATACCAAGTCTGCCAACACAACGCGCGGGAAAAGCGAAACAACACCCCAAGCGGCTCCGACGTCATCTAAATTCCCGATCACCGTTTCCAATCCCAATAAAATTTTCTGGCCCGAAGAAGGCTACACCAAGCTCCAGCTCATCGAGTTTTACGCTGACATTTTTCCCAAGCTTCAACCCTACGTAAAAGATCGCATCCTCTCTCTCGAGCGCTGCCCCGACGGCATGCGCGGAGGTTGTTTCTATCAAAAAGAAGCCCCTTCGAGCCTGCCGCCCGGCACGCTCACCAAGCGGATCGCCCACGTAGGCAAATCCGCTAAATCCACAAATTACGTCGTCGGCGGCTCTCTCGCCACTCAACTTGCGCTGGCGAATCTCGGTTGTATCGCCGTCCACGTATCTGGGAGCCGCGCCTCTTCCTTGCGGAAGCCCGACTGGGTTTGTTTCGATATGGATCCCCAATCAGGAAAATTCAGCGATGCCGCGCGCGCCGGCCTGCGACTCAAGGAAGTTCTCGATGTCCTGAAACTGGAATCCTTTCCCAAAACATCCGGTAGCCGCGGCCTTCATGTTTTTGTCCCCATTAAACCGGACACCGATGTGGATGAAGTTCTGATTTTCGCGGAATCACTGGTCGCGGGTCTCGCGGCGCAGTTCCCCAAAGAGCTCACCGTCGAGCATTCCATCGCCGCCCGCAAGCAACGCGTGTATCTCGACCCTTATCGCAACGGTTTTGGCCAGACGGTCGTAGCCCCATACTCCGTGCGGCGCCGTCCCAAAGCCCCATTTTCAATTCCACTCTCGTGGGCGGAAGTTAGCCCGTCACTCGATCCTTCTGAATTCAACCTCGGCAACTACCCAGAGCGGTTGAGCGCTCCTGACCCCTGGCAGGACTTTTTCAAGAATCGCCAGTCTCTAACCCCGGCAATAAATGCCCTGAAAAAAATCTGAAGTGGTGGTGATGAGTTTAATTTTCTGACTGATTGTCGAAGAGAACAAAGAGAACTAACCTCGAAGAACAGCCCACGCCGCCAAGCGCAAACGTTCAAAGGGCCGAACCGCTCTTATTTAATCGTCAGTACCAAATAAGCTCAACTGTTTCTCATGCGCAACCGGTGCACGCTCAGGCGCACGCGGCGCTCCGTGCGGCATTCGCTTGCGATCATCAAACACGGTGCGCCCATCCAGCGAAGCAGAGATGGCATGCTCATACGCAACCACCTCCGCAAAATGCGCCACCGGCAGGTACGTTTCCTCCACGTTCCGGACAAATCGTTCCAGCCGTCTGAATCCTTCCACCTTCTCCGTGTGCCCGACCTTCGCGCTGTCCAATCCTCTGCGCAAAACCGCAATCGACTCGTCGTAAGTCTTCAACGGCACAGGAAATGGATGGCGATCCTTCCCGCCCAACGCAAACGAAAAACGCGCCGGATCGGAAAAGCGGCTCGGCGCCCCATGCACCACTTCCGCAATCAATGCCAGGGATTGCAGCGTCCTCGGCCCGAGATTTTCCAGTAACAACAAGGAGGCGAAGTCCCGCAGTTCACGTTCATAAGCAACCGCCAATATCGCCCCAAGCCGCTTCAAATCCACATCTTTCGCGCGCACGTCGTGGTGCTGCGGAACCGTCAATTTCGCCGCTTCGCGCAATGTCACATGCGGCTCGCGCGCCATTCCCAGAATCGCCTTCTGTGCCGCCGCAGCCTGGGCGTCCACCAGGTTCATGATCGTGCCTTGGTGCTGCCCCACAATCGCCGTGTGCGGCTCACACGTAAAATCCCGCACCGAAGCGGAATGCCAGTGATACCGTCGCGCCAGACCATTCACCGGATTCATTCCTTGCTGCACCACGGCCCATTCCCCGGCGTCGCTCACAATAAATGTGTGAAGGTACAGTTGAAAGCCGTCCGCAATGGCATTGTTATCGATTTTCGCCGTCAGCCGGCTGGTGCGCACCAGTGTATCGCCCGCCCACCCCGCGGTATTCGCAACCACCGTCAACTCCGCGGGCGTCTTGCGCGATTGCTTTCCTCTTCCGCCGCAAACATGCAGCCCGAGCTCATGCGCCCGTGGATTCAGTCCACGTTTCAATGCGCTCACCACCGAAGTGGTAATCCCCGACGAATGCCAGTCCATTCCCATCACACTGCCAAATGCCTGAAACCAGAATGGATCGCTCAACCGCGAAAGAAATTCTCCGCACCCGTAGTTATAAATTATATTTTCCGCAATCGCCGAACCCAACTTGGTCATGCGCTCGGACAACCACGCCGGCACCCGTCCGCCATGCAAAGGCAAATCCGCAAATCCAGATCGCTTCATCTCAAATTCATTTTACTCTCAAAACTAAACGTGCATTCCCGCCATAGGCGGCTTGGAAATCGCATTTAAAAAGCATTTGACACTTATTCCATAGTTCCAGTATTATCGAAACATGCCCAACGCGACACCCGCTCAAATCGCCCGTTTCGCCGACATGTTCTCCGCCATGGGCACCGAAGCGCGCCTCCGCATCATGCAACTTTTGATGACCGCTGAACCCAAAGGCATGATCGTCGGCGATATTCAGTCCGAAATCGACATCCCCAATTCCACGCTCTCGCACCACCTCGACAAACTCAAAAACGAAAACCTCGTCACCGTGCGTCGCGAAGGAACCTACCTGTGGTATCGCGCCAATATTGACGCCCTCAAGGATCTCCTCGGCTTCCTCTACGCGGAATGCTGCACGCGCAATCATGTGGTCGCGCCAAAAGATTTAGTTTCGATTTCCAAGTAGAAAGGCAGACACAAATGAGTTCAGAAAATATCAAATCCATCGTGCAGGAAAAGTACGGCGAGGCAGCCAAACGCGCCGCGTCGGGTCAGGCCTCGGCCTGTTGCGGCTCGAGTCCCGCATCCGCCATCGACGGATGCGACCCCATCACCGCGAATCTCTACGGCGAAAACGAAGCTGGCTCCGTCCCGGAAGCCGCCCTGCGTGCTTCACTGGGCTGCGGCAATCCCACCGCTCTCGCGAAGTTGGCGCCCGGTGAAATCGTTCTCGACTTGGGATCAGGCGGAGGCATTGACGTTCTTCTCTCCGCGCGCCACGTCGGCCCCACAGGAAAAGCCTACGGCCTGGACATGACTGACGGGATGCTTACATTGGCCGAAGGAAACAAACGCAAATCCGGCCTGACCAACGTCGAATTTCTAAAAGGTGAAATCGAAAATATCCCATTACCCGATAACTCCGTGGACGTCATCGTGTCGAACTGCGTAATCAATCTCTCCGGGGACAAAGACCGCGTTCTGCGCGAAGCATTTCGCGTACTAAAGCCCGGCGGCCGTTTGGCAATTTCCGATGTGGTAGTTAGAGGAGAAGTCCCGCAACAGATTCGCAAGAGCATGGAGCTCTGGGTAGGCTGCGTCGCAGGCGCCCTGACAGATACCGAATACCAGCAAAAGCTAGCCGCCGCAGGATTCGCATCCATCGACATCGAACCAACGCGCATCTATAGCATTGACGACGCCAAAGAGTTCCTGAATGCCGCGGGCATCGATGCCGATGCTGTCGCGCCTCAAATCCGCGACAAATTCATCAGCGCCTTCATCCGCGCGCAAAAGCCCACCGCCAAAACCTGCTGCGGCCCTACCTGTTGTGCAAATTGAAACTGAGCTTTACCCGTCGCACATAGCCGATCTCTTCCCCAGTATTTTGGCTAAATCGGCCAAGAGTTTTTGTGGTTTCGTATAGCTTTCGCGGCTTAGGATTGCTTGCTTACAATTGGATCGGGTAGCACCTCCTAAATTGTTAGATAGAGTATCAAAAGTCGGTTTTTTGCTTTATCGCCTTCAAACGCACAAATGAACACGATAAGAACATGGTACGCAAGAAAACGGATTCGCTGGATGAATCGGCATTTGTTCATCAACAAGGTCCGCGGCATCATCCATGTGGGTGCCAACGCTGGCGGAGAAGCGAGCAGGTACGATATTCACGACCTGCGAGTGGCGTGGATTGAGCCCATCCCGGAGGTTTTCCGGGAGTTGCAGCAAAATATCGCTCACTTCAACAAGCAAAAGGCGTACCAATATCTAATTGGCGAAAAAGATGAGTCAGAGGTGGTGTTGCACATCTCCACCAACGCTGGTTTATCGTCTTCGGTACTTCCCCTTGCGAAACACCGTCAAGCGTGGCCGGATGTCAGCTATTCACGCGACATCACAATGCCGAGCACGTCACTGCCGATGTTTGTCCAAAAGGAAGGATTGGACCTTTCACAGTTTCAAGCATTGCTGATCGATACTCAAGGTACGGAACTCAGAATCTTGCGATGGCGCGAGTAACATACTGTCAAATTTTAAGTTAATCCAAGTCGAGGTTCCCGACTTTGAGGCATACGCCGGATGTTGTCTTGTTCAAGAAATCAACGATTTTATGTCGGCTCATGGTTGCGTCGGCATCGCTGTGATCGGCTGACCCATCAGATAAAAACGGACGTCGGCAATTACTACGACGTTACTTATGCTCGATCCAGTGCATAACAATTTAGTTTTCAACTAGAAATGCGATCGAGCATAAAGCTGTTTATCCAATCAAGTCTCGGAAGATTGGGCTATAGGTTAGAGTGACGGAG
This sequence comes from Verrucomicrobiia bacterium, assembly GCA_035482155.1. Lineage (GTDB taxonomy): Bacteria > Acidobacteriota > Terriglobia > Acidiferrales > UBA7541 > Acidiferrum. The sequence goes on along the minus strand of DATHRB010000068.1, from coordinate 40,510 downwards.
TAACGGGCCCGGGCTATCCGATCACTGGACGCTCAGGCCCGCTCGCCATCACAATCATCAAAAAATAAGTTTTAGACCGAGTTGCATGGTGCGGTTGCCGCCGGTGAATTGGTGAAAGTTTAAGAAGCTGCCTGGTGCAGTGATTAATACCAGCCCTCCGGCAAAGGGATTCGGATTGGTAGTCGAATCCAAAGCTCCATTATTGGATGGGAGTCCGATGCTGAAATTTCGGTGATTGAGAGTGTTGTAAGTTTCAGCTCGGAATTGCACGTTCAGTCGTTCACCGAATTTCGTGCTTTTCAGCAATGCGATATTCCAAAGGTTCAGCGCCGGCGTATTGATCGTGTCGCGGCCGATGATGTTGTTATTAGTTCCAAGACCGGCTTTTACATACTTGGCTGCGGGGTTGGTCGCTACATATCCGGCCACGTTTGCTGCGCCGCCGCAACCGGCGGCCGATCCTGCCACGCTGGTATTTCCGGCTCCGTCCACACAAACGAAGTTAATTCCTGAAGGTACATTAGATGTTCCCGCAGGGTTGAATACCGGGCGATCAGCCGTGGCGCTGCCATTTGCATTGGCATCGCTGCCGTTTAACAGCGTCACCGGTTGTCCACTCTCAAAAAGATAGCTTCCACTGACTTCCCAGCCGTGTATGAAGCCGCCAACGAACCTATTGCCAACTTGCGCATTGGGTAGGTCGTAGACCCATGAGACCGCCACCTTATGGTTGAAGTCCAGCGCAGAACGACCGCGATCTGCTGAAATATCGCGAGCATCCAGCGGGCGACGCGGATTTATGGTGCTGGAGTTCAGCTCATTCGTGGCATCGTCTATTGTTTTTGAGAACGTGTAGTTGCCGCGCAAGTACAACCCATGGGCAAAGCGATGAATAGTATCAACCGATCCTGCATGGTATATGGATTGTCCCCATGGGGCTTCGTCCGTCAAAACTCCGAAGAAACCATCCGCGGCATAAGGTTGGAAAAGTCCCTGCGCCAGGAAGTTTTGAAAATCCGCCAAGCGCTGCGACCCTGCCGGCAAATTCGCTGGAATTTGAGACGTTGACAGGTACGTCGGCAACGGTTTCAGTCCCCCGCCCGGAAACCTCGGATCGAAGGCCGAAACTTCATTGAGCCTGATTTGCACCGGTAACGCGATGGCGTGCGTTCCCAAATATCGCACCTCAATGCTCGTGTCTTTCTGTAATTGATGCTGAATGCTCAAGCTCCAGCTAAGTATCTTGGGCGCAGTCAGGTCCGGAATAAAGCCGGCGGTAAGCGCACGGGCAAGACTTTGCGAAGTGGGGGTGATAAATGGTGAGAGCCCACCTCCCGCGAGAAAGCCTTTGCCAGTGCCGTCGGCAGGGTTCAGAAAACTGGGGCACCAGGATGTGCTCGGCGCGATCTGACAAGTAAGTCCCGGATTATTTTCGAACTGGCGTTGTGGTGGCTGGTTGTTCGTTTCGAAGTTAGTGGGATAAATGTCATAGAAATATCCCGCGCCGCCACGAATCGACCACTTTCCGTTTCCTAGCACATCCCACGCAAAACCAATACGCGGTCCAAAGTTATTTGTATCCGGCTTCGGCGCGGTAAAAAATAGTCCCAGGGCTGGATCATTGGCAACGGCATTAAATGCCTGGTTATTCGCATCGCGCGGTGTGCCGAAATATTCGTAGCGCAGACCCAGGTTGAGCGTCAATCGCGAGGTCACTTTCAAATCGTCCTGTATAAACCCGGCGAAGGCGTTGTCATTGCCGACAAAGGTTCCGTTCCCGACGTTTTGCAGCGCCCCGTTTCCACCGTCGGGCACAAAATCATTCACAAAGGAGTTAAGGGTCGCCCAATCCCATTCGCCTCGCGCTCGCGGCAGAAAAATCGTCTTGTCTATATATTTGCGAATCTCAATTCCTCCTCGCAACGTATGCCGTCCTCGCACGTAGGTCAGATTTTCCTGTAGTTGATAGGTGTTTTGCGTATACCCCTGCGGAGTGCCGGGAAATGGGCCGGTATTTATACTCAGCTCGTCTACTTCCGCGTTGGGAAATGTCGCAAAGTTTGCGGGCGAAACGAAGTTAGGCCCATTCAGTCGCGAATACGACAATCTGAAATCGTTAACCAGCCGCGAATTTATTGTCCATGCATCGGTAAAAATTATTTTTCGCGAGTCCGAAGCCGATGTGCCGTTAAATTGGGTCTGAGGCTGGGCTGGATTAGGCAGTGGGCCGCGAATTCGGTCGAAGAGAAATCGACCTCTCAATTGGTGCTTTTCGAGATTCAAGTCAGCATTGGTGATGAAATCATTTTCGTTCACAAAATTCGGGGCCAATGCTTGGAATGTTCCAACTTGAATCGGTATTCGACCGGAAGCGGTCGTCACGCATGCAAAATCTGGCGTAGTGTCTGCGACCCCTGAATTGCAATGACTAGGGAAATTGTTGGCAGGCGCTGTCGGCGTTTGCGCCAGAATCTTCTGGATCGCGGCGTCAGGCTGCACTAGCGTCATAATTTGCTGTAAACCCGCCGCCGTCGGGGTAGTTATAATTGGACTTCCCGCCGCGAGTCCATTGTTCTGGAATTCGTAACCGCCAAAAATGAAAAGCTGGTCTTTTTTGATTGGCCCACCGATGCTCCCGCCCGCGCGGTTATAGTCAAATCGGTTTTTCACTCCGTTTTCTTTTTGCAGATTGTCTTCCGCGAAATAATTTCTGTTCTGATTATATTCGTGAGCTTCACCGTGCCAACTATTGGTGCCCGACTTGGTGGTGATAATGAATTGACCAGCCGCCGAATGCCCGTACTCCGCGCTGAACTGGTTCGTAAGCAAAGTAAATTCCGCCACGGAATCCTGAATCACCGGCTGCGTAGGACCATTGACCCCCTGATTGTTGTCATCGGCGCCATCGATCGTGAAACTGTTGAATCTCGGCCGCAAACCGCCAATCGCGCCTCCAGATCCGCCTGACGCACCGCCTGGCTGGGTCGTGCTGTTAGGCATAAGCGTGGCGTATTCGAGAACCGACCCCCCTGGTACGGTGATCGGAATTTCATTAACAATCCGCCCGTCAAGACTGGAGCCTAATTCCGACGAAGTTGTCTTGATCAAGTCGCCCGCCGAATTTACCTCCACAACTACGCTTGCTTCTCCCAGTTCCAGCTTCACCGTGGCATCAGCCACCTGACTCGCCGCCACTCGTACACCTTTACCAAGGTATTTCTTGAATCCGTCCTTTTCCACCGTGACGGTATAGGAACCAATCAATAAATTCGGAAATTCGTAAGTCCCATCGCTCGACGCGTTGGTCGACTGCGACACGTTCGTGCCTTCGTTAGTAACCGTGACCTTCGCATCCGTAACGCTAGCCCCGGAAACGTCCGAAACCACCACTCGTAAAGTCCCATCTAATCTCTGGGCCACTGCGCTGGATGCAAAGCTCACCAGGAGTAAACATACGACTAAAAGAGAGAAGGTCAAGCTAGGCCCAAAATAAATTCGATGTGCTTGTTCGCGCGTGAGACTGACACAATTCATAAACCCTCCGTCCGTTGTGCAGTTTTGTACTGCACGTAGTGACGAAGACAATTGCATCTGCAGAGCCAATCTGGTTCTGGGCTAAGTTGTTTTGTGAGTGTGGATTAAGGGATTAAGCGAAGCTAACTGAAATAAACAATCGATAGTTGTAAATATTTTTAGATGATTCAGTTTGGGTTCTCATATTAACGCGAGGCGGTCAGCTAACACCGGAGATAAGGGATGACTAAAGACTGACATCCGGTCTTACTGATGCTGATCCGTGTTTGCGACTGGACGCTCTGGACGCTGGATTACAGGGGTCATGGGATCAAGGAGTGGAAACTTCGTTATTTGTCCTTAAATCGCTGAAACCTTGCTCGCCGGTTATTTCGCCATGTAAAAGCGCAAAGGCGGAGATACACGCGGTATCTTCGCCTCTGCAGCCATCGTATGCGTGCCGCTTCTCCGGGCACCGCGGAACCGCGGCTTCGATCTAAAACTGATATCGAAGCGCGAACTCCATTACGCGCGGCTTCGTGATCGTCCCGGAGTATTGTCCTAGCGACGAAGGATTGGTGAGCGCGCCGTTGAAAGTGATGGTCGCCGCGTCGAAACGGACCGAGTTGGTCAAGTTATACGCGTAGGCGCTGAAGCGCAAAATTTGGCGTTCGGTAATGTGGAAGTTCTTGTTAACTCCCAGATCGACACCAAAAAATCCCGGTCCTCGAAAATTGTTGCGCGGCCCGGATTCGCCCGGATACGGCAGCCGAAAGAATTGATTGGCGAAAGCGACCGGGTCGGATCCCAAATTGAATGCAAAAGGATCGCCGTTTGAGTTGAAAAACACGCCGGCCTTTGGCGGTGCGCCGATTAACTCCGCATTGCCGGCAAGCTGAAAGTTTGTATTCCAGGTACCGCCGGCCGGCACAGTGAAAGGAAACCCGCTGGTCCACCGGTAGATTCCGCTGATCTGCCATCCGCCCGCAAACGTATCTGTCATGCGATTCCAGCTGTTACCGAAATGCTTCCCGCGTCCGAACGGCAGATCGTATACCCAGTTGGAGTTGATTTGATGCCGGGCATCGTAGTCGGATGGCCCTCGAAGTTGTTTCGGGTCCCAAGTATTGATAATGGCGCTTAAGCCCCCGTAACGGGGTACCCGTTCCGCGTCGGAGCCTTCGTCGAGTGACTTGGAAAGTGTGTAGTTGAAATCAAATTGCAATCCATGTGTAGGACGGCTTCGCAACGTGAATTGGCCGGCGTTGTACGCGCTGGTGCCTATCGACGACCAGGCATAGAGCGCGGTGAATTGCGGATTATAGAACTGGAACGGCACGCCTCCCACAGGTTGTCCCGGTAACTGCAGACAAGACGGAAAACAATTGGTGTCAAAGACATTGATGAAGTTGCTGGCGCCCAGCGTACTCGCGCCCCAGTTGCACTGGAACATTTCATACATGGATTGCGTGGCCGTGGGATTAGGAGTAGTCGGTCCGTTGCAGTACGTGCCATTCACGCCTGCGGCAGCCGGAAATAGATTTTCAAAATAGGGAATGGACTGAACCTGACTCGGTGGCGTATTGGCATTCGCAAGCTTTGCGAACATTGTAGCGGCCGTGAAGTAATCCATCCCGGATTTCGGGTCTTTAAGATTGAGCGGCATGGCCAGGTCCCGTTGTTGCAACAGGCGATGCCCCAACCGTCCGACATACGTGGCGCTGAAAATTAAACCTCCGGGCAGTTCCCGCTGGAACGAAAGATCAAGCATCTCTGAATAGGGAGTCCTGAGCTTATCGTCAAAACCAAAGGCAATTTGCTGAACGGAATTGGCCAAGGTGCTGACTGGCGGAGTAAATGGAAACGGCGCTGTAGGCGGAGGAACCAACAACTGTCCATTCGCGCTCGCCACCGGTATGTTTTGCAGCCCCGTAAAACGAGCGCTTCCGTCCACCGTCTGCACCGATGCGGCATTGGTGACCACGGTGTTAAGTCCGAACGCGCCGTTTGCATCGTACGTGTCGATAAGTGGTTCACCGAAATGGTCGTACACAATGCCGAAACCGGCGCGAATCGAGGACTTTCCAGGTCCGCCAAACAAGGATTTGAACAATCCATCCGAGGCTGTCGGCGCGTAGGCAATCGAAAGCCGCGGACCAAAGTTTTTATAGTCATAGGGCCAGAAAGGCTGCTTGCCATTGGCTTGTCCGTTAGGCGAATAGCTGATGATCTGACCGCTCGTTTTACCTTGCTCCATCAGTGTCGCGCGTTGCGTGACGAAATCATTCAGGCTGGCATCCGGAGCCACCTGGTTGCCGCTCGTTTCATACGGCGGTTGCAGTAAGGTGTACCGCAATCCTGCGGTGATCGTCAGGCTGGAAGTGACATGCCAGGAGTCCTGAACATACCACTCGTATTCCCATGACTTGAAATGTTTGGGGACCAGCGCGCCTTGTGGTATCTGCACGTTTTGCGCCGTGCGATTATAACCACTCGTTACTTGTGGAATTAACCCCACCAGATTGATTACCGCGTTGTCGTATACCTGCGAGTTGTTGGGATCCACGACCGGAAATCCAAACGCGTCGGGATCCAGGCTTCCCCCGCTGCCGGATGGGCCCTGCTGCAGCCAGACCGGATTGGTACTAGCAGCGTTATAGTTGGAAGCATCGGTGGCAAAAACATTGCCAATCAGCCGGATGTTGGTCCCGAATTGCAACGTGTGTTTGCCCTTGGTCCACGAAAGATCATCCAGCCAATTGTGAACTGGAACATGGAACTTCGTGGTTGAGGACGTTTCCGGCGAAAGTGAGGATATTCCCGGATGAAGGTCATCGAACCCGCGAAATGTGACGATCGGTCCGTTTTCGATTCCGAGGTTATCCTGACTCTCGCGTGTCAGTCCGTAATGAAAGCTGTTCACCACCGTTTTTGAAAGAACCGCCGTATACCCCACTGCGATGGCCCGGCTGGTATTGCGCAAGGTGTTCGCAGGTGGCTGGCCAGGAAATTGTGGCGGAAAGGCTTTGCGGTCGGTTTGATAATTTCCCCGAACAAAAAGCCTGTGGCTGCCGGAACGCGTGAGATTGTAGTCGATCTTCGCAATGGTGGTGTTGAGATGTTGCGGCTGCGGAGCTGAGAATGTGAAGCAGGAGAAGTTAAAGCCATCGGAGTTGCCGCAAATATTTGAGTTTGGCAAAGGATATTGTTTGAAAACACTCACCACATTTGGATTCACACCGTTCCCCATCGGACAAGTGCCGGTGGTCAGACAACCTTGATCCATGGCTTTAATATCTGCGGGCCCAACAGCCGTGGTCCCAGCGCCAAAACTATATGGCGTCCCGCTTAGTCCTTGGATAGAGCCGCCCGGGCATTGTGTGACATCCGCGCAAGGGTACAGAACTACGCCGTCGCGCAAGTTTGCGCTCGGAACGTTGCGTATCACTTGTGTATCTTCGGCTAGCCTCTGTCCCTCATAGGTCCCAAAGAAGAACAACCGGTCTTTTAAAATTGGACCGCCGAGCGCGCCGCCGAAAGTATTACGAATGATCTTTCCGGGAATGTTAGGCTCCCCCTCTCCCAATTGCGCGTGTTTGTTAAACCAGTCGTTTGCCGCGGTGACCGTTGGACGATTCTGTTCGAAGAGCGAGCCGTGAAATGTGTTCGTGCCGCTCTTGGTAACCAGCGCCACTTGCCCGCCTGAAGAGCGCCCTTGATCCGCATTGTCGCCCGCGGTCGTTACGCGGAATTCATCAATGGAATCCAGCGTGGAACGCACCGCTCCCTGAAACGCTGTTCCGCGAACCTGATCATTATTGTCTACGCCATCAAGCGTAATGTTCGCTTGGTCGCTGCGCCCGCCGTTCAATGCTCCATTGCGCGTATCGACGTTGTCGTCAACATTCGTTCCGATAAAAGTCGCGCCCGGCTGCAGGCTCAAGACTCCCGCAGGGTCGCGACCCTCAAAAGGCAACGCCAGTATTTGCCGCGAATCGAACGCGTTCCCGATGGTGGCATCGGTGGTGTTCACGGCCGCGCCTGAACTTTCCATCACCGTCACCGTATCTGACACTGCGCCCAACTCCAGTTTGATGTTCACGCGCTGGGTAGACGAGACCAGGGCGTCGACTTTCTCAGTAACAGTATTGCGGAAGCCGTCGGCCTCAACCCGCACAACGTATGACCCCGGTTGTAGAGATACAAATTCATAGTGTCCCTGTTCGTTCGTCTGCGTTGTACGAGTAACTCCGCTGCCGGCGTCTGTCGCGGTCACTCTGGCTGCCGTAACGGCTCCTCCTAGGGTATCGGTAACGTCGCCCACTATAGATGTGGTTCCTTGCTGCGCTAAGACAACGCTCACAATCACCGGGTACAACACCATCAGGAATAGAACACGAGCCCCCGCCTGTATCGACCAACGATTCACAGTGCCTCCGTTAAATTCGCGTGCAACATCTTGGCTGCCGTGAATGGCAATTCCTGTGCCGAAGCGCTCTATTGAAAAGAAACGCGCTTAGAATCTAAAAAATATTAATTGTCTTCAGGTTCAAGAATTTAGTTACAGGTTTGCGAACTGCTGGCCGAGTTGAAAATTTCGCGACACTGCATGGACAGACGCAAAACGGTGGGGAAACACACCTTGACGACATCTACAATTCGCCGTTGGACGTCTTCAGGAGACAGTCGTGCTACGTTTCAAAGTGATGGAAGTTCTGCTGGACTTCTCTAGTAACCCCGGTGGACAAACAACACCACTGCGGCGCCAAATAACACGGCGCCAACAAACAAGGAGATCGCGCCCGCAGTGAACCACCTGGAGGGTTCGAGCGCGTCGAAAAAACCCTTTATGGCCGGAAACGCCGTGCCCTTGGACAATACGGCGGTCGAAACACTTTTGGCTCGGGAGACCACCGGAGGTTGGTCCACAAACTCTGCATGCGCAATAAATGTGTATCCCCGGCGCGGTATCGTTTCGACATAAAAAGGGCGATCATGCGAATCGCCGAGGGTATGACGCAACTTATTCACCGTGGTGTTGACGTTGGCGTCGTAATTGATTTCTGTGTTCCCGGGCCACAGGCGTGACCGAAGAGCCTCGCGCGTGATTATCTGACCCGGATTCTCCACCAGGATAAGCAGCGCCTCAATAACTTTGCTCTGTACTTTTACGCGTAATCCATCTCTAAACAATTCTCGCCGTTCAACATCCAGATGAAATGCACCGAAATGAAGATAATTCCCGAAATGCGGCCCTGCCGGCGAAGATAGATCGTGTTGCTGCGGCGTAGCAGACCTGTATGAATTCACGACTCACCCCTAGCGGCCATTCGAGAATCCGGTTCTTGACATCCTGAGGCATACGTTATACTTATATGTATATACAAGTCAAGTTCTTAAAAGGGCCGAGGTTCTCTTCATGTCTGACATACTCGCCAATCTGGACCTAACCGGAACTGGTTATTGCGCCAGCCTCAACTTTCGCAGAACCTCCCGGATCGTCACTCGCCTGTACGACACCCTCATGCAAGAGTCCGGCGTTCGATCTACTCAATTCGCTATTCTTGTGGGTATCGCCAAACTGCAGCCCGTTGCCATGGGCACCCTCGCGAAAGTGCTTATGCTCGATAGCAGCACCCTCACTCGCAGCCTTAGGCTGTTGCAAAAAGAAAGAATGATTGAGATCTCAAACCGTTCTCAGATGCGCCGCCGTTTTCTGAAATTGACACACTCCGGCCAGAAGGCATTGCAGCGGAGCCTGCCCTTGTGGCGGGCAGCGCATGAACGATTTCTCGCCGAAGTTGGCGCGGATTATTGGATGAAGTTAAGGGACCAGCTTGAAACCATAGCGAAATCCGCAATTATGACGGACCTCTCGCCGCGAAAATGAGCCATGTAATCGATTTAGGTAACCTTCAGCCGACCAAATCAATTTGCAAAAATATCGTTGAAAAAATTTGGTGGACGTGACCGGGATCGAACCGGCCATCGGCGGCCAGGCGCAGTTCAGCACTCGAAGAAAATGGTTTCCTCGGCACCCTGCAACACAACGTTCCATTCCAGCCTGCCATCGCTCAATTTCTTCGCGATGAGCGTATGCCGCCTCCCCGCCTCGACTAACTTAAGAGCGAAGTCTTCGACGTTGCTCTCTTCGTCCGGAAAATAAATCCGTGTCACCAACCGGCGCAATAGTCCCCGCGCAAATACAGAAACCGCAATGTGCGGGGCCTGTAGCGTCCCATCGGGCGCCGCCACGCGCCCGGGCTTGATGGTCTTAAAGCGGAACGATCCATCCGCCTGCGTGGAAACACGCCCAAAACCCCGGAATGCGCTTTGACCTCGTCGTTGTTCCTCTGCCTGACCATCAGTCGCTTGGATATTTTCCGACTCCTGGAGAAATTCCGGATGCACATATTTCCCTGCAGCATCGGCTTGCCAGATTTCGATTACGCCATCCGGTACCGGCTGACCATCGCCGTCAAAAACGCGCCCTACAATTTCGATTACATCTCCAAAAATACCTGGCCCAGTCAAATCGTCGATATAAAATCTCGACAGGCCAATCTGAAAATAGGGTCCCACCGTTTGTGAAGTTGTAGCTTGCAAGCTCATTATTTTTCCCAAGGCGTAGAGTCCCGCCCGCTCAAAACAATGTCGAACCTGTAGCCCAGCGCTTGCTCGCACACCGTAGTCTCCCAATCAAAAAGCGAAATCAAGCGATTACGAGCCTTTTCATCACCCGTGCAATTAAAAATAGGATCAAACGGCAGCAGCGCATCTCCCGGAAAATACATTTGCGTAATTAATCGCGTCGCAAATGCCGGGCCCAACACCGAGAAATGAATGTGTGCCGGACGCCATGCATTGTAGTGATTTCTCCACGGATAAGCGCCCGGCCGAATCGTCATAAATCTAAAATTCCCGTGCTCATCTGTGAGCGTGTGGCCGCTGCCTTCGAAATTTGGATCCAGCGGCGCATTGTGCTGGTCCCCATTGTGCCGGTAGCGTCCCGCCGCATTAGCCTGCCAAATCTCAATCAGCGTGAGCGCAACTGACCTGCTATCTTCATCCAGCACCCGCCCGCTGACGATGATGCGCTCACCAAGCGGTTCGCCTTGGCCCTGTCGAGTGAGGTCACTGGCCTTCGCATCGATCGCAGAAGAATTAAAACTCGGCCCCGTTGTTTCCGAAAGAGTGTGTGGCAGGTACACCAGTGGTTTCGCCGGCGCGCGCTTGATAGAGGAAACGTAAGCGGGCTGAAGGTGATTCGGTTGCGTACCAGGTTCAGCCCGGCGATACCCGCGAAATTTCGCCATATCTTGCATCATAGCGCGGGTCGGGAAATCACTTCGCATCGCTCATGGCGTTACCGGCAATCACCGGAAGCAAAAGCGCCGAGGGATGCTCCGCGTCGTGCAGAATCGTGTTTGTCGCTGAAATAAAATCGCGGCTCGTCGCCTGCTCCGCCCCGGTATTCAGGTTGCGGTCGAAGCGCGGGAAATTGCTGCTGGAAACTTCCAGGCGCAGTACGTGGCCCTTCTTAAAAACGTTGCTGGTCGCCCACAAGTCGACCGAGATTTTGTAAATCTGCCCCGGATTCATCAACGTGGACTTCTCTTGCGAATCGCGATAGCGCATGCGCAAAATTCCGTCCGTGAGATTCATCGCGAACCCGTCCGGCGAGACGTCCACCAGCTTCGCCGTAAAATCGGTGTCCGCCGCCGAAGATTTAACCCACAATTCCACGGTAACCGGACCGGTAACTTCTATATCCTCCGCAACCGGCTTGGTCGAATACACCAGCACGTCGTTGCGATTTTCATCCGCGCGCTGATCGCGTGGCCCGGGTTCGTAGTGTTCCATGTCGCAGCACAATGACCCGCCGATCGTCGTCACTGGATTTGCCGGATCATAAGTGAATTTATCCGCCGCTTCTTTTTTTGGCGGCGCAGTGGAAAGTCCCCCATCGCCACCCAGGGAATTTGCCGAACCTCCCGAATGCAGAAAATACCGGGTGGTTTTAGCTTGTGGCGGAGGCCAATCCGCCTCCTCCTGATATTTATTCGCGCCCATCACAAAAATGTGTACCGGCTTGCCTGCCTCGGCAGGCTTCCCCGCGCCGGCTCCTTCGGTGGCAAATTCGTTCTGCACTCCCTTGAAAAGATAGTCGTACCAGTCCAGCACCACTTGCGTCGAAGAGAACTTCAGCGCTTCATCGCCGAATTCCACATCGCCGATGTGCCGCCCAAATCCCGCGTGCCCTCCAATTTGTATCAATAGCCGCTGGCCGTTGCGTGCTTCTTCCGATCCGCCATGGGCCTTGATCCCCATGTAATTCCTCAGCGTGCCGCCTAAAAAAATGTCATACCACCCGCCGATGTGCAGCGCCGGCACGCGAATATCCGAAAAGTGCTCCTCGATCGACCACTGCTTCCAATATTCGTCATAAGACGGGTGTGCCAGCCAATCCAGATAATACGGAGTAATCTCGGCCGTGGCATCAGCTCCCGCGGGCAGCGCGGCGTAATTGAACGCCGGATACTGGGTCAGTGGCAGCACCCGCACACCCTGCAGCGCATTCGTATTTTTCGCGATCAATCGCCACATCGTGTTGGTAGCCAGTTGTGTGGACCAATTTTGATCGAACCACTGTTCCAGCGCTCCGCTCTGATAAGTCCAGCCATCGTGATAGTTGCTGGCTGTCACCACCGGGCAGATCCCCGCAAGATGTGGCGGATGCGCGATTGCTGAAAGCATCTGCGTTGCGCCTACATAAGAACCGCCCGTCATGCCCACTTTGCCGTTCGAGAACGGCAGCGCGGCGGCCCACTCGATCGTGTCATAGCCATCCTCCGACTCATGGCGAAACGGATACCATTCGCCTTCCGACGTGTATCGCCCGCGAACATCCTGCACGATGACTACGTAGCCGTGCGTGGCCATCTCATATGCGGGCCCCACCGCCCAGCCCGTGCTTTTATCGTACGGGGTGCGCATCAGGATCACCGGAAATTTCCCATCAGCCTTCGGCCGGTAAATGTCCGCGTAGAGTTTCACGCCGTCGCGCGTTTTCATCCCCACGCCATCCTGCTTGATCACCGCATAACTCTGCTGCGCGCGAACACCGCTCGGCGCCAATAAAGCTACCGCACAGATCGTAAGCATTACGTGTAAGATTTTCCGCTGGAACAAAACCGCCTCCCTCGACATTGAAGTGGGGCACCACATTGCGAAATTAATCGCCAATACTTTGCCATTAATGGGAGCCGGAAAGATAGCGTTCTAAATCGCGTTCTACTCGTAAAACCGGTACGCAGGTGGCCGCGCTAAAGGCCGTTCTGCCAGGGAAAAAAGAGGCCTTGAAATGATGTGTATGCCAACCGAAAACCCGACGTTTCTTTGGAAAGGTATTGTGTCACTGTCGCTGATCACATTCATTTTCGTTCCTGGATCTGAAGCGCAGAGCAATCAAATCGCCGCCACTACTCACCAACCTTGCAAAATCCAATCCACTACCTACGAAGGCTGGCCCGCCCAGCAACTTTCAAACCTGTGGCTAAAATTGATCATCGTGCCGCAACTCGGCGGCCGCGTAATGCAAGTCACCTTCGCGGGTCATCCCTACCTCTTTGTAAATCCACAACTCAAAGGAAAACATTTCCCCCCGCTAACACCGGCCGACAAGACCACCTGGTACAACTACGGCGGCGACAAAATCTGGCCCATGCCGGAAGGCACCCAGGACGACCAGCATTGGCCCGGGCCCATTTCCGATGCATTGGACGACGGTGATTACGCCTTTCGAATCCTCTCCCAAAATTCCAATTGCGCCGTCAGGCTCGAAGGCCCAGCCGAACCAAAAACCGGCCTGCAATACTCGCGCGACATCCGCATTGATAGCGATTCGCCCCAAATCTCTTTCCATGCCGTAATGAAAAATATCTCCACACACGACATTCGCTGGTCCATGCAATCGGTAACTCAGTACGACACTGCCGACCCCCAGAATCCCCAGGACTTCAATCGCGACTTCTGGGCCTTCACCCCCGTGCACCCACAAAGCGTCTACCTCGATGGCTTCCACGTCCGCTCCGGCCTCGCCGACGATCCTTCCTTCGTTGTGAAAAATCAATTGTTCACGTTGCACTGGCTCTATTTGCAAAACGAAGTTTGGCTTGACTCTCCCGCTGGCTGGCTCGCCGTTGTCGATGCACATGCAGGTTTTGCCATGGTCGAGAGTTTCACCTTTCAAAACCACGCCGAATACCCCGGCAAAGCCACAGTTATTTTTTACAAGAACGGCCCATCAGTAGAAATGAACCAGGACGGAATGCCGTTCATCAACGCTGCAAATCTCGAAGATCGCCTGCACTATATGGAGGCGGAAATTAACACCCCGATCGTGAATCTCAAGCCGTCAGAAACGTACGCGTTCGATACCAGATGGTTCCCGACGCGAACCGAAAAAGAATTCTCAACGGTCCGTGAGGCCGGAATTATTGAAGCCGACTTGAGCGCTTCTCGAAAAACACAATCCATCGTTCTTACCGGCAAGTTTGGAGTCTTTGTTCCATGCAGTCTGGTGGCGCTCTTTTATGACCGCAATAATTCCCCGACCAGAAATATTTCTTTGCAAGCCGCGGACCCCCGCAAAGTCGTCGATCTGCACCAGGAGGTCGCCATAATAAAATCTGACGCTCGCATTTCCATACACGTCATCGATGAAAAGGGTATAGATCGCGGAGCACTTGGAGAGGTTGCGATTCCGCAAGCAGATCAATGATTCCAACTGTTTAATTCTTAAACGTGTCCGCTGAAACCCTACTCCTTCCCCTAATCTGCTGCAGCCTCATTTCTGCTCGCCCTTCCTCAATCAAATAAAATTGATCCGCCTTTACATCATGGAATGCCTGACGCCCTCCGCTAGGCCATGTCACCTCGACGGAAGACACAACCGCCGCATCTCCCAAACCAAAATTAGCCCGCAAATCACTCTGCGAAAGATAACTCCCGCCTCCTGCGATCTCCCGAATCTGTGAAATCTTTCCTGAGCTCACCCGGACCCTCGCTCCCAAAGCATCTCTATTGCTTTTCTTCCCCACAAGTTTCAAATTTACAAAATGATTCTCATGCTTTCCCGAATTGTGCAGCAACGTCGGCGGATCTCCATTATTCGCAATAATCACGTCCACGTACCCATCATTGTCGAAGTCCGCAAATGCAACACCTCGTCCGGCCCGTGGCGCTAGGCCCATCAATCCGCCCGCTTCGGCAGCCTCCTTGAATTTCCCGTTGTGTTCATTGTGAAACAGCGAATTGTGCTGCTTGTAGTGTGTCTCCGGAGAAATCTGCTCAATTTCGGGATACACATGCCCGTTGGCAATAAAAAGATCCAGCCATCCGTCGTTGTCATAATCAATAAATCCCCCGCCAAAACTCAGCACGTCACGCGTCGGAACCGTGATCCCCGCCTCATCGCTCACTTCATCAAAATATCCCTTACCCGAGTTATGCCACAGATGGTCCGCGCTTTTCTGAAAGTCAGAAATATATAAGTCCAAATACCCATCGTTATCGTAGTCGCCTAACGAAATACACATCGCCGCCATGGCTTGGCCGCGCGCGGTATACGCCATTCCCGCTACCTGACCCGTCTCTTGAAATTTTCCATTGTGTAAATTTTTGTAGAGGTACGCGGGCAGCCCATCATTGGCAACAAACAAATCCGGCCACCCGTCATTGTCATAATCCGCTGCGCCGACAGACAAATTCTTGCCCTCCGGTTGCAAAATATTTGCCTTGGCCGACACATTCGTAAACGTGCCGTCCCCATTGTTGTGATACAGCGCATTGGGACTTCCGCGGTACGCACTCGGCGGGCAACTCGATATAACCCCGCCAATATCGCAGTAGCGCCTGGCTTTTGCGCCGAAAGCCACATAACTTCCCACATAAAGATCCAGCCGCCCGTCGCGATCGTAGTCCACAAAAACCGCGCCGCTATGAATCGGCCCGGACTCCAGACCAGCCACGCCCGCCTTGGCGGTTACATCCGTGAACGTTCCGTCCCCATTGTTGTGATAAAGCACATTGCTCCCGTATTGCGTCACGAAAAGATCCGGGAAGCCATCATTGTCGTAATCACCCCACGCGCACCCAAGCCCGTAGCCCGTACCTGGCACCCCCGCTTGATCAGTTACATCCGTAAAGGTGTTATCTCCGTTGTTTCGATACAACGCATTCTTAACCTCAATGCCGCGATCATAGCGGTCCCGCCCGTTTACAAAATAAATATCCTGCCAACCATCCTGATCAAAATCAGACACGCACACACCCGGTCCAAACTCTTCCAGGTTGATAGAAATACCTTGATTCCCCTTGAAGTGCACAAACTTGATCCCCGCGGATTTGGTGACGTCTATAAATTCCGGGAAAGGCGCGCGATCAGTTTGCCCGCTCATTCGCGCACCGCATAAAACCAGGACGGTTGTAACCACAAGAACAATAATTCGCGCTGGAATTGATTTGTCCGGCGAGCACGCGGCAACTTTCAGTTTGTTTACCTCTGTTTTGTTGCGAGAGAACGGCAGCGATGATCGCTGCGAAAAACCTTGTTCACCGGCACTAAGTCGTCCTTATAAATTACTGCGGCCGTAATTCCTCGGGAACTGTGGCGGATCTCCGATCGTAGTTCCTCGCACCTGCGGTTCGTCCTGGAAGCGCCCGCGGCGCTACATCCGCGTCAACCAACCCGATAGCCCATTTGATAGCTCCCACATACATTTGTTGCAACCTCGGATCGTCCCAATTCTGCTCGACATGTCCCAACGTCGAGTAATACACGCGTCCCTTCCCATACATTTTGGCCCAGGCTACCGCAAAATCACGATCCTTGCGGTGTACCTGCGGATTTTTCAGGTCAATTTTGCGGCTATCCAGCCTCATCAGCACCCGCACATTTTCGCGCGACCAATCTTTCATCTGGTAAATCTCGTCCTTCAACACAAACTCCTTCGGCCACTGCTGCATGCCCGGAAAGTTCGTGTCTTCCACCACAATAGGCGCGTCAAAAGTCACCCACGGATGCTCATCATAAAATCCGCCGATCATTTTGCGGTATTCCGGCCAGTCCGCAAAGGTGATAGCCGCGCTGTGCACCGCAACAAAACCCTTGCCGTCTTCGCGCACAAACGACAGCAGCGCCGCTTTCTGTTCGCCGTTCATTTCCAGTTCGCCGCCAGTGTAAAAGAGCACCGCGTCAAAATCGTTAAGGTTCTTCGCGTTGTACTCCAGTTTTTTCTTTGTCAGCGCCTCGGTGTCCGTGCGGATCGTGGTGCTCCATAAACCCGATTCGCGGCCCAGTCGCTCGATCGTGGCCGCCGCATGTGAAACAGCCTCGTGCCGGTAGCCTTTTTCTTCCCCGATAATCAGCAGCCGCTTCATAGCTGGAGCGCCGGACAGCGCAACGCACCGCCCGCTGCACGCCACAAACAGAATCGCCAGCGCCAGTCGAAATATTCGCACCGATGCTCCTCGATGTTTCCACCGGACAGCGGTTTCGCCCTATGCTTCAGTGCGAAATCACCTCCACTTGTCCTCTCCTTCAATGATCGTAATGTAGCGATCCACCGGAGGATTTACGAATCGCTGCGTGCGCCCGCTTGGCATTGGCCACGCCACTTCCACCCAATCCATTTTGTCGCGGCTTCCCAAACCCAAAACCACCCGCGGATCGTGAGACGAAAGATAACTACCACCCGCCACCTTCATGCGACTGCGCTTCAAATCTCCGGCCTGGTATGTAACCCTGGCTCCCACCGCATCCGCATTGCACTTTTTCCCGATGAGACGAATTCCCAGCCAGTGATTATGTGTGCCGGCATTATTGCGAAGCAGCAGCGGAGCCCCGTTGTTCACCGAGATCAGCACATCCACCGCGCCATCATTATTAAAATCCCCAAGCGCCAGCCCCCGCGACGACATTGGCGTCGCAAAAAGCGCCCCACTCTCTGCGCTCACGTCTTCAAACGATTTCCCAGTTCCATGAAACAACATCAGCGGCTCTTCATAAGCGCTCTCCCCGTGCAGCGCCTTAATCAGGTCGTCAGGATTCCCATTGGCAAGCAACAGATCAAGATTCCCGTCGTTGTCGTAATCAAAAAACTTCAACCCCCACCCGCTCATGGTCCGCGTAGCTTTGGCGATGCCCGTCGGAATAGCCAGATCGTCAAACGTACCATCGTGATTGTTGCGGTAAATCGCAAAATCCTCGCGGTCGAGGTTGGCCACAAACAAATCCTGCCAACCATCATTATTGAAATCAGCCGCGTCCACGCCCATCCCCGATCGCGGCTTGCCGTTAGCGCTGTAGGCCACGCCCGCCTCGGTTCCCGTTTCCGTGAATTTCCCTTGCCCATTATTTACAAACAAAAAATTGGCAACGGTATCGTTGGTGACGAAAAGATCCATCCAGCCATCATTATTAATGTCCGCAGCCACCACGCCCCAGCCCTTCCCCAGATGCGAACCAATTCCCGACGCTTTGGAAACGTCAGTGAACGTCCCGTCGCCATTGTTGTGAAACAACCAATTCGGCATTGGCTGATAAATTTGCGGAATGCAATAATGCCTTCTACCGTCCTCAAGAATCCCGCACGGCTTGTTCTTCTCCTTGCTGAAATCCACAAACTGGCACACGAACAAATCCAGCAGTCCATCATTGTCGTAATCGAACCACACCGCGCTGGAAGCCCACCCTGGCGCCGCGACGCCCGCCTTTTCCGTTACGTCGGTAAACGTCCCATCTCCGTTGTTGTGAAATAATATGCTGCGCCCATACTGCGTCACATAAAGATCCGGGAATCCGTCGCCGTCGTAATCCCCCACGGCCACCCCTTGTCCAAATCCCCCTGCCCCCACGCCCGCTTTTTCCGTCACATCGCTAAACGTTCCGTCACGGTTGTTGTGATACAGCGCATTGCGCAGCGGTGGGTCAGGCGTGTAGAAGTCGCACTTACCGCTATTCACCAAATAAATGTCCATCCACCCGTCATGGTCATAATCCAAAAACGCGCAACCTGCCCCGGTCGTCTCTGGCAAATATTTTCCCGCCGATTTTCCGCTGGAATGTCGCCAGGAAATTCCGCTCGCCGAACCAGGTACTTGTTCAAAAGGGAATTTGCCGGACGGAAAAGCCACCACCAACCGCGGACAAACCACAACTAGCGTCCCCGCAGCAATCCCTCTCAGCAAATCGCGCCGCGTTGGATTTCGCATGTCCAAAAAGCTACGGATTCGTTCCAAAAAATGCGCCTTGCCGTCCTATTCCTGTTTCGCTTCGCCCGGCGCGGAATTCTGCGTCAACTGGCGCTGAATCGCAAATTCCTTCTCTGCTTCTTCTTTCTTCCCGGTACGGCTCAACGCCACCGCCAGGTTGTAATGTGCCGAGGGATTACCTTGCTGCATCCGCACCGCAACTTCCAGCGGCGGTATAGCTTCTTCATAGCGTTTTACAGAAACTAGGCAAAATCCCAGGCTCATGTAAGCGTCCCCAAAACTGGCATCCAGCTTCGTCGCTCGCGTAAAGTGCGCGATCGCATCATCCCACTGTGTTTCCTGTCGCGCCATTTCCCCCAGAATATATTCCGCCCCGGCATTCTGTGGATCGATCTGCAACTCTTTTTGAAATTCCTGCTTCGCGCGTTCAGCACTCTGCGCATTCCCATCCGGACGAGAAAGCAACAGCCTTCCCAACAAATAATGAATGCTCGGTGCATCGGGATGCTCTTCGATAATGGTTTCGTATTCGCGCTGCGCGTCGTCCCATTTGCCTTGCATCTCCAGCGCTTCCGCATTTAGCTTGTGCGCCGGCACCGAACGCGGCGCATTGCGTCCGAGGTCTTGAGCAGTCCGCGAAGAAAGATCCGAGTACGCGTGCACCAGGATAAAAAGAATCTCCGGATCCTGCGGGAATTGATGCCCCAGCGCTCGAGCAAAATCCAGAGCCGCGTCGCGGCTATCCAGCGTCAGGGAGCACCGCAATCCAAGCACCCCGGCTTTTTTTCGTTGTTCCGCAGGTCCTTGCAAAGCTACGGCACGCTTCAGCCCCGGGATTGCTTCCTTGCAGCGCCCCTGTTCCGCCAAACCAATCGCCTTTTCGGTTGTCAGAGACGGTTCTGGACCCGGAACGGGTTTGCTTTTTGGAGTCTGAGCGATGAGCTGCAAAGGAAAGAGCCAAGGTATTACAGCGAATGACAGAATTCTGATCGTACACAGGTTCCTGGACATTTCGTTTTGGCGCCGTTGTCCTCGAACGAAGTTCCACCAAGAAAGCCTCTACAAAACAAAAGTGAGGCAGGCGCGTTCACGCCTGCCTCATCATACGCGGTTCGCGTTTAGTAGTAGAGCTTCAACGCAAACTGGATATTCCTCGCAGGTTGCGATGCCTGAATAACTCCGGTCGTCGATGTATTTACCGTCGTGTTGGGAACAGCCAGGTTCACGCGGTTGAAAGCGTTCAGGAAGTCCGAGCGGAATTGCAGCCTGAATCGCTCGCTAAGCAGGATGTCTTTCTGCAAGCTGATATCCCAGTTGTAATATCCGGGTCCCCGCAATCCGCCGATTTGCGGAGCACAGGTTCCGAACGTCGTCGTGGGGTCCGAGTAGTTGCTGGGGTCGAACCACAGGAACCCCCCCCCCTGCGCGGCTGTCGCGTTTTGCCGTCCGAGGATCGTATTCGTGCCGTTGCAATCTGGGCGCAACCCCCGCGAGCCCGTCGCTGTTGGATCGCTGGCGTTGGTACCGAGGTTCAATGGGAATCCCGTGTGCAGAAAAAGAATCGGGCTCACCGACCACCCGCCCACGATGTTGTTAACCACCGCGTTCGCGTCATGCGCAAATTGCTTGCCCTTGCCCACCGGTAGGTCGTAGATCGCATAGCTCGTGAGCGTGTGCGTGGCATCGTAATAACACGGTGCCCACTCCGCCTTCGGATCATAAATATTTTGCCAGTACGGCGACGCCGTCGACGACGCTCTCGCAGTTGACCAGGTACCGTAATAGCCGGTGCTGTTGGACATACACTTTGAGAACGTATACGACACCTGATATTGCAACCCGTGGCCCATGTTCTTCTGCAACACCGCCTGTAAAGCGTTGTACGACATCGTTCCGTTTGACTGCGTGCCGGATACCGACGAGTCACCAATTGTGGTACCCAGGGTCGGGTTCTTGTCGAAAAATGGGCTTGGGGCTGTGCAAGGTGGTTTGCTGCATGCACTGTTGGGCTCCGCCACCAGCTGCCCATAGCTGAAGGGCACCATTAAGTGCACGCCACGTTGCCACACATACCCGACCTGCAGTGTTGTTTTATCCCCGAACTCATGTTGGACCGTCAAGTTAGCCTGATCAGAGATCGCCGGCTGCACATTCGGGTCCCACAGCCGGAATATTACTCCCGCAAAGCAACTGAAGTTTGGACACGAAAGTCCCGTGTTCGGCGGCGCAATGATTCCTTGCTGCGCGGTCGTGCCGGGCAGCGGCTGCAGTAAATATTGTGTCTGGAATTCTGGACTGCCCGGTGAACCACCGTCGAACGGCGCGTTCAGCGGCAGGCGTAGGTTCGTGCCAGTCCCCTCAAGGTAGGAGGAGATCGTGAACGCGCCACGGAAAACCGTGCGTCCGCCTGACCATCCAGGCGTATATGCGAAGCCTAGCCGCGGCTCGAAATCCTTCCCGCCATAAACTCCGTTGTACAGCGCCCTGCTCGCGCCATTCTTCCCGGCGAAATCAACGTTGCCGGTCTGCATGTTGTAGTTGTCCTGCAGATTGTTTTGTTCCACCCATGGCGTGTGCGCTTCGTATCTTAATCCGGCATTGACCGTCAGATGGTCCGACAGTCGCCAAGTATCTTGGGCATATCCGGCGATAATGTTCGAGGTTTGTGCCCAGCTCCCGCCCGTAAGTCCGCGGCCGAATGAAGTTGGCAAGCCAAGGAAGAAATCTCCCATCCCTTCACCGGTGTTCTGAGCCGGCTTCACAGCAGCGGAGGCCGTAAAATTAGGTCCAAAAGTGATGCCGCCTAAGGAACCGCTATTGCCGGAATAAAACGCGGTGATCTTGTCGAACCAATACTGTGCCCCAATTTTTAGTGTGTGACGCCCGTGCGTCCACGTCACCCCCTCATCAACCTGATACACCTTGCTGTCGAAATTCTGGGTGACCATGCTGTTGCCGATGTTCGTCAACGTCCCGGTGCCTGGGCTCGTAGGCGTGCCTCCGCCAAAATCAACACCGAGAAGGCCCACAATGCTTGCGGGGTTCGAATTCGCTATACCGATGGCCTGACCAAAGGCCCCCACCTTCGGATCCCACGCCGTCCCACTGTTAAGCGTGACGTGATTCCAGCCAAAGCGAGCGTCGTTCACAATGTTCGTCGAAAGGGTATGGGTCCAATCGCCAACAACGCTCCATATCGGAGCGACAACCTGCCCGTTCCCAAGCAGTAAAACCGAGTTTGTGGACGGGTCAACTTGTTCGGCTCGCGTGAAACGTCCGGAGATTTGGTCCTTGTCCGACAATCTGTAATCGACTTTTACGTCACCCTGGTCGCTGTTATATGCATTGCCCTTCAGATTGATCGCGTTATTGGTCAATGCGCTGTTAATGGCTTTTGGATACAGCGGTGACGCGAACAGCGCAGCAGCCACCGGGCTGATCATACTAATTGGTATCTGGTTATTCAGAAATGGCGTTCGTGTCGTTGCCGCCACACACGGTGAACCGCTTACTCCGGTTCCCGCCTGGCACGGATTGTAAAGTTGCACTGGCTTTGCCTGGTTCAATAGTGCTGAAAAATCGCCGCCTTGCTCGGCAGGTGTGAACACGGATATACGATTACCCGCCGGCGGATGGTCAAAGCGCTGCCCCTGGTAGTCCACGAAGAAAAATAGTTTGTTCTTGAGAACCGGACCACCCAGGGTCCCGCCAAACATATTCCATCGCAGCGGTGACACAGGAATTGCCGGCGAGTTCGGATTAATCTTGTTTTCCCATTGATTGGCATTCAACTTGTCATTCCGGAAAAATTCCCAAATATCCCCATGAAAACTGTTCGTCCCGGACTTGATGGTTGCGCTTACGATTCCGCCCTGGAAATTGCCGAATTCAGCCGGAGCGTTATTGGAAATGAGATTAAATTCCTGAATCGCGTCCGGTGACGGCGTGTAACCCAGGAGGTTATCCGACACCTCGTTGTTATCCACGCCATCCAACAAGAAATTGTTGGACTGCTCACGGTTCCCGTTGATAAAAGGCCGCGCGCCGGCGTTTACGTTATCCCCGTTATTAAAACTGCTGGGGTCCGGATGGATGGCCCCGGGCGATAGCAGCGTCAATTCCACATAATTCCGCGTGGCCAGCGGCAGCTTATCGTTGGTGGCCGCATCGATGACCGTATCCACCTGCGTTGACTCCGTCTTCAAAATCGGCGCCGCACCGCTCACTTCAATCGTCTGGCTGACCTGTCCTACCTTCATTTGCGGATCGATACGCCCGACCTGGTTTAGCACCAGTTCAAACGCCGGGTACACCGAGGTTTGAAATCCCTGCTTCTCAACGCGCAATTCGTAATGGCCCACCGGCAACTGCGAGAGGCGATAGAGTCCCGAGTCGCCTGTCGTGGCTGTATAGGTCTCCCCGCGTTCTACCGACTTCGCGGTAACAGTCGCGCCCGCTACTGCCCCACCGCTAGCATCGGTAACAGTTCCGGCAATCGTCGCGGTCACGTCTTGCGCCGCAGCGCTGTGCGTCCCGCCAATCATCACGATGAGTGCCACGCTCCCAAGTACCAAGCAAACCACTCGCAGTCTCTTCATAAAATCTCCCCAAGAGTCTGCCGCCTTCGCCGGCAGACTCTTTCCCGAATTTTGGTCGGATCCAAATAAACGCAAAACACCCCCGATTGCCGCTAGCTATATAGCGGTCGTTTCCACTTGTCAACAAAAAAATATTACTTTATAAGAGAAAAGGATTGTTTTATAAGGGTCTCACCGCGGTGCCCTATAGCATCACCGCCATATAGCACTATTGGTGTGGGGATTCTTGATGCTTTTCGCTTCCATGTGCTTTCATTCATGTTGGCGGAGATTTCCCCAGGCAGACGACAAGTTCGTGGAATGGATTCAGAGCAACTAACGGTTGAACTTTTCTACCGTCTCTATCGTTATGAATTTGTGACGCTTGTAGCTCGGTCCGGTTACGTCGAGGAAATCGAGAATGCTAGCCAAGAAGACAAACGGAATCCCTGCCTATAAAAGGATCCAGGAAGAGATTCGAAGCGGCATTGACGCTGGCCAGCTCCGCGCTGGAAACGTGGTGCCCTCCGAAAGAGAACTTGCCAGAGTTCATGATGTCAGCCTGATGACCGCTCGCCACGCCCTCGCCTCTCTCGAGCGCGAAGGCTTGGTGGAACGCCGTCGTGGAGTCGGCACCTTCGTCGCCGCTCCAAAAATTCATTTCAATAAATTAATGAGTTATACCGAACAAATGGGAAGCCGCGGTTTGACTCCCATTTCAAAAGTGCTCTTTACAAAAGTCATCGACAATGAAGAGGAAGCTACCGCCCGCTTGGCCCTTCCGCCCCGAAGTCGCGTCTTTAAATTGGAGCGCTTGCGCCATGCCGCTGGCGGCGAGCCTTTCGCCTTGGAAACTTGCTATCTTTCTGCCGAACAGTTTTCCGGATTGCAATCCGCCCCATTGCAGAAAGAATCTTTATTCTCCACCTTGCAGCGCGATTATCACGTTGAGCTCAGCTATTCCGACGAAGAAGTCGACGCCACCGCCGCCGATCCACGCACCGCCGAACTTCTCGGTCTGCCAAAGCGCGCTCCGCTGCTGCGCATCCGCCAGGTCATTTATTCCACCAAAGGCGTTGTCATCCTCTATGTCCTGGGACTTTATCGTTCCGATCGGCACAACCTGGTCATCCGCAGATATCGATAGCTGGGACGCCTCTTCTCCGCACCTCGCTCTTTCAACTTTTTTACTTTTTAGTTTTGGTTTTAAAAATTGCTTCGTTTGTTTGGCAATCCGTTTTCGCAATAAATTCGGCATCAACGCAAGCTCCGCTGCAAGTCCTGCCGCAGCGCAGCCTTTATCTGTTCCGTCAATTTCTTACCCCGCGACGTAAGGTAAAACACATCAATCGCCTTTTGCCCTTCGGTATCAACGAGTGCCACTTCAATATTGCATTCCTGCTTGGCCATCGCCGAGCCCATCTCATAAAGCAATCCCGGCCGGTCCTGCGTCACGATTTCCAGCAATGTGCTGTGCAGCGATGACGCATCATCAAAAGTAATTCGCGTATCCACCGCAATCTTCGGAGCCTTGGCCCTCATCGCGCTATCCCTGCTGTGCAACAACGGCTCCAGCGCCGCTTTTCCGTTCACCACATCCGCCAAATTTCTCCGGAAGCGCTCAATTTCCCCAGGATTCAATTCCAGCGTCCGGTGCAAATCGATAAATTGAAATGTATCCAGCACCACGCCCGCCGCGTTCGCAAACGCATCGGCCTTCACAATGTTCATGCCCCAGCCCGCCAACACGCCCGCAATCTTGGCAAACAGCGCCAGCCGGTCCGCGGTAATCACCGAAAGCGAGAACCCATGCCGCGTTCTCTTCACTTCCGTTTGCATCGGCTCGCCCTTCAATTTCTGGTACAGCGCGAAATGTTCCGCAATCTCCGCCGCCGAGTGCACTGCCAGATACCGCCGCGGGAAGCCCTCCAGGAACCTCTCGATTTCGCCTTCCTTCGCTCCCCGCGTTTGCGAACGCACCTGCGCCAGCAGAGAAACCTCCGTCGACGCATGCAGCCGGTCGCGATCCAGCGTTCTACTAAAGTGATTTGAAGTCGCCGCGAACAATTGCCACAACATCTCCGCTTTCCACGGCGTCAACGCCTCGGGGTTTACCGCGTGAATGTCCGCGTACGTGAGCAGCGTCAGCCGCTGCAATCGTTCCTGCGTTCCCACCGTCCTCGCGAACATCGCCACCGTGCCCGCATCGAAAATATCCCGCCGCTGCATCGTCTCGGACATGTCCAGATGGTGCGCGATCAAAAAGTGCACCTCAGCCTTTTCTTCCGCCGTCAGCCCCAGCCTCGTCGCCGCGCTCTCCAGCGCCTCCAGGCTTCCCGTCACGTGATTTCCCACCGCCATGCCCTTGCCCACGTCGTGCAGCAGCATCGTCAGTATCAGCAGGTCCCGTCGCTCTAGCGTCTTCCATAGCGGCGCAAAGTTTTTGCCCAGCGGGTCGCTGCCGTCCCCCAATTCCTGCAGGTGTTCGATCGTTCGTAGCGAATGTTCATCCACCGTGTATCGATGATAGTAATCGCGCACCACCAACGAATCGATGTGCCCGAATTCCGGCAACACTTCCGTCAACAATCCCAATCTCTGCATCGGTCGCAGCGCCACGCCCGGATAATCCGCGCTCAGAATTTCCCGAAGTGTCGCCCATGGTACTTCCGTATTCTGCGCCGGCACCTCCGGGTGCGTTTGGATATACGCGATGGTGCGTTCCGCCTCTCGGCTTAGCGGGACGCCTGTACTGGCCGCTGCTAAAAAAAGCGAAAACGTAATCGCTCGATCCGATAGCGCTCCGGGGGCCACAATCTCAAGCAATCCATCGCGCTCAATGAAAGGCCTTACCGCGCTCGTTTCCAATTTCGGCACCCGCGCCGCGTTAAAAATTCGTCCCCTCAGCGACAACGTCGTCAGCTGCGTTTTTTGTTCCATATGCCGCAGCAATCGCCGGTTCAATGTCCGCGCGTGCCGGAAATACATGCGCATCCATTCGGCAGCGTCATGCTCCGCGGACCCTTTGCCGGTCACTGCGACAATTTTATTCCTGGCCGCAGCACTTGAAATAACCCCTGAAATTCCCCCCGAAATCCCCAGCGACCGCGCCGCCGCCTCCGCTTGTAGTTCGTACGTCAGCGTGTTGTCGTTTCGCCCATTGCTGTAATGCAAAAAACACCGAATCTCGCTCATGAAATCGACCGCTCTTCGCACCAGGTCGTCTTCCGCTGTCATCGTCGGCCGCGTATCCTTTTTCTCTCCGCTGATTTGTTGCATCCACACCGTCGCTTGATAATCCCGCAAGCCGCCTGGCGACTCCTTCACGTTAGGCTCAAGATGAAAAATCGTATTCCCATATCTGGTCAGCCGGTCCTTCGTCAATTTTTGCAATTGCGCCATCAAAAATGGCCGCGCCTGCTTTTCCGAACCGGGCAGGACCTTGCTGTCCAGCTTCTCAAATAGTATTTTGTCCCCGGCCAGGAATCGCCGGTCCAGCAAGGCCAGGTGAAATTCTGCGTTGTCTTCTTCTATGCGTTTGCATTCATCGATGGTTCGCCCCGCGGAGCTCACGCGAAAACCAATGTCCCACAACACCCGCGAAAATTCACCAATCAACGGTCTGAATTCCGCTTCCGCTTTTTCGTTCCCGAATAAAAATAAAATATCCAGATCGGAATAAGGAAAAAGCCACCGCCGCCCGAATCCCCCCAGCGCCAGCAGGGCAAGCCCCTGCGTGTCGTTGCCATGCACACGCAGCACCTCGCCCAAAATGCGCTGTATATTCCGATCCGCCAGTTCACACAACGCCGCCAGCGTTTCTCGCGCACCCGCACCTGCTTCGAATTTCTCGCGTATTCGTTGCCGCTCGTCGTCCGCTTCTGGTCCGAGCGTGGAAAGAGGAGTTATGGATCCTTGCATCGATTTTTTAGCTTGGCCGATCAATTCTTGATAGAACTATAGCGGGCAATGTTGCATCTGTAGAGCTTCTTTTCTTCTCGCTTTTCATTCCCTCACAAGGACGACGGCTCGGGCAGTCTTCGTCGGCAGATTTAACGCTTCATTAACAGGGCAGCACAAACACTCGCTAAATAAATCCATGGCCTTACTTACAGCGCGTTCTCCCCGCGCTCATCATTTCGGATTCGGATGGCCTCGTCGATCTTCGACAAGAAAATTTTCCCGTCGCCGATCATTCCGGTTTTAGCCGTCTTCTTGATTGCCTCCAACGCCTTTTCCACCAACGTATCCGGCAATACCATTTCTATTTTCATTTTTGGCAGCAGGTCCACGGTATATTCCCGCCCGCGATAAATCTCCGTATGCCCTTTTTGCCGCCCGTGACCGCGCACTTCCGTCACCGTCATCCCCTCGATCCCAATTTCGTGCAGCGCTTCTTTCACGGAAACAAATCGCGACGGTTGAATGATCGCTTCAATTTTCATCATGGAGGTGATTTCCAATACTCCGCAATGCGTTCCTCGGCGCGCACGCTATAAATAAGACTCGCGTATCACGCTTCCAGGTTATAGGCCTCTTCTCCGTGCTGTGTAATATCCAATCCTGCCTCTTCATCTTCCGTGCTCACTCGCAGCCCCGTGATCATATCAACGATCTTCAGCAGCACAATCGTCCCCACCAGCGCGAATCCCCACGCAATTAGCACGCCTACCAATTGGTTTCCAACTTGCACCCAGTGCCCGTCTAATCCGCCCACCGCTTTTCCCGCTCCAAAAATAGGATTGATCGCTTGCTGGGCAAATACACCAGTAAGTAGCGCCCCGATCGTTCCTCCCGCCCCATGAACACCAAAGGCATCCAGCGCGTCATCATACTTAAACATTGCTTTAACCTTCGTCACCATCCAGTAGCAAAATGCGCCCGCGCAAACGCCTATCACCAGCGCCGGCATTGGCCCAACAAATCCGGCCGCTGGCGTGATCGCCACCAGTCCCGCCACCGCGCCCGAAATCGCACCCAACGCGCTCGCGCGTCCATTCTTCAACCACTCCGCTGCGCTCCACGCCAAAGCTGCGCTGGCAGCAGCGAAATGTGTAGCTACGAACGCGCTCGACGCCAATCCGTTCGAAGCCAGCGCGCTCCCCGCATTAAATCCAAACCATCCCACCCACAACAAACAAGCTCCAATAAAACTCAACACCAAACTATGCGGCGGCATCGGCTGCTGCGGGAAGCCCGTCCTCTTCCTTAAGTAAAGCGCGCACACCAGTGCCGACACTCCCGAAGAAATATGCACCACCGTTCCGCCCGCGAAGTCCAGCGTCGGAAATCTTCCCCCCAGCGACGCATTCAGAAAACCGCCTTTACCCCACACCATGTGCGCCAGCGGCGCGTACACAAAAATAAACCACAGCACCATGAACAACACCGACCCGCTGAATTTCATGCGCTCCGCCGTCGCCCCGGTAATCAACGCCGGCGTGATAATCGCAAACATCAACTGATAAACCATAAAAGTAGTCTGCGGTATCGTTCCCGAATAATCGGGATTCGGATCCGCGCCCACGCCTCGCAAAAATGCGTGTTCAAACCCGCCAATCAACGGTCCATTTCCGCCAAAACATAAGCTGTAGCCCACCAGCGCCCACATCACCGTGATCAAAGCCATCAGCGCGAAACTTTGCATCATAATCGCCAGGGTATTTTTGCGCCGCACCAACCCGCCATAAAAAAGCGCCAACCCCGGCCCCGTCATCATCAACACCAGCGCCGCGCTCACCAGCATCCACGCGTTATCCGCCGAAGACTGCGCCGCCGTCACCCGCTGGTCCAGTTGAGTCAGCTTCTCGCTGGTACTCGCTTTGGAAAAATCTGTCGGAGCCGCTGCTTGTGCGAACCCGCCTGAAGCGCCCCATAAAATCATCGCCAGCAGCACACAATATCGCCACGGCGAACGCCCGCGGTCCGGCGCCCTCTTACAATAAATTTGAGACAAATGTAGGAACTTCGGAATGATCATCAGTTAATCAAAAAACAAAAAATTCCCTCTAAGCCACTCACAGCCCCGCAATGGCCTAGATGGACTTTATTCGCGCCCGATTATATGCACCCGCTCCTGCCTTGTCATATAAATAGAATTGATTCATCCCACAAAAAATTTAACTAGCAAGCCTTCCCCGTCCACCAAAACTTAAAATCACGCGAAGGGTGCCCCGGGTTCGCAGTTGAGTTTGAACCCGGGTCTTGGGGTTGACGTTATCTTTTGAAGTTATCTTTTTGAAGTTAACGAAAAAATTGACCAGCACGATCTCCTCACACGACTAAGACTCAACACAACACGGAGGGTGCCCCACCCTCGATTTCCAGGGTGGGTCTTTCCGTTGACGTTAGGTTTTGAAATATGTTGACGTTAGGTTTTGAAATACGTCGGGGTCCTTTTTGAGCGCAGCAACCAACGGATAGTTCTCCCATCCAAATTGCCCCGAACAAATTCCACCCACCAATCGCATGTCATCTTCCTTCGTCGTATAATGCACGCCAATGGATAGCCGCTCTAACCAGCGCCGCTTATCCACCCGGACGGAGAATCACCACATGGCCGATCACGCCCCCATGGAAATAAACGTTCGCGCCAGCGGCCCCGTCTCTGTCCTCGACGTCCACGGCCGCCTCACCATTGGCGAATCCAGCGAACAGCTCCACGAAGCGCTGCAATCCGTAATCGACCAGGGCGCCCGCAAAGTCGTGGTCATCCTCAACGGCGTCCCCCAGATCGACAGCTCCGGCATTTCCACCCTGGTGCGCATCTCCATCCAACTAGCTCGCGAAGGCGGCGTCCTTCGCCTGGTCTGCGGCCCCGGTCGCGTCCGCGACGCCCTCACCGTCACCCGCCTCATCGAAGCCATCCCAGCCTTCGAATCCGAATCCGCAGCCCTCGCCAACTTCGCCTAACTAACCGTAGTAAGCCAATACAGCGCACGTTGAGTCGTGGTTGAATTTCTCTAAATTATTTTTGAGGGTGCCCCACTCTCGGTTTTGGAGCGAACTGAAACGGCACCTCGCCGGTCTGCGCGTTCACGATTCGCAGGTGTGCCTGAACGGCGGTTTTCGGCTGGTCCGCCAGCAACGGTTCATAAACCTCAAAGTAAGCCGTTAAATGGTCGCTGGACTTGAAGTGCGTTTGTGCCGCAGGCGTGAATTGCAGACCCTTGCTGACCAGCGGCACATAACCTGGAGCAAGGTTCACTGCGGCAGCTTCCTGAGCCGCAACCTTGGCGTCGCTTAGGGCGGCACCGACAAAGGAAAACCTATGGGAACCGGGCCACTTCCAAATTGAGGAAAAGGGCAGTAGCGGTGCGCTAGAGATCACAATGCTGCAGCCGAGCTAACCGTTCTTCTTCAGCTCCGCCAAGACCAGCTTGGCCACTTCCTTCAGCGTCTCAAACACGCCCTGCCCATTCACCGCCACTCCCTCAATCACCGGCTCGCCTTTTTTCTGTAATTGCTTTGTCAGGTCCGGCACGCTCATCACATTAGGCAAATCGCGCTTGTTCAATTGCAGCACATACGGAATCGTATCGAATTTCAGGTTGTGCTCTTTCAAATGCTCCTGCAAATTCTCCATCGTTTCAAAATTGGCATCCAGCCGCTCTTCCTGCGAATCCGCTACAAACACCACGCCGTCCGCGCCTTTCAAAATCAGCTTGCGGCTGGCCTCATAAAACACCTGCCCAGGCACGGTATAAAGGTGAAAACGCGTTTTAAATCCACGCACCGTCCCCAGATCCAGCGGAAGAAAATCAAAGAACAGTGTGCGGTCCGTCTCCGTCGCCAGCGATACCATCTTGCCCTTCTGGTTCTGCCCGGTATGGTCATACACCCACTGCAGGTTGGCGGTCTTTCCGCCCAGACCTGGACCGTAATACACCAGCTTGCAATTAATTTCGCGCGCAGGAAAATTAATAAACGGCACTAGTCGTAGTTTCGAACCCGGCTAAAATCTCACCACGCACACTAAACCCAGCCGGTATTCGCCCCCATCCTTGTCGATTCTATCCCGACCCCTCGTTGATTCCTTACAGGCACGTTCATCTTAGCGATTTTACGCAATGTTGTATCGTGTCTTCGAATCCCGAACCTCGAATTTCGAACCTCCAACCTCGAGCCGGTGCGTGCTGTTCGAACCTCGAACTTCGAACCTCCAACCTCTAAACAGTGTCCGCGAATTTCGCCCAATTCTCATGCTCTATTTTCCGCTAATGCCTCCGGTAGGTAACGTCACCGATAAGAGTCGCACCAAAATCGCTGCCCAATCCCCAGTCGATCTGGCCACTTTTGCGGCATTCAGCGAACGAATTTTAACCCGGTCCCATCGTCGCCTGAATTCCTAGTTTAGTTGTTTTATATATATCTAAATGGTAAAATGGGCCCATGCATTTAGTGCTATCGGCGCTCGGCGAAATCCTTAAACAACCTTATGTCCTGCTGCGTATTGATCTTCCTTGGTCTATTATTATGTTAACTTGTTACTTCTTTGTTTTGAATAAGTTGTGGACTCTTTGCACTTTTTGGCGCTCTTTTGACGGCCTCGATCCTTTGTTTTCATCATCTTACAGACTCTTTCGCAAAAAAACAGGGGGGTGGGGTACCTGTGACTGCCAAAATTCCGGCAGACTCGGCTCGCAGGAACGCATCATCAAGCTGATAATGGTCATAAACCACCGGATTTTGCGGGTTTCGCATGGCGCGAACATTGACGCGCCATATCACCTCTGTTAGCATGCGCTTCATGGCAAAAGTACGTAAGCCAACTCGGGCATCTTCCTCTCACGTCAAGAGCGCGTCTCCTTCTCGTGCCAAATTGCAGAAGAAAAAGAACTTACCTGCGGCGCATCCCCATCAACGCGGCGGCGTCGAACTTGTCGATCCCCGTGTCCAGGCTCAACTGAAAATCTACGACGAAGCCCTGGCATTATTTCGGCAGCAGAAATTCGCGCGCGCCAAGCAGGAACTGGAAAAAGTTGTGGAAGGCCCCAGCAAAGAACTCGCCGATCGCGCCCGCATGCACGTAAAAATTGCCGAGCAGCGCATGAAGCCGCTGCACGATCAAAATCCGCGCACCGCCGACGAACATTATCAACGCGGCGTCGCTATGATGAACGTCGGCCGCTGGGATGACGCCCGCGAAAGTCTGGATAAAGCGCGGCGCGCCGCCCCCAAAGCCGATCACATTCATTACGCCCTCGCTGCTCTCGATTGCCTCACCGGCGAAGCGGACTCCGCGATGGCCAATCTGAAGGTAGCCATTCAGCTCAAATCCGAAAATCGCTATCACGCGCGTAACGATGAAGACTTCGCCTTCCTCCAGGAAGATCCGCGCTTCACTGAACTGCTGTATCCTGAGAAAGACGGCACCGCCGGCTGATCGTTTGAAAAACCTGCCCGCAGTTCGATCGCCCGCTATTTGATCGAAAATTAATTCGCCGCGCCCGCACGTGAAAAAAAACACCGCAAACCAAAAAAAAAATTCACGCGGATTTCGCATCGTCGCTCTCGGCGGCGGCACCGGTCTATCGGCGTTGCTGCGCGGCTTGAAACAGCACGTGGTCCGCGGCGATGACAAAAATCCCAACGCGGAACGCCCCATCTCCGATCTTGCTGCCATCGTCACCGTGACCGACGACGGCGGCAGCTCCGGTCGGCTGCGGCGTGAAAATCGCATTCTGCCACCGGGTGATATTCGCAACTGCATGGTCGCGCTTTCCAAGGACGAAGCGCTGCTCGGCCGCCTTTTCCAATATCGTTTTCATGCCGGCCGCGGACTGATCGGCCACAACTTTGGAAATCTTTTTCTCGCCGCTCTCACACACATCACCGGAGACTTCACCGAAGCAATTCGCGAAAGCAGCAAAGTCCTGGCCATCCGCGGGCGAATTTTTCCATCCACGCTGGCGAATGTGCATCTTGTCGCCACGCTCACCAATGGCCGCCGGGTGCGCGGCGAAACGCGCATCACCGCTAGCCGCGTGCCCATAAAAAAATTAGAACTCTCACCGAAAAGAGTTCGTCCCCTTCCACTCGCTATCGAAGCCATTCGCAAAGCGGATCTCATTCTTCTCGGCCCCGGCTCGCTGTACACCAGCGTTCTGCCCAATCTTTTGATTCGGGAAGTCGCAGCGGCCATCGCGAGCTCCAGGTCCCCGCGCGTATACATTGCCAATCTCATGACCCAGCCTGGCGAAACCGCGGGATACGCACTGGCTGATCATCTTCGCGCCATTCAAATCCACGCCTCGCGCAAATTAGTGGACTACGTGGTTGCCAACCGCCAACCCGTATCCGCGAGAGTTGCCCGGCGCTATCGTGCACAAGGGGCCGAACCTGTAGTCATCGATTTGCCAGAGCTTCAAAAATTGGGTTGTCGCGTTGTCCTTGATAATTTGCTGGATGAACGCGACGTCATTCGCCACAATCACAAACGGTTGGCGAAGTTGCTGCTGGACAAATTCTGCTGCCCCACTCCCAAGCGTCCAAAGCGCTTCATTCCCGAGCGGGCCATTTCCAAGTTTCAAATTGTGTAACGTTCCTGCTAACGTTTTACCTGCTCATTTGTTGAATATCCTCTGGAGAAATCATGGCCGCCTTCGCACTGATTGAATATAAAGATGCCAGCCCGGAAGTTCGCGCGGTATACGACGACATCATGGCCACGCGAAAGATCGACTGGATCAATAATTTCTGGAAAGCCATCGCGCACGACCCCGCCACTTTGAAGCGTACCTGGGAATCGCTGAAGCAAATTATGGCGCCCGGCGCCTTAGACCCTTTGACGAAGGAATTGCTCTACGTCGCAGTCAGCGTCACGAACAATTGTCAGTACTGCATCGCATCGCACACCGCGTCGGCGCGCAAAAAAGGCATGACCGACCAAATGTTCCACGAGTTGCAAGCGGTGATCGGGATGGCCAACGAAACGAACAAAATGGTTACCGGCTACCAAGTGGAACTCGACGAAAAGTTCAAAGGCCCGCTGTCACCACCACCTGTCCGTTAGTACAGGTCGTTTTTACCCTGTGACCGGGGTACCTATCTGTACAAATTTTCCGAACATAGTACCTCCGTACTATAGCTAGTCCCCCGCGAGGCCTAGACCATAGGGTGATTCCGCGCGAACACTCCGTTCGTTTGTGCTGGAGAAACTGTTCTCGCGAGTGTGCCCATGTCCCCGACTACAAAGGAAAACGAAATATTAACGTCCATTCCGGAAAACGCCATGGCCACCACGGGTCGCCCGGCCGCCACCTCTAATGGGACCTTGCCTGCGGACTCAACAACGCGTACCCAACCTGTGGCACTGGAAGTTCCCGTCACGGTGAACGGAGCCCGCGCAGTTGCAGGTAGCGAAAAGCGCGAGCCTTTTTCAGAATCCACAAAAACAGTTTTGATATTCGGGCACGGTGCGGTCGTGCGTTTGTCTTCTTCGGTGGCTCCCGGCCAATTGCTGTTCCTGACCAACGAGAAAACAAAAAAGGAAGTTGTCTGCCAGGTCGTAAGTTCAAAAAATTATCGCGGCATGAGCGGCTACGTAGAGTTAGAGTTCACCGAGCCGGTCTCGGGCTTCTGGGGAATGCGCTTTCCTGCAGCGACGCAGGGTCATAGTTCAGAAACCACGCCAGCATCTTCCGCCGCAACGAGGAATTCCACCGGCGGTTCGAGCGCTGAATCAAAAGCTCCGGTAACGATTCCGGCGATTCAGCCTGAGACGAAACCGACAATTTCGAGTTCCCCGCGCGTCCCCCAATCTGTCCCGTCAAGCCTGGCTGTTGGTCCGAACCAGATGCCGGCAACGCAATCCGGTTCAACAAATTCGCCAACCGCTCCGCTGGACGCCAAGTCATCATCTTCGCCTGGCGTTGCAGGCGTTGCAAGTGTTGAAGTTCTTGAAACTGCAAAAACGATAAAAACGATGCCGCCGGCGCCGGTCTTCACGTCCAAGACTGCTACTCCGCCGTCGAAATCCATCCTGGATTCAGACGAAATCAAAATACCTTCCTGGCTGGAACCATTGGCGCGCAACGCGGCTGCTGCTTCAGCGGCATTGCCTGAAATCGGAAGTCATACTGCTGCCGAAGACTTCGGCGATATTCCGGTAGTCGACGATCTATCGGTTACCGAAATTACAGACACTCCAGAAAGCGCCAATCGAGACTTACCTTCCTCATCGTTTGGTACTCACTTCCTGGCGGATGCGCAAGATGGTCTGGCAGAGACAGATGAAGCTTCAAGGAAATCCAGCAAAAAGTTCTTGATTGGGGCCATCGCAGCTGGTGCTCTGTTGTTGATCGGCGCCGGAGGCTGGTACGCGCGCCAATCGTCGGACAATGCTACGGCGAACGATACCGCAACCAATACGGCAGCCGTCAGCACGCCAGCGAATGTCGCCAACACCAGCGGCAGCAACAATGAACGTCCGCAATCACAGCCGCAGATACGGGCCTCGGTTCCCGAGAAACCCTCCGCTAAATTCACCGCGGTTTCCACACCCGCGGCAGTGGAACCAAGTGCGTCGTCCGGATCGAAGTCGAATAAATTCGTGGACGCCAACCGGCCAAGCACGAAAGCCAACAAAAACATCGCCACGGTGGATTCCGCATCGGATGTGGCCGCAAGCGGAGATCTCGCTGCGACGACTGATGTAGCCGCACCTCCGCCGCCGAAAAAACAAAACCTCGGATCCGTTAAGCTTTCAGCTCCGATCGTGACTAAACGTGCAGGTGCGGTTGCTACTGAAGAAGCTTTGAATCTTGAGCCAAGTCAGCCTGAAGCGGGATTGGCATCCGGGCTTGTGGGCTCTGTATCCAGACAGCCGGTTGCGCCAAGCAGCGGGTCAGACGTGAAACCCGCAACCTTAATTTCTTCTGTGCCTCCTATATATCCGCAAATGGCAAAGACTCAGCGAATAACCGGCGCAGTGACGATTGACGCCCTGATTGATGCCAATGGACACGTTGCCAGCATGGCGATAGTGTCCGGCCCAGCGCTTTTGCAGGAATCCGCAAAAGACGCCCTGAGTCACTGGAAGTACGCACCAGCGCAACTGCATGGCAAACCTGTGCCCATGCACATCAAGGTAACGATTCAATTCAAGCTGCAATAATTCTGATTTCGCGGCAGTGCTTGCCAAGCGGTATGGAAGATCGCGCAGGCATGCGGTGTGCGGTGTCTTCAATCGCAGAACCTGAAAAATAATCACAACCTCGGTTCAGCAACTAACAATATCATGAAGAATCTGGTCGGCAGCGTGGGCCTTGGAATTTCCAGGGAACGGCGCGGGCGGGAGGATTTCGGGCTCGGCATGCCGTTAAAATGAACGCGGCGGCC
This sequence comes from Verrucomicrobiia bacterium, assembly GCA_035482155.1. Classification (GTDB taxonomy): domain Bacteria; phylum Acidobacteriota; class Terriglobia; order Acidiferrales; family UBA7541; genus Acidiferrum. Next base: position 3,803 of record DATHRB010000068.1, on the reverse strand, counting down.
GAAGTGCTAAGTTTTAAGCACTGGCCGCCGCGAGGGGTCTACACGCGATGGCGTCCCCGGAAGCGCTTTTGCTCCGGCATCGTATGCATACCACCGACATCTGCGAGAAAGTTACCCGCTCCCCATTCCGGCGTCTGTTCAAAATTGGACATTCGTGCAGTTATTTTTTGTTATTTTCAGAACGCCACTCCGCCGTTGCAGCCGAGTAAGGCCATACACACCAAGCAGTTCCAAAACGGGACTCTCGGCCAGCGCTGTACCCGCGTTCACCGTATGATACTCCCGCGAGGGTAGTGGGATAAGCCCGTCATCCGTCCAGAATCGATGCCAAGCGTGGAGATCAGTTCGCACAAGTCCACTCAGGCAGTAGAAATAATGCGGTTTTTTGACGGTTTTTCCAGTTACAGTTTCCACCCTATCTCTAATGACAGCACACGCCTGTTCATTGACCTTACTCTCCGACGCGACAGAGCTAAGATGAACCCATGCTAAGCAATTTAGGTATTGCCTCTATTTTTTTGCTCTTAATTGTTCCGGCGCTGGGTCAGACTCCTGTCGCGAAGCCCGAACCCGGTCAGGAGCAACGGAATTCCGGGCGGTCGCCGGTCGAGGTAGTGCAGGTTTTCTATACGTACGTCACTGCATACCGCCCACTTGGCATTCCAAAGGGACGGGCCAAGACGGCGCTATGGCCGCTCATCAGCAAACGACTGGTTCGAGAACTCGAAACCCTTCAGTCGTGCGAAGACGATTATTTCAGACGTTACGGGGGATATCTCCGTGCGAACCAGTTCAAACCCGGAATCGGATGGTTGGAGGACGGCCTGTTTTCCGGACCAAACGAAGCGGCAAGCCCGTTGAACTTCTCGATTCTCAGCAGTAAAACTGTGGGAGAAAACAGAGTTGATGTCCATCTCAGGTTCACACACAAACAGACATATTGTTGCGGTTATTCACCTCAGTACGAGCATTATGAAGGTGTCGTAACCGTGGTTTTAGAGGACGACCGGTACGTCATCGATGATTTCGTCGCTCTCGGCGCCACACCCCTTGTGCGTTTGTCAGATGGATACCGGGGATGCAAAGGTGGCCAGTGGGTTGGACGACCCGGAGACCATCCGAGCTCGACGCCAGAAGATGCGACTGCAGCCTCCTATGAGGTATTGCACACACTTATCGGAAAGCAGGTCACTATTCGCGGGACATTTTCGCTACGCGGTAAGTTTGGACCGTATGTCTTGCTCGGCAATCAGCAGGTAGTCTATCTCATTCCCGGGGGGGCGTTTACATCGGGAGAACCCTACTCTGAAATGGAGGGCAAACTCGTCGCAGCGACTGGCACACTCAGCTTTTATCACTGGCCTAACGCCGAACCAGCAGACCCAGCCTTTGCCCGAGCTCCTGATTATTTTTACCTTGAGGCGGAGACTGCTCACCTGCGGCTGATTAGCCATTGACGCTAATTCGCACATCTTACTTCCCAAATCGAGCTTCTGGGAAGTAGCGGATGGATGGTCGGCTACACGGAGGTTATCGAGTAACGGCGTTCTGGGAGTATGCGGGGTTGGGCATTGGGACAAAATGTGCATGGATGAAATTGCCTCGCGCTCGGGCTCGTCTTTCACTGCAACCGCCTTCGACCGCTAGTTCACTCGAATGCCCAGTTGTGTGATACTTCGATTCCCACTACCAGTCTGCATCACGAGTCCATACTTAACTGCTTTCGTGCGCTCGTTTCAGAAGCAACCCGCATGAAGGCTTGCCGGCCGGATTCTACTGGTGTTGGGAATTAAGCGTTTCCGGGGAAGGCCCAAAGTGTCAGCCACCGCCGCTGGTTCTCCTGTACCTCTCTCGCTGCGTGACGTTCTCAAAATCTCCGGCTTCAAACGGCTGTGGCTGGCACAAATTGTGAGTATTCTGGGCGACTTTCTGGCGGTTTTCGGAGTGATTAACCTCATCACATTCAAGTGGCACGGGACGCCGTTGCAAGTCACGAATGTGCTGATCGCCTTCATTATTCCGATGGCCATCGTCGGACCACTAGCAGGCGTATTCGTAGATCGCTGGAACGTGAAGCGGACGATGATCATCAGCGACCTGATCCGAGCGACGCTTATTCTGGGCTTGGTTTTTGTTACTCGACTGGAACAAATATACGTGCTGTTCTTCCTGGTGAGCACGGTATCGAGCTTCTTTGGCCCGTCGCAGTCCGTAACGTTGCGCACACTAGTTCCGGTGAACGGACTGATGTCAGCGAATGCGCTGATGTCTCAGGCGTTTTACACGATGCGTATCATCGCCCCGGCGGCGGCGGGCTTGCTGGTGTACTGGCTTGGGTACAATTCGTGCTTCTATCTGGACAGCGCCAGCTTTTTCTTCTCTGCTACGATGCTCTCGACAATCGCAATCGTACGCATGGTGAACGCGAAGGATGCCACAGAGAAAACCGTGGGCTCGCTGAGGAAGGATTACACGGCGGGGTCGAGGTTCATCCTGACGCATCCTGCGATTTCCTTCGTCATGATCGCGATGATCCGCGATGTTTGTGCTTAGCTGCTTTAGCCCACTGATCTCGGTGTATGTGCGTGACCAGCTTCACGCGGGGACGCGAGCCTTCGGAATCATCAGTGCGATGGTCGGTGTCGGACTCATCTTGGGCACGCAGGTTGTAAATGCGGCGGCCAAAGGGTTCTCCAAGAAATATGTGGCGTTGAGCGGATTGTTTGGCCTGTCGTTCGCGACGTTTGTGCTGGCGCTGTTTCAGACGCCGTGGCTCGCTGGCGTGAGCATGTTTGGAACCGGCTTTGCGATCGCCTTCATTGTTGTTCCGGCGCAGACACTGATGCAGCAGGAGACCCCGCATGACATGTTGGGACGGGTAAGCAGTAGCTTTATGGCAGTGTTCTCGCTTTCGCAATTGTTGGGACTCCTCCTTTCCGGCAGATTGGCCAATTCGATCGGAGTGCGGTATTTGTTCACTTCCAGTGCAGTGCTGCTTGTGGTGTTATCTGGGATTGGCTTTTTGTGGCTGCGAGACGACAAACCCGCAGAAGAGAAGGCGATGGCCACGGCGAGCTCCTAATCGCCAAAGATCGCTGCGAGTTGCGCATCACGTTTGCGCAATGCCGTTCACAGCGCCATGCCGCCGGACACTTCGATTCTCTGACCGTTCACCCAACGATTCTCGTCCGAGAGGAATCCGGCGATCATCGGTCCGATGTCGTCTGGCACGCCTGCCCGGCCAAGCGCGGTCATTTCGGCAACCCGCTTGTTAATCTCAGGATTGTCACGGACCATGCCACCGCTGAAATCCGTCTGGATGGCACCCGGAGCGACGACATTTACCGTAATGCCCCTCGCTCCGAGTTCTTTGGCCAGGTATCGCGTCAGCACCTCCACCGCGCCCTTTGTCGCCCCATAAGCCGACGAGCCTGGTAGCGCAAAGCGCGCCAGTCCCGACGAAATATTCACGATGCGACCCCCATCCTTAATTAACGGAAGCAACTTTTGCGTCAGGAAATACACGCCCTTGAAATGAACGTTCACGATCTCGTCGAATTGTGCTTCGGTGGTTTGCTCGAAATTCGCATGGAGCGAGCCACCCGCATTGTTCACCAGATAGTCGAACCGGTCTCGTCCCCAACCCTGCAGCGTCTTGCGGACATCGGCCGCGAATCCATCAAATGCGTGAATGTCGCCGGTCTCGAGCCGAAACCCCGCTGCTTTCCTTCCCTTCGCTTCGACTTCGCGTGTGAGTGAGTCGGCCTCTTTCTGATTCGCGCGATAAGTAAAAATGACATCGA
>DATHRB010000067.1:0-77187 GCA_035482155.1 Verrucomicrobiia bacterium | reverse complement strand
CCCGATGACCGTCAAGGTTCACGCGGCTGACGTTGCCCGGCTGCGAACTCAAGGACGCTCGATGCGTGCCATCGGGCGTTCGCTTGGAATCTCGGAAGGCTCGGTACGCCGATTAGTCTCAACAGCCGCGTAATATACGTCTGTTCAAATGCCGCGTTAAGTCCTTTCCTGCTCGCACGGCTTTTTCTTTGTCTGACTGCGACAATAACGAACCTTTTTGGCGCAGCTTATCCGACCGCAAGAACAATTCCTTCGGTTCCAGCCAATCTTCCCCACAACCCACGATATAACCCAACGGCTAGGTTTATACCATTCCGGTCGGATAGGCGCTGTGGTCGGCTCCTACGCGTCGTAAACAGCCGTTTGACGTACTCCCTCTGGGTTCGTCACGTGATCCGCAGTGTCACGCGCTTGTCACGATAAATGTAACCCTTATCAGAGTGTAGACTACTGAAATAATGGCTTTTAACCGGGCGACTAACTAGAAATCCAAAATTTCAATTCAAAAGCGTTTTCTAGAGTAATGCCTAGCACAGGCAAACCTTGGCTTGATGCATTTGGGGGGGAATAATCGCCCATCAAATGCTTCACCTCTGCGAGCCACCGGTCATGAAAGGATCATTACCATCGCAGTGATCGTGCCGAAGTTCCGCAAAAGTCAGAGTGTCTTGTGTGTGGTGGCTCATGGGGTCTTTTTGCGCTGCCCGAAACTCGCGCCGATGTTACACACTCGGCGCAACACTTTGACCTATGTATTTCGCACATTGATTGCACAGCTAAGGTGGTTAGGAGCGGATTGAAAACTCAGTAAGTGCCGCCAAACCATAGGTTTGGGGTTGGTAGAGCATGTCTTTAGAAGGCAGACGCTCTATCCAGCTGAGCTACGGGCGCATAGGAACGGCAAGGCTGATTTTAGAGCATTTTTGGACCATTCCAAAAAAAAATCCCGTAACAACTCCGCGTCGCTGCTCAGAACTTTAGCGGCAGCTTCCGGGTATGCTAGGAATGGTAATCAGCGGTCAGGTTAAAAGTGATGGATGAAGGACGAGTTTCCAGGAGAAGTGCGCTTAAATATTTGGGATTGTTAAGCGCAAGTGCTGCCGGGCGAGAATTCCGGTCGTACTGGCTGCCCATGCAGTTGGTGCAGAGCGATGAACACCGCGAACCTGTAACCATCTCCGGCATGCATCACGAGATTCAAGAACCGGAGCCCGCTGCGAAGTATTCTCCACAATTTTTTAATGCTGACGAATTTCGCACCGTTGAGATTCTGGCTGCGATGATCATTCCTACCGACGATGCACCGGGCGCAAAAGAAGCGCAGGTCGCCAATTACATTGATTTTGTCGTTTTTTCGGCGGCGGACTTTGAGCCTCTGCTGCAAAGGAAATGGATCGATGGGCTAGCTTTTATTGAACGCGAAAGTCAAAAGCAATTCAGCAAATCATTTCGTGAGGCCGATGAAGCGGATCGCGTCAGGTTGCTGACGGATATGAGCGCGCCGGAGCGAGATGCAAAAGCGCTGCATGAAGGTTTTGCATTCTTCTCGTTAGTAAAGGATATGACTGTGGAGGGTTTTTACACTTCGAAGATTGGATTGATTGATGTGCTGGATTATCAGGGAATGAATTATATGCCGGACTTTCCCGGTTGTACGCATCCGGAACATCACTAGCGGCAGGGAAGGGCAAAAAATTTAATTTGGGGACGCAAACTGTTTACGACGTAATCGTGGTTGGCTCGGGAGCCGCGGGCGGAGTGGCCGCATGCACGCTTGCCACCAAAGGGTTGAAAGTTCTGTGCCTCGAAGCCGGCCGGATGATCGAACCGCATAAGGATTTTCACAATCACAAGCCGCCTTATCGTTGGCCGTACCGCGGGCATGGAAAACCCGGTCAATATGGAAAGTTGCCGCAAGGCATGGAATGGAAAATCAATGAATGGACCGACCAACTCTTCACCATTCCGCACGATGATCCTTACGCTTTGGCTCCCGGAGCCAAGTTCACCTGGACGCGATTGCGCGCCGTCGGTGGCCGCACACTAGTGTGGGGAAGAGAGTCCGGACGATATGGTCCGTTGGATTTCAAACCAAAAAGCATGCAGGACGGATTTGGCGAGGACTGGCCGATCACCTACGAAGATCTGGAGCCGTATTACGACAAAACCGAAGCACTGATCGGAATGTCGGGCGGTGGAGAGGCGATTTACAATTCGCCGGCCAGCAAAAACGCGCTGCCGCCTTTCAACGCGCGCTGCGGAGAATTGCTGATAAAAAAAGGCGCGGCAAAACTGGGCATGAAAACGGTATCGATGCCGCTGGCAGTGCTAAGCAAGCCTTACGACAACCGGCTGGCGTGCCATTATTGCGGCGCTTGCAACTTTGGATGCGACACCGCTTCTCGTTTCAGTACGCTCGAAGTGTTATTTCCCAAAATGCAGAAGATGCGGAATTTCACGCTGCGCACTAACGCGGTGGTGAACAGAGTTTTGATGGATCGCAATAGCGGGAAAGCACGCGGCGTTTCGTTTATCGACACCACCAATCATCAGCAGTACGAAGTTTTTGGCAAAGCCGTGGTTCTGGGGGCTTCGATGGTGGAGTCGCTGCGCATCTTGTTTAATTCGCGCAACCGCGAATTTCCGCAGGGCCTGGCCAACTCGAGTGGAACGCTGGGGCGCTACTTGATGGAGCACGTGGCGTTCAATCAGCTGACGGGGTTTTTTCCGGAGTTGGCCGGGAGACCTTCAACAAATGATGATGGACCGGGCGCAAATAGTCTTTATATCCCACGCTTCAACTACGCAAAAAATAATAAATTCTTGCGCGGATACCGCTTCACGGTGGAAACAGGATGCAGCATGGGGCCGGGACCGGGCGCAGAGCTTCCTGGCTTCGGTTCAGCGTACAAGAAACGAATCAAGGAACTGTATCCGGCGGCGGTGAGCATCGGCGGATACGGAGAGGGCCTGCCATTCGAATGGAATTTTCTGGAAATTGATCCCGATGGCTTGACGGATCGATTTGGGATCCCGCAAGTGCGTTTTCATACCAATGCGGAATACGACAACGCGTTTGCGCTACGCGATGAAATGTACGGACAGATGGAAGAAATTCTGCGAGCTTCCGGTGCGGAGTTGTTGCCCTATGAAAAACGAAACCCGTACCCGATGGGTAGTGTGACGCATGAAGCCGGCGGCGCGCGCATGGGAGACGACCCGCAAAAGTCAGTGCTGGATGGATGGAACCGCTGCCACGATATAAAAAATCTTCTGGTGGTGGACGCGGCGGCGTTCGTTTCGCATCCGGAGAAGTCGATTACGTTGACGATCATGGCGCTGGCCATGCGAGCCAGTGAACATCTGGCGGAAGAATTGCGACTCAGCGCTTAGCTTGCGATTCTAGCTTTCGCAAATGACTACACACATAGGATTGATAGGCGGAGGAAATATCAGCGAGACGCATGCGCGTGCTGCCCGGGCGATTGCGGATGTTGAAATCGGCGCCATCTTCGGCACCAACGCGGAGAGAGTTGGCCGGTTGTGCCGCGAACATGGCGGAAAACCGTATAGCAACTTTGATGAGTTTCTTGCTCATCGCCCGATGGAGCTCGTGGCCATAGGCAGCCCGTCTGGGCTCCACGCCGAGCAGGGAATCGCGGCGGCGCGACACGGCTTGCACGTGCTTACTGAGAAACCCATTGATATTACGGTTGAGCGAGCCGATGCGCTTATCGCTGAAACACGAAAAGCTGGCGTGCAGCTTGGAGTTTTCTTTCAGGATCGTGGCAAGCCGGATATTTTGTCGGTGAAGAGTGCCGTGGATGCCGGCGCGCTGGGCAAACCGCTTCTCGCAGACGCGCGAGTGAAGTGGTATCGCCAGCCGGAATATTACGCCAACTCGCGGTGGCGCGGGACCTGGGCGCTCGACGGCGGCGGCGCACTGATCAATCAAGCGGTGCATACGCTTGATCTCATGTTGTGGATATTCGGCGAAGTGAAAGCTGTTCAAGGTACCTGCAAGACGGCGTTGCATGCCATCGAAGCGGAGGACACGTTGATTGCCATGCTGGAATTTGCGAACGGAGCACTGGGAGTATTGCAGGCAGCCACCTCGGTGTTTCCTGGCTTTCCGCGCAGACTCGAGCTTACTGGTTCGGAAGGCACGCTCATCATCGAGCATGATCGATTGCTCACGGCTGACCTTAAAAATCCGTCACCGGATTTATTGAAAAGTTCGGAAGTTGACAAAAATCTGAGCTCGTCCTCCGCGGTAGTCAGCGATGCGCGAGGTCATCAGGCCGTGTTGGAAGATTTCCTGCACGCCATTCGGACGAACACAAAACCGCGATGCGATGGGCAGGAAGGGCGCCGCAGTTTAGTGCTGGTGCAAGCAATCTATGAGGCCTGCCGTACCGAAAAACGTGTGAACCTGGAAGTCATAGAAAATCGTTGACTATTCGCGCGAGTCCAGTCGGCTTTGCGTGGCCCACAGTCCTGAAGACGGTGTACTAATAAAAAAGACCTCTTCGCCATCGGCCATGATATTCCAACCTTCGTTCATTTTCCCCGGTGGATATTTGGCGAGCGCCTCATCGAGCGGCACATAGCGATAGTTAACCTGCTCGATTTCGTCTCTAGTTAAATGACCCGGAGCATAAGAGATCGTGAATCGCCCTTCACTCGATCCATGGATCAAGTGCGCTGCGGAGTGCGCCAATTCCCGCAAATCCGAATTTGCCTTGTACTGCTGTAGCGTATAAGGGGTGCCGCGGTATCCGTATTTTCGAATTAGGCGATCGACGGATTCCTGCTCTCCGAATCGCTGTAATCCCGGCGCGATGATCAACAGATCGGCGCCATCGGCCAACGCCATGCGGGTGCGGTAGACCGCCTTGTTGGCTACCCAGGTACTGTGAAATTCATCCGCCTGCATGATCGCCACGGCTTTGGTGATGGGCTTTTCCACGATGGTGATGTTTTCGTTTTTACTGGCGCGTGCGGCCATCAAGTACGTTTCGAGATCGTCTCCCACGTACACGCCGCAAGTCACCAGCCGGTTGTCCGGGCTGCGCTTCATGACTACCTGAAAATAAACGTCCGGCAAGTGGCCTAAGAATTCTTTCTCGGCCCAGTTGAAACAACTGCGCAGCGGGGTGATAAGTTTCCCCAGGTTATTCTCGATGCCATAAATTGCTGCGGCCATGTGCGAAGTACAGATGGTTTCTTTGCCGCCTAGTCCGATGAAATAATTTTTATTGTGATTGGCAAAGCCCAAGACCTCGTGAGGCACTACATGACCGATGTTGATGATCAGGTCCCACTTTTCACTCATCAAGGAACGATTCAGGTCGGCTGGAATGTCCCAATCGGCGACACCGCCAGTGCTCCTGGCGACCAGCTCTCCGGGAATGATGCCCACCCTGGTGACTCCTGCGAGCCAGTCATGAACGTGAATGCGATTGTTGGGGATGCTGCCGAAGACCCAGCGATTTTGCTCAGCGGTATGAGGAACATGCTGGCCAAGCGTAGGAATGACCTGCACATCGCAGTGCGGCGCGAGCGCGTTATAGAGAGTTTCGGTGATCTTGCCGGAGCCGCTGTGTGCTCGCGTAAGATCGGGCGGCAGCAAAAGCACTCTGCGAAGTTCTTTTCCGACCCGAACGCGCGCTTCATCTAGTAGTCGAAGTGCCAGCGCGTCAACTTCGGCCCGCGACAGTTCGTCCGCTTCGCGCCAAAACCACGGCACTAATCACCTCGCACAGCTAGATTTTAATCTTAGTTCATTGATGGGCAAAATTTCCGGTTCTACTGGTTGACGCCACTTGCCAGGAATCCGCCATCGATCACCAGCGTCTGTCCGGTTATGAACGAGGCCGCATCGGAGGCCAGAAACACCGCTGCACCCGCAACTTCGTCGACTCGACCGAAACGCCCCATCGGCGTGCGCATCAACAACTCGTGACCGCGCTCCGTGCCGTCCAACAATGCGGTATTCAGTTCTGTGCGGAAAACGCCCGGAGCGATGGCATTCACCAGTACGCCATGTTTCGACCATTCGACCGCCAACGAGCGCGTCAGGGAAACGACCGCCGCTTTACTGGCGGCGTAGGCAGCGACCTCCGATAAGGAAACAAAACTATTGAGCGAGCCGATATTTATAATGCGGCCGTATTTTCGCCCTAGCATGTACTTGCCAAAAATCTGACAAGATCGCAAGGTGCCGGTCAGGTTGGTGTCCAGAATATCGTTCCATTCATCTTCCGAAAATGTCAGTGTCGGCGCGCGGCGAATTTTTGCGGCGCAGTTAACGAGGATGTCGACTGTGCCAAAGCGCTGCAGCACCTTCTGAAGCAAATCTTCCAGGGAAGCGCGACTGGCAATGTCGCAGGTCGCGCGCAGGCTGCGGGAATGTTTAGATTCGAGTTCGGCGGCGACAGCGTCGACTTTGTCTTTGTTTCTTCCGGAAGCGATCACTGCCGCGCCCGCATCGGCGAGACCGAGAGATATGGCGCGTCCGATGCCGGAGGTGCCGCCGAGTACCACCGCTATTTTGTCTTGCAGATCGATTGAGGCCCGTGTCATCGTTTTGTACGCTGCGCAGCAAATTGAGAAATAAACACTACGAATATTGTCGCGGTAACCTCACCGTCGCGCAACCAAGCGTAACAAGCCAAATCGCTCGGGTACGTGAAACGTTTCACTCATGGTGGGCTGCCAGGCAATCTCCTTCCGGTTGGAGCGCGGGCCTTGGCTGCGGAAAAAGTTAACTCGTAATGTTTTACCGGGCGATGGAGGAATCTCGTCCAATGCCGTCCACGGAATTTTCATCGCGCCGTACCAAATTTTCCTTTGCTCATCGATGCGCGCGGCAACCTGAAATCCGGAGTTCCACCTCCAGCCTTCTTCATGATGCGGTTTGCTTAAATCGATGTCGAGATCGAGCCATTCTCCCTGAGGGGACAATTCGAATTCTCTATAATGTTGGATATTCTTGAAATCGGAGCCGATGAATACCTCGGCCACGTCCCAATTCCAGAGTTTATTCGTTTTCGTTGTGGCGCTGGGATTAGGATGCAAAAACAGCTCTTCATACGGGCAACTGAACAAAAAATAAAGATTCTTTGCGGTCCACCGCGAGCGAATCTCGGTGCGATAGCCCGGCAAGGCTTGATCGTACTTATCGCGATCCGCATATATAGGAACTGTTTGATTCCAAAAGCTGGTGGCGGGGTTTGTGTCGAGTGTCACATCCCTGTTTGCTTTGGTAGTTGTAATGACTTTATTGTCCGCGGGGAACACGCTGAACAACATGAGCGCTACAAAAACGATCAATCTGCATAGCTTCATCGCATGCCCCTGGCGGCGCTCGAGATCTTAGCTGGTGATATTCAAAACGTGCAACGCCCTGTGGTAGTACGCTTTTTGCAAAATAGAGTACCGCAGGCAAAATTTAGGACATAATTTGTCGGGGAAAACCAAATGAAAAAGAAATCAGTCGACCGGCGGGAGTTTATCAAAACTTCTGGCAACGCTGCCGCCGGTATGATGGTGACCGCTGGCCTTTCTGCAAATGCCGCACGAGGTTTGCGGGCCACGAGCAGCCAGAGCACAGCGGACTCACGTGTGAAACGATCCTTGAAATTCTCGGTTATCGGCATCAATCACGATCATATTTATGCGCAGGTCGAAGCTACACGCCGTGGAGGCGGCGAACTGGTTTCTTTATACGCAAAGGAACCGGAACTGGCTGCGGCCTTCAGCAAGCGCTATCCGGACGTAAAACTGGCCGGCAGTGAAAAAGAAATACTGGATGACCCCTCCATTAAGCTGATTTTGAGCGCTTCAATTCCCGCGGACCGCGCTCCGCTGGGCCTCGAGGTGATGCGCCACGGAAAAGACTTCATGGTCGATAAGCCGGGCATGACTTCGCTCGAACAACTTGCTGAAGTCAGGAGCACGCAGAAAGCGACCGGGCGAATTTATTCCATTATGTACAGCGAGAGATTTGAGAATCGCGCAACGGTTCGCGCTGGAGAATTGATGAGGGCCGGCGCGATCGGACGCGTGCTGCAAACGATTGGCACCGGGCCGCATCGCATGAATCCGGCGCAACGCCCTCCCTGGTTTTTCGAGCGCGAGCAATATGGCGGTATCCTCTGCGATATCGGGTCGCACCAATTCGATCAATTTCTTTATTTCACGAATTCAACAAAAGCGGAAATTGTGGCTTCGCAGATCGGCAACCTGAACCATCCGCAGTATCCGGGCCTGGAAGATTTCGGCGATGTGATGCTGCGAGGCGATCATGGAACGGGTTACATCCGCGTCGACTGGTTTACGCCTGATGGCTTGGCTACCTGGGGAGACGGACGGCTGTTTGTGCTGGGCACCGACGGTTATTTTGAAATTCGGAAGAACGTGGACATCGCGGGAAGAAATCTTGGGAGCTTTCTTTTCCAGATTGATCAGAAAGGCACGCGCTATATCGACTGCCAGGACGTAGCCTTGCCGTATGGCGAACAACTTATTAATGATGTGCTGGATCGCACTGATACGGCCATGAATCAAGAGCATTGCTTTTACGCGATGGAGTTGGCGCTGAAGGCGGAAAAACAAGCGCAACGGATCGATCGGCCGCGCTAATCGTTAATGTAAATCAGGCCTATTGAGGGTCGTTGGGCAACGCGCGCTTTACTTGTTCCAGATTGTCGCGGGCATTTGCGAGAGTGGGATCGATGGCCAGCGCTTTTTCCAAATGGGCGCGAGCTTCTTTCCAGTTCCCCAGTTCCGCGAGTGCCGCGCCAAGATTTGCTTCCGCATTGGCGTCCTGTGGATTGATGCGCACCGCGGCGCGGAATTCTTCCACTGCTGCCGCGAAATTATTCTGCATGGCTAGGGCGGTTCCCAGATTGTAGTGCGCGTCAAAATAGTCCGGCCGCGAGCGGAGCGCGGTCTGCAGATAAGTTATCGCCGCATCAGGATGACCAGCGGCCAGATTCGCGCCCGCGATGGCATTATTCACGGTAGCGTCTTCAGGGCGGATACTTAAAGCCATCGCGTATTGTTTTTCCGCACCGGCTATATCGCCGCGTCCCTGTAACATTGCGCCCAGATTGTAGTGCGCTTCAAAGTCGGCTGGATTCTTGTCGACGTTGTGCCGCGCCAGAGCCTCTTGCAGAATTCTTCGCGGATCCCCAGCGTCGCCAGGATTGCTGCGCGGTAAAACTTGCAGCCAGAGATGGGCCATTTCATCGCTGGCGCGATTGCCTCCAACCACCCGTTTCGGCGGCACATTGGGATTGCGAATATTTTCATCGGAATTGTCGTACCGATATCGCATGGAAATCACCGTTCCCGCCGGCAGCTCTACAGGCGTCTCGTAGCGAAAAACCGCCTGCCAATTCAGATCCCACGATGGAATGTGTATCAACGATTTTTGCGTGCCATCCGGGAACTTCGCGAACGCTTGCAGATCCTTGCCCAGGTAGTGTGCATGCGGATAAATGGCCAGCAGTTGCACGTGCTCGGGAAGCGTGAACTCATCGGTGACTAAAAAGTTTTTTTCTCCGGGAGGGATATCCAGCTTCCGGTCGTTTTCAAGTTGCAGCAACATGGGAACACGTGTCGCGGGTTGCTCGGTGAAATAAAGACCCAGGCTTGGCTGGATCCACTCCGCTTTTCCGGATGGCTGCAAATGAATGTTGAGCACCAGATCGGTGCCCGCATCGAGTCGCAGCGCCATGCCGTCGGGCTCGGTGTAAGGCGCGGCCCCTGGCTTCCAGAAGAGGAAATGGCTGTCGGGATCAAATGCTTCGGACTCAATTTTAATTTCCATTCCGGCGAAGCCGGCCCCCGGGGAAGATTCCTGCGCGCGAGCCGACTGCATGCGATCCACCAGAACATTGGCGTGATGTACTACGCGCTTGTCGCCTGGCCTTATTTCGATGGCTTTGAGCCAGCGGGTACAATGCACTGGAGTGCGAAAAATAAAATTCCAATATTGGTCAGTACCGCTGGCCGGGAGCTGATAAGGCTTTTCCGCCGTAATAACCAAGTCAGGTGTTCCCATCTGCCAGCCTTCTGCAAATTTCGGGGTGAGCGGCAGATCGGAAGGCGCGCCTTCGACGGCACCTTGTCCCACCCAATGAGCGATGGTAGTGATTTGTGCGTCGGAGAGTCGAAGCTCATCGGCAAATTTAAATTCGCCGGGCTCGGGCAGCCACGGCGGCATGAACCTGCTTTGTGTAACGGCGGCGATTTGGCGGGCATGAGCTTTCGCATCTTTATAGGAAAGCAAAGGGAAGGGGCCTGATTCGCCGGGACGGTGACACGTGGCGCAATGCTGAAACAATACCGAAGCAATATCCTTGTTAAACGTAATTTGCGGATTGGTGTTGCTGGCGTCTTGCGCAGCCTGGGGTGCTGCAAGAACGCGCCCCGGGTGAGACAACAGGAAAACAACTATCAGGGCGATGGTATAAATTGCTGGCCCGACACGAATCATTCAAGGTCCGAGATAAAACATCCGACGGCTTCGGTCGTTGACACTGGAGGATGGAGACCTTTGCTGGCGGCTTCAATCGCGTCCGCCAATTCATGCGTGGTGGCGGCACGGCGAGATTGTCCGATGTGCTCGTAGAGGTTATCGATACGGCCGTGATAGACAAGGTCGCCTTTGGCATCAAAGACTGCGGCTTCAGGAGTGGTCTTGGCCATGGTTTTTTTTACGAGAGCGTGATCCAGATCGCGAATTGCCGTCAATTGGTAATTGTAGTCCTGAAGATAACGGCGAATTTTATCGGTCGATTCGTTTCTGTCGGGAAAAACAAGCCGGAACGAGGCTTGCTGCCGGTACTTTTTGTTCATCTGCTGCAGCAATGGGGCGTAGCGATTTGAAATTGGACAATCCGTGCGCACAAAAACAAAAACCAATACTTTGCCCCGGCCTTGGGCGAGCACCTCGTTCGGGGAGCCATGAATATCGATCACCGTCTGGCGTGCGAGAAGGGGATAAAAACTGAAGTGGCACGCCAGCATAGCGGCCACTATGGCGCGCGCTAAAAACAAAATCGGGAATCGTCTGGATTCGCGGCGCAAGAAGTTTTGCATCCAAAGAAACAAAAAAATCTTACACTCAGCAATAGGCGCTGTCTATCCAAGTGATAGCGCAGATGTGCCATCAGGCGGACCACGCCGATTGCCGCAGGCAACGCAAAAAATGGCGGCTTCCATAAAAATGGAAACCGCCATTTGGCTTTGAGTTTTTTCGCCGGGTTCTTCTTTATGCCACTGTTCTGCGTTGAAAGAGGTGAATGATGATCGAAATCACCGCAAATAACAGCAGCAAGTGAATCAGCGCACTAGAAACGTGAAATACCAGAAACCCGCCGAGCCACAGAAGCAGCAAAATGATGAATAGCACCAGGAACATACGGCCTCCTTTGGAGCTTTAAGTACTCCGTAACCGCAACGAAGTCTTTGCAGAATTAATATCCGGTTCCGGCCTTGCGAGTCGACGGAACGTCCCGGACGTCTGTTTTGTCTTTCACATCGGCCGAAGCTTCGCCTGCCGTGGAAACATCTTCCGCGCCGGTGCGTTGAAGAATATCCTTGCCGCGTTTCACTTCCTCGGAAGTATCGCAATGCACGGATACCAGGATTCCGCCCTTTTGCAGCCGGCCCTCGTAGCGCTTCGCTTCAAATTCCGGAATGCCCATACCTACGAGCGCGCCGGTAACTCCGCCAACTGCTCCACCAACACCCATGCCTGCCAACGCCGCCATAATCGGTCCTGCTGCGATGAAGGGGCCCAAGCCAGGAATAGCCAGTGCGCCGATACCAACCAACCAGCCAAGCGTTCCGCCGATTACTGCCCCGGAGCCTGCGCCGGTGGTGGCGCCTTCCGGTGCCTTGGTGTTTTTCTCCGTGGAAAGTTCGCGATTGCCCAAATTTTCCGGCAGCAAAACAGATACGTCGGAGTGTTGGAAGCCCGAGTCCTTCAGTGCAACGACTGCGTTCTCAACACCGCTACGACTAGAATAAATTCCGAATACCGATTTGTTTTTCGCCATGTTTATATTTCTCCTTAAAAGTTTTCTTCTGACAAAAAAATATCAAAGTAATTTTTTACCGCTCTCAGGGCTCATTCATAGTGGTGCAGCGGCGGGGGCAAACCAATACGGAGTTCGCTGCAGAAAAAATGGGGGTTTACCCGATTCCGCTGCTTCCTACGTTGCGCTCGCCGGGAGATTACATACGACCGTGTATGGCGGTCCGAGGCCAACAGAAGTACCTTTTGCGACGGCCACTTTAACGCTTTAACTTAACTATTGAACTGAGGGCAAAACCATGACAATTAAATACAAGACGTTGCAAATCGCCGCTCTGGGTTTGGGGATAGCTGGATTTTCAGTGACAGGGATCTCTACGCTGGCGCGGCAGTCGGATCAACAAACTCAGCCCGACAATACTCGCAACAACAAGGGAGATAACGGCAAGGGTGGAACTACTGCCGATCAGCAGGCGAATAATCCTGCGGATCGCGAACTTGCGAAAAAGATCCGCAAGTCCATCGCCAGTGATTCTTCACTTTCCACTTACGCCCACAACATCAAGGTCATTGTGCGAGATGGCACGGTTACCTTGAAGGGCCCGGTGCGCACCGAAGATGAGAAGAACGCTATCGGAGCGAAGGCCTCGGAAGCCGCTGGTGGAAACGACAAGGTACAGAACGAGCTGACGGTAAAAACATCGTAGAACTTTTTAAACGGAAATTAGAAAAAACCGCCGTTGCGGCACAGAGCCAGCGGCGGTTTCTATTTTAGGCCGAACATCAAGAAAGCAGCTGACGCGCCAAACATCGCGATGGTGCCGATCCATCCAAAGGTCTGTAAATAAACTGGCAGCGTGAAGTCCCCCATGATTTTCGGACTGCGGGTCATCAGCATCATCAAAGCCATCACCGGGGCGGCTAACAATCCGTTAATCACCGCCGCGATGAAAAGGGATCTGATGGGGTCGAAGTGCACAAAATTCAGTCCCAAACCAACCAGCGTTGCCGCGCCCAACGTAAGATAAAATTTTGTCGCGCGGGCTGGCTTGATTTCCAGTCCGACCCGCCAACGCATGGCTTCGCCAACGGCATAAGCCGCGGCTCCGCCAAGCACTGGAACAGCCAGCAAGCCCGTGACGATAATTCCCGCGGCAAAAAGCGCGTAGGCAAAGCGGCCCGCCAGGGGTTCCAGCGCGCTGGCCGCTTGCGTCGCAGTTTGAATATTGGTATAGCCGTGAGCGTGCAGCGTGGCCGCAGCGGTCAACATGATAAAAAACGCCACGGCGTTGGAAACCGCCATGCCGGCATAGGTGTCAATTCTGATCCTGCGCAATTGTCTGGGCGCTTGCGCTGGGGCACTTTTCAGCGGTTTTTCTTCGGGCCGAACCTGTACTTCCTCGGCTTCTTGGGAGGCTTGCCAGAAAAACAGATACGGGCTGATTGTCGTACCTAACACCGCCACAACCATGGTCAAGTAATCGCCGTGAAATATTTTTATCGGCGGCAGTATCGTCGCTCTCAGTGCGGCTGGCCAATCGATGTGCACCAGAAACGCGGTCACCACGTAGGCCATCAGCGACAAAACCAGAAATTTTAAGTATTTTACGTAACGCGTATAGGGCACAAAAATTTGCAGCAGAATGGAAATTAATCCCATTACCAGCAAGTGCACCCACGCGGGGCCTCCAAACAGCATATGAGCCGACTCGCCCATGGCTCCCAAATCGGCGCCCAAATTAAAAATGCTGGACACCAGCAGCATGGCCACGATGGCGTAAACCACGGGCCGGGGATACATTTTGCGGATATTGGCGGCTATTCCGACTCCGGTCACGCGCCCAATGCGCGCGCTGATTTCTTGTATCGCGCACATGAGCGGATAAGAGAACAGCATCAACCACAGGGTTCCGAATCCAAACTGCGCGCCGGCTTGCGAATAAGTAGCAATCCCGCTCGGATCGTCGTCGGACGCACCGGTGACCAACCCCGGTCCGACGAAGCCCATATTTTCTGCAAAGGAATCCGGGTCCGGCAGAGCGGAGACAGTTCTGCGAGCCTGGGGCTCCAGCTTGTTTTCAGGAGTCTGGATTACTGTGGATTTTGAGGGTGTGGCCACGCCGGATTCTCCTGTTATAAAAACGAGTTTGAACCCGGCGCTGACAAGGGAAACGGATTCGCGCCTTTGCTAAATATCTCTTACTAAATTCTGCCGAGCAGCAGCAATATCACCAGGATGACCACCACCAGCCCTAAACCCCCGCTGGGGTAGTAGCCCCATCCGCGGCTATATGGCCATGCGGGGACTGATCCGAATGCGAGAACCACAAGCACAACCAAAAGAATAATGGGCATGTGCGCCTCCGTGCGGCATTGGACCGTTTTAGCCGACACAGCACAATCCGTGTAAGTGGGTATTTCAAGCGAAGATAATGCTCACTGGCTGCCTGTGGAACAACGAGGCGGTTTTTCGTGGTAGACAATCTTCGTCCGAATACAGCTTAACCAGTATTTCTTTTCAATGAGATGCAGACAACTATCTATTTGCGTAGGCTCTCGCGTGGCATGGATGTGTGAGCGCTTAGTAAAGCGCTTCCCGTAAATATTCTCGGTCTAATTTCTTGCGAACAGGAGATAAAACATTGCGCATTTTGGTCGCGGACGATCACGACATTATCAGGCGTGGTCTCAAGGAACTGCTGGCCTCACGCGCCGGGTGGGAAGTTTGTGCCGAGGCGAAAACCGGACGTGAGGCGGTGACGCTGGCCGAGCAGTTGAGACCTGATGTGGTGGTGATGGACATCAGCATGCCCGATTTAAATGGACTGGAAGCTGCTCGCAAGATCCGCAAGAGTCTGCCCAAGACGGAAATCCTGATCCTTACGCTTCATTTTTCTGACCAATTGGTTCGCGAGATCGTCGAGGCTGGCGTGCGAGCCTACATTATGAAGTCCGACGCCGACCGTGATTTAGTCTCCGCTGTCGAGGCGCTGAGCAATCACCGGCCTTTTTTTACTGCACGAGCGGCCGATATGTTGCTCGATGGATTTGTTCGCCCTCATTCGGCCGCGCCGGATCCCGACGCCGTGATTCGCAACCGCCTTACTTCACGCGAGCGCGAGATCGTGCAATTGCTCGCGGAAGGAAAGAGCAGCAAGGAAGTGGCCGTGTCGCTGGGAATCAGCGTAAAAACCGCGGAAACCCATCGCGCGAATATCATGAGGAAACTGGAATTGCATTCGGTAAGCGAATTAGTTCGTTACGCGGTTAGAAACCAGATTATCGAGGCGTAAGATTTCTGGTTTGCAGTTTGCGTTTGTAGCTGTGCGGAGAGTTATGCCACGAGTTTTAATTGTCGATGACCATGCGGTGATACGCCGAGGGGTCCAGGGGATTTTAAGTACCTATCCCGAGTGGGACCTGTGCGGCGAAGCCGATAACGGGCAAGATGCCATTCGGCTCGCCGGTGAACTCGCGCCCGAGGTGGTCATTATGGACGTGTCCATGCCCGGCATGAATGGCCTGGAGGCAACGCGCATTATCCATGACGTGCTGCCGGAAACTAAAGTTTTGTTGCTCACGCTGCATTCCTCCTCGGAATTTGTGCGCAGCGCGTTCCGCGCGGGAGCCAGAGGTTACGTTTTGAAATCGGACGCGGAAAATGAGCTCGTCAGGGCCCTGAACGTTGTGATCGGAGAAGGAACTTACGTAAGTCCGGCGATCGATGCGCGCGCAGTGAAAGAATCCATCTTCTACAACAATTAGTGCGTTTGCATGCGAGACAAGTGCTTGGTCCGTGGACTTTTCTTCTCTACGCATACAAAATAGAGCCGCAAAATCGTTTTGTTAATTTCAGGAGGATTCAGATGCCCCCTAGCACCCAAAAAGCACCCACCGACAGCGGAACGCGCGAAGATCTTATCAAGAGTTTGAACGGAGATTTGGCGCGTGAATTCCAGGCGATTATCGCCTACGTGGTCTACTCTCAGGTGCTGAAAGGCGCCGAATATATGAACATCGCGGGCGAACTGGAAAAACACGCCGGCGAAGAATTGCAACACGCCCTCACCATTGCCAAGCAAATAGATTATCTTGGCGGCACTCCCACCGTGCAACCGGAGCCGGTGAAGTCCACGGAAGACAACAAAGAGATGTTGCGCGCGGATCTAAACAACGAAAACGAAACAATTAAGAATTATCGGCTGCGGATTCGCCAGTGCGAACAACTTGGCGAGTTTGCCACCGCAGAGTTGATCCGCGAGATCCTTATCGAGGAACAGGATCATCAAATCGCGTTGGCCACCGCATTGGGAATCGACCCTCCGAAGCTATAAGCGCATGCCATTTTCCCCGCGGATGTGCGGTCTGTTTTCCCGTTCCGCTCTGTTTATGCTAACGCCCCGCTGCTGAAGCGCTCCGCTTTAATAGCTCACCGGTGGCGGCACTCCCGGATCGGTAGGCCCGGGCCCTGGAAAAGGAGCGCGGCCCGGATCGGGCGATGGTAGTTCGGGCTCGGAAGGTTTTCTGGGAGGTAGTTCCGGTTGCGGAGGTTGCGGCACGGGTTCTTCAGGACCAGGCCAGTTGGGTTCTGCGGCGCGGAAACGCTGCATTTTTGCTTTCTCCTTAAACTCAAACACGAAAAACAGAATCGCTTACCTCAAGATCGCGAACAATCGGTACATCGCGGTAGGTGGTCACTTTGTTCGGTGAGGTTCGGAGGGGGCTGAGGAATTTTGTAAGAAAGAAATGCGTGTCTACGGTCTTCACTGGATTCTAAGCTACATGCGATACGGGTATGGTCCAGACTGACTGGAATACCGTCGGCCGGTGTCCTTCGCGGGAGTGACTGCACACGGTAGCCCTGCAGGGCCTTTGCAGTTTGACCTGTCTGGAAGCTATCCCCGGCCGCGGTCTAAATTTTTTCGGTGATTTTCTTACCCTTAGTCTCCCGCAATTCTACGTGTAATCCCCGATTGAGGCTGACGCGCCGGCGAGTCACAGTACCGCGCACAGCCGGATTTACGGATAAAGAGTCATGACACCTCGGCTAAATGCCTAGGAATTAATTCAAGGAGAGATATGAAATCGCTTAGATCAATGTTGACCGTCGTTCCTGTGCTGTTGGCTGGGGGTTTGCTGGGTTGCTCGGATACCCCGATTAAATCGCCGGATGTCACGGACAGTGTCCGCAGATCGCTGGATCAGTCCGGTTACAAAGATGTAAGCGTCAGTGAGGATCGCGATAAAGGGGTGGTCACGCTGTCTGGCACGGTGGCCTCAGAGAGCGACAAGGCGCAAGCCGAATCGCTCACAAAAGCCGCAGCCGGCGGGCTGGTAGTAGCCAACACTGTCGCGGTTCGCCCTCCCGGAGATGAAAGCGCCGCCAAAGCAGTGGACTCCGACCTCGACAAAGCCATCGACAAAAATCTCGATGCCGCGCTCGTAAAACACAAATTGGATAAGGGCGTCCACTACGATGTTAAAAACGGCGTGGTTACGCTAAAGGGTGACGCTGGGACTCAGAACCGCCGCTCGGCAATGGAACAAGTCGCCAACGGCGTGCCCAACGTCAGGCAGGTAGTCAACGAAATGGAAGTGAAGGGACAAAAGGCCACTTCTTCGCGTCATTAAATTGCCGGCCGGGAGCGTGGTTACGCAAGCTTCGCTCCCGGTTTGTTTTTTGTCCAGAAGTTCCAGCAAAACCTGGCGCATTGCTCGATTTTGTTTCCACGTGTGGTATATACCAAAGGCGTAGAGCACTTTTCTAAAGCTACGTTTTACTCCAGCTCGGAGAACAATGGCCGAAGATAATCTGGCATTGGCTGCGAACGAAAAAACGCTGCCGCAAAAGTCTGCTCGTCCCGTTTCTCTGACTCCCGTTTTGTTGGGCTTCTTTTTCATTGCAGTGATAGCAGTGGCGGCTTTCCTGACCCAACGCGGGGTCAATAACAGCACCAATTGGGTATTGCACACCTATGACGTTCGCGGTGAGTTGCAGAATCTGCACACCCAGCTAGCTGAAATTCGTGGCAGTGCCCTGGCGTACGGCGGGTCCGGGGACGGAACCGAGCTTCAGCTTTTCCGTCAACATTCCGATGACATCGAGAAGGCTTTTGAACATCTTGGCAAGCTAACCGCGGACAATGCACGGCAGCAAGGGCGGTTGAGTAAGCTGGAATCTTTGTCGCGGAATTACGTCGCACAATTGCAAGGGGTCATGGCGCCCGACGTACAGTCAAATTCCGCCTCGCCCGCCAAATCAGCCGCCATCCGCGAACTCGACTCGCAACAATTAGGAGTGGAGCGTGTAGTACGGCGCATGGACGAAGAGGAAATTAGTCTTCTAAGCCAGCGCTTCGGCACCTGGAATCTCGAGTTTTGGCGCACTTCGGTCGTTCTTACGCTGGCGTTATTCGCGGCGCTTGGATTTCTTGCTTACAATTTTCGTTTGCTGAGCAGAGAAATCGTTAGAACCCGGGACTTGGAACTTGTCCAGCGTGAGAACGTGCGCTCGTCGCGTGCACTCAGCGCCCGTATTCTCGATCTTCAGGATGCCGAGCGGCGCAGAATCGCCCGGGAATTGCACGACAGCGTCGGGCAATATCTGGTGGGCCTGAAAATCAATCTGGAGCAGATACTAACCACTCGCGCGAATTTGTCTTCGACGCACGAAAAGCTATTGTCCGAAACCATAGCTCTGACCGAGCGTTCCATGGCGGAAGTAAGGACCATTTCACATCTGCTGCATCCCCCGCTGTTGGATGAGGTCGGGCTTGAATCAGCGATTCGTTGGTACGCGGACGGATTTGCACAACGGTGCGCTTTAAAGGTAAGCCTGCATCTCGACCCCATCACCAACCGTCTGCCAAAAGAAGTGGAGTTGGCATTGTTTCGGGTGATCCAGGAGTCCTTGACCAATGTTCACCGGCACGCGAACGCAAAGTCTATAGAAGTTGTGCTCACCTGCTCAACGGGACACATAGTGCTTTCCGTGATTGATGATGGCATCGGGATCTCGCCGGAGGTGCTGACCCGCTTTAGCGCGGGCAGGGCTTCTGGGGTGGGTCTCGCGGGAATGAGAGAACGATTGGCGGAACTGGATGGAACGCTGGAAGTTGAGCGGGGCGCTCGGGGCACTGCCGTGCGGGCTACAATCCCGGTTGAGCGGTGTGCCAGCGGACCTAAACCGTTGGAAACCAGCGCCGTCTGAGAATTGGCTCCGAATTCAAGTAATTTGTGATTTGACCTACGCGCTGTACGCCGCCAACGGCCGCGTACGGGCGAGCATTTCAAGCCGCCGTCGCGAGCGTGTGCGCGCTCTGAACACCCGCGATTTCACGGTCTCTATCGTGATGCCCATAGCCCGGGCGAGTTCGCGATTTGTCCATCCTTCTGCTTTCTGCAGCACGAAAGTATGGCGAAGCGAAGGATTCAGACACTGCAACGCTTTGCTTGCCAGCTCGCGGTTGATGTATTCACGTTCGTGATTTTGGCGCTGGTCTTCGATCTCAGGATAATTCGCAAACGTTCCGCTGTCCTGCCCGGTATCCGATGGATTCACAAACCGTTCTGGCTTATGGCGGCGTAATTTCATGAGCGCTTCGTTGATGGTGATGCGAAACAGCCAGGTTGAAAACTGTGACTGGCCTTCGAAGCGGGCGATATTGTAATAGGCCTTTACCAGGACATTTTGCACGTTGTCCTCGGCGTCTTCGCGGTTCTTCAGCATGCGCAGAGAAACGCCATAAATTTTACCGGAGTGCTTTTGCACCAATTCCGTGAAGGCTTCGTGGTTTCCACGCCGGGCCATCGCGATCAGTTTGTCTTCCGAAGATAACACTTCGTTTTTCATGTTAGCCGGCTCCTCGAACAATCCCTAAAATTTGACTCTCGGTCAGGGGGGACGTCGAAATTACGAGAGTAAGAACTTCTCCGCTTTGCTTCCCGGAGCTCAAATTTGAAGTTAGCGGGTAGACTCCCAATGGACAATACAGAGGACCGTGTACCCAGCTATTGAGAATTTTGTAGGCTAACAAACGGTTCGCATTTTTATTGGCGGCCACAGATAAGCCAAGAAGCCCGAAGCCAAAAAGTGAAAGGGCGGAAATTTTCCGCCCTTTCGCCATTCCGAGACTTCGGTGGTTTCTTGTGTAGCCGTTACTTCTCTAGGTGAGGCGAGGCCTGTTGCAAGCGCGACACGAGCAAACGACCCTCTTCAGGACCTTCTCTCTTTCCTTCTTCAACGATCTCCGCAGCGGTTACGCCCTTGCCGTACAGCTTTTCATTGGCTCCGCCGTCGGGGCGCAAAGTCGAGCCTTCCAGAGATACGCCGGCGAATGCTCCGCGAGACCGAGAATAGCTCAGCATCTCCGCCCGCAGGGTTACGTCCGATTCCGCCGAAGCAGTCCGGCCCTTGGGACCCGCCGCTATGCTGGCGTCGCCGCCCAGCTTAACCTTGCTGTGCAGCATGCTGCTCATCCCGCGATCATTCATCACCAGGATTACGAAGTCGGTCGCTTCTCCGCCGATCTGGAATCCTACGCTGCCGCCTTCCAGTGCCATCATCGCAGGCGCGCCCCAGGGACCGTTGTAGTCGTGGCCTCGACGGCAGACCATAACGCCGCGACCGTAGCTGCCACCTACGACGAATGCAGCCTTAACCACCGAGGGCAACACCACCACACAGCGGGCCTTGTCCAAAACGTCCTGTGGAATATTGTCGGGAACATCCAGGATCTCTTTCATTACTCGACCGGCGTTTGCGACACGTTCTCTTTCTTCCTTTTCACTGGCCGGTCTTGCGACTGCTAGCGTGGAAAACGCCAGCACTCCCGCCATTGCGATTGTCCACTTCTTCATCTTTGTTTCCTCCATTAAATTTGAATTTTTACTTGCCGCGCCCCAGGGCTAGAACCGCAACTCCGCTGATCACTGCAATGATGCCAATTACGGGAGGAACCGGTATGGTCTGGTGTTCTTCTTTGGTTGCTTGTATCGGACCAATGTCGAGCACTTTCTTGTGCGTAGTGTAAGTGAAACCCTGATACACCAGCGCGATGATGCCAATCACGATCAGGGCCACACCTAAGAGCATTCGTCCGTTCATTTACCGTCCTTCCGTTAGCGCCGCACTCTTGATACCTTTCCACTGGTGCCGCGGTCGTTCCTCACACGTATACCCCGGAGTAAACATGAGATTTCCGGCGAGCCTGTTACTTGTACGTTATCCGGAACTAAGGCTCCATACCTAGAAACCTTTAGCCCGAGCGATTGCATCGTGTAGCAATTTAGCTCGTTTTGTGAGTTCGCGAACGCTCAAAAAAGTACCAGTTTTTGGTCAAATTCAAAACCTACAAGAGCCAGTCTGCGTATATCAACCGAACGCTGTATTTGCTGCTTCCGAGCGCTATGGTCTGCTGTAGGAAGTGCCTTGCTGTTTTGATTGAATCAGCAACGAACCAATAGGGAGGCTTCAATGAACTGGGACCAAATCGAAGGCAAGTGGAAGCAGTATGCAGGCAAAGCCAAGACCAAATGGGGCAAACTCACCGACAACGATATGCAAACGCTGGGCGGCAAGAAAGATCAGCTCGTTGGGTTAGTTCAGGAGCGCTACGGTATCGCCAAGGATGAAGCGGAACGGCAAGTGAACGATTGGGGTAATTCTTTTTCGGATGACAACGCCGCGCAGCGCGACGAAAACGCCCGGCGCGACAAGAGCCGCGGTGCTGGATCGGCCTAGTTTCCTTGTAGGTTGTGTGTTGTAGATGTCGATCAAGCTGGCCCGATTATCGGGCCAGCTTTTTTTGCGCCGGCATGAGCTTGTACGATTTCATGGCCGAACCATATTCTCCGTTGCAGCGCCGGCCGATTTGCTGGCCCCCCTCTACAACATCTCCATACTGCTTGCTAAACTCCAATCGTCTTAGGCAAGCGTGCTATGAATATCCTGAATGCGCTCGGCTCTGTACTGGGAACCGGATACTCATCCGGTCTGAATCTCTACGCCACAATACTCACTCTCGGGCTTCTCCAGCGCTATGGTTTTATTCATCTCTCCAAATCGCTGGAGATTCTTTCGCATCCTCTGGTTTTGGGAATTGCGGCGCTCCTGTATTTTGTCGAATTCTTCGCCGACAAAGTGCCGTATATCGACACGGTATGGGATGCCATCCATACATTTATTCGTCCGCCAGCCGCGGCGCTGCTTGCTTATGCGTCGGTCGGCGACGTATCACCGGAATGGCGCTGGGCCGCCGCGTTGCTTGCGGGTGGTGTTGCGCTCACTTCGCATAGCGCAAAAGCTTCCACACGCGCAGCCGTAAACACCAGTCCTGAACCGTTCAGCAATTGGATTTTAAGTTTTGGCGAAGATTTACTGGCCGTGTGGCTTACCTGGATGGCCGGCGCTCATCCGCTGACCACCGCAATCGTGGTCGGCGCACTGTTGATTCTGTCCGCTTTTCTGATCTTCCATTTATTTAGATTTGCGCGGCGCGCATTTCACCGCTTGTCCACGGCCTGAGCGGGTCTACTTATTAAGGGCTTACTTTAAATAAATTGCCAGCCAATCGAGAAAAGTTTTGTACCAGAATTGCGAGTTCTGCGGCTTTAGTACCCAGTGGCCTTCGTCCGGGAAGATTACTAATTTCGACGGTACTCCTTCCCGCTGCAGCGTATTGAAAAATTCCAAGGACTGCGTGTACGGCACGCGAAAATCGTTTTCCCCGGCGATGACCAGCGTCGGTGTTTTGTATTTCACCAATTCTGCCGCGAACGTGGAGGCCGACCACTTCTTGTAGCTTTCCGGATTGCTCCACGGCGTCCCCTGCATATCGTGCTCGGCAAACCACAACTCTTCGGTAGCATACATCGAGGTCTGGTCGTAAACGCCCGCGTGGCTGATGATTGCCTTGAAGCGCCCGGAATGCGTGGCGATCCAGTCGGCCATAAATCCACCGTAGGAACCGCCGGCGGCGGCCATGCGCGAACCATCGATAAATTTATTATTGGCCAGCGCGTAATCCACGCCCTTCATCACATCGGTGTAGGCTTGGCCACCCCAATCATTCGTGATTTCATCGGTGAATTTCTGGCCATAGCCGGTTGACCCGTGGCGATTGATCATCAGGGTCACATAACCCGCGGCGGAAAATACCTGAGCATTCCATCGATAACCCCAGGCATTCGACCACATCGTTTGTGGTCCGCCATGGAGCAACACCAGCAGCGGATATTTTTTGGTGGCGCTAAATTTGGGGGGCCGAAGGAGCATGGCCTGTACGCGCGAACCGCCGGCACCTTCAAACCAGAACGTTTCGGGCGCATGCATATCTAGCGGGGCCAGCAAAGCGTCATTGTGATGGGTCACTTGCTGGGCATTCGCTCCCTCGCCCGACACCGCAAAAACTTCGGCCGGCATGGTCAGGCTGGTGCGTTCGAAGGCCATGATCTTCCCATCGCGGCTTATTGACACCGCGGTGTTGAATCCTTCAGCGACAATTTTTTTCGGCTCTACTCCACCGTGTGCGTCGAGTGCATAAATCGGGGAAAGTGTTTCGTTTTCGGCTGTGAAGTAAATCATTTTGCTATCCGGGGACCACGCCAGGCCGTCCGCGCTGCGGTCAAATTTCTCGGTCAAATCTTCAGTTTTTTCCGTGTGCCGGTCGTAGCGCATCACCCGCCAGCGGTCGGCCTCGTATCCCGGGGTCAACTGCGCGTGGTAGGCGATGTAATTTCCGTCCGGCGAATACACCGGATTGCCATCGAATCCCGCATTTGTGGTGATTTTTTTCGCTTCGCCGCCGGTGACCGGAACTATAAACAGTTCTCCATTCGTGCTGAGCGCTTCGACCTTGTCCGCCACGGCGGTAAAGCAAATCTCTTTTCCGTCCGGCGAAAAATTAATATCGTCCGGACCGCCGCGTTCGTCGGGAGGCACATCGTAATTTGCGCCGGCGGTCAAATCTCGCGGGGTTCCGCTGCCATCCGCTGGGGCAACAAACAAATGGCTGCGCTTTCCTTCCGACCAATGCGTCCAGTGGCGATATAAAAGCTGTTCGTACACTCGAGCTTTGACTTTGTTTTTTTCTTTCTCCGCGTCGCGCGCGCTGTTACAGGCATCATCCTTGCAATCCACATAAACGGATGACGTAAACGCGATCGTCGTGCCGTCGGGCGACCATTTCACTAAATCCGCGCCGCCCGCTATATGCGTAATCGCATGGCTTTCGCCGCCTTCCATCGACAGCAAGTAAACCTGGGAATTTCCGTCGCGCGAAGAAATAAATGCCAGCGTTTTGCTGTCCGGCGACCATGCCGGAGCGGAATCGTGGCCGCTTTGCGTCAGTTGTATTGCCGCGCCACCAGTCGCAGGCACCGCCCAGATATTGCTGGCGTTGCGATTGGCATCCATGTCTGGAGTCGCTACGGAATAGGCTATCCATTTTCCGTCGGGCGAAACGGTTGGGCTCGCGACGCGATGCATACTTCTTAAATCGTCAAAGGTGATGGGCCGTTTGCTGGCGGTGTCTTGCGCGAATATGGCTAGACCCGCGCCGCTCAATACCACCGCCACGAATCCGCACCGCAGCGCCGCCAGTTTCATGCGGTTCTCCTTATAAGTGACTTTGGGAATTTGCCTTGCAGGGCTTTGGATAGTGTCACGATTCATGCTCGATGCCAAGGGATCGAGACGAATTTTCCTTGAACCTTCGTTTAAATGCAACGCATGCCGCAGCAAGTCTAATGGGTTTATCAACTTCGCTGTGGATTACTTTTTCAGCGGTACGCCTACCGCCCAAATGTAGCCGTCGGGATCTTCCAGGATTACGTCGCGCCATCCATGCGGAAAATCCGCCACCGGTTGCAGAATGACCGCGCCCGCCTCCTCCGCGCGCTTTTGCAAACTGTCCGGGTCGATGCCCATCACCCGAAGTTCAGCTCCGATGCCGCGTTTTCCTCCGCCTTGCAGTCGCTTGTGCAGAGGATGATGGTCATAGGTGTGGTCAGCGTGCAGCATGAAGTCCACGCCATTCAACACCAGCGCCGCGAAATCGGTGTCGCTATAACGGACCGAGGCTCCCAACACCTGTTGATAAAAAGAAAGCGACTGGGATAAGTCTCGCACCAGCAGATTTACCGAGAATTTCGGCAAAGATCGGCCATATTCATCCGCCGGCATCCAGGCGTCGCCAGTACGCGTCATGGTCATAACTAGATTGCTCCGATCTTCGCAAACGCGCGAACAATAGAATCCTCTCATGCGGACGACCGGGCAAGAGTTGAACACGAAAACTCATGATCTGAAGCGGGTTCGCCAATTTGGACTAGGCGCCTGCATGCGGGCTCGCATCGTTATTACGCACTAGCACCCAGTTCAGTGCGGCAATGCCGATGACCCCGATAACGACGGACAAATTGCTGAGCGGCGTCTGCATAAATAACACCACGCAAAACGCCAGTGTCAGTATCGCGATGAGAGGACCACCGCGAACGCGAAAGGCATCCGCTTCGGGGCGCTTTTTTCGCAATACTAGTAGCGCCACGGCAAATGAGGCATAGGTCAGCAACCTGCTCACCGAAGAAAGAGTAACGTTCCATCGAAAGCTTCCCATCAGCGTAAAGACCAGCAGCAAAATTGTGTAAACGACAATAGACACGTGCGGAGTGCGAAATCTCTGATGCACGGCGGCAAAAAATCGCGGAAAGTCTCCGCGCTCCGCCAATGCGAACGTCAAGCGCGGTGTGTGCAGCATATTGGCGCCCAAATATCCGTAAATGGATACCAGCGCCCCACAAGCGATCGCTGCCGCGGCCCTGTTTCCGAAAATGTAACGCGCCGATTCCGCAAGCGGGCGTTCGCTTCCAGTAGGGTTGGCCAGCGTGCCGTTGATCACCACTTGCACCAAGGTGTAAATCGCCGTGACCAGCACCAGCGCATAAAAGAGCGCCGCCGCGGAATCTTTGCGCGGGTCGCGCGTTTCTCCTGTGGCGAAAAAAACCGCTTCAAATCCGCCGTAAGCAAAGACCAGTACTAGGACAGCGCCGAGCCAATCTTGAAGCGTGACCGCGTGGGTCAACAGCGCTGGCACAACCTGGCCATGTGCCATCAACCATCCCAGCCCGGCGCCAATAAACATCAGCAAAAGAAATATTTTTATACTGGTTAGAAAATCACTGACTCGCGTTGCTGATCGCACGCCTTGATAATTGATGATTGCCAGCAGTCCGATTAACGTGGACAGAATTGTCACACGATAGACGGGTTGCAATGCGCGTGGGAAGAATTCCGCAAGATAAGTAGCAAAAAGGTTGGCGGTGCCAGACGCCGCCGTTATCCGCGACAACCACGTCATCCAGGCGATTTGAATGCCCCAGAATCTTCCCAGCGCCATCCGCGCGTAAAGATAAGGGCCACCGGTTTCGCTGAATTGCGAAGCGACTTCGCCGAGGGATGCGGCAACCAACGCGATGCCCGCGGCCGCCACCAAATACGCGAGAGGGGCATACTTTCCCAGGCGGCCTGCAACCACGCTGGGAAGACCAAAGATACCGCCGCCGATTATCGAATTTACGATTAATGCCGACAGACTCCAGCGGCCGATGGTGCGAACCAAACCACTGGAAGACTCGGCCCCCAATGCCTCTCCATTTTCGAAATTTTCGCAATTATGCGAAGCGCTAAATCTTCAGCCAGCGAAAAACGTTGTCAGCGTAGCACAACTACCGATATCGCTAACGCGATCATCAGGGGCTCATGTCCAGTCTTCCGTCTGTTACAATTTCGTACCAATCCACATGGCGAGCCGATCCAGCATCTTCCCGCGAAATTTTAAAAAGGATTATCCCGTCGCTGTTCGAGGGGAAGGCTGCTGGATCATTTCCTCAGATGGGCGTCGTTTTCTGGACGCCGCCGGCCAAGCCGCGGTGGTCAACATTGGGCATGGCGTCGCGGAAATTGGCCGAGCCATGGCCGAGCAGTCATCGCAGATTGCCTTTGCGCATACTTCGCAATTCCATTCTGAGCCGGCCGAGAAACTTGCCGCCCGACTTTTACAACTGGCGCCTCCAAATTTTCAGAATGGCGGCCGCGTTTACTTTACGTCCGGGGGCTCGGAAGCCACCGAGACAGCCATCAAGCTTGCGCGGCAATTTCATTTGGAGTCCGGCCAGCCGCAACGCTACGGGGTGATTTCGCGCCGGCAGAGCTACCATGGCAGCACCCTCGGCGCGATGACTGTCAGCGGCAATGTCGCGCGCCGCGCTCCTTATCAACCTTTGCTCCATGAATGGGGACACGTCTCCGAGTGTTTCGCGTATCACCATGCTGGCAAGTTAAAGGACGAGGACTACGGCCTGGCTTGCGCGAACGATTTGGATAAATTTCTGCGCGGCCCAAACGGCATTTCCTCCGCGGCATTTATTTTCGAGCCGGTGGTTGGCGCGACTCTTGGTGCGGCTGTACCGAGCGTCGGATACATGGAGCGCATCGCAGAAATTTGCGGCGAAAATAGAATTCTTCTAATCGCCGACGAAATAATGTCGGGAATGGGCCGGACCGCGAAACCTTTCGCGATTCAACATTGGAACGTGGAACCAGACATGATTCTGGTGGGAAAGGGAATCGCTAGTGGTTACGCGCCGCTCGGCGCTGTTATGGTTTCCGCGCCTACCGTCGAAGCATTCGAACGCGGTTCTGGAATCTTCCAACCCGGGTTTACGTATCAGGCGCACCCGGTCTGCGCTGCGGCCGGCAATGCGGTGCTTGACTACCTGGAAGTCCACAAATTGTTCGAACGAGTGGCGTCAATTTCAAAAACTCTATTCGGCGACCTGGAGCCTCTGCGGTCACATCCGAATGTCGGTGATATTCGCGGGATGGGTTTATTAATCGGGATCGAATTCGTGAGAGAAAAAGCGTCCCGCGAACCTTTTCCGCTCTCGCAAAATATTGCCGAGCGCATCCGTCAGGCTGCTATCGAAGAAAACGTGCTTACCTATCCGACACAAGGGTGTGTCGATGGCCTACGCGGCGATCACATTCTGCTGGCTCCGCCATTTATTTTGAACGCCGAAGAATCTGCACTCATTGCACGGGCAATTCAATCCGCGCTGACAAAAGTGTTTCTATCTTAATTTCAGAATCTGGGACCAACCATTGTCAGAGTTCACCTGGAATCCTTCTTCTCTTTCAGCGAGCGTTGCATTACTGTTTCAACCTGCGTTCCGTTCTTTCACTCCCGGAGATAACCTTTGATCATGCGGCGTAATTCCAGAATTCTAATCTCGCTGTTTGCTTCTGTTTTATTCACATTCGTGCTTCGTGCTCAAGATAGAGTTCAGCAAAAAACTAAACCACGCGCACGCGATCTTGGCGTTCCTTTTGACGGCACGCCCGGTCCGCTCAACGCCATTACTGATGTCGCCGGCGTGATTGTCGGCCACACCACACTTATTTCCGGCGAAGGAAAATTGCAAATCGGAAGAGGTCCGGTGCGCACCGGCGTCACTGCCGTTTTGCCGCGAGGGCAGCAATCCATGAGTAATCCAGTTTTTGCGGGCTGGTTTACCGAAAATGGCAACGGAGAAATGACCGGCACAACTTGGGTAGAGGAATCCGGTTTTCTAGAAGGTCCGGTAATGATCACCAACACGCACAGTGTCGGAGTTGTGCGCGATTCGGTAATTCAGTGGCGCGTTGCGCACGGGCAGCCTGATCCCGCGGGGTATTGGTGGTCGCTGCCGGTGGTCGCAGAAACATGGGATGGCTGGCTCAATGACATCAACGGTTTTCACGTCAAACCCGCCGACGCTTTTCATGCGATCGATTCGGCGTCATCTGGACCAGTGACAGAAGGCAACGTCGGCGGCGGTACGGGAATGATTTGCAATGAATTCAAAGGCGGCATTGGTACATCGTCCCGAAAGCTTGATGCGAAGTTCGGCGGCTACACGGTCGGCGTGCTAGTGCAGTGCAATTATGGATCGCGCTCGAATCTGCGCATTGCGGGCGTTCCAGTCGGCAAAGAAATTCCCGAGGATCGTGCATATGCTTCGACCGCATTTAATGAACTAGATCGAGGTTCCATCATCGTGGTGGTCGCCACGGACGCGCCTCTGCTGGCTCATCAATTGAAGCGCGTGGCTCGCCGCGTAACTCTAGGCCTGGGACGCGATGGAAGTATTTCCGGCAACGGTTCCGGCGATATTTTTATCGCTTTTTCGACTGCCAATCCTGGGGCTACTTTTGCGGACCAGGTGGTGGATTTGAAAATGTTGCCCAATGAAAAAATTGAGCCGATCTTCGCTGCTACCGTGCAAGCCACCGAAGAAGCCATCATCAATGCAATGGTCGCGGCCGAAACCATGACGGGCATCGAAAATCATAAAGTGATCGCGCTTCCGCATGACCGCCTGCGCGCGGTATTGAAAAAATACAATCGCCTGAATGAGTGAATATGGTCCTAGAAATTTCGGCGGACGTCCGCGATAAACGCGCGCTCAAATCACCGGCACCAACATTTTACGGGGGGGATTAAAAAACGGGAGCGGCACGATTTTTGCCGACACGGTGTGCCGCACGGCTTCGACAGTGATTTCCATATTCAGTGTCGTACCCACAGCGGAGTTCTCGCGATTCACGCAAGCTAGAGCAATCATTTTCTTAAGCGTCGGCGACCATGTTGTGGATGTGGCCTTGCCTACGACTCGCCCGCTGCGATACATCGGCACCGCTGTGCGAGAGGCCATGCTTGGCACCTGCGGCGCCATGCCGACTTTGTCGTATAGCGATTCCACTTCGTTCCAATTAATTTCGAGCCCCACCAGCGCGCGAGCCGCGCCTTTCTTGGCCTCGTGCGCCAGCGCTTCGCGTCCGACGAAAGTCTCTTTCTTCAAGTCCACCAGCTTGCCCAGTCCAATCTCCGCGGGAGAAAATTTCTGCGCATCGATCAACGCTTTCTTGCTGGAGGTGTAATCGACTTCAATCAGAATCAGACCCGCTTCAATGCGCGCGATATCCAGCGCTATCATTCCGGCGGGATGAATATCAAACGCTTTACCCTTGGAATTCAACTCGTCCCAAACTTTCACCGCGTCGCGCCAGGGCATCCAGATTTCGAATCCCAGGTCTCCGGTATATCCAGTGCGCGAAATGTCCACTGGCACGCCGGCGATTTTTCCGTGCGTCACGCGAAAATATTTCAGATTGCTAATATTTGCTTCAACTACGGCGTTTAGCAATCTTCCGGACGTAGGTCCTTGCAGTGCAAGTGCGGCGACTTGTTCGGTAATGTCCTCGATTCGTACGCTCAGGCCCAGCGCATTTTGCTGAAACCATCGCAAACTGGGATCCGCAGCCGTCCAGCGATATTCGTTTTCGGCAAGCCGCGTGATGGTGCCGTCATCGATGACTTTGCCTTCGGGATCACACCAGCAGCAATAAATTACCTGATCGATCGCGACTTTATTGATATCCCTTGAAATCACACGATTCACGAATTTTGTCGCATCTTTTCCAGTTACCTTATATTTGTAGAGCGGAGAGATATCGATTAGCGCCGCGGAATTGCGGATGGCGTTATATTCGTGCTCGTGATGCATTTCATACATGCTGACGGTGTAGTAGCCGGACCACTCGCGGTAATTCAGGCTCTCGCACAGCGCGAGCGTTCTCTCGTGAAACGCAGTACCAACCGGCACAAGCCCTCCAATGACCGCGGCGCAAAGGTACGCGCTGCAAAAAACATTGTGTGTTGCGAAACTGTTGAATTATAGGTGTTGGTTCAGCGCAGCCGCAAGGCGCTTGCGCACGTGAGTTTTTATTCGCCGGTGCCGTTCAATTACTCACTGAATTCAGACGGGTAGCCGGTCGCGAAAATCTTCCTTCCAGCTTTCAGGAAAAACTGCAACCTGCAAGGCGCGGCGCACCACCTCAACATCTGCGTCTGTGTATTTGTTCACGAAGTACAAACGATTAATTTCTGAAATCGAAACGTGGTTGGGATCGCGCGACACTTCTTTGATCTCATCTTCCGCTCCAACCTCGCCCTCGTGCGCCACCGCAAAATAAAAGCCCGAGCGTTTGCTGGCCAGGAAACGCTTGACCATGGCGTCCGACTGAAATCTGATACCCAACTTGTAGCAAGGCAAGCGGGGCTGCGTCACCACTACCTCTGCTGAGCCAATAGAAAATCGATCGCCGAGATGGACCGCATCTTCCAGAAGGCCTTCGGTTGTAAAATTCTCTCCAAAATTTCCCATCGTCAAATCATATTCAGGCAGCTCCTGCTTCCAATACGCATAGTGTTCCAGCGGATAGCAATATACGGCTTTGTATTCGCCGCCATGCACGGTGAGGTCGGCTTGGCGGTCGCCATCGAGATCTAATTTGCGCAAAAAAACGCGGCCCTCGACGGGCTCTTTGAATATGCCGGTAATGACCTCACGACCGTGCCAGACGACGGTATGCGGCAACCCAACATTTACAGAGATTATTTTGCTCACTAGATACTCGCCGGGGTGTGCGCCGCACCGATGATGCTTGCAGTATACGCGATGAGCTATGGCGTGAACTTCAGCGGAAAATTGTCGCGCGACTTGTGCCGCATTGCCGCTGCCAGTAGAATGCCTTTTGCTTTCCTCAGCCTTCTTACATTCACTTGCGCGCATTGCGATCGCGCCATTGGTCGATTCCTCGCGCTCTATGTTGACGGAGCCTTAACAAAATGACGCAGCATTACGACGTGATCGTCATTGGCGGCGGTCACAACGGCTTGGTCAACGCTGCCTATCTGGCGAAGGCGGGGAAAAAAGTTTTGGTTCTGGAACGCCGGCACGTGCTCGGTGGGGCCGCGGTTACCGAGGAAATCATTCCGGGCTTTCTTTTCTCCGAATGCTCTTACGTGGTTTCCTTGTTGCGCCCCGAAATAATTCGTGAGCTTGACCTTCCTCGCCATGGACTTGAAATTCTTCCGCTGGATGGCACGTTTTCGCCGATGCCTGATGGCAATCATCTGTGGCGCATGAACGACCATGCTAAATCCGTACGCGAAATTCGGCGCCACTCGCGCGTCGATGCCGAAGCATACGATGAATTTTCAAAGATGATGACGCCGATGTGCCGCTTCGTGAAGCCTATGCTTTCCATGGTGCCGCCGGATCCCACGACGCTGAATCCGCGCGATTTGAAGCAACTGCACTTTCTAATGCAACGCTTCCGCGAACTATCTTCGGACGAGCGCTACACGCTGATTCAACTGATGACCATGAGTTCCGCGGATTTTCTGGATCAGTGGTTCGAAACGGACGTGCTCAAGGCCACCATGTCCGCGTCCGGAATTATCGGCACTTTTCTGGGCATCCGCTCGCCGGGGACCGCATATGTCCTGCTGCATCACTACATGGGTGAGATTGACGGAGCGTTTCGTTCCTGGGGATTCAGCCGTGGAGGAACGGGCGCGATTTCCAACGCTATAGCCGCAGCGGCACGCGAGGCCGGTGTCGAAATTCGCACCAAAGCTCCGGTAGGGAAAATTGTGGTTAAAGAAGGGCGAGCAGCGGGAGTCGCCCTGCAATCCGGAGAAGAAATTACCGCCAACGTAATATCTTCCAGCGTGGATCCGCATCTCACTTTCGAAAAATTTCTGGAACCTTCAGAGTTGCCTGCCGATTTCCTGGAAGCCGTGCGGCGCTACAAATTCCGCGGCTCATCCGGCAAAGTGAACATCGCGCTGGAAGCGCTGCCGGAATTCAAATCTCTGCCCGGCGATGGGGCGCATCTTCGCGGCGCGATTTCCATTTCTCCCAGCATGGAATACATGGAGCGCGCTTACGACGATGCCAAATACGGTCACTATTCGCGCCGTCCTTACATCGACATGGTGATTCCAAGTTTGACCGACCCGAGCGTTGCACCTCCCGGGAAACATGTTCTTTCGTGTTTCGTGCAATACGCTCCTTACAAGCTCGCGGAACGTACCTGGGACGAACAACGCGAAGCGTTCGGCGATAATGTGATCGATACGATCGCCGAATATGCGCCCAATATTAAAGACATTATCGTCGGGCGTCAGATTCTTACGCCGCTCGATCTGGAACGCGAATTTGGCCTGACCCAAGGAAATATTTTTCAGGGCGAACTTTCGCTGGAGCAATTATTTTTTCTGCGTCCGGTAGCCGGTTGGGCTTATTACCGCACTCCGGTCGATAACCTTTATATGTGCGGTTCTGCAACGCATCCAGGCGGCGGCATCATGGGCGCCAACGGACGTATTGCCAGCCAGGTCATTCTGAAAGAATGGAAAAAGTCCGCGGTGCCACGCCAGACAAGAAATGGCGTGACAAAAGGCGCGCAGTCTTCGACCGAGCCGGCAGCATCAGCAGCCGCGCGTTTTGCCAAAGAGCACAACTAATATGCCCATCGGACAGCGCGTAGCGTTCATCGGCGGCGGCCACAATGCACTTATCGCTGCGTTTTATCTGGCCAAAGGCGGATTCAAGCCGGTCATCCTGGAGCGGCGCGAAATTGTAGGCGGCGGAGCCGTCACGGAAGAGTTTCATCCCGGGTACCGCGCTTCAACATTAGCGCACACGCTTGGTCCATTGAGGCCGGATGTAGCCCGCGACTTAAAAGTTGAAAACTTTAATTGCGAAATTCTTCGCCCTGACCCGCGCGTTTTTGCCCCCGCACTCAGTGGCGAATCGCTGCTGTTCTACGATGATCACGCCAAGACCGCCGGGGGCATCGTGAGGTTGTCCGCCAAAGACGCCGCGAAATACACGGAGTTCGCTGCTTCGCTCGGGAAAGTTTCTAACGTCTTTGCGCAACTTTCTAAGATCACCCCACCGTCCATCGACGAGCCTTCCGCGGAAGATCTGTGGAACCTGCTGAAGACTGGGCGTGGTGTTCGCGGTTTAGGGAAGCACGGTATTTTCGATTTGTTGCGCTGGGGACCCATGGCCGTGGCGGATTTTGTCGCGGAATTTTTCGAGACAGAATTATTACGCGCGGTGATAGCCGCTCGCGGAATTTTTGGAACAGCTTTAGGACCGTGGTCTGCGGGCTCTACGGCGGTGCTGCTTCTGCGCGCCGCAGCAGATGCACATCCGGTTGGCTCTGCGGCCTTTTCTCGTGGGGGGCTGGGAACGTTCACGCACGCACTGGCCGAAGCTGCCAAACAGGCCGGAGCGGAAATTCGCACCAACGCGGAAGTGCTGCACATCCGAATAAAAAATGGCGCTGTGGCCGGCGTGGTGCTCGCTGACGGAGATGAAATTGCCGTTGAGGCTATCGTCTCGGGTGTCGATCCCAAACGCACGTTTTTCCAGCTCATGGATCCGTCGCAACTCGATCCCACTTTCGCTTTGCGCATCCGCAATATACGCGCCAACGGCACGGTTGCTAAAGTGAATTTAGCCCTCAATGATCTGCCAATTTTTCCTACGCTTGCCGGCGCCGTCGGAGCGGACGGTTTTCGTCAGGCGCTCTCCGGGCGCATTCATATTGGACCGGAAATCGATTATCTCGAGCGGGCCTTCGACGCTTCCAAGTACGGAGAATGTTCAGACGCTCCTTATCTCGATCTCACGATTCCGACGCTTCTCGATCCGTCTCTTGCGCCTGAGGGTAAGCATGTTCTGTCGGCCTGCGTGCAGTTCGCGCCGTACAAATTGAAAAATGGAAATTGGGACGCGCGGCGCAATGATCTGAGCGCGACGGTGATCAAAACCATCGCAGCATACTCTCCAAATTTTGCCGGGCGTGTGGAAGCCTCGCAGGTTATTACCCCGCAGGACCTAGAGATTACCTATGGTTTCACCGGCGGGCAGATTTTCCATGGGGAGCTGGCGCTGGATCAGCTATTCACCATGCGCCCCGTTCTGGATTGGGCGCGCTACAAAACTCCTATTCGCGGCTTATTCTTGTGTGGCTCTGGAACGCACCCGGGCAACGGACTTACCGGAGCATCGGGCGCCAACGCTGCGCGCGAAATCATTCGCGAACTGCGTTAAAGCGAACAGTTTTTTGTCGCGCGAGCTCAACGGTTTGGTATTGTCGTCGTCAGCTGGGTCGACGCTAGAATTTTTTGCAGCAAATTAAAGAGGAACCGCTAGAATAGTGCCTCCTAACAGAGGTTATAACTAATGGCTTCCGACTTTTACCTGCTAAAAACAGAACCTACCGGATATTCGTTCGCGGATTTGCAGCGCGCTTCCGTCACCGAATGGGACGGCGTGTCCAATCCCGTGGCGCTAAGAAATCTCCGCGAGATGAAGCCAGGAACAAAATTAATCATTTACGAAACTGGCGACGTCAAGAGCGCCGTAGGGACGGCTACCGTCGTATCGGTAAATAATGACGATCCTAAAAATCCCATTATCACCATCAAGGCAGGTCCACCGATCAAACGTCCGGTTTCCTTGGCGGAGATGAAAGCCGACATGGTGTTTGAGGATTCGCCACTGGTACGGCAAGGCCGGCTTTCCGTCGTTCCGCTCACTTCGGCGCAATACAAAATCCTGACGAAATAAACAAATTGTTGTCTCGCACAGTGTTTTCTTTTAGATTCGCGGAATGGATGCCAGCTGGATCCGCGATTTTTGCCTTTCTTTTCCGGCCGTCACGGAACATGTGATCTGGGGCAGCGATCTGACCTTCAAGGTTGCGGGCAAAATGTTTGCTCACACGGTTCTTGAACCCGCTCCTGTGTGGCTGTCTTTCAAAGCTTCTCCAGAAAATTTCTATTACTTAACGGAACGGCCGGGTATTATTCCCGCGCCTTACCTGGCTCGAGCGCAGTGGGTTGCGCTGGAAACGAAAGACGCGCTTTCTTCCGCGGAGCTGTCCGTACTGGTGCGGGACTCTTACGACATCATCGTTGCCAAGCTTCCTAAAAAGATTCGCAATTCTCTCTTGACGCCGCATCGTTCCAAGCCTCCGCGTTTAAAGCCCCGTAGTCGTCGCTGACGGGCACGCAAAATTGTTTTAAAAAAGCCTTGACAACATACTATGTTAAACATAGTATATGTCACATCCTATGCCGCACATTGTACATTTATGAGCTCAGAAAACTTCGACAACCTCCGTCTCGAACTGCGGCGCGGAGGCCTGGTAGTCGCGGTCCTGGCGGCTCTGCACTCAGAACAGTACGGCTACACGCTGCGAAAAATCATGGCTGACCATGGCATCGAGATTGACGAAGGGACGTTGTATCCCCTGCTTCGGCGTTTGGAAAGCCAGGGCTTGCTGAAAAGCAAATGGCGCGAAGAACAGAAGCGTAATAAGCGTTTTTACCAGCTCACGGTTGCGGGCAAACAAATCCTGGAGCAGTTGCTCACAGAGTGGCGAAGTATGGATTCCTCAATAAATTCGATCTTGAAGGAGTATGGTCATGCAACTTCTCGAACGGTATTTGCAAGCCGTTAAATTCTGGCTGCCCAAGGAACAGAAGGAAGACATCATCGCGGAGTTGTCTGAGGACATCCGTTCTCAAATTGACGAGAAGGAAGCGGAGCTCGGTCGCAAACTTAATGAAGTCGAACTGGAGGCTATTCTCAAACAGTGCGGCCGGCCGATACTGGTGGCCAATCGCTATTTGCCACAGGAGCAATTGATCGGGCCAGTACTGTTTCCGATTTATCGCCTGGTGCTGAAAATTGTCATGTTGTGTTATCTGGTGCCATGGATAGTGACATGGATCGCTTTGTTAATTTTCAATTCCGGGTACGCCGCGAAATTCGCTGGTCACTCCTGGGTTGAGATATTGGGATCGTTGTGGGCGCAGCTATGGGGCACCGCCTTTCTAGCGGCCGGCACAGTGACGCTGGTCTTCGCCATCCTTGAACGAGTGCAGCGCAAGTCTCATTTTTTGGAAGAATGGAGCCCGCGCAAGCTGCCACCTGTAAACAATCCCAGCTTAATTTCGCGCTTCAATTCCATAGTTGAATTGGCCGCCAACATGATTTTCTGCCTCTGGTGGACGGCAAATATGTCCTCGGGTGTGGTGCTCAACCAAGTGAATTTACGCATTGCGTTAGCTCCGGCTCCCTGGCGCTATTTCTTTTGGGGGTTTCTGCTCATCGCATTCGTCAACATCGGGCTTGCTGTTGCCAACCTTGCGCGTCCCTACTGGACGGCACCCCGCGCCGCGATTCGACTTGTTAGCGATATGGCGGGCTCCGTATTTTTCTGCTGGCTTTTAAAAGCCAATATCTTGGCTGAATTTTCCGGTGCAAGTATCCCACCGGAGAAGGCCGTTCAAGTGACAGCGCTGCTCAATCTCTGGATGGGTAGGATATTTCCGATAGCTGTCATTTTGGGAGTGGTGATTGCTGTCGTGAACATTTTTCGCATCGTGCGCGTCGCCGCGCCGCCGCCGCACATCCCCGGAGAAACCACCGCGATGGCGTGAATTTATCGCGCGGATTAGTCGCACCGAGTCTAATTTTTATATTCAAAAATTTGCGTGCTGGGTTCGGCATGGTTTGAAAGCTGAAAGCGGATAGAACGGCAGACACTATCAGGCTCAAATGGACGAGGACGAAATTTCACTCGTCCACTCAAGGTGTCAAACGAGGACCGATCGTGATGCCAAATAAAATTGTTGCCATTTCCACCGAAGTCGCCGACACAGTTCGCCGCACCATGCGCTCGCCAGCATATGGATTTCCGGCGCATAAAGAGTTAGCAACCGAAGCGGCGCCATGCCGTCATTGCTTGCGCCTGATTACGGTGCAAGTGGACGAGGCCATCCTGTTCACGTACGACCGATTCACTGGCGTGGAAAAATGTCCGCAGCCTGGGCCGATTTACGTGCACGCAAGAGAATGTCCCCGATACGATGAGCACGGGGGTTTCCCCGAAGACCTTCGCGGAAGCGCACGCACGCTTGAGGCTTATGCGCGCGGCCGAAGGTTGATCACACAAGAATATGTTACCAATGGAGAATTCGAGCCCGTTATCGAGCGCTTGTTTTCGGACGGCCAAGTCGATTATTTGCAGGTGAACAGCACCACTGCCGGCTGCTTTACATTTCGCGTCGAACGAACCGGCGATAGATGAACCGGCTGCCGCGAAATATTTAATAAGGACCGCGATCGATTGGCCCACAAATGGAAATACGCCCGACGTTTTACGATTTAACGCGAGCGCATTTCCGAACAAACTGACTTGCTACTGAGTCTTATCAAAACACGAATTGTTTAAGGCTCAATTATGACCGCCGGCGGACTTGGCCATTTTTTCCTGCCATTCCTTGGCGCGCCGCTCCATCTCTGCTGGCGCGACATCTTCCACATGTTGTGCCATGCCCCAATGATGGCCGAAGGGATCGGCTAGTCTGCCGTAGCGATCGCCCCAGAATTGATTTTGCAACGGCATGGTGACCTTGCAACCCGCTGAAACCGCTTTGTTGAAGTCATTGTCCACATCGCTGCTGTAGATGAATAGATAACTGGACGGCGCCGACTTTGAATTTGGATCAGGCGCGGACGCCATCTGTGGATATTCATCGCTTAGCATGAATTTTGAGTTGCCGATCTGCAATTCGGCGTGCCCAATCTTTCCGTCCGGCCCTTCCATGCGGCTAATTTCTTTTGCCCCCAACGCTTTCTTGTAAAAATCGATGGCCTTGGCGGCATCTCTACAAGTTAGTGCGGGCGTAATCGTGTGGTACCCTTCGGGGATTGCGCGAACAGTATTGGCCATAAATCCTCCTTAAGCTTCTCCTAACGGTTGGCGCCCCACATATCAAAAGGGCGCGTCTGCTGGTAATACCGAACTGTATCGTCGAAGTCAACCGTCAAAATTCGGAACGCCATCAGCCGAAAATGAGAGAACAGGAACTGTCTTCCGGAGGATTTCTAACCCCAATCTCGATCAGCGGGTTGCTATCTGGAAGAGATATTTCTTAGCCTGGACAGGAATTCAAATTCGGCCGGATGCAACTTTTCCCGCGCGGCTTCGAAGGTGAAGAAACCGGCTCGATCGATTTCTGGAAATGTGGCCATCCTTCCGGATTTCGGCGGCCATTGCATTTCAAATGTATTGCTCTTTAAAGAAGAAGGGTCGAAATCGCCTGCAAACGCCCAGGCGTGCACAGTTTTGCCGCTTTTGTGCTTCACGCTGCCGAGAGATACAAAATCGCCGCGCGGAACGAGCCCGGTTTCTTCCTGAAATTCGCGTTTCGCGGCCTCTAGTAAGTCTTCGCCGGGATTAATTTCTCCCTTCGGGACGAACCAGGCTCCGCGATCTTTGTTTTTCCAGAATGGCCCGCCGAGATGTACCAACAGCACTTCCATCTGGCCGTCTCGTTCCCGGTACATGAGCAATCCAGCACTGATTTTTGCGGCCATTGTTCCCCTGAAATATTAATAACAGTTATGGCCAAGAGCGGCACGGTATAATTGCTCATCGCGGGCTTCAATTGGTGTTCGCGATTCCATCTATTGAACTATGTCCGAGCCAGCCATGGTAGTTCGCAATATTTCAGACACCGCGCGATGGGCAGCGGTGTTTCGCGCCAACGAAACACTTCGTGCTGATGCACTGTTCCGTGATCCCTACGCCGCGCGGCTTGCGGGGGCGCTAGGCATAGATATTGCTAACACGTTGCCTGAGGGAAACAGCTACGCGTGGGCGTGGGTAGCCCGCACCTATCTCTTCGATCAATTTATTTTGCGAGAAATTCAGCAGGGCGCGGACATGGTGATAAATCTGGCCGCCGGTCTGGATGCGCGGCCGTATCGCATGCAGTTGCCACCAGCGCTGCAATGGGTGGAAATCGATTTGCCGGGAATACTGGCGTATAAAGAGGGAATTCTTAGCGGAGAAAAACCAGCTTGCCGGCTCGAACGTATTCGCCTGGATCTTTCCGATCTTGACGCTCGCAAGCCGGTGTTTTCAGAGCTTGCCGGGCGAGCCCGAAAAATTTTGGTGCTCACCGAGGGATTGCTTATCTATCTGGAGCCCAGTCAGGTAGTCGCACTCGCCAAGGACCTTGCCGGACATGCGCAGTTTCAGCGTTGGATTCTCGACATGCATTCGCCGGGGCTGCTGCGTAGGATGCAGCGCACCACCGGGAAACAACTTAGTCAGGTTGGCGCGCCATTTAAGTTTGGGCCCGCGGAAGGTCCACAATTTTTGGAGCCATATGGTTGGCGGGCCATTGACGTACAAGGTTTGCTGAAAACGGCCGCGCGTTTTAAACGCCCTCCATTTGCTTTGCGTTTAGTTTCTCTGCTTCCGGAAAAAAAAGGCCCGCAGGGTTCGCGCCCGTGGTCGGGAGTCTGTCTTTTTGAGCGAGTGCGCGAGCAAAAATAAACTCCATCGCACGTTTTGCCTGTGCAAGTCCTGAATCCACAAGTGCATCCGAGATTTTTAGTATTTCCCGTTTATTTGGCGGAAAGCGCGTCTGCGAAAATGTGAGTGATTGCCAATGGCTGAACTCGCTGCTAGAAATACTCGTGAGGCACGCCAATGACCTACGACTTTTTGGTGGAAACCTACGAAACGGAACGAGTCAAGATTGTCAGTATGTGGAGTGAATTCCGTGATGGGGATTTGTATCGCCGCCCGCGCGACGGGGATCCTCGCGGGCGCAGCGTGCACGAACAGATGGTGCATCAGTGCG
Organism: Verrucomicrobiia bacterium; assembly: GCA_035482155.1. Taxonomy (GTDB): domain Bacteria; phylum Acidobacteriota; class Terriglobia; order Acidiferrales; family UBA7541; genus Acidiferrum. The sequence continues at coordinate 36,504 of DATHRB010000067.1, read as the reverse complement.
TGAGCGAAGACCTGTGGTTCCGCAACATGCTTGGCATTGATGTGAACGCTCCGCCATTGCCGGAAAAGGAGACGCGACTGGAATTCATGAAACGCTATGCGGAAGACAGTGAAAAGCGGCTGGCGGTTTTGCGCACGAAAGATGAATCGTGGTGGTCCGGTGAGACCCAATTCTTCGACGTGCCGCGCACGCGCGCGTGGGTGATGACGCGCAGGATTGCGCACAGCGCTCATCATCGCGGCCAGCAAATGGCCATGCTCAGGATGGTTGGCTACGCGCTGCACAGCAACTACGGGCCGACAGCGGATACCGGCGGGCTGATGCAAAATCATGCGCCGACAATTTACGCGTATCAAAATCTTTCGTCGCTCTTCGCGGGAGAATCGGCCGGCGGCAGAAAATCCTCCTTGCCGGCTGGCAGCGACAAACCTGTCACCGAGCGACCAGAGAAAAAGTAATTCTCTGGCGGTTTATTCTGGTTTTGCGATTACGCCACAGGCGATGCGTGCAGGAGCGCTGGCTGAGGAAGTATCGGTGACCGCGTGAATCACGATGGCAGTCCCACCGTTGCTGAATACCGAATTATCACTACTTCCCAGGCTGACGTTGGGAGCCACGACGCTAACGTGTGAAGTGTGATCTGGCGCGACGATCAACGAAAAATTCGGGATGTCACCGGCGGGTACGGTAGCGTGTTGGTGATCGGCCTTCGCACCACCGAAGTGTGGACCCGCGGATTTGAAATCGGGCGGGTCGCATTTGCCTACTTGATGGATGTGAATGGAATGCTCGCCCGGGGGCAAATCCTTGATGTCTAGCTTGATTTTTACGCCGTGCTCGGCAGGAGTAAGCGTGGCGCTGCCGACGCTCTGGCCTTCCGCGTTCTTTAAATTCACTAAAATTGGCTTCGACTGGCTACGGGCTTGCGGTGTGATACATGCGGCTGCGGCCAGAAAGAACGACCCTGTCAATGCAAAGATTTTCATTTAGTCTCCTCCAAATGTGGTGGCGCGAGGTTTTCTAGACAGATTTATTGATTGGAATTCTAACAGTATCTTTTGCGAGGCGTTAAAAATACGTGGCCTGGGTTGGAGGCTGGGCCGAACAAGGCTGGACGCCGCGAAACTAATCGGCGCGGTAGAGGGCGGGAAATTCTTTTTGCAGGCGCTTCAGTTTAGGTAAATCGTTGAAGACGATGTACGGGTTGCCGGGATTTTTCTTCAAGTAATCCTGGTGATAATCCTCAGCAGGGTAGAACGCTTCGAAAGGCACGACTTTCGTGACGATTGGGTGCGAATAGACCGCGGCGGAATTCAGCTGGGCGATGTAATCCTCGGCGATGCGTTTCTGTTCGTCATTTGCGTAAAAAATTGCCGAGCGGTATTGCGAACCGGTGTCAGGTCCCTGACGATTCAACTGCGTGGGATCGTGTGCGACGGAAAAATAAATCATCAACAGCTGGCCGTAAGTGATTTGCGAAGGGTCGTAGGTGACTTGGACGGATTCGGCGTGTCCGGTCACGCCCATGCTGACAGCTTCGTAGGATGGCGATTTGACCCGGCCGCCAGAATAGCCGGAGGTCGCAGACTTCACAGCTTTGACGTGCTCAAAAACGGCTTGGACACCCCAAAAGCAACCGCCAGCGAAGACTGTGGATTCGGACCTTGACGAACTAGCGAGCGGCGCGTCAATGGTGGGCTTGGGGAACACCGAAGCGTTCGGCGTTTCGGCGGGCCGGGCGCCGAGAGCGCGGATGGCGGTCCAGGCGAAGAGAATTACGATTACAGAGCTTGCCAGTATCTTGCCAAGGTACGGTCTTTCCATGACGGCGGGGCCTTTCTTCTAAACTCTACGATAAACCTTGATGATTGGATGCGCGTACCGGAATAAAGGGAAGACGCGGTGGGCGATGAGCCGCAGGCAACGGGCCGAAGTTTGCGTGCGCTTCTGAGGTTGAAATTTTCGTCAGGTGATGTCCAACTGGTTTAGATTGTGACAGGCGAGATTTGTAAAGGAACGAATATATAGGACGCGCGAATAGAAACCTATGTAGACGTGGTGACATCACAAGATCAGGGCACAACATTCAGGAGGAAGGCACACATGAAAAGTAACGTCGAGACGAGTTCCCGGGAAAGTAAGAGGGCTGGACGGCTGATTCTGCGGTTCGCGCCTGCTGCCAGCTTGCTGTTGGGACTGATCATGGCATCCGGGTTACGCGCGCAGGTGACCAGCGGCAAGAAGCCGGAGCTTCCCCCACCGTTTGCGTCCAAGTCCGCGACGAATCCCGCACAGGAGGGGAAGCTGCCGCAGGGGTTTCTGCCCACTGTGCCGGAGGGATTTAAAATAAATATTTTCGCGGCGGATTTTAAAGGGCCGCGATGGATGGTCATCGCGCCCAACGGTGATGTCTTCCTGGCGGATTCGGCGGGAGGCAAAGTTGTGGTGCTGCGCGATCCACAACATACCGGCAGCGCTCAGCAAAATGAAGTATTTGCAAGCGGACTGAACGGACCGTACGGCATCGTTTTTCACGACGACTATGTGTACGTAGGCGATACGGATGCTCTGTTGCGCTTCAAATATGATGCGAAGACTTCCAAGCGCCAGGGCGAAGCGGAGCACTTGATGGATTTGCCGACCGGCGGACACTCAACGCGCTCGCTGTCGCTTACGCCTGACGGAAAACATCTTCTGGTGGGCATCGGATCAGCCTCGAACATAAGCATTGAGAGCGACACGCGGCGCGCGGCGATTACCATTTGTGATTTCGACGGCAAGAATGCGCGGTTATACGCGACGGGAATCCGGAATCCGACCGGGATTGCGCTTGAGCCAAAAACTAAAGTCTTGTGGACCAGCGTGAACGAGCGCGACGGGCTGGGAAACGATCTGCCGCCAGATTATTTTACGTCTGTGAAGGACGGGGAATTTTTTGGGTGGCCGTATAGCTATATCGGGGACAATGTGGACCCGCGAGTGAAGCCGCAGAAGCCGGAGCTGGTGGCAAAAGCGATCGTGCCGGACGTGTTGCTGGGTGCACATCGCGCGCCGCTGCAGTTTGCGTTTTATACCGGGACCCAATTTCCGGCTAGCTATCATGGCGGAGCGTTCGTGGCCGAGCACGGTTCGTGGAACCGTTCGCCGCGCGCGGGGTACCAGGTAGTGTTTGTGCCGTTCAAGGAAGGAAAACCGAGCGGGGATCCCACGCCATTTCTGACTGGGTTGGTACCGGACCCCAACAAGAGCGAAGTGTATGGACGTCCGGTGGGAGTCGCGGTGACGACCGACGGCTCATTACTGGTGTCCGACGATATGGCCGGAACCGTTTATCGGATTTCGGTAGCGAAATAATATTGAGATTGAAATATTTGCGACGCGCGATTTTACGGGTCTTGCGTCAGTTAACAACCAGCGTCAGCTGGATGAGCGGTAGTTGTAGCGCTTTACCTGAAGCGTTAGTGGCTGTCGGGGTGATGACCAGAGTGGAAGTGCCGCTGGGCGTCACTATGGAAGATTTCTGAGCTGCAGGAGCAGTTGTCGTACCTCCGCAGCCGTTCGCTACAAACAAACAAGGAACGAGAATCGCCAGCGCTGCCATGGCATAAATGACTTTCCACCGTGATGAAGAGCGATCGACGGCGAATCCGCTCGATTCAAGATAGAAACGCCAAACCAAAATAAAAAATAAAGCGCCAAGTGCAAGGGTGAATGTGCCGGGTAAAGTGGGAGGCGATCTGCGCGAAGTGATTTTGGGAGCGACGATTGCGCCCCCGCTGGTTACGATCGTAACTGTGAAAGTCACCGCAGCGCCGGTGTTGAGAACCACGGAGGCGGGAGCCTGGCATGTCGCTCGCAAGGGCGCGCCGATGCAAGTGAAGGAGACCGTTCCGTTGTAGTCGAGGCCAGCCGTAAGTTGCAGTGCGTAGCTGGCGAACTGACCAGCGGAGACGGCGGCCGAGAGCGCGGTCGAAGGACTGCTGATCGAGAACGCCGGAGGCGCGTTCGCGAGATTCAAAACCTGCGGCGAGTTGGGGGCTTCGTCGGTGACGGTAAGGGTTTCACTGCGCGGGCCGGAAAAGACGGGAGAGAACGTTACGCTAACCGTGCAACTGGCATTGGCGGCGAGGGTGGCGGCGTTGCAGGAAGCGACAGAATTCGCGAAGTCGGCAGGGCTGTTTCCTCCAGCGGAAATATTGGAGATGTGCATCGGACTGGTGCCTGTATTGGTGATGGCTACAGTGATGGGTGTGCTGGAGAGGCCTTGGGTGGTGGCGGGGAAGGTTACGGAAGTTGGTAGAAATTTGAGCGCTGGACCGCTGGGAATCGAATTTATCCCTGTGCCGATGAGAACTACGGATTGCGAGCTGCCGGATGCATTGTCCGTGAAGGTGAGTGCCGCTTGACGAACTCCCACGGCTGAAGGGGTGAACGTTTCGTTCACAATGCAGGAAGCGTTGGGAGACTAATGGAAGTAATCGTGGCAGGGGCGTTCCCCGAATTGGTCAAGGTGACAGTTTGGGTTGCGCTGGCCGAGCCCTGTGAAAGCGCGGGAAAATTCACGGTGGTGGGTAAAAACGTCAACGCCGGTCCGCTCACCGGGCTTACTTCGGTACCGGTGAGAGTTATGGACTGCGGGCTGCCGGTGGCGTTATCCGCACAGATAAGCGCTGCCTGACGAGAGCCCGCGGCTAACGGCGTAAACGATTCCGTGGCGATACAAGACGCTCCAGGCGCTATGGGCGCAGCGGTGCAATTGCTGGAGGGCGCGCTGTAGTCCGAGGGATTACTGCCGCCAAGACTGATGCTGGAAATATTCAGAGGAGCATTCCCGGAATTAGTGAGCGTGACGCTGAGGGGCAAACTGGTGGACCCCGGTGACAGGGCAGAAAAATTCAACGTGCCGGGTGTAAACGTGATCGCCGGTGCGGGCGGAGGCGCACCGAGTCCTGTACCCGTAAGCGGGACGGACTGCGGGCTGCTAGGAGCGTTGTCGGTCACGGTAAATTGCCCAAGGCGTGAGCCAGACGCCGTGGGTGTGAAGGCTACGGTGATGAGGCAGGAAGTCGTGGGCTTGAGCACCATGGGCGAGTTGCAATTGTCAATTTGACTGAAATGCCCGGCATTCAAGCCGGTGATGCTGACGGCGTTCACACTGAGGGCTTGGTCGCCGGTGCTGGAGAGCATAAGCGACTGCGTTGGAGCGGCAATACCGACGGTGCTGCTGCCAAAAACTAAATTGCCTGGAGTGAGCGTTGCCACCGGGCCGACTATGGGTTGGCTGGAGCCGGGCGCAACACTAAACGCTATCGGCAGACCGAAGCCGGGCGCGGTGAAGGGCGAACCGGTGGCTTCAAGGAAATAGCCGGTGGACAGATCGACCGAGTACACGTGCACCTGATTTGTAGCGGTGCTCTGATAAACGAATTGGCCGGTGGGATCGGCGACAAAGTTGGCTACGGAAATGAAGCCGGGAAGAGGAGAACTGGGCGCTTCGGTGAGCGACCATGTGGTGGGGTCGACGATGTAGATGTGCACCGCGCTATTGGGGCCGGCGTGGATAGTAACGTAAATGAAGTGTTGGCCCCGGCCGACAAAAATTTCATCGGCAAACACTGTGGTGCCCAGGCTGAGAAGTCCTTGCACGCCCGTCGCAGAGGTGACCTGCAAGGTTCCCAGAAATTCGCCCTGACCGACGACCACAAAGCGTCCCAGAGGGTCCGCGCCGAACGAGCGTCCACGATTGGTCGACCCTGAGGAGCCAGTCTCATTACCGAGAAGACCCGTGAGCGGATTGATGGTGTAGGCGAGCAGGTCGCCATCCTGTTGGTAATCAGGATTGGGCGATAAGGAATTTGGCCCTAAGTAAACGTAAAACGTGCCGGTAGCAGGATTCGCCGCGGCACCGATGGGCGTGGAGACCAATTCGAGGAAGGAGCCGGAGCCGGGGACAAGCGCTCCGGCGGCAGCGTTGATCTGGAAAGACTCTACGCTGCTTTCACCGGGGTTCAGTCCGACGGCATTGACGACCGCGAGGTACGCGCCAGTTGGCTCGGTGGCAATCAAGGTGGGACTGTTGGTATTTCGCTGAAGCGAAAGGCGAGCCCGGGACTTCGGTGTAAGACCCGGTGACGGAATCCACCTGGTACATATGAATGCTGTTATTGCCTGCCGCGAAGAGGAAGCGGCCCTTGGCATCGAGGACGGCGGGAAAACCAAGCACAGCAAGCGGAGAAGCGGATGTCGGCGCAAGGGCACCTGTGGCGTCGTTGCGGATGGCGATAGCTCCGCCGGTGGTATACACGAACGGCTGTTGTAATCGGGCGTCGGCGGAACTCGCCAAGACTAACAATACAGTCAAGCGGAGACAGATCCAGCCGGCGGACAAATTCGGGGAGACGCACAGAGACAGGCCACGAGCGGTGTGCGAGCGGAAGGGCCGGGTAGGCATTTGTGCTTTCTAGTCGCAAACCGGAGACGCGACATATCACCGATTAGTAAAAATAAGTAAGGAGAGCACAGCCGCGAGCACCCCAGCTGACATCCATTTTTTTGAGTATGGACAGCCATAAACGGTAGGCGTACACTGATTGTGTACAAGATGTACTTATAATCTGTACACGGGGTTAAGTTATGAGTGTAAAGACACTAACTCGGCCAGAGAAAAAAATAGTAAATCGATCGGAGCTTAGGCAAAAACAAAGGGCAACGCTGCGAATGGCTCGCGGCAATCAGGTAGTGGTGATTTCGGCCAATGACGAGGAAGATGAAAAGCTATTGCTGGACAAAAAGTATTTTGACGAAATTGTGAAGGAACTACGAGCGGTAATCGAGACGTTGGAAATTATCGGCGATCAAAAGCTTTTTAAGCAGATATTGGGCGTTTCCGAAAGTTTGGAAGAGAACACCCGACTCGGGAAGCTGCACTCTTTTGAGGAGGCGTTTGGGGAGAAGTGATTTGTACCGCTCTGTATTTACCGACGACGCTCTAAACGACGTAAAAAGACTCCCCAAGAACGTGCGCAACGCTCTCAAGAAGGATTTTGAAAAAAAGATACATGTCGACCCAAACAACTGCTCAGAGCAGTTGTCCGGCATCCTCGGACACTATCGGAGCTTTCATTACGGGGACTACCGGGTCGTTTACCGGGTATTTGAAGATATGAGAATTGTTTCGGTGGTCGGCTTGGGAAAGAAAGATAAGGACCACCAAACCGACTTATACAAACGCCTGGAGGATCTTGCCAATAGAGGGCGATTGGCTGATGCTGTGCTAGAGACGTACAGAAAAATCGCGCCCCAGAAAGCCAGATAAGGGCGCTGCAACAGTTGCTAAAATTCACCTCACCAGTCTTCTAAAAACCAATGACCAGCACAAAACTTGAGTTGCAACAGGGCAAAGATAATGGGAATGGGACTGTGGCTACGAGGCTCGATGGAAAGCTGGGTCTCGAAACAGTGAATGCTTTTCTTCAGACCATGCGGCAAGAACGCGCACAGTACTTGGTGCTGGATATGAGCGGACTTTTGTTTCTGGACTCAGCGGGAGTTGGGGCGCTGGTTTCTTTGTTTGTCACCCGCAAGCACGCTGGAAAAACAACGGCGCTGGCGAGTTTGACGAAGCAGGCGAGTGCCGTGCTGCAGGTATCCGGGATCCTGAAATTGATTCCCACATATCCCACCGTAGAAGCGGCGGTCAACGCGCGTGAGTAGGTCTAACTCGGCGTCCAAGTAGGATGGCTGGTGAACAAGCCGTCAACCAAGCCGATGCGGTAACAGATAAATAGGCCGAAGCCCAGACTGACCAGGCCGGAAGCAGTGATTAGTCCTCGATTGAGCCAGGTGAATTTGTATCCCGCGAAGGAGAAAGGCAGCGCGATCGCGGCGGTGATGAACATCATGCCCGCTATCGTTCCGATACCAAAAACCAACAAATAGAGGACCGCCCATCGCGGGTCACGAATCGTGCTTAGCACCAGCAGCGCCACGGCAGCGGAGCCTGCGAGTCCATGGACGATTCCGACAAACAAGGGCCGCAGGGTATGGAATACGCCGAGCCGCGCAAACGGAGCACGAAGGCGCGCCGGAGGAGCTACATTGTCACCGTGATGCTCACCGGCAGGGCCGTGCGAATGCCAATGCAGATGCAGGTGAGAATTGTGTTCGTGGAGATGCGCGTGGTCACCGCTCACTTTGGGATGCGACGGTGAAAATTTTTGCGTGAGCCAGTGCATGGCTCCGGTCAAATTCAACACTCCAAGCAGGATCAGCATCAAGCCGACAGAAAATTCCATGGTAAGGCCTACGCGCGCCGGTATCGCCATTCCGAACAGGATTATGCCTGCGCCTACGGCAACGATAGTGATGGTGTGGCCGCAACCCCAGAGAATGCCGATGAGCGCGGCCTTCAAGATGGAGCGCTCGCGGCTGACGATGGTGGACACCGCGATTACATGATCGGGATCGGTGGCGTGGCGCATGCCAAGCAGGAACCCGATAGTCAAAATTGCGAGACCGCTGGTCATGATTTGCTTCGTCAGGCTCTTTATTTTGCGGACGCCGCCGCTCGTGCCCGTGGGCGCGCCCCGTATTTAAGCATAGCTTAGATGCAATGATGAGGAGAAAACGGCTACTGATTGAGCTCGTGGCCATCGCGGAGAATGCGCATGAGTTCGGCGGCGGCATGAGGCAGGCGCGCGCCACGGCGGCCCACCAGATAAACGTGGCGCGGAATATTGAGCTGCTTCACTTTTACTTCTTTCATCCAGCCATGTTCGATTTCCCATTGCACGCACATGCGCGGCACGATAGCCACGCCCATGCCCATTTGCACGAAGCGCTTGATGCTTTCGATGGTGGGCATCTCGATGGGCATGTTGAGCTCGGTGTGATTTCGCGCGAAGAGCTCGATGACACGGCGGCGGAAGGGTGATTCGACGATGTGCGCGATGAACACCTCGCGGCCGAGGTCGGCGATGTCGACTTCGCGCTTGCGGGCTAGCGGATGCTTGGGCGGCACGACCAGGCTTAGTTCATCTTTCAGGATTTCCGTAGCTTGCAATTGTGGGTCGCGCGGAACGTAGGAGATGGCACCGAGGTCCAGGCGGTAATTCAGAACTTCATGAGGAATGTCGCGCGAAAACATGCGATGCACACGGACTTGCACACCAGGATGCTTTTCGCGAAAGATGGCCAGGGCCGGCAGCAAGGCGTGGATGGAACTTTCGTTGACGCCCAGCGAGAGTTCGCCACGTTCCAGGCCCTCGAGCTCGGTGAGGCCTTTTTTGACTTCGTCGCGCAGGTTGATGAGGCGCTCGGCATAGTCCTTTAATAAGGTGCCGGCATCGGTCATGCGCACCGGGCGGGAGCCGCGCACGAAAAGCGGCTGGCCGAGGCCGTCTTCAAGTTTGCGAATCGCGAGGCTCACGGCGGGCTGCGTGCGATACAGGCGCTCAGCGGCACGCGAGAAACTGCCTTCCTTGGCAACGGTGAGAAACACCTGTAATTCGCCGAGATCCACGTAAGCCCCTCAAAAAGCAGTATAAGCCCTGATTATCAAAAGCAGAATAAAGATAAATTTGACTAACGGCTGGCCCAGGTGCGTTACTTATGCATGGGAGTGTCTATGGACGTAGTGCGCATATTCGATACCACGCTGCGCGATGGTGAGCAGTCGCCGGGCTTCTCCATGAACACCGCGGAGAAAATCCGCATGGCGCACCAGCTGGCGACATTGGGCGTGGACGTAATTGAGGCTGGATTTCCCATTTCCTCACGCGGCGATCTGGAAGCAGTGCGCAAAGTGGCGCAGGAAGTTCGCACTGTGCCGATTGCGGCGCTGGCGCGCGCGCGTAAAGACGACGTGAATGCCGCGATTGAGGCGCTCGAACCCGCGGCGGCCCCGCGGCTGCATATTTTTCTAGCCACTTCGGATTTGCATCTGCGCGTGAAGCTGCACATGACGCGCGAACAGGCGCTAGAAGCCATTGGCGCGATGGTCAAGCTCGGGCGGAATAGCGTTGGAGAGGTGGAATTTTCCGCGGAAGACGCGGGGCGCACGGACATCGACTTCTTGTGCCAGGTTTGTCGCGTCGCGGTGGAAGCCGGCGCGACCGTTTTGAATTTGCCGGACACCGTGGGCTACGCGGTGCCGGAAGAATATGGCGAGATGTTTCGCAAGGTGCGTGCGTCACTTGGCGACGTGGAAGGCATTACGCTGAGCGCGCACTGCCACGACGATTTGGGAATGGCGGTGGCGAATTCGCTGGCGGCTGTACGTGCTGGAGTGCGTCAAATCGAATGCACCGTTAATGGCATTGGCGAGCGCGCGGGGAATGCGGCGCTGGAAGAAATTGCGGTGGCGCTGGCGGTGCGCAAGGAAAGTTTTGGCGTGACCACCAACATTCGCTTGGAACACTTATTTCCCTCGAGCCGCATGCTCACTGAGATTACCGGCGCGCTGGTGGCGCCCAACAAAGCGGTCGTGGGCGCGAACGCTTTCGCGCATGAAGCGGGCATTCATCAGGATGGCATCATCAAAAATCCGCTGACCTACGAAATTATTTCGCCGGAAACGGTGGGCGTGCCTTCGCGACTGATGGTGCTTGGGAAGCATTCCGGACGAAACGCTTTGCGCATGAGCTTGCGCGATTTAGGATACGAGCCAAACGACGCGGAGCTCGGGGAAGTTTATCAGCGCGTGAATGCGCTCGCGGACAAATCGAAGAACGTGCGGCCGCGTGACCTGGTAGCCATCGCGCATGAAGTGTTGCGGCGCCGCCCCGCTGTGGTGGCCGCAGAAGCATCGAGCACGGCTTAAGGATAATCGACATTGGCACTACGCCTGGCACCACATGAGAAAGCAGCGGGACCGGAATTTTCGATGAAGAAGAACATCGTATTGTTACCGGGGGACGGCATTGGTCCGGAAGTAACCAGGGCCGCGGCTGCCGTTTTGCGCGAGTGCGCGCACGAATTCTCGCATCAATTCGACATGCACGAATTTCCGATCGGTGGCGCGGCGATTGACGCTACCGGTATGCCGCTGCCAACCGAAACGCTGGATGCTTGCCGCAAAGCGGACGCGGTTTTTCTGGGCGCGGTGGGCGGAGCGAAATGGGATGCGCTTCCGGTGGGGAAGCGGCCGGAGAGCGGGCTGCTGGAATTGCGCAAAGGCATGGGCCTGTACGTCAATGTGCGGCCCATCAAAGTTTTGGAGCCGCTGCGGGGAATTTCGCCGCTGAAGCCAGAGCGGCTCGGCGATCTGGATATTGAAATTGTGCGTGAGTTGGCTGGAGGCATGTACTTCGGCGAACGCGGCAGCGCTACGGAAAAAGGCGAGGAGCGCGCGTGGGACACCGAGTCGTATTCCACGCGGGAAATTGAGCGCATCGCCACGTTCGCGTTTTCGCGAGCGGAGAGCCGCTCGCGGCGATTGTGCTCGGTGGATAAAGCGAATGTGCTGACGAGCTCGCAACTTTGGCGGCGCACAGTTACGGCCATGAGCACGGTGTATCGCTACGTGAAGCTCGAACACATGTACGTGGACAATGCCGCGATGCAGCTGACGCTGAAGCCGACGCAGTTCGATGTGATCCTCAGTTCCAATATCTTTGGCGACATTTTGAGTGATGCCGCGGCGGCGCTGGTGGGCTCGATCGGGCTCGTACCTTCGGCCAGCTTTGGATCCGGCGCGCCATTGTTTGAGCCGATTCACGGCTCGGCGCCGCAGTTGGTCGGCAAGGATGCCGCCAATCCTATCGGTTCGATTCTGAGCGCCACCATGATGCTACGCGACGCGTTTGGGCTTTCGCTGGAAGCTGAGTGGGTAGAGCAATCGCTGCTGCGCGTCCTAGGCGGCGGCTATCGCACGCCAGACATCGCCGAGCCCGGTCAGCGCGCCATCGGCGGCTCCGTCTTCACAGAATTGCTGCGCGAAGAAATGCTGCGCTCGCTAGAACACGCCGAACGCTACGGCTGGGGTGTCTAGGTTTCCAAGTCCGGTAGCTGTCCTCGCGCCACTGCGGATATCTACTATTGGGCAACTGCACCCTCGAACTCCACGAAACACGTTCATTCTCACACCGTTCGGTTCTTGCGGGAAAACGTGAGAGGAGCATTATTTTTAGCGATGGGCGGTAAATTCTCGTGTGTGATACGGCCTGGGTACCTAGCTTAGTGGTTCGCTGCCCGTGTACTTGAGGATGTAGAGGCCGCCGGTTTCGCGGTCGACGGCGTAGATGAGGCCGTGTTCATCCACGATGGCGTGATTGATGGCGATGGCGTGGGTAGGGTTGTTGGGTGGCGCTGGTGGAACGAAGTAGCCGACTTCTTCGATGCGCGGTGGGGCGTTGGCGACACCGGGAACGTCGATCAGGCGAAAGATGCGCACTCCGCCGTTGAAGAAAGTTGCCACCGTGGTGTTCTTCAATTTCGCCGAGGTGGGGCTGGGGAAGTTTGGACTTAGATTGTGCGAGCCGTAGCGCCCGCCGCGCTTACAGAGGTCGCGTGCGTTGGGGGCGAGTGGGGCGGTGCCGATAATCACCGGGTTGGTTTCGGCGCGAATGTCTACTAGCCACACCAGCTTGGGAGCATCGGCACAAGCGTCCTGGACCGATTCATCAGAGACGAATGCCAGGCCGCGGTCGAATATGGGTTGAACAGTGTGTGTCCACGCAGGGTAGGGCGGCGAAAATTTGAGGCGGCTCACCAGCTTGGGCGTGAAGTTGGTTGCGGCTCCGGAGCGCACGTCATTCAACCCGGAAATATCCAGGATCAATTGGCCACCGTCGATGTAGCCAACATAGGCGCGGTCAGGGCGCTCTGGAAGCACCTCGATGGTATGGCTGCGATATCCATCATCGATTTTATGGCGTTCCGGGAGGCAGTTCGGCAGGCACACGTCTCCTTGCTGGGTGCCGGGGAGCCACCAACGCGCAACCTCGCGAGGCTTCCGCGGGTCGCGCAGGTCCACGATGATGTAGAACTGATTGTCCTTCGGATTCGTAGGATGCGAGTCCTTCGTGCCGGTAGTGAGATGAGCGAACTGCCCGTCGACAAACCACACATAGTGGACACCCGGGGAAGCTGGACCGGAAGTATCGAAGAAGGAAAACGAAAGATCCTGCAATTTCCGCGCTGACTGAAGACGAGCGAAATCCGAAACATCCAGCACCCACAAGCCAGCTGAGGTCTGGCCAACTTTTTTCGCTTGATCGGCTACCACCAGCACATTTCCGGAAAGCCCCAGAGAATTGCAGCGCGTCACGCCCGGCTGTGGCGATGGCAATTGGCTGATCATCGCCGGTTTCTCAGGATGGGTGACATCGACGATGCTGAGGCAGGTCTTTTCGCCTTCATGCGTTATATAAAGGATGCGCCGGCCATCCGGCCATTGCTGGATGGCCATGCCTTCGCCGCCGTCACCATTGCCATTCAGGTCGCTGCGGCCGACCAGCTCCATATTTTTTGCCTCGGGCGGGTCAGCAGCCCAACTCACGATCGGCGTCAGCACCACGAAACCGGCTAACAGTTTCACAAAAAGAAGCGATTTAGACGAATGCATGGTTTCCTTGTCAGCGTCAGGGCATCAAGAAGTGCTTTCGCGCGGGCGCTTCGATGGTTTTACCAGGTTCCGGGCCCGCGCCCGACAGGAAATTTAGCACCGTCGGCGCGATTTGATTGATGCAGGTCACCACCGCAATGTGTCCGCAGCCGTCATAGATCGCCAGCGTCGACTGTGGCGCGGCACGGTGCATGGACTCACCAAGCGAAAGCGGCGTCATGGCGTCCTGTTTGCCCCACACAATCAACAGCGGCATTTTCAGCGCGGAAAATTTCCCATCCAGATCATCGGCACCGGTGGTCATGGAAGCCAAAGCGCGCTGGGTCACCCAGCCGTAGCGTTTGGTTTTGCGAATATAGTCGGCCTTCACGAATTGCGGCAATCGCGGAGCATTGGGTGTGACCTCGGCCATCAACTGGTCCACCTGCTCGCTGGTCTGCGGCGTGAAAATGGCTTGATCGAAACTCAACTGGAACTTCATCCCGGCACTATCAAACAGCATGAGTCGCTTGACCAGATCGGGTCTGTCGAGGGCTACGGTGGCGGCGATCCATCCGCCCATTGATTCGCCGCCCAATGCAACTGAGGTTAAATGGTTCACGTCGAGAAATGATTCGACGAATTTCGCCTCTTCGCGAATGGAGTAGCTAAGCTCTGGGGGCTTCGCCGAGCGTCCGTATCCGAGCAAGTCCATCGCATACACGTGATATCCCGCGCGCACCAGATACGGTGCCAGCGCAACCCAGTCCTGTTGCGCTTTGGAGCCTAGTCCGTGGATGAGCACCACGGGAGTACCGCTCTCGGGGCCGCCCTCGAGATAAAAAACGTGATAACCGTTCATGAGCATCGAGCGCTTGTGAAATCCGTCGGCTAGCAGTCGCAACAGGGTGACTTCCGCTCCGACCCATAGCGGCGCACGCCACACGACAATGCCTAGAGCCAATGTAAGGAGTAGAACGAGGAATGTAAGCCGGCTGACGATGACGCGTGCGGCACTGGACTTACCGGGGCTCTTCGCGTCCATGAGCTTTCATGATGCGCTGGGCAAAAACCAAAGGCAATACGACGTGCAGTGGGGCTCCCGAAAATTTGAAATCGCTTTTCCGATCCTCACGTTTACCGAAATGTGCTCTCATCCGAGAGCGGCGGGTGTAATATCTTCTGTGGGACGGCGCATATGAAATCGCGCACTCTGTTCTCCTTACTGTTCGTCACGATTTTCACGTCAACTTCGGTCGCCCGCACGCATGATCCTCAAACTACTCAACCGGTCACAATATTCTCGTCGCAGATGGAGGCCGAAAGGAAGCAACTACTGACTAGGGCAGAACGCGGGACAAACATGCACATATGTGGCTTGGCGCATCTTTTGAACAAGGGCGGTTTGGAAAAATTGACTTTCAAGCGGCGCTGAAATGGTTTGGAAAGGCGGCCGCCCAAGACGACCCTGATGCTCAGTTCTGCCTTGGACAAATGTACGAAGACGGGGAGGGAGTGAAACAGAATTATGTTATGGCTGCTAAGTGGTACCGCAAAGCCGCCGAGCACGTTCCAGACTTCGGTGGGGCAGACCAGGGTAGAAACAATTTCGGCCTTCTCTATCTAAATGGTTTGGGAGTTCCAAAAGACTATGTTCAGGCGTACGTGTGGTTTAGCTTGACCGGATCGCAAGAAAACCTCCTCTACGCTAAGGCTGAGATGTCGCCCTTACAGGTTTTGAAGGCTGAGCGAATGGCCCAGCAATGGAAGGACCGACACATATCACCGTAGTGCATGGACCGTCCAACTGCTAGTGCTGGTAAGGTTAAATGTATCAGTCGATAAAGGAGCTTGGGGTACAAAAACTCAACTCAGCGACCGCGCTGATTCAGAGACACTAAAGGAGGCTCCCGATGCAGAGTATGAATTCCCGCTCCTTGCGGGAAGCGGGCGGGGAGTGCTACTTTTAGGCGGTATTTTGGGGCGCTGGCGATTGCCAGCGGGGTCTGGACGCGGCTGACGACCGGGCCAGGCCGGTTCATCTGTGGGCGCGGCAATTCGCGCGATAAGTGGCGCAACAATCGGTGTAACGACACGAACTTGCGGCCGCTGATTTAGAGGCGCGCAAGTGATGGCGTAAGATGCTGCGCCCCGTGTTGATCGCTGCTTAAATGTAACTGCTGTTTGCAACTGTTGGTTGCGTTTGACAAGCTGATTACGCACCTGCATGTCGACTTCACACCACAATTCGAATAGTGCGCCTTACGCTCAGAACGGTTCCAGTACCGGGCCTGCCGCAGGTGAATCTCAAAGCGTGACCTACTGGCGCGTAGAGGGATCCCTGCTGGAACTCGGGGCACTCCGTCCAGTGCTGTTTTTCACATGGAATTCGCGGAGTTATGCGGAACGCTGGGCGCGGCGGGCGGGCATGGTCGGCATGGCGCTGCTGCGTCCTTTTATGTATGGGGCCAGCCGCACGTTTGCAACACGGTTTTTGCATACGCTGCTGCGCGGAGTAAGCCGCGACCGCTTGGATTTGTTGGGTGAGGAATATTTTCAGTACGTTTTGAAGCCGCAGATGCGGCGCGAGGCGGTGGATAAATTGGTGGAGGCCATTCGTTCCGGCGAGCGAGTGGTGCTGGTCAGCCAGCTGCTGGACCATATTTTGAAGCCGCTCGCGAAACACTTTGGCGTCGAGTCCATCGTTGCGAATCGGCTGGATTTTCGGGACGGCATCGCCACCGGGCGGTTGCTTGATCCAGTAGTTCGTCCGCGAGGGCCGCTGGCCTGGGTGGCCAGTGGATCGACCGACGGGCGCATCACGCGCGAGAAATTGCTGCGGCAACTTGGCTGGAAGCCTCAAACGCCAGAGGCCGCGGTGCAAAGTAGCGAGCGTCCACGAATCGTTACCGACACATCGGTGGCGCTGTTCGGGGAAAGCCCGCGGGTCGAAAAGCTTTCGGCGCGGCGCACGCTGACGAACCGCCACATCATGCTGATTGGCGTTACCGGCTTCATCGGCAAAGTGTGGCTGGTGAACTTGCTTGAGAATATTCCGGAGATTGGCAAGATCACGCTGCTCATCCGGCGAAACCGCACGACCTCCTCGCAGCGGCGTTTCGAAAAAATTGTCGAAGAGTCACCCACATTCGACATGTTGCAGGAGCGCTACGGACGGAGTCTCGGCGCATTCTTAAAAGAAAAGGTTGAGGTGGTGGAAGGCGATGTGAGCGAGCCGGGCCTCGGCCTGGACGAAGCGACTCAGGCGCGACTGGCGAAGTCACTGGATTTGATTGTGAACAGCGCCGGGTTGACGGATTTTAATCCCGACTTGCGGGAAGCGCTGTCGTCGAATGTGGACTCCGCGGTGCACCTGCTGGAATTTATTCGCCGGTGCGATCACGCGGGATTGATGCACCTTTCCACCTGCTACGTGGTGGGCATGCGCGACGGGCGCGTGACCGAAGAATTGAAACCGAACTACAACCCCGCGGGCGATCCGGAATTTGACGTGGACCGTGAGATTGCCTCGCTGCGCGAAACGATTCGCAGCGTCGAAGAACGCGCCGAAGGTGTGGAACTCATAAAAGCGTTAAAGCGCCAGGCGCTGGGCCGCGGCGTGGATGACTCCGTGGTGCCGGCGAAGGAATTGGATGGCGTGTTGCGACGCAACCGCATCCGTTGGGCGCGCAATCGACTGGTCCGTATAGGAATGCGGCGCGCGCAACATCTAGGCTGGCCTAACACATATACGTTTACGAAAAGTTTGGGCGAGTCGGTGCTGGCCACGCGTGGCAACGATTTGCCGATTGCTATCGTGCGGCCGTCGATTGTGGAAAGCTCGGAGCGTTCTCCGTTTTCGGGATGGAATGAAGGAATCAATACCTCCGGGCCGCTTTCCTATTTGCTGGGAACAAATTTCCGGCAGCTGCCCACGAATGCGCGCAAATGCCTCGACGTAATTCCCGTGGACATGGTGTGTCGCGGGATGAGCCTTATCGCGGCCGCAGTAATCGCCCGCTGCAATGCTCGGATGTATCAATTGGCAACCTCAGCGGTGAACCCTGTAAATATGGGCCGTAGTATTGAGCTGACCGGATTGGCGCACCGTAAGCACTACCGCATGGAGCAAAGCGTGGACAATTGGCTGAAGGTGAAGTTCGAGACCATTCCGGTGTCCAAGCAGAGATATGAGCGCATGTCGATTCCCATGCAGAAAGCGGTGGTGTCGCGCATCAATCGCGTGGCCATCGCTTTGAAAATGAAAAAGCCGCCACTGGCCAAAGCGGAACGCGATTTGAATCGCGCGGAAAAATTGATTGAGTTGTACGAGCCCTTTATCCTGCACAACGATCACGTGTTCGAATGCGAGAATACGCGCATGTTGTCCGCGGCACTTCCGCCGGAGGAAAGTGCCGCATTTGATTTTGCGCCGGAGGCAATAGACTGGTGGGATTACTGGATCAATGTGCATATTCCAGCATTGCGCCGCTGGTGCTATCCGTTGATGGAGGGCCGCCCATTGGAATCGCGCGCTCCCCGCGAATTGGATTGGACTGCCGCTCCGGCGCGCGCTGCGCTTTCGAATACCGCTGCCGCGCCTTCTGATCCGCTATGGCGATCGTCCTGACATGGTTTTCGTGACATGGTTCTTTTTCTGACATGGCTATCTTTGTAACTGGCTCGACGGGCTACCTGGGGAGTTATTTGGTGGCCGGATTTTTGCGCGAGCACCACGATCTGCTGAACCTGTTGGTGCGCGCAAAATCGGAACAGGAAGCGCGCGAAAGACTGTGGAAATCGCTGCAACTCCATTTTGAATTTCCGGAATTTTCCGAATACCTTAATACTCGTGTGCGAATTTTTCTTGGCGACTTGACCAATGAACGCTTCGGACTGCCGGATGACCCTTACCATGACCTCGTGGATTCGACCGAATCCATCGTTCACTGCGCCGCTTCGCTGAATCGCAAATCAGAACGGCAATGCCTGAACGTAAATTTGCGTGGTGCTCTGGAAGTAATACAACTCGCACGCCGCTCGCAAAATCGCAACGGATTGCGGCGCTACTCGCATGTATCGACGGTGGCCGTTGCAGGACGCAGGCAAGATGAGATTGTTACGGAAGATGCGTCCATCGATTGGGCGACGTCGGATTTCGATCCATACGCGCGCACCAAAAAATTCGGCGAGCACATGGTGCATCAACTGCTGCCAGATGTGCCGGTAACAATATTCCGCCCCGCGATCGTGCTGGGCGATAGTCGCTGGCCGCAGACTACGCAGTTCGATATGGTGCAGGCTTTCGATGTACTTGCGAGACTGCCGGTGCTGCCGCTGCGGCCGGATGATCGCATCGATATTGTGCCGGCAAATTATGTCGGCAAAGCGGTTGTGACCATTCACCAGAAAGATGCGCCGGCCCATACGATTTATCATTTGTCTTCAGGCACGGGGTCGCAAACATTTCGCGAACTGACGGATGCTTTGGCTGCCGCAGGCGGAACGAGCCCGCCGAGTTATTGGCCGTGGCTCGGCGGACCATTTTCCGGAATGGTGAACTGGCTTTCGCGGCGTGGAGGCGCGACGGGGTATGGCGCTTCGCTGCTTAAAGTTTTCTGGCCGTATTTGAATTGGAACACGGTGTTCGATAATTCGCGCGTGGTGGCGGAGCTGGGCGGCGAGGCGCCGTCGAAATTCTCCACCTATGCTTACCCGCTGCTGAGATTCAGCCGCGAAAATAAATTTAGGTATCCAGCAAAGTCGTGGCCGTTGCCGACTAGCAGTCCAATTCCGGCGATTGTCGGACAGGTGCACGCATGACAGATTTTATTTTAGTGGCATGGGTTAGCGCGCTGATTGCCATGGCGCGTGTGAAGTGGATGCTTGGTCGCGGCCAGCGCTGGAAGCGCGGCGAAAAACTGCGTCTGTTATTCGCTGGGTATAACGGCACGCGTAATACCGGCAGCGACGTGCGAGTCAATGAAATGTTGCACCAGATTCGGCACGTGTTGGGCGCGGAGCATGTGGATTTCAGCGTGATGACCCAGGATTTTGGGCGTACCAAGGGATATTTCGATGGCACGCATCAAGTCCAGCTGCCGGATGTGTTTCCTCCGATGCTTTACCGCGAAGTGGGGAAGAGTCACGGCGTGATCGCCTGCGAAGGGTCCATGTTCAAGAGCAAATTCGCGAACGCGCTGACCACCATGATGATCGGGTCGCTGGGATTGGCCTCGGCGGAAAATAAATTGTCAGTGGGCTACGGAGGCGAGGCTGGGCACATGGACCCCCTGATTCGAAACATGTGCGCGCGCTATGTGTCCGAGTCGCTGGTCATCACCCGCAACACCGAATCACAGAGTTTGCTGCACTCGCTGGGCATTCAGGCGGAACTGGGAACCGATACGGCGTGGACATTCAAACCGCATCCGCAGGAATACGCCCAAAAAGTTTTGCGCGAAGCGGGATGGGACGGAAAAACGGCCATCATGGTAATTTGCCCCATCCATCCATTTGTGTGGCCGGTGAAGGCCTCCATCGCCAAGTATGTCGCGCGCGTAACTACCGGCGCGTATAAAGAAAGCCAGTACCGCACCGTTTATTTTCACGAATCGGGCCGCGAGGTGGACCGAAAATTCCAGAACTATGTTTCTGGAATCACCAACGCCACCAAAGCGTTTTTGCAGCGGCATCAGGTGTTTCCGATTCTAGTGGCCATGGAGAGGTTAGATGCCGTGGCCTGCCGCGAAATTGCCGCGCGAATCCCGGGCACGCCGATTTTTACTTCCGACGATTACGACATGTTTCAGATGGTTTCCATTTTGCGCGCATGCACCTACATGGTTTCTTCGCGGTATCACGGCATAGTAACGTGCATGCCCAGCCTGGTGGCTTCCGCGGGAGTGACCATGGACGAGCGCATTCGAAACTTGATGCGCGAGCGCGGCCACGAGCATTTGTTTTTGACCGTGGACGATCCGGAGCTCGAGCCGAAATTGTTACACATCATGGAGACGCTGGTCACCGAGCGCGATGCGGTGCGCGAAGGAATCGGCAGCACAGTGGTTCGCAATTTGAAGGTGATGGCGCGCATGGGAGTTTTGTTGGAGGGCGCGGTGCGGCGGCAATATCCGGAATTTCCTCTGCGCTCCGGGGTATTGTCCTGGGAAGATTATTTGCCTCCGCTGGATGAAAATTTAGTGCAGCTCGCGGAACGTTACGACACCTCTGCCGCGGTGCTGGCGGCCAACCACTGACTCTCGATGGCTAATTTCCTGGAATCAATTTTCGCTCAACTGCAGCACGCGGACGAGCGCCTGATGTTGCGCGAAATTCACGGCGAAACATTTGCAAATGTAACCGGCAGGGAACTGCTTGCGCAGGTGCAACGCGCGCGAAGCTATATACGCGAATTCGGCCTGGTGCCTGGCGACCGCTGCGCACTCCTGGGAGCGAATTCGATTCAGTGGGTAGCTGTGGATCTGGCTTTAATGGCGGAAGGAATTATCGTGGTGCCCCTGTATTCCCGGCAGGCCGCCGCGGAATTGGCAAGCATGATGAAGGATTGTTCGCCGAGTTTGCTGATTGTGAGCGACGCGGAGCTGGGCGCGGCGATTGAGCGCGAGTGGCCTGAGAGACCGCACCGTGTTTTGATGGAAGAAGTGTTGCGCGCCGCGCCTGCGCGAGCGCCAGTAACGGAGGCGCCGAACGCACGCACGGATGGCGACTTGGTGACGATTATTTATACTTCCGGGACCTCCGGCGAGCCGAAGGGCGTATGCCTGAACGTGGGTAACGTGACGCACATGCTGCGGTGCACTGGCGAGCGATTGGATCAGTTGATGGGCGCGTCAATGCAGGCGGATGGCCGTGGTGAGCCTGACAAAGTGTTTCATTATTTGCCATTCAACTTCGCGGGCTCGTGGATTTTGCTGTTGTCGTGCCTGTCGCGGGAAAGTGTGCTGACGCTTTCAACGGACTTGAACAAGCTTGCGGATGAGATTCGCTTGAGCGCGCCAAATTATTTTTTGAATGTGCCGACGCTGCTGGAACGGGTGCGACGCGGGGTGCTGGATTCCATTTCTAAACGTGCCGCTCCGATCCGTGTGTTATTTGCGAAGGCTAAGGCAAGCTGGGAACGCCAACGTAATGGGACTCGACCAGGTCCACTGGATGCCATGTGGTTGGCGATGGGCCGGCGGCTGATTTTTGTGAAGGTCAGGGAGCGCTTCGGCGGTAATTTGCGCGCGCTGATTTGTGGATCGGCGCCGCTGGCGGTGGAGACGCAGCAATTTTTTATGCTGTTGGGTATACCGGTGCTGCAGGTGTACGGACTAACGGAGACTACCGCGATTTGTACCATGGATGATCCGAGAGCTCCGGTCGAACCCGGGTACGTGGGTCCGGCGATCAGCGGGATCGAAATGACTCTGGCTGACAACGAGGAGATTGTGGTGCGCGGGCCGCACATTTTTCATGGTTACTGGCTGCGTCCAGAGGAAACTGCGCGAGTGATAAAGGACGGATGGTTTCATACCGGCGATCAGGGCGAAAAGAATAAGTCCGGGGACTGGCGGATTATCGGTAGAATAAAAAATCTGATTATTCTGAATTCCGGGCACAATGTGCCGCCAGAGCCTATAGAAGAGAAAATCGCACAACAGCTCGCGGGGGCGCAGCAGGTGGTGATAGTGGGCAACGGCCGTGGCTATTTGTGCGCGTTGATCACCGGGCCAGTTACGGCATCGGATACGCAAAAAGTGATCGATGCGGTCAATACCGATTTGCCTCATTACCGGCAGATTCGGAATTTCTCCATATTGCCAGGCATTTTTACGGTGGAGGATGGTCTGCTTACCGCCAACGGGAAATTGCGCCGCGAAGCAATTGACCGGCGCTACTCGGCCGAAATTGCGACTATGTACAGCGGGAAGTCCGCATGAAATCGTTTACCGGAAAAACGCTGCGATGGAATTGGAATGACGGCGTCGTGGAGTTGACGCTCGACCGGGAGCCGGCCAATGAGATTGGCACCGCGATGCTTGCGGAGCTCGAGAAGTTTGTTGCCGCATTCGATGCGCTGGCGCCGGAAACATCGGTCTGCATTATTTCCAGCGCGCGAAAGCATGGATTTTCGGCGGGAGCCGACCTGCGCGAGCTTTACGAAGGCGCGGCGGCGCTGGATGGCCCGGAACGGCTCGCAGGCGTGCGCCAATTTCTGGAACGAATCCATGCGGTATTGGATGCCATCGACGCAGCGCCTTTTGTAACCATTGCGGCGGTGCATGGAATTTGTTTTGGCGGCGGATTGGAACTCGCGCTGGTTTGCGACATTATTGTGGCCGACAAGATGGCCCGATTCGCGTTTCCCGAATTGCGGCTGGGACTGATACCCGGATTCGGTGGCATACCGCGACTGAAACGCGATTTGGGTAACGGCTTCGTGCGCGATTTATTGTTTACAGGACGCAGCGTAAATGCGACGCGCGCGCAGGCAGTCGGGCTCGTATCGCAGTTGTCCGCGGAAGGCGAAGCGTTGAACGTGGCTCGTTCGAACGCCGGGCAGGTCAAGAAGTTTGATCCCCATGCGCGCGCGGCCGCAAAAAAATTCCTGAAGACTATCCCGCGCGAGGAATTACGCCGCGAAATAGATTTGTTCTGCGAGTTGTTTACGCGACCTGCAGTCATGGCCGGTCTAAAGAAATTCGTCGAATCCACAGACGCCATGCCGTATTTACCGTAGCACCGCGATCGGCATCTTAGCTGTCGCGCTAGTGACCAATTGGAACCGCGCGGAGGTAACTTTGAGCTTTGAAAGTGGCAAGCAGAGAGGAGCGCTTCATGGCGACGGTTTATGCTATGAACACGCTGCTGATTCAAAAAGGTATTTACGCTGCGGAAGAATTTGAGTCTTTTTTTATTGAATGGGTGAGCAAGGAACAGTCCAAGGCCTAGGCCAAGCGCGAGCAGAGAGATGCATGATGTTCCGTTACGATGGTAAATTGGAGTAATCATGCGCGCAATAGAGCAGACGACGCAAGAGGTGTTGGATCTGGCGGCTAAGCATTTTCAAGTGGCGCAAGGTTCGCTGGCGCCGGATGACGATTTCTTTAAAAAGCTGGGGATCAACAGTCTACAAGCGCTCGAATTGCTGTCGCGGCTGGAGAATCATTTCGGCATCGAGTTGCCCGACTATGAAGTGCAGGGCGTAAGCGATTTCCGCACGCTGGCCTCGCGCATACAATCCCGCCTGTAATGCTGGATCTCTCTAAATACCAATCTATCGGAGGGGCATTAAAAGACGCCGTAGAGGTGTTTGCCAACGAAACCTGCCTCATTGAAGCGGACCGCGAGCGCGAAAATCTTCGGCTGACGTACCGGGAATTTCGAGATCGCACCATGCCGGTCGCTAAGGCTTTGCAGGACGCGGAATTTGCAGCGGGCGATCGAGCCGCGATCATCATGACCAACCAGTCTAAGTGGCTGATCGGGGCGTACGCGATATTTTATTCCGGCGGCGTGCTGGTGCCGCTCGACTACAAACTCACCGCGGATGAGCAGTGGCAATTGTTGAAACATTCTGGCGCGCGCTTGCTCATCACCGAATATCCGATCTGGCGGCAATTGAGTGCTGCAAAAGGCCGCACCGAGGCCACCGACCTCCAAATGGTGATCGTGACCGAAGCGCCGATAGATACGGATTTGTTGGGCGGCGTGCGCTGGGAAATACCCAGCACCCATGCCGGCGAACCGGAATTTCGCCCGCGCACGCGCAGCGATGCCGCGACGATTGTGTATTCGTCGGGAACCGGCGGCCGGCCAAAAGGCTGCGTGATGACACATGAAAATTATCTGGAGCAATGCGTCGCACTAACTTCGCTCTATCCCTTCGCGCCCGGAATGCGTTATCTGAGCATCCTGCCGACCAATCACGCGATCGATTTCATGGTGGGCTTTTTTGGGCCGTTCATTTGCGGAGCGGCGGTGGTGCATTTGCGTACCTTGCGCCCAGAATATGTGCGCGAAGCATTTGTGAAATACAAAATCACCTATGTAAGCCTGGTGCCACTGGTGCTGAAGAATCTGCAAAAAGGATTGCAAGCACGGTTCGATGCGCTCGCTCCGGGGAAACGCAAGGTGTTCGATGCGCTGGTGGCGGTCAACAAAACGCTGACGAAACGCAGGCCGCATCTGGCACTGAGCCGGCTCTTATTGAAGCAGGTGCACGAAGCGTTCGGCGGGGAATTACGCGCGATTATTGTGGGGGGCGCGTTTACCGAGCCGGAGACGCTTCAATTTTTTTACGACTTGGGAATTCCCGTGGCTAACGGATACGGGCTCACCGAAGCCGGCACGGCGATTACCGTGAACGACTTGAAACCGTTTCGCGCCGACACCGTGGGCAAGCCGCTGCCAGGAATGGAAGTGCGCGTACTCCATCCGGACGCCGACGGCATTGGCGAAGTGGCGGTGCGGGGTAAAACCGTGATGTTGGGTTATCTGAATGAACCGGAACTGACCGCGGAAACGATTGTGAATGGCTGGCTGATGACCGGCGACCTGGGGCGTTTTGATCTCACTGGACACTTGCAACTCTTTGGGCGCAAGAAAAACATGATCGTCACGGAAGAAGGCAAAAACATTTATCCGGAGGACGTGGAAAACGTGTTCGAGAGCTTGCCGGTAAAGGAATCTTGCGTGTTCGCGGCGAATTACATTTGGCCGCAACGCAGCATGGTAGGCGAGCAGTTGATTCTGGCGATACACCTGGAGCCTGGACAATCCCTTACGCCTGCATTGCGCCAGGAAATTACGGCGCGAAATAACCGGCTGTTGAACTACAAGCGCGTTCGCGGAATCGTGCTCGTCAATGAAGATTTCCCTCGCACCGCTTCCATGAAAATCAAAAGAAACGTGCTGGCGGAGAAGCTCGCGAAACTGGACCGCAGCAGCGCTGTTCTGGAACTGTAAGAGCCACACTGCAGAGCAAAGATCCATTTTCGGGAGAGAATAAGCCCGCATGGAACGATTTTTTGCCATCGTGAACCCGGCAGCCGGCGGAGGACGCTCCGCGAAACTGGCTGGCCCGGCACTGGAGCGCTTGCGCAAAAGCGGGCTGGAAGTGGACGAGGTAACTACCGGCGCTCCTGGAGACGCGGTGCTGCTGGCACGCGAAGCGTATACGGAAGGCTATAGGCGCTTTCTTGCGGTGGGCGGTGACGGTACCGGACATGAAATTTTGAATGGCATTTTTGGCGGAGCGGCAATTACACAACGCGCAGGGGCACAACACGCGGGAGCGGAACGCCGGGTCGCGGCACAAGGCACGAGGGCAGAAAGTGCAACGGCCGAGCGCGTGGCTATGGGTTTTCTTCCTTTGGGCACCGGCAATTCTTTTCTGCGCGACTACACCCGCGAAGGCGCCAAAGCATCCTTGCAGGCGCTGCTGGAACGGCGCACTCGCGCCATCGATTTGATGCGCTTGACGCATTCCACCGGCGAAATGTACTCGTTCAATCTGGTAAGTGTGGGCTTCACCGCCAATGTCGGCGCGTTGACCAATCGCCATTTCAAACCTTTCGGCCACCTCGGATATTTGCTGGGAGTTTGTGTGCGGCTGGCGCAGTTGCGGCCTCTCACGTTTGCGGTTCGCTGTGACGAAGATGTGGAGTGGGACCAACGCCCCTGCCTCTTTCTCACTTTTAATAACAGCGCCTATACCGGCGGAACCATGTGGATCGCGCCCAGCGCCGACGCGAGCGACGGCTTGATTGAGTATGTGCATTGGGGACCCATCGGGCGATTTGCCGCACTGCGCATGTTGCCGACCATTTACGATGGCAGGCATATGCAGCATCCGCAGGCTTCGCGGCGCGCGGTGCGCCATGTGGAATTCAACATGCCATCCGCGGTGGACGTAATGGTTGATGGCGAGGTGCTGGCGCTGCAGTGCCACGCGCTGGACATCGTGCCCGCCGCGGTGGACGTGTACATATGAAGCGCGCTTTGCTGGCGGTGCGCGCCGCGATTTTATGGGTGCTCAGCCTGCTCCATTTTTTTATTGTCACGCCCACACTGGTTTTTCTGGGGATATTTCTCGACCCACGAAAACATGATTATCTGCAGCGCGGCTTGTGCCGCCGCATCGTATTTTTATCGGGCGCGCGCATGGAAGTGCGGCGCTCGCCGGGCTTCGATCCGAAGCGCACCTGTTTCTTCATGGTGAATCACGTCAACATTTTCGATCCTTTTTTCCTGTATGCCGCGATCCCGCAGTTCGTGCGCGGTTGGGAACTGGAATCGCACTTCAAAATTCCCGCGTATGGCTGGTTGATGAAACGATTCGGCAACGTGCCGGTGCCGGATGTGCGGCGTCCCTCGGATCTGAAACGCATGTGGCGGCTAACGCAAGACGCCATCGACGGCGGCACGAGCCTGATTATTTTTCCAGAGGGAAAACGCACGCGCGATGGCCACGTTGGCGAATTCCAGGACGGCGGCTTCCGCGTAGCGCAGCAACTCGGCATCCCCATCGTGCCGGTAAGCCTGGTGGGTTCGTATCAACATCACCGCACCGGGCACTGGATGCTGTGGCCCGTGACCGTTACGGTAATCTTTCACGACACCATCGACACCACCGCGATGAAGAAGACCGAGGTTTCGCAGCTGCGCGATCGGGTGCGCCAAATTATTGCAGAGCCCGTCGAATCGCGGCTGAGAAACACTGAAGAAGCTGATAGTGACGCGGAAAAAAATGAGGACCGAGTCATAACGTGAGCTTGATGCCGGGCAGGGTGCGGCCTGCGCGAGTTTCCTGCCAGGTGTATACGATGCGATGAATTACGGTGATGGTGGAAACCACCGCAATGACCCACAGAACCGCGCCCATGCGGTTGAAGAGCCCGCCGATGATGAGGAGCACCAGGCGTTCAGGCCGCTCCATGAATCCAACTTTGCAAAGGGGAATTAAAGATTCAGCCCGGGCGCGCGCGTAGCTGACCATTACCGAACCCGCGGTAGCCACCGCAGCGAGAACTACGTACGGGGTGCGACCGCTCACCGAGAAATAAACAAGCAAGCCCATGTACAGCGCCATATCCGCGTAGCGATCCAGCGTGGAATCGTAAAAGGCTCCAAACGCGGTAACGCGATTCTGGCGGCGGGCCACCTGCCCGTCGAGCATGTCCAAAAAACCTGCAAAAAGAATAATGAACGCGCCGGTGCGGAATCCGCCGACCGCAAAACTAACCGCGGCGCCGAAATTTACGACCAAGCCGAGAAATGTAAGGACATTCGGATTGACGCCGGTGGCCGCCACTATGCCGACAATCCGGTCCAGCAACCACTTGCTGCCAGTGCCAATCCCGCCTGTAAATGTGGGCATAAGCGTCGGTCAGTAGTGTCTCAAATCCAGGCACGATTCGCGAAATCCCGCCGCATGAAATTGCATCGCTAAAACTGCAAGGTAGAAGCAGCTATTTAGTGTTGACGTTATAATGGGCAGCGCCTACATTTCTTACGAAGTTCAGGTCGCCGATGATTAATGAACTAAGCCGTCGTAGATTTTTGTCTCAAGCGGGCATCGGTGTCACTGGGGCATGGGTTTCCGCGCATTGGCCGGAGATGGTTGCCGCAGCGACCCACGCTCATCAGGCGGTGCAATCAGGCGCAGCGTACAAATTTGATTTTTTTGCTCCCGCGGAAGCCGTGGAAATTGACGCACTCTCCGCGCGCATCATTCCCACCGACGACACGCCCGGCGCGCGCGAGGCTGGGGTGGTTTACTTCATCGACCGCGCGCTGGTGACCTTTGGGAGCGGTGATCAGCAGAAATATCGCGAAGGCTTGCCCGAATTGCAGAGCCAGGTGCGCGTAAAGTTTCCTGGCGTCGAAAAATTTTCGGCTTTGACGCCAGAGCAGCAGGATGCGTTCTTGCACGCTATGGAAGCAAGCCAGACGGAAAACGCTCCGCGGCGAGGAAGATTGAACACCGCGCGAACGTTCCTCGAAGCTCTGCGGGTAGCGACCATTTCCGGATTTTTGATCGATCCAGAGGCCGGCCTCGGAAATCGCGACGGCGTAGGTTGGAAAGTGATTGGCCGCGAACCGGCTCACTCTTTTCAGCCGCCGTTTGGCTATTACGACAAGGATTATCCCGGCTGGCAGCCCGCGCCGAAAATGGCGGATAAGAAATGAAGGTCGAGCAGCCAAAATATAAAACGTCTGACGAAGTGGATTTTGTAATCATCGGTTCGGGCGCTGCGGGTGGGATTCTGGCGAAGGAATTGTCGACCAACGGTTTCCGGGTAGTGGTGCTGGAGCAAGGCCCGTATCTCACCGAGGCGGACTACACGCACAACGAAATAAAAGTTCTGGGCGAAGATTTGTTGACCAACCATCCGAAGTTGCAGCCCACCACTTTTCGCAAGACCCCGCAAGACAAAGCCAAACAGCAACGCGCGTTGGTCTATGGACGAAGCGTGGGCGGCACCAGCGTGCACTTCACCGCGAATTTCTGGCGCTTCCACGAAATCGATTTCATCGAACGCGGCAAAGTGGGAGCGATTCCGGGCGCAAATCTGGTGGACTGGCCTATTCGCTACGCGGACCTGGAACCCTACTACACGAAAGTGGAGTGGGAGATTGGTGTGTCGGGACTTGCGGGCTCGAGCCCGTTTGATCCGCCGCGTTCGAAGCCGTATCCCATGCCGCCGCTTCCAGTGAAATCGTCGGGCGTGATATTCGAACGTGCCGCGCGGAAATTAGGCTGGAATCCGTTTCCCGCGCCGATGGCGATATTGTCGCAACCTCGCCCGGGCCGCAGCGCCTGCATGAATTGTGGTTTCTGCCTGGGTTTTGGTTGCGAAGTGGGCGCGAAGAGCAGTTCCCTTGTGGCCGCCATTCGCGTCGCAGAAAAAACCGGGCGCTGTGAAATTCGCCCGGACTCCTACGTGCACCGCATTGAAACCGATGCGCGCGGCCGCGCAATCGGAGCTGCGTACTTCGATAAAGATAAAAACACGCATCTGCAAAAAGCCAAAGCGGTGATTGTGTGTGCCAACGGCGCGGAGACGCCGCGACTCTTGCTCATGTCCGCCAATTCGCAATTTCCGAAAGGTCTTGCGAATAATTCGAGCGGCGTGGTGGGCAAGAATCTGATGCTGAACAGCGCCGCGATTTCCATGGGAGTATTCGAGCATCCCTTGAACGATTACCAAGGGTTCGCGGTAAGTCGCATTCTCCATGATTTCTACGAACTGGATGCGCAGAAAGTCGGATTCTACGGTGGCGGCGGACTGGATGGGCGATTTGACGCTACTCCGATCGGATTTGCGCTAAACAGTTTGCCGCCGGACACGCCTAAATGGGGAACCGCCTTCAAGAAAGCGTTGGCAGAAAACTTTACGCGCACAATGGAAGTGTTTTCGCACGGCACGTCTCTACCGCGCGAGGAAAACAGCTTTTCACTCGATCCGGAGTTGAAAGATGCGTGGGGTTTGCCGGCTTTGCGCATGACCTATAAAGATCATCCTGATGATCTGAAACTAGTGAAATGGCTGAACGATCGCGCGCTCGAATTGCTGGACGCCGCGGGCGCTACGAAAAAGTGGAGTTACCCGATCACCGAGCAGGAATTCGCGGTGCATTTGCTGGGCACCTGCCGCATGGGCAACGATCCGAAAACGTCGGTGATCAACACCGATCATCGAACGCATGATGTAAAAAATCTTTTTCTCTGCGATGGCAGCAGTTTTGTAACTTCCGGCCGCGGCCAACCTACCATGACCATCGAAGCGCTAGCGTTTCGCGCCGCCGATCGCATCACCGCGCTGGCTAAAAGTGGCGAGATTAGCGCGTAATTTCTTCCAGCAAACAAATCAGCATCGTGTGAAGTGGTCGCTTTGCTACAATCCTGCGTGTTCCAGGGACTGCTTGTTGCGACTGTGCGTATTTGCGAGGGTGAATATGAAACGGCGACGTGTGATTGCTTGGCTTGGCATTAGCTGCGGGATTTTGCTGTGTGCGATTGGTCCGTTCGCCGGGCCGCCCGCCCAAGCGCAAAACGCTGCCTCACAGAATAGTCATGGCACTGGCACTGTTCCGGCCAGTGGCGAAACCAGCGCGAAGGGCGCCGCCCAAACCGCTCAAGAGCCAAAGATCGTCGGCCAAAGAGTTGCCGGGCAAAAACTGGCGGAAGAACAGTTCAAGAATATTCAGGCACTGAAGGGCATTCCCGCCGATCAACTAATTCCCGCGATGCAGTTTATCTCCGCGTCCCTGGGAGTGGAATGCGAGTTCTGTCACGTCCACGACAGACTGGACAGTGACGACAAAAAGCCAAAAAAGATCGCGCGTCAGATGATCACCATGATGTTGGACATCGACAAAAACAATTTCGAGGGACGGCTAGAAGTTACCTGCAACGCCTGTCACCGCGGCGCAGCTATGCCGATGAGCATCCCCGCGATCAAAGACGAGGAAATGGCGGGCCCTGGAGCGCCAGAGAAAAAGTCCACGGAAAACCCGGTGTTGCCGAAGCCGGAAGAGTTGCTCGACAAATATCTTGCGGCGGTTGGCGGAGCAACGGCAGTAGAGAAAATTACGACCAGGGTACAAAAGGGAAAGCTGATGGCCTTTGGCGGGCAAAGTTTTCCGGCAGAAGTGTATTCGAAAGCCCCGGACAAACGGGTTTCCGTGATGCATCTGAAAGACGGCGACAGCGTCACCGCGTTTGACGGCCAGCGCGGTTGGTTGAGCGTCCCGGGAAGACCGGCGCACATGATGTCCGCTTCAGAGAATAATTCGGCGCGGCTGGATGCCGATCTGCATTTTCCAGTTCATATGAAAACGCTTTATCCGAAATTCAAGGTCGATAACGGCGAAAAAATCGACGGTCACGATATTTATCTGGTGACGGGGTACGAAGAAGGGCGTCCGCCATTGCGGTTATATTTCGACACGCAGACCGGATTACTGTTGCGGTTGGTGCGTTACGCGCAGAGTCCGTTGGGATTGAATCCCACACAGATCGATTACGCCGATTACCGCGAGGGCGATGGCGTCAAGCTGCCTTTCAGGTGGACTATCTCGCGGCCGGGAAACCACTTCACCATTCAGGTGGAAGAGCTGAAGCAGAACGTGCCGGTGGATGACGCGAAATTTGTGGCGCCGCCACCACCAGCACTGCCGGCGACCCCTCCAGGGCCGGGCCAGAAACCGCAGTGAAAAATTAGCGACGCGGATTTAGAACCCCGAAAAAACCAGTATCAATCCCGCGGTAGCTATCAGCGTGACTGCCCAAACGAAATCCAGATTGAGCCACGCCTTCCGCAAAATGGAAACGCCGAGCTTGGTGAAAACTACCCACGCAATCGTTCCAGTTAGCAACAGATATCCGAAGGTGTGAATCGCCACCGCGAACAATTGCGTCTTCACACTGGGGAAAGCGGCGAGATGCGCCTCATGCCCTGCTCCCATCGCGGACATACCCAGCAAAACCGGCAAGAGCATCAATCCCGCGCCGTGGGCGCAAGCCATCAGGAACGACCATATCGTCAGATCGCGAAAACCGACTTGCATGCCGCCAAAGCGCGGATGGTTCTTGCTCACGATGCGGTACACGCCGAAGCCAATCAAAATGACCACCACGGCGATCCTTAAAACAGGAACTGGCAACACCGCACCGGCGAGCACCGCTACGAGAATTACGGCCACGATGGCGATGACATGCCCTGTCGCGATCGGCAGCAGCGACTCCCACACTGCGCGGCCGCTCTTTTTCTGCAGTCCTAACGCGACGGCAAAGAGCCATCCCATCGCTGGGTTGATTCCGTGGTACGCGCCAAGCAAAAACAGCGTCAACCACGCCCATGCTTGCGCGTGCATTACGAGTAGCAATACGAATCGGAAGAGGCGTCGCCACCTTCTAGGTGCACCTGGTGGCTGCGCAGACCATCTGTTTCTGGGAAGAACTTCTGATCCAAAGCAATTCCTCCTTCCGGCTTGGCGTCCAGTTTCACCATCCAACTACGAACCCCGTCGGGATAGAATTGTTCATCCCACGGTGCGTAGAGCGAATTTGTGAAATAAACGCGCTTGCCATCGCGGCTTAGCTCCACCATTTGCGGTCCACCATTTAATGGAGTTTGCGGAGCACGCGGGTGCGCGGCGCGGCGAACAATGCCACCGAGATGCACCGAACCGGTGAGTTTGGGATGAAATGGATCGGACACGTCGTATTGCTGAAATTCCCCCGTCCCCCAGCAAGAGACGTACAGAAAGCGATCGTCCAGAGAAAGATTGATGTCGCTGACCAACGGCGGCACGGCTTTGAAGCCTTTTAGCAGCGGCGGAAGTTTATCCGGATCGGCGGCCTCCGCGGGAATTTCGATCACTTTCTTTATCGCCCACTTATCCTTTTCGCGGTGCCACAACCAGATCGAAGCCGAGAGATCTTTTAGAGAAACAACTACGCCCACGAATCCATAGGCTTTCGCGGGATCGTGCGCAGGGCGAAGTTCCAACACCATCTGCTGTTCGGCGCCGAGATCGAGCGCTTGCACATGCCGCCGCTTACGCAAATCCCAAACGTGCAACGAATGACCGTAACCACCCTTCAACAAAATTTCGGGGTTCACTCCCTTTTCGACCATGTTGGGTGTGCCCCACTCGCTGCTAATGAGTGTGTCGTATCCCAGATGCCACCAGAAGTCATAACCGAACTGCTGTGGCCCGCGATCGATTTCCCACTTCCCCAAAACGTCAAAGCTTTCCGGATCGAGAATGAAAATGCCGCCTGGTCCGTTTCCATCGGGCGCCCCAAGCGCGCTGACGAAAATGCCATTGGGACCGCAATGCACGGTGTGCGGACGGCTGTAGCCAGTGCGCGCCGCGATGGTTTCGGCCTCAATCACCTTGACGATTTTTGGTTTTCTAGGATCGGGCTTGGTATCAATAATATGAATCCGTGAAGAGCGTATCCCTGGCACTACCAGGTAGCGCCGCTCCGTGTGCGGGTGCGGAGCATACGGGCAGAGGCAAGCGCTGCAAGCATTCCATCCAAAGTGATGCAATTCATCCCCGATATTGGGCATCTCCACTTTTCCGACCAGCTTGCCGTAGCTCGACGACGATGAATCCACGTCGACAACGCCAATCGCGTCTGCGCGGCCAGCGTACGTGGGATTCAACAGCGCCACGAAGGCGTGTTTCTCCGGCGGCGCCTGGCTCGCCAACTTCGCGGAAGGGTAAAAAGTAGGGTCCGGCTTCCAAAGTTCCATTCTCGTTCTCCCTTGCGGCTTTCACCGTCGACTCCATACCAAAAAAGGCATCCAAAAGAAAAAAGGCCCGCCATCAGTTGTTCTGATGAGCGGGCCTTAAAGGCTTTGACGCCTCGACAGCTAAACTATGCGAGCGCCTCCCGCTCTACTGACCCAGAACAGGGGAGACAACAACACAAAATTGCGGAAACGAAATTCACTTTGGCAAGGTACCCCGGACCGCAGTCCTAGTCAACTCCATGTGAAGCCCGAGCTCATGTTGCGAAGATTTTTCGTTATAACCTCCGCAAAATCATTACGCAACCGCGTAACCCCGCGGGCACGACATCAGCAACCTTCAATCATTTGCCTGACCTGAGTACTATTTACCTTTGACACTAATCGTGACACTATTGGCGGGAGAGAGCCCATGCCAGTGGCCAAAAGTGCCCGAAAAACGAAGAACGGCCTAAGTTTCAACGTTGAGGAGTACCTATCCAACGCTGGCGCCTCCAGGCGTGTCATCAAATATAAAAAAGGGCAGGCACTCTTTTCGCAGGACGATCCCTGCAATGAGGTCTGGTACATTCAGTCGGGCAACGCCAAACTGACCATCGTAAATCCTCAAGGCAAGGAAGCGGTGCTGGCCATTCTCGGTCCCGGCGATTTTCTTGGGGAGGGCTGCATCATCGGCAATCCGGTGCGCATGGCCACCGCCACCGCCTTGGCCGCGGTAAGCGCCACGATTATCGATCGTAAAGAAATGATGCGTGTGCTTCACGAGCACCCGGAGTTTGCTGAAAAGTTCATCCATTACATGCTGGAGCGCAATATCAAGATTGAAGCCGATCTGGTTGACCAGCTATTTAATTCCAGCGAGAAGCGCCTGGCTCGCGCGCTGCTGATCCTGGCGCGCTACGGCAAGAAGGGCGAGCCGGAAACGCTGGTCGCGAAAATTTCGCAAGAAACTTTGGCTGAACTGGTGGGCACCACCCGAAGCCGCGTGAATTTTTTCATGAATAAATTCAGGAAGTTAGGTTTCATTCACTACAACGGCGGTCTGCAGGTGCACAGCTCACTGCTTAATGTTGTCTTGCACGACTAAAAGCCGTCACGCCCCACGCGATATAAGCTACGTTAACCGTAGACCTCGAAAGAAAAAAGTAGAGCGACGATGAGAACGGAATTGCTGCGATTCAACGGCGCTGTCGAGCGGGATCCCGCCATCGAGGCGTGGATGAAAGAGCATGCAGGTGAATTGGGAGCCATCGCGCATCAGTGGTTTGAGGTGATGCGAAAGTGCGGGGACGAAGTACGGGAGCTTTTGCACGACGGCTGCCCGGTTGCATGTTTGGGAGATGCGCCCTTCGGCTATGTGAATATATTCACCTCGCACGTAAACGTTGGTTTTTTTCACGGCGCAGCGCTGCCGGATCCGGCTCACTTGTTGCAAGGCACCGGCAAGTGCATGCGCCATGTGAAGCTGAGACCGGGAACGGCCATAAACGCCGCAGCGCTAGGCAGCCTGATCGACGCGGCCTACTCGGATATAAAGGCGCGCGTCGAGAACGGTTAGCTCCCAGAAACGCCTTGAGAGGCCGTCGTGGATGTGAGTCGCAATAGTTGTAACGATATGTCGGCTTTTCGCCAGCAATAGCTCGATCGCTGCTAGCGCCTTTCTCGTTACCTATCTGGTGAGACTTCCAACAACCGACCTTCTGTCCCGGAATGATTTTTGCTTTGCCCGTTTCTCACGATCTACCCGGCTTAGCTAGTGGCGAGGCCTCACTTTCGAGTAACGTGTCGTCCCGCATACTTGAGTCACTGCTTGACGCGCCTCAGTAGATGAGCTTTAGCGAAAACTGAACTTGCCGCGAAGTTCCCGCCGTCTTGCTGATCATCCCAAATCCTGTACCCTCGATGATATTGGCAGGTAGCCCCATGTTGACGATATTAAACAGATTAAAGAACTCCCCACGGAATTGCAGGTCCGCTCGCTCCAGGCCATTTTCCCGGTGGCCAATCGGAGTCGTCTTCATAAGCGCAAAATCGAAATCATAATATGCCGGGCCGCGAAATGTATTACGGCCGAGCGTTCCAAAGCGCCCGGAGTTTGGTCCGGTCCCACCCTGGATACCGATGGGAATGGAAAAGAAACTTGTGTTGTTTGCGCCCCGCCCAAAATAATCGTCGCGTGGTCGGGTTGAACTGCCGGCGCTCGATAGGTCCGGTAACCCAATCTGGTCCGGCCGGTCCGCGCCAATCGTTCCCGCGCCCGTCTGCTGGATACCCGAATAAACCGTAAACGGCGGACCACTCGTGATCGACGAGATGCTCAGCAATTCCCAGCCCTTCGTCAACAGCTGGGTTCGATCCGACTGAAGTCCTAAATGCTCAAAATGCAAATCCTGGGCCGCGCTCAACGTGAAGGCGTGCGTCACGTCAAAGCTTGACGGCCCTCTTTCCGCTCGAGTATCGAACGGGTTTTGCGGACTAAACAACGTCACGGCGCCGGTGGATCCTGTTCCTCCGATAATGCCGCTGACATCATCCAGCGACTTGCCCCAGGTGTAGCCGGCTTGCAATGACGGTCCGCCGTGCCCAACATTTCCCGACAATGAGGTCTGCAAGGCGTTGTACGACGAGTGCGATGTCGCTGTCATCACAGACTCGAATCCGAAACCACCTGTCACCGCGCCG
>DATHRB010000066.1:0-73615 GCA_035482155.1 Verrucomicrobiia bacterium | reverse complement strand
TGGGCTGCGGCGTCGGAAGCCAGCATGCCTGCGGCGGCAATGGCTGCGGAGCTTGATTCGAGGAATTTGCGGCGGGAAAACAGGTCCTTGGTGATCTCATCGTTCATGACGATCCCCTTTCAAAACGCAGAGTGCTGTTATACGCCGCTGGGAATTGCAAAGTCAAAAACGTTGCGGGGTAAAGTTTTGTGGCCATGTTTGACATTGCGACGAGGAGGCGATGCGAGCGTGAGCCGCAGTCGCGTCTTGAAATGGTCTGAGGTGGATTTGGTGGACGAGACCGGGGTCGAACCGGCGACCTCATCGTTGCGAACGATGCGCTCTCCCAGCTGAGCTACTCGCCCACGAGTAGTAAAGAGATTTTAACACGAACTTGGAGGCTAGAGATTCGACGATTCGAGGTTCGAGTAAAGGAAAAAGAAAGAGAGCCCTCCCCGATGGAGTCCTGATACGAAAACCCCCGGCGCGCGAGATTCACGCGCCAGGGTTTTGCTTTGTGTGTGGCGCGGCGATTTAGAAATCGAAGCGCAGCGCGAATTGCATGACGCGGGCAGGCTCCTGGCCGGCCAGGTTGGTAATTACGCCAAAGGTTGAACTGAATACGCCAGAATTGGGCAAGCCAAAGTTGGGGTGGTTGAAGGCGTTGAAGGCGTCGGCGCGGAACTGCAGTTTGTATTTTTCGCCGAAGAGGGGAAAGTTTTTGGCGACGCCCAAATCGAAATTGGAGAAGTGCGGCCCGCGCAGAGTATCACGACTCCCGATGGTGAGTCCGGTGATGGGCGAAAAAGCGGCCGCTGCCGCCATGGGATCGGCGAAGAACTGAACCTGACCACTGGAATCCGTATGGATGTTGCTTCTTACTGCGGAAGGTGAGCCCGTGAAATTAACGCCTTGGTCGGCGGCGAGGCTGAACGAACTGCCGCCACCGACAGCATCCAAGGCCAGTCCGGTGCGCCAGGTGATTATTCCGGAGGCTTGCCAGCCGCCGATGATTTCGTCGAGCCAGCGAGGAGCATTGCGGGCGAGAAATTGTTTACGGCCGATGGGCAGGTCATAGACAAAGTCGCTGGTGATTTGATGAGTGGCGTCGAACTCCGAATTTCCTTTGCAGGCGTTGAGGTCGTACGCGTTGCAGAGTACCTGGGTTGCGCCAGAGACGAAATTGCCGTTGTTATTGGCGATTATGGAACTGTTGTCGATGGAATGAGAGTAGGTGTAGTTGAAATCCAACTGGAGGTTGTGCGACAGACGCTTGCGCACGGTCAGGAACATGGCGTTATACGAAGAGTAGCCTTTGTTGGTACCCAAAGCGTTGACAAAGAATTGTGAAGGAATGACCACGTTAGACGGCACGAGACCGAAGATGCCCAGAGCCACGCCGCCGATGTTGCCCTGCTGCAGAGCGGTTTGATTCAGGGCGTAGACCGCTTGCGTGCAGGTGTTGAACGGCGTGCCGAAGATCTGTTGATTAATCTGCGGGCAGGTCAGGCCAGTTCCGGCCTGGAGCTGATTTTCGAAGAAGGGCAGAGGAGCGACGTTGGAGGGATTGATGTGCTGGAGGGCCTCCTTTTCCAGTGTCGTGGTATCCCCTCCGAAGGTGTGCTTGGAGGCGGGATCAGTGAAGTCGACCAACTGGGCAGCATCAGCGAGCACGAAGAGTCTGCGGCCGTAGCGGCCGAAGAAATCCACTTCGACCTGGAATCCGCCAGGCAATTCGCGCTGCACACCAAGAGAAAATGTTTCGGAGTACGGCGTGTGCAGATGATTGTCTACACCGTAATTGAAGATAGCGTTCGGCGTAACGGTGCTGGTGAAGGGTGGCACGACGACGGGAAAGGGAACGGCACTCTGGGAATTAAAGCGTGGGTCGGATTGCAGGGAAGCATTGGCTCCGCCACCGCCGAAATTTGTGGCCACAGTGTTGCCGAAGACGTAGTTGCCCTGATCTTCCAGATTGGTGATGGCGTTGATCACCGTCTGGTCGTAGATCAACGAGGCTTGCGCGCGTAGCACGGTTTTGCGGTCGCCAAATAGAGAACCGAACAGACCGCTGCGGAAAGATGGATTCCAGGCGAGGGCGAGGCGCGGTGAAAAGTTGAGCTTATCGGGATCATACAAATCGGGCGTGCCAGAATTTGCTTGTCCGCTGAGCGAATAAGTGAGCTCAGGGGTGACGTGCGCGCCAGAGATTCCATTAAGTCCATTGTCGAAACGAGTCTGGAGAATCTGGCTGAGAGTGGTATTCGAGAAACTAGCTTGCAAGCCGTTCACTTCGTAAGGGACTTGCGCGTACTGGTAGCGCACGCCGGCGGTGACGGTCAGGTCGCTGCGCATTTTCCAGGTGTCCTGCACGTAGCCAGCGTAGAGATTGGAGCGGTAGTCGCGGCGATGCGTCTCCGTTCCTTGCGGAACGACCGTGCCGTTCTTGTTGTAAGTGATGCCGCTTTGGTCGTTGTTGATGATACCCAGGGCGCCCACGAAAAAGTTGTCCCAGTTTGCTGCCGCGATGCCGCTGGGATCTTGAAGAATATTGGCGGGGCGCAGATTGGCAGGGAGGCTGGCAATGCTGCCGCCGAGGCCTTCCTGGATGAAGTCAAAATTGTTGGTTAGGGTGCTGCGAACTTTTGTGGGATTAAATTGGACACCGAATTGGATGGTGTGGTGGCCGCGAAGCAAAGTGACGTCGTCGCGAAAAGTTGGAACTGGGCTGATGTGTCCGATCTGACTTTGGCGTGCAAAGGGTGTGGCCAGCGCGCCGCCGAAAAAACTGAGCTCGACCATGCCGCCGGAGGGATTGAAGAGAATAGGCTGATCAAGGTTGGATCTGGTTTCTCCGAGGATCAGTTGATTAACGGTTCTCGGACTGATGGTCCAGGTTTCACCGATCACCCACGCGTAATCGCGGACGATGTTCGGGCCGGTGAGCGGGTCGCCGGGAAATTGAATGAGCTGATTAATAGAATCCTGGTTGCGGAAGTTCACGCGACCAAATAATTTATGCTTGGTATTTATGTTGAAGTCGAAGCGGCCAAGGTAGGAATTTTCATCGAGGGGGTTAGGGGCGTTGAAGCGAAAGCCGGCGGTATTGACTCCGTCTCCGGAAGCAAAATCATTGGGGGCCGGGTAGCGCTTCTGAAACAAATTCAGCAGAGCTGGAGCCACGCCCGGGGCAGTAAAGCCCGGCGAGTTGGGGCAACCGCCGGCCTGTGAGCAGGGGTCGAGCGCGGCCACTTGGGCGGCAGAAAGAATTGTGACGCAATCGGTGCTGACGTCCTGCGAAGTGACTCGACTGTTAGTCGGGCAAGGATTACCGGTGGCCGTGCTGGTGGCATTGATGTAAGCGAGCTGGCCGTTCTTTACGTGAGGCAAAGGAACGAGCTGGAGTTCGTTTATTTGCTGCGCGTCGCGGCGGCCTTCATAGTCGAAGAAGAAAAACAATTTGTCGTGTTTCACCGGGCCGCCGAGATCAGCGCCAAATTGGTTGCGAACCAGATTTGTGCGCGGAACGCCAGCGGCGTTATTGAAGAAAGTATTGGCTTCGGTGAGAGCGGTGCGATTGTATTCGTGCGCGGAACCATGCCAGTTATTCGTTCCACTCTTGGTGGTGATGATGGTCTGAGCGCCACCGCGACCCCCATAAGCAGGCGTGATGTCCGCGACTTGAGTGCTGAATTCCTGAACAGCTTCGACGGGGATTGCGGCTTGGGTCCTGAAGGACTGGCCGAAGGCGAAGTCCGTGGCGTCGATGCCATCCACGGTGATGTTATTTTGATCGGCGCGAGCGCCCGCTACAGAGCCATCGCGGCTGCCGCTGGGATCGCTGGCGCTGTTGGCCCCTACCTGTTCACTTTGGGCGTTGACCACGCCGGGCTGCAGACGCAGCAAAGCGGAGGGGTCATCACGAAATTCGATGGGCAGGGAACCGACAGCTCGCAGATCGAAATTGTTGCCGATGGTGCTGTCGGTGGTGTTCAGCGTGACCGAGCCTTCCGAAATGACCTCGACAGTTTGATTGACGCCGCCAACCTCGAGTTGAACATTTTGGGTGCGGGTAGTGGCGACGGCGAGATAGAGATTGGTGATGCTATAGGTCTGAAATCCATCCTTGCTGACGGTTAAGGTGTATCCCGGGCCTGGCTGCAGGCGTAGAAAACGGTAAGAGCCATCGCTCTCGGTTTTCGTCTCGATTTCAGAGCCCGTGCGTGTATCCAGAATTTTGACAGTGGCGTCGGCCACTTGTGCGCCAGAAGAATCGGTGACTTCGCCGGATAGTGAAGCCACGTCTTGCTGAGCATTGGCGGTATGTAAAATTAAGAACAACAGCAGAAAAATAACGGCGATTATTTGGAAGGTTATCTTAGTCACGACAAGTCTCCGATCAACTGAGCCGTAAACACAAAGTAGCAGGCACACGGGAGGAGCAATCTGGCGACCATTCGCGACAGGAATCAGCAGGGAAATTATTGCTTTTTATTTCAAAGAGATTCCATTTCTAAAACAGAGAAAATTTATAAGCAGGTTTTATCGCTTATACCGAAATATGAAGTTAAGGAGTGTATTTCCATATGGATTGGCAATGTTTGAGAGGAGAAACTCACGAGGCTGGACAACATGCATGGTTCGTTTACATAAGGAACGCGACGTTACGGGCGCATTTTGAATGCGAATCAGGGTGTGAGGGAAAAGAGTATGTCGATCCGAGTCGCGACTTCGACGGGATTCCCATTAAGGAAAGTGGGCTGATAGCGCCACTGTTTGACGGCGTCAATGGCTGCGGGCACCAGATCGGGCGGGCCGCTGATTAAAGAGATCTCGCCTACGGTTCCGTCGGTTCCGATGACCACGCTGAGGGCAACGGTGCCCTCGATGTGATCTTGCTTTGCGCGCGGCGGATAAACGGGTTGAACTTTGTTGACAAGCCTCGCAACTTGCACGTTTCCGCCAATTTTGATGCGCGTAGGCGGGGAGTGACTGAGCGCAAGTAAAACCTGTTTATCAAGATAGCGGAAGCCACCATCCACATAAACAAAATCACCGAGAAAATCAGTTCCTCCGATAGCCTCGTAAATCGGGAAGTTGGTGATCATGGCATCGGTAACGGCTTTGTAGAAGCGCAAATTGGCGTCTACGGGTTTCTGGAAAACTCTCACAGTGACATCCGCCTCGGCGTGTTTTGCGACTCCTTCCGATCTCTTTTGCAACCAATCGGTAGATTTGGATTCGAGATCGACATATTTGGTTTCGAGGCGGGGAGCTTCGGTAGCGCCAAACGATTTCTGAAACCATTCACGGTGATTCGGAATAGCGAGTGTGGCAAGAAGCTGGGAACTCCTTTGCGAGTCGCCGAACTTAATAGCTGTCAGAATATCGGTGATAAGGGATTTGAGGCCCTCGGCTGCTTCGGGATAGACAGTGCCCTGAGGGGCAGCGTCAAAAGTTGGGACGTAGTGCCCGAACGCAGGAATCAAGACGCAGCCACAAAGCAGCAACATCGCGCAAACGGCTGAGCAACGTAACGGGTGCATGAAAACTTTATGGTTGATCGATCGGGCTGCCAGTGCGCTGGGCTACGATTTTGCGGGCGTTTTGGTATAGCGCGCGGGCCTGGGGGATGCTGTCGACGGCTTTTTGGACTTGGGGGTCAGCTTCGAGTAACACCTTGAAACCCTCCTGTTGGCCGAAAGCGGACATGAAGATTTCCTGCTTTATTTTGCGCTTGATCCAGTCCTGATTTTCGGCCATTTCGGGTTCGGTGTAGTGCACGTTGTGCTTGGTTAAATAATCGCGAAAGGTTTTCATCACGGCGTCGTCCACTTCAAATTGCTTGGTTATGGTGGGCTTGGCGCCGAGATAATAGCGCGTGAAGCCACCGACTCCAGTTTCTACCGGGATGAAGACGTCCGCGCGGAAAAGGGATTCTTCAAACTTGTTCAGTTTGGGGGCGGCCACGACGATGTCGGGAGTGATGCCGCCGCCGCCGGTCACCTGACGTCCGCTGTCGGTGAGCTTGATCTCCGTGGGATGTTCGGGAACTTTGCGCTCGTAGTGATACTCGTACAGTGAGATGGATTTGTAATCGCGCTGAATCAGGCGGCCGCTGGGGGTGTAGTAACGGGCGGTGGTTAATGCGAGGCCGGTGTTTTCGCTGAGCGGCGTGACGGTCTGCACCAGGCCCTTGCCGAAAGTGGTCTCGCCGACAATGAGACCGCGGTCGTGATCCTGCACCGCGCCGGCGACGATTTCGGTGGCGGAGGCGGAATTATTGTTCACAAGAATTACGAGAGGCACGGTTACGCCTTGATTGCCGCGCACGGCGTAGTAAGGACGATTTGGAGAACTGCGGCCGTGATGCGAGACGATCAATTGATTTTTGTCGAGGAACATATCGCCGACGGCCACTGCTTCATTGAGGAGGCCGCCGGGATTGCCGCGCATGTCGAAGATCAGGCCGTCGAGCTGCGAGGCGTTGAGCTGCTTGAGGCCTTCGGCGATTTCACGGTCGGTGGTTTCGTTGAAGCCGGAGAGGCGAATGTAGCCGATGCCGGGCTTGAGCAGAAAAGCGATGTCCACGGAATGTCGCGGAATTTCGTCGCGCGTTACGGTGAAGACGAGCGGCTCGGAATAGCCTTCGCGGGCTACGGTGATTTTTACGACTGTGCCCTTGGGACCTTTGAGGAGGTCGGCAACTTCACTGGTGGTGAGGCCGTCAGTGGCTTTTTCGTCGACCTTTACGATGACGTCACCGGGACGAAGGCCCGCGTTGTAGGCAGGTGCCCCTACGTAAGGGGCCATGACCACGGTGTGATTTTCGCGCGGGGCTACCACCATGCCGACGCCGTAATATTTGCCACGCTGATCTTCGCGGAGTAACGCAAACTGCTTGGCGTCAAAGAAATTGGAGTGCGGGTCGAGCATGCGCAACATGCCGGGAATGGCGCCCTGGTAGACGGCTTTGTCTACATCGACAGACTCGGCGTAATTGTTCTGAACCACGTCGAGGACGCGAGTGAAATCGCGGACGGCGGCCTGGTAATCGTCGGCCGAGGAGCTGGTGGCGCGGACGTTAGGTCCGTAAATGGCCCCGAGGACTGCACATAGGAGCAGGACGGTGATTACAAGCACCAGGCCACGAAACTGTGATTTCATGCGGACCTCGCGGAAGTGGGTATCCAACCAATTGTAACACAGCGTACTCTATAGGTTGGACGCGCCACGCGTCGGTTTGACAGCGTTTGACACCGTTCTCTATGATGCAGATGGTCGCGAAAACGGCTACCAGGAGCTCATGTTAAGTATTCCGCACATGCTGGTGGTGTTTGTGATTGTGCTGGTGGTGTTTGGGCCGCAGAAGCTGCCGGAGCTTGCGCGGAGCCTGGGGAAATTGATGGCGGAATTTCGCAAGGCGTCGGCGGATTTTCGCGGGGCATTTGAGCAAGAGATGAAAGATATGGAGCGGCAGGTGCGCGAAGTGGAGCGCACGAAGGCCGCGGATGCGGCGGCTAAGGCCGCGAATGAGGCGCCGGTGCAGGCGGCAACACTAGCCACGCCTGCAGGCGTGGAGACGCCGGCGAGCGGGGCGGGGGAGTTCTGGGTTGGCGGGGGCGCTGGTACGACGGCGGCTGGTGATGCGGCGCCGGCCAGTCAGCTGGCGGATGCTTTTGGGGAGCCCATTGATGCGCGCGTGACGGAGGGAACCGCGGAGTTGGTGGTTACGCCGGTGGCGGAATCTGTGGCGCGCACTTCACGGGGAGTGACGGAGACAGCGATCGAAGGCGCGAACGGATCAGCCGGGCAAACCGAAGGTGTTAACACGAACGTTAACGGAAGCGGTTCAAAGCCAGCCGCTGAAACGACTGCTGAAACGAAGGGCCGCGTAGTCAGCATTGATGCACCTCATGACCAGCAACCCGCCTGAAGCAACGATTATGCCGACGACACCGCCGGAAGATCCTGGCGGGCAGATGACATTTTTTGAGCATTTGGTCGAGCTGCGCAAGCGGATCATTACGTCGCTGATTGCGGTGGGGATCGGCGCGGGCGTCGGATGGTTCGTGGCTCCGCATTTCGTTTCGTGGATCACCAAGCCGATGCTGAAGGCGCTGGCGGACCAGCACCTGACGCAGCAGTTGGTGTACACAAATCCTACGGGGTTCCTGAGCCTGTTGATTGCTCTTTCCATTTATCTGGGACTGGTGCTGGCATCTCCGGTGGTGCTGTATCAATTCTGGCTATTTGTAGCGCCGGCCTTGTACAAGCACGAACGCAGCGCTACGACGGGATTTTTATTTTCTACGGTAA
This sequence comes from Verrucomicrobiia bacterium, assembly GCA_035482155.1. Taxonomy (GTDB): domain Bacteria; phylum Acidobacteriota; class Terriglobia; order Acidiferrales; family UBA7541; genus Acidiferrum. The sequence goes on along the minus strand of DATHRB010000066.1, from coordinate 65,317 downwards.
TTTTATTTTTGGCGGGCATTGGTTTCGGGTATTTCATGATGCTGCCGAAGGTACTGAAGTTTTTGATCAGTTTTCAGGGGCCGGTGGTGCCGCTGATCAGCATCAATGAATATTTTGATCTGACGCTGATGGTGTTGCTGGGCGCGGGATTGATATTTGAGTTACCGGTCTTGATTTTCTTTTTGACGCTGTTTGGGATTGTGACGCCGAAGTTTTTGTTTGTTAATTCCAAGTACGCGATTCTGGTGATCGCGATTATTGCGGCGATTGTTACGCCGACTCCGGACGCGTTGACGATGTTGGTCGTGATGGCGCCGATGGTGCTTTTGTACTTTGCTGGAGTTGGCGTGTCGGCGCTGGTGGTGGGTAAGCGGAACAGGCGACTGGCAGCGGCGGCTGCGGGAACTTCGGCTGCGGAGGCGCACTGAGTGGGGTTGAAAGCGGAACTGAAATGTCGTTTTGGGATGTGGCCTGGCGCCGCGTGGAAGTTGAGCGCACACGTTGCGCTTTTTTTGTGTGCTGGACTTTTCAGTTTGACGGGGTGTAAGGCGAACACCGATGAGACGCACGGTGCCGCTACGGGAAATCCCGCAGCGGTGAGCGCAGCTGCGACGAATGCAGGTCAGGGCGGCGCAGACGATGCTCCGGCTCCACAGAGCGCCGGCGGATTCGACGGTAAGCGGGCGTTCGAACATGTGGCCAAGCAAGTCGCGTTTGGGCCGCGGCCGTCGGGTTCGCAAGCGATCGCGCAAACGCAGGACTACATATTGACTCAGTTGAAGAGCGACGGGTGTACGACGGAAGTGGATGCGTTTAACGCCGACACTCCCATCGGGCGGCTGCCAATGAAGAATATTTTGGTGAAAATTCCTGGCGATGACTCGTCGATTATTCTGCTGGGTACGCACTACGATACGCTGCTGCGGAAGGATATTACGTTTGTGGGCGCGGACGACAGCGCATCCTCTACTGCAGTGATGCTGGAGCTGGCGCGGCTGCTTTGCGCGAAACATGGAAAGCATGCGGTGTGGATTGCGTTTTTTGATGGCGAAGAAGCGATGCAAGCCTGGAGCAACACGGATAGCCGCTATGGCAGCAGGCAGATGGCGGCGCGATTTGCTACTAGCGGGGATATTTCGAAGATCAAAGCGTTTTTGCTGGCGGACATGGTGGGCAGCCGGTCTTTGCACTTTGCGCGAGAGGAGTCGTCGACCAAAACGCTGGTGGATTTGACCTGGGCTACTGCTGCGCGGCTCGGATACTCGGACATATTTGTGAACACCTCGAGCGGCGCCCAAGACGATCACGATTCGTTTTTGAAGCGCAAAGTCCCGTCGATGGATGTGATTGACTTTGATCGAGAGCAGGATGTGCCGTTCTGGCATACCGCTGACGATACGCTGGATAAAATCAGCGCGCGGAGCCTGGCGGTCAGCGGGCACGTATTTTTGGAAACCGTAAACGAGCTTCAGAAGAAATAATTGTCCCGGGCGAGTGGCGAACTGACCGGGACCGTGTGCTACATTCGAAATAGTTGTTATCGTTTCCGTTCACAATGAAAGCAAAAATAATCCGAGTGCGATCGGCTGCGGGGGAGTACGCCGTTTTATGTGGCGCGGGGATTTTGCGCGATGCCGGCGGAGAAATTGCGAAGCTGGGCGAATTCTCGAGCGTGCATGTGCTGACGTCGCCCAAGGTGTGGCGCGCGGTTGGAAAAGCAGTAAAGCCAATTCTTTCGCGCGACACTTGGAAAAATGTGCATTTGTTTGACGATGCTGAAACGAAGAAGAATATGCGCGCGGTGGAATTGCTATGCCGCAAGTTGACGCGCGCGGGGGCGGATCGAAAATCGCTGATTGTTGCGGCGGGTGGCGGTGTTGTGGGCGATGTAGCTGGATTTGTGGCGGCAAGTTACCTGCGAGGGGTGGGGTTGGTGCATGTCCCTACGACGCTGGTGGCGCAGGTGGACAGCTCCCTTGGCGGGAAGACTGGCGTGAATTTGCCGGAAGGAAAAAATCTGGTTGGGGCGTTTTATCCTCCGCGTTTGGTTGTGATCGATACGGATTTATTGCGGACTTTGCCGGAGCGGCAGTATCGCAGCGGAATAGCGGAAGTAATAAAGTATGGCGTGATCGCTGATGCAGAGTTGTTTGTTTATTTAGAGCAGAACATGGAGAAGTTGCTGCGCAAGGATCGCGCCGCCTTGGATTACTTGATACCGCGCTGCGTGGAGATCAAGGCAGATGTGGTGAGCCGTGACGAGCGCGAAGCCGGGTTGCGCGAAATTTTAAATTTCGGGCATACATTTGGACATGCATTGGAGAGCGTGACGAAGTACCGCCGCTATTTGCATGGCGAAGCGGTCGCCTGGGGGATGATTGCGGCGGCACTGGTCGGGCGCGAACTGGGAATCACCAGGAACGATGATGTGTCGCGGGTTGTGTCTTTGATACGCAGAATTGGCAAAATGCCGGATTGGCCTCGGCTAGGGGGCAAAATACTTATCACGGCGATGCTTTCCGACAAAAAGACCCGGGCTGGGAAATTACGATTCGTGGTGTCGCCGCACATCGGCGAGGCGCGTTCGAGCGAAGCGGTGTCAATGGACGCGCTGGAGCGCGCCATGCAGTTGACGCCGGCGGTTTTGGGGCGAGCAGAACAAATGCATCCTACCGGGAAATCGTATGGTTGAAACTGCCACGCCGGTTAAGGGCACACAACCGCTGGGAACGCAGACGGAAGCGGAAGCGTCGCGAAGGGTTCGCGAGATGTTTACGCAGATCGCGCCGAAATACGATCTGCTCAATCATTTATTATCCCTGCAACTGGATCGAGTGTGGCGCGCCAGAGCGTCGAAATTATTGTCGCCGATTCTGAAACGGCCGGACGCGTTGGTGTTGGATTTGTGCTGCGGTACCGGGGATTTGGCGCTTGCTCTGGCGCGCGTGGGGCCAGCGCGAGTGATGGGTGCTGATTTTGCGCATCCGATGCTGTTGCAAGCAATGGCTAAAAGTGCCGCGAAGATTCCTTTTCTGGAGGCTGATGCGCTGCGGCTGCCGTTTGCGGATTCGTCATTCGATTTGCTGACGGCAGCGTTTGGATTTCGCAACCTGGCGAACTATGAAGAGGGTTTGCGGGAAATGATGCGCGTCTTGAAACCGGGCGCGACGTTGGGGATTCTGGAGTTTACAGAACCTCCGGAAGGCCTTCTGGGCAATCTATATAGATGGTATTTTCGCGGCGTGTTGCCGCGAATTGGCGGAATCCTCTCAGGCGATCGCGACGCGTATACCTATCTGCCAAGGTCGGTGGCGCGATTTTTTCGTCCTACGCAATTGAAGACGCTGATGGAGTCGGTTGGTTACACGGCGGTGCAGTATCGAGTATGGACGATGGGTACCGTGGCTTTTCACACCGCACAAAGAAGCATTCGCAACGAAACTTAAATTGTTTTGAAAACGAACTGGGCGGTAAAACCCGTGCGCTATTCGCGGCCCCAGCCGGAGTCGCCGCCCGCTTTGCGCAAGGCGTCTTCCAGATCGCTCAAGCCCTGTTTTAGTTGCTCGATTTCCTTCTGCTTGGCTGCAATTTTTGCGTCCTTCTCGTTGATGTCTTTGCGGGTGTACTGCTCGGTCATGGCTTTTTGGGGATCAGAGTAATACTGAATCTGGTCTTTTTGACCTTCACGTTGCAGGACGTCCAGTTCTTTTTCGGCGCGAGCAATGTTTTCGCGTTGTTCTTTGAAGCGCTTGCGCCAGTCGGCTTCGGCCTTGGCGTCCTGATCTGCGGTGGTTGGAGTTTTCGCGGAATTGCCAGCAGCCGGCTTGGAAGATTCTTGCGTCGAGGAATTATCCGTCGTGGATGTAGCTGCAGGTGCTGGCTTAGGCCTGCTCACATCGTCGTCGGTATAGACTTTTTTGGGTTTGGGGGCGGTTTGCTTGGCTTCGCGCGCGCGACGGGCGGCGTCGGCGACAGGATCGCCAGTTTGCTGGGTGTTGTCTTGCTGGCGCGCGGCCAGTGTGACACAAGCGAAGAGAATGGCGCAGCTTAACGCTGAAGCTAACAGGAATAATTTAGCCTTCATAGGACCTGCTTTCCGCACCGGGACTGCTGCTACCGATTTACAACCTGGGCTCACCAGGTAACAATTCGGCATATGGACGTCCACCTTTCATTGTACTGCTTCCCGAACCAACCGGAGCGAGAGCGGCGGCGTAACGATAACTGGCCGGCAGTCCACCCGGTCAGTACGGGTAGTGCGGTTGTCACGGCGTGCGCGTGGTTAGATTTATTACTGGAGAGGAGAAGAGAAAAACTACGACCAAGGCACCAATGCCGAGGAAAGTACCCAGCGGAAGCTGGTACTGGGTGGCGATGGCCCAGCGTAGGGAACGCACTTTGCCCAGGCCGCGCCGGCTGGCACGTTCGGCGAGGCGGCGTTTCCAGCCAATGGCGTACAGGGCGAGGATTAACGCGAGGCCCAAAATGCTACCTAGTAATGTGCCGAGCAGGATGGTGATGAAGGAGCCACGCAAGCCCAGGAAAGCGCCTACCATGGCCATCATTTTTACGTCGCCGAAACCCATGCCTTCGCGACCACGAATGACTTTATAGAGTGCGGCGGCGCCCCAAAGCAGGAGGCTTCCGAAGGCGGCGCCGAGAAGCGCGTCCACAATGCCCAATGTTCCTTCTGGAATCAGGCCGTGAAAGAGACGAACGTTTAAGAGGATCGCGGTGCCGTCGCCCGTGGGAACGAAGTAAGCAAAGATCAAACCGGCGATGAAGCCTGGGAGGTTTACGGCATCGGGCAGGATGCGCACTCGCAGATCGGTGATAGTGAGGACTACGATGATGCAGGAAAAGACGATCCACTTGAAGGTTTCAACGGTTAAGCCAAAGCTCAGATAGCAACCTACGAAAAGCAATCCGGTTACAAGCTCTACCAGCGGATACATGAGCGAGATGGGCAGTGCGCAGGCGCGGCATTTGCCACGCAGCCACAGCCAGCCGAGGATAGGTACGTTGTCGTAAGGCTTGATGGGGGTGTGGCAGCGCGGGCAGCGCGAGCCGGGCGAAACGATGGACTGGCCTTCTGGAATGCGCGAAATGCACACGTTGAGAAAGCTGCCAACTATGATTCCAAATATAAAAAAGAAGAAGAGGACCACGAATTGACTGTGCCACAGTCGACGATGGGCCTCAAGAAACTGCGAATTTGGCGTGTCGGATGGCTAACAGGTGAGCGCTGCGAATCGCGGCGGTTTTCGGCCTTCTGGCGGAGCCGACGGAAAACTTCTTCGCCATCAATGGACTGGACGCGCCCGCTCTTAATGTCATCGTACCGGCTGTCAAGCATTTCGCAAACCTGAGACAATTCGGCGAGGCACCCAGTCATGGCATCCTCGACGAGGTCGTCAGGTGCGCGACCGGTGGTAGTGGCGAGTTCCCGAAGACGCGATTCGGTTTCTGGGGACAGTCGAACGACCATACTCGAAGTTTAGAGACCCGGTTTGCGACTGTCAAAGTGAGCTTTTATTTAGGTGATGTTCGGCGCTATCGCGGTTCTACAATGCGATAATGACCATATCCGGGAGGGCGGCATGGCTGCAAACATCGCGAGCGTGATTGTTCAAGATCCGGAAACTCACAGTGGGGATCCGGTCTTCCGCGGTAATCGGGTGCCTTTCCAAATACTTCTCGACTACCTCGAAGGCGGAGACACTTTGGATCAATTCCTAGAACAATACCCGGGGAGTAGCCGCGAGATTGCTATCGCGGCCCTGGAAGAGGCCAAGTCAGCGCTTTTTACACGCTTGGCAAAATGAGAATTTTGCTCGATGAATGCGTTCCGGTTGCGTTGAAAAGGAATCTTTCCTCGCTGCGTCACGAATGTCAAACAGTTCGGGACCCTGGTTTTGCGGGTAAGAAGAACGGCGAGCTACTTACGCTCGCTGAAGGTCGGTGGGAGGTACTTCTCACCACGGACCGCAAAATCGAATATCAACAAGACATGATTGGGCAAAAGATTGGGATCCTGTTTCTGCGCGCGAAGACCAACCGCCTGCAGGATCTCCTGCCTATTTTGCCACTCTGCGCGCAAGCGCTTCTCTCAATCCGACCCGGCCAGGTAGTGGAAGTCGCGATGTCCTAGCAGGTTTTTGAGAAGATATACCGGTGCGAGTGTGCCGGGTAGAGAACCTATCGTATGAAATGGTTTGAACGCAGAATTCGGCGGTATGAGCATCGGCGGTGGACTACCGATGATAACCGGCGGGTGCAGCCCTTCGAATGGGGGCTGGAGCATATTGACGGCATTGCGGCGGAGTCGAATCCGCAGGAATACATACGGCAATATGCGCGGCATGCTATTGAAACGAGTCATGAATGGTTCGCGACTACTCCTCCGCCGGACTATCGAGTGGATAGCGATAGCGTCCTCACGTTTCCCAGTTCCATTGAGTCGGCTTGGCCGGAGAACAATGTTGTTCACGCGCAGATTTTCCCGGGGAAGAAAAATGGCGCAGCGGTGTTGGTGCTTCCGAACTGGAACGCCAAGTGGCATGGGCAACGGGGGCTTTGCGAGTGGATTCAGCGGCTGGGGATTACGGCGGTGAAGATGAGCATGCCGTATCACGACCGGCGGATGGCCAAGGGACATGAACGCGCAGACCAGATCTGTGGGCCGAATATCGGGCTGACGTTACAAGCAAATCGACAAGCGGTGCAAGATACGCGGCGATGTTTGCGGTGGCTGGAGCAGCAAGGTTACAAGCGGCTGGGACTGCTGGGGACGAGTATCGGGTCGTCGATCGGATATATCGCGCTGATGCATGACGAAGCAATTCGCGCGGGTGGCTTCTTTCACATTTCGACTTACTACGCGGATGTGGTGAGTCAGGGCATGACTACCAATCACGTGTGGGAAAGCCTCAGGCATCACGTGACGGTGGATGAGTTGCGGGAATATTGGGCGCCGATCAGCCCGATGCCTTACGTGGAGCGTGGTATGGGGGCAGGTCGAAACTGCTTCATGGTTTATGGCAGGTACGACCCTACAATGTTGCCGGAATTGACGGAGCAAATGCTGAATTCGCTGCGGCGGCACGGTTCGAATCCGCGAGTGCTGGAATTGGCCTGTGGCCATTATTCGCTGGAGCTGAGGCCATTCAACTATATCGCGGGATATCAGATGCTCTCGTTTTTCCGGCGGGCGTTGGGCAATCCTCGATAGACCGCCGGTGAATACGCGGTTAGGTATCGACTTCGGAGGGGAAGATGGGAACAGCAATGTCTCAGATGGAGCAGCTGAAGAAAAATATGAAAGCGGCGTGGATGGCCGGAGATTTTGGTCAAATCGCGAAATATAACGAAGAGGAAGGGGTGCGATTTATCAAGCGACTAGAAATACGCCGAGGTTCGGATGTGCTGGATGTGGCGTGCGGAACGGGGAATACGGCAATCCCGGTGGCTCGTGACGACGCAAACGTAATTGGGGTGGACATCGCGACGAATTTATTGGAGCAGGCGCGGGCTCGAGCGGCCAGCGAGGGATTGAAGGTAGAGTTCCGCGAAGGGGATGCGGAGGCGCTGCCTTTCGGTGTGGCAGAATTCGATGTGGTGGTTTCGATGTTTGGGGCCATGTTTGCGCCGCGTCCTGCTTTAGTGGTCACGGAATTGACGCGGGTTTGCCGAGTGGATGGATTTATCGCCATGGCCAACTGGACGCCGACGGGTCTTATCGGTAAGAACTTCGCGATCAATGCGCGATATTTGCCGCCACCTGAGAATCTAGAAGCGCCGGTATTGTGGGGCAAAGAGGAAATTGTTGCGGAGCGCTTTTCCAAAGTAGGTTGGAAGGTCGAGACCACGCGACGGCAAATGGAATTCAAATATCCACATGCGGCTGCGGGCGTCGTGAAATTATTCCGGGAATATTTCGGGCCGACGAAGATAGCTTTTTCGCGGCTTGATGCGGCCGGGCAGCAAGGGCTGGCCACTGATATGGAGAAGCTTTGGGCCGACCATAACGAAGGGCCAGCCGATCAGACCCACGTTAAAGCGGAATATCTGGAAGTGATCGCGCGGAAGGCTTAAATTTTGGTGAGGTGCACAATTTCGCGGCACTGGAATTAGCGGGGCGCTTGAAATTTGGCGGACGAAGAAAGAGCGGGTAGAGCTCCTCGGATTGTTGTGGATGTTTCAACGTTGCAAGACCCACCCTCCGCGTGACCGTTATTCCTCGCGCAGCGCGCGAGTCGGTTCGATTCTGGCTGCGCGATAGGCGGGGATTATGCTGGCCAACAACGCTACCGCAGCAAGCAGCATTGCAACGGCAGCGAAAGTCAGCGGGTCGTATGCGGCGATGCCGTAGATAAAGCTGGCCAATATCTTTCCCAAGGCCAGCGCGCCAGCGACACCAAGGAGCAGACCAATCAGCGCGGGCTTCATTCCTTCAGTGACAATCAAACGCAAAATATCTTTTACTTCAGCGCCGAGAGCGACGCGAATGCCAATTTCGCGGACCCGCCGCCGGACCGCGAAGGCTAACACGCTGTAAATTCCCACCGCTGCCAATAACAATGCGAGAACCGCAAAGGCCCCGAGGAGAAGCATGCTGAAGCGGCGCTGGGAGAGGGAAGTGTCGACGACGTCATCCATGGTCATGACATCGGTCACAGGCTGGTCGCGGTCGATGGAATGAATTGCGCCGGTAACCGCGGAAACCAAGCTGGCTGGTTGCGATTGGGTGCGTACCGCAAGTTGCATGGGAAAGGGACGCCAATCAGCGAAGCTGGATCCGGAGGGTTGATTGGCCGCCAAATAGATGGTCGCCGAGGAGGCGGCAGCATCCATGCCATCCAGCTTTACGTCGCCGACGATGCCCACGATTTCGCGGACTTTGTCGGGAGAGAAAGTCATAGTGAGGTGCCTTCCGATGGGATCCTGGTTCGGCCAAAAGCGCCTGGCCATGGATTCGCTTATCAAGGCCACACTGGGGCGATCCGGGCCGTCCGCGGCGGAAAAATCGCGACCGCGGCGCAGCGGTATGTGCATAGTGCTCAAATAGCCTGGTGTAATGTACCGCGTATCGACTTCGGGTTGGTCGGACATCGCCTGCACGGGGGCGCCTTCGATGGCGATAGGTTGATGAGAGCCTTCGTTGTTGAGAGGAAGATCGTCAATCAGTCCGGCAGATACAACTCCGGGGAAAGCGCGCACTTTTGCAAGCACTCGATCGAAGAACGCGATTTCTTCGATGGGTTGTGAATATTTGTTCTTCGGAAGAACCAAGGACATGGTCAAAACGCCGTGTGGATCGAAGCCTGGGTCGAGCGTGCTCAAAACCCACAGGCTGCGAATCATGAGACCCGCGCCGACCAACAAAATCAATGAGAGGGCGACCTCGGAGACTACCAAAATGCTTCTGGTGCGGCGGCCGGCAGAGTCGGAGTCGGTTTTGCCAAGGCCTTGTTTCAGCGCATCGTTGACGTTGGTTTTTGTCATGCGGATGGCAGGTAGCAGGCCCGCGATTACGCCGGTGACGATGGAAATAAAAACAGTGAAGGCGAGGACAAAACCATCGAGGCTGACTTCTGTGGATTTGGGCAGATTATCGGATACGAATTTTAGCGTGATGGCTATGCCGAAACGCGCGAGGAGAAGACCCAGCGCGCCGCCAGCTAGAGACAGCAGCAGAGTTTCAGCGAGGATTTGCTGAATAACGCGACGTCCGGTAGCGCCCAGGGCTACGCGGATAGCGATTTCTTTGCGGCGGCCGAATGTCTTGGCGAGCACCAGATTGGCGACGTTGGCGCAGGCGATCAGCAAGACGAAAGCGACGGCGCCAAGCAGGATCAGGAGTGCTGGGCGCACATCGGAGACCAGTTGGTCACGAAGGGGAATCACCACTGCGCCCCACCCGTTGTCGTCTTCCGGATATTGTTGCGCGAGGCGGCTGGAGATGGCGTTCATCTGGGCTTGGGCTTGAGGTATGGGGATGGTGGTCTTGAGACGGCCAATGACCAGGTAGTGGTGCTCGCCGCGCACGGCGCGCTCTTTGTCAGTCCAGCCCATGGGAGTCCAATATTGTGCCCAGCCTGGGAAGTTAAACTTTGGAGCCATGACCCCTGCGACGATGTACGGTTGGCCGTCGAGGTTTACCGGCTGTCCGGCGATATTGGGATTGGCGGCGAAGCGGCTTTTCCATAAGCCGTAGCTGAGAATCACTGTGTGGTTTTTGCCCTGCTGATCTTCGTCAGTGGTAAAAGAGCGGCCCAGCATCGGTTGCACTTGTAAGGTAGAGAAAAAGTCGGCTGAAACGGCTGCGCCTTGGAGAGCCTCGGGCTGCTCGCGGCCTGTCAAATTGAGGCTGGAACCCGTGTAGATGGCCATTTTGTCGAACACATCATTCTGTTGCCGCCAGTCGATGAAATTAGCGGCGGAGACGGCGAACTGAGTCATGCCCGGAAAACTTTTTGGCGGCGGCACGTGCCACACCTGAACGAGGCGAGCGGGATCATGGAACGGGAGTGGGCGCAGAAGCACGGCGTTCACTACGCTGAAGATGGCGGTGTTGGCTCCGATGCCCAGGGCCAGGACGATGATGGCGGCTGCGGTAAAGCCGGGGTTTTTCAGTAAAACGCGGAGGCCGTGTTTGAAATCGGAGAATAGGCTGAACATGCGGGGTTCTACCTCAGGAGAGGTAACGTGGAAAGGGTGGAAAATGTTTCGAAGTTTTTTAACTGATAGTAAGGCTCTGTTCGTTTTAGGTGGTAAGGCGGTCCGGTGAGATTGCTCTCATTTGCCAGATTTTTACGGGGGTAGTGATGGCGGCGTGCCGGTCATAGAAGGCTAGGTTTAATGCGCCGGCGGGTGGGCGGTAGATTCGAGTGGTAATAGCGTGGCGGCGATCGACAATCAGTTCCGCGACAGAGGCGTCGAGAAAAAGATGAAAGGAATGTTCCTGATTGGCGGAAACGGGTATTTCTATTTCCGCACCGTTGACATTCAGGACTGCCCTGGTGGATCGCGGAGTGATGGAGACGGACCACCACGCACCGCTTCGATCTTGCAGCTCGAATGTGTGTGCGAATGCTGGAGTATTCCAGATTAGCTCCGCGCGAAGGTCGTCGATCTCTATGGCCGGTGTAGCGCTGACGTGCGCGGGTGAGTTTGGATCTATGGTCTGCAGCTCTGAACTGCTGCCGCGCAGGGATCGCGCTTCTGGGGCTACCGCCATTTCCAGTTCGCCGTCGGGGCTGAGAGTCAGCACGCGGGGGAGGGCCATGCAGCCGGCCCAGCCTGCGGCGATGAGTTCTGAGTCGGGGCGTTTTTCTGGGATCCAGCCCCAGAGGATGCGGTTGCCGTGAGCGTCGAGTTGCGTTTTTTGCGCGTAGTAGGCGCCGTGATCGAGAATGCCGCGACGCTGGGAATGGAATTTTAGTTCTTTGCGGTCGAGGTCGCCGCTCTCCCAGATTACTTTTCCGGCGGTGGAATAGAGGAGTACGTGTTTTTTGCCGAGTGGGAAAAAGTCGGGGCATTCCCACATTTCGCCGGAGTCTACTGGATTGACGGATTCTTTTTCGGTCCAGGGTTGCGAGGCTAGATCGTGCAGCGGTTCCCAGTTGCGTAAATCTTTGGAGCGATAGAGCAGGACGCATCCTCCTTTTTTGAAGTGACCGGCGGCGACGCCGAGGATCCAGTTTGTGCCTTCACGCCATAAAAACGGATCGCGAAAGCCTGCGAGTGTGGGATCGGTTGCTGGCTGGATGACCGGTTGTTTCCATTTTGTCCAGGTGCGGAGTTGCGGGTGAGCGGAAGTTGCGAGGCATTGCACTTCACGAAAATTATTGTGGCCATCGCGGAGCGTGGCGCGATCCGCGGAGGTGCTTTTCACTCCGGTATAAAGAATCGTGGCGGTTCCGTGGTTGTCCACGGCGCTGCCGGTGAAGCAGCCGTCGGCGTCATCCCAGCCTGGAGTGGGTGCGAGGGCGATTGCAAGATGACGCCAGTGAATCATGTCTTGGCTGATGGCGTGGGCCCAATGCATGTCGCCCCACATGGGTGCGCCCGGGTTGTATTGATAAAACATGTGGTAAGCGCCCTTCCAATAAATTGGGCCGTTGGGATCGTTCATCCAATTTTTTGCCGGGAGTAAATGAAATTGTGGGCGGAGCGGATCGGCGGCTAGTTTTGTCTGCAAGTCGTCCGGCGAAAGTGGCCATGAATGGCGCGGCAGAGATGCGAATGCGCCAGAACCTGCTGCGACACGTAAAAAATTTCGGCGCGTGGTTCGCACGTTATTTCTCTCATTAAAAAAAACTGCAAGACAAAAACAAGGCCCAGGAAAAAACAACAGCCAAGCTAAAAACAAGACCCACGCTACAAAACAAGCGTGGGGCACCCTCCGTGTAACTTTACATCGTGAGATACACAACGTATCGGCGTCATGAAGAGAGAATCTTGGAAAAAGAATTTTCGGATATTAGGGCGGTGACTGCTTCTATGTCTGGGGCCAGCGGTCGATCGTCGATTAGCTTGGGAGATTTTTCGCGGACGGCGGCGTAGGCTTTTTGCGCGAGCGCGCCGGTTTGAAGGGGGGCTAGCAAGTCGATACCCTGGCAGGCGCATAGGAGCTCGATGGCGATGGTATGGCGCAGATTTGTGAGCATGCGCGAGAGGCGGCGTGCGCCGCTCATACCCATGGAGACGTAGTCTTCCTGATTGCCCGAGGTGGAGATGGAGTCCACAGAATGAGGCATGGCTAGCGTTTTATTTTCGCTGGTTAAGGCGGCGGCGGTAACTTGCGCGATCATGAAGCCGGAATTTAGTCCAGGTTCGGGCGTAAGAAAAGCTGGAAGCATGCTGGTGAGGGGATTGGTCATCTGCTCGATGCGGCGCTCGCTGATGCCGCCGAGAGTGGCGAGAGCGATGGCGACTTGATCGGCGGCCATGGCCAAGGGCTGGCCATGAAAATTTCCGCCGCTGACGATGTCGCCGCTTGCGGACGCAGCGTCGGTTCCGGTTCCAACCGATGACCCAAAGACCAGCGGATTGTCGGTGGCGCTGTTGAGTTCTACCTCGGCCATGGCGCGCGCTTGCGCCAGCGAATCGCGAACGGCGCCGTGAACTTGTGGAGTGCAGCGTAGGCTGTAGGCGTCTTGGACGCGCGGGTCTTTGACGTTCGAACGGTGGGATTCGCGAATCTGGCTGCCTTCGTTGAGGTGTGCGAGATTTTTGGCGGTCGTGGCGGCGCCGGGATAAGCGCGGGCCTGCATTATGCGCGGGTCGAAGGCGCCGGGGCTGCCGCGCAGAGCGTCGAGAGAAAGAGCTGCGGCGATGTCGGCGGCGTCTACAAGCGCGTCGGCTTCGAGAAGCGCTAGGCTGAGAAGCGCGAGCATTCCTTGCGTGCCATTCAGGAGTGAGAGGCCTTCTTTTGCTTCGAGAGCCACCGGCGTAATTCCAGCCCGTTGCAGCACAGCGGCAGCATCCAAAATTTGTCCGTTGTAATTGGCGCGGCCTTCGCCGATCACCGCCTGCGCGAGGTGTGCCAGTGGCGCGAGATCGCCGGAAGCTCCCACGGAACCCTGAGAAGGAATCAGCGGGTGAACTTTGGCGTTAAGCATTTTGCAGAGAGTGTCGACTACCTGCGGGCGAATGCCACTGAGGCCTTTGGCGAGAGCGTTGGCGCGGAGCAGCATCATGGCGCGAGTTTCGGCTTCGCTGAGCGGTTCGCCAACGCCGCAAGCATGAGAGCGCACCAGATTTACTTGCAGCTGCGCAACCTGCTCCGGGGAGATGCGCACGGAAGCGAGTTTGCCAAACCCAGTGTTGATGCCGTAGGCCGTCGCGCCGGAGGCTACCAGCTTGTCCACCACCGCGCGAGAGGCTTTCATGCGCTCGATGGCGGAGGGATGGAGAGAGACGGATTCATACTGCAGCGCCACGGCGCGCAATTGTTCGAAAGAAAGATCGTTGCCAGTAAGTATTACGCTCATGGAATAACGGTCATTGCGATTGTGTTCATGATACTCATGATTTGCTGATACCGGCCGGAGTGGCAAGAGCTGCAGAGAACGCAGTGCGATATTTTTCTGGAAGGAGTTTAGGTTTGCCGTTGCTGCCGCAGATCACGTGAACGGTTTCGCCGGTAGCGAGCAGTCGATCATCGTCAGCACGAAATATTTCGTAGGAGAATCGGATAGTGCGGTTTTTCGCTTCGGCGATTCTGGTGCGCACGCGCAAGCGCTCGTCGTAGTGCGCTGGATAAAGATAACGGCAATGGGCCTCGGCGACGACAATGTGGCAATCGTCGGCGATCTCCATGGTTTTGTATTCAATGCCAAGGGCGCGGATCAGTTCCACGCGGCCAACCTCAAACCAGATCAGATAGTTGGCGTGGTAAACCACGCCCATCTGGTCGGTTTCGGCATAGCGCACGCGAATGGCGGCGTCGTGATACTCAAGCATGTAAGATCCTCTGAAATATTTTTGATGCCTGTTTCATTCGGAGTCGCCGCGCCATTGGGGCTTGCGTTTTTCGAGGAAAGAAGCCAAGCCTTCTTTGAAATCCGGAGTGCAACGGATGCGGGCGTTTTCCAGAACGGCGCGTTCGAGATCGGCGTCGATGGTGCTGGCAGCCGAAGCAGTAAGCAGGCGTTTGGCGCGAGTGACGCTGCTGGGGCTGGCTTCGATCAGAACGGCGGCTAATTCTTTGGCGCGATCCATTAGGCGGTGGGGTTCGACGATTTCATTAATCATGCCTAGTTCCTGGGCTTCCGCTGCGGTGATCATGCGGCCGGTGAGCAGCAAATCGCGAGCGCGCTTGTCGCCGATCTGACGCGTGAGAAAAACCGAGACGATCGCGGGGAGAAATCCGATTTTCACTTCGGTGTATCCAAATTTGGCTTCGGGCACCGCCAGGGTGAAATCGCACAAGGTGGCGATGCCGCAACCGCCGGCGAGCGCCGCGCCATTTACGGCGGCGATAAGCGGCTTGGTAAAACTCCAGATGCGGCGGAAGATGCGCGCCATGCGGCGGGAGTCCTCCATGTTTTCCTGAGGAGACTGGCGGGCGATGGCGGAGAGCATTTCGAGATCCATGCCTGCACTGAAGGCTTTGCCGATGCCGGTGAGGATACCCACGCGCGCGTGACTTTTTTCGATGGCGTCGAAGGCGGATTGCAGCTCCGAGAGCATTTGCGGGGAGATGGCGTTGCGCTTTTCCGGGCGATTAAGCGTGAGGATAGCCAGTTCGCCGGGAAATTCCAATTTTAGCGTTTCAAACATGGAGCAATTCTTTCTAGCCTTTCAGTTGCGCCGCATAAGTTCGTCGAGTAGGTGCGCCCAAGCTTACTGCAAAACTACTGCACCATGGGCGCGTGCGCGTATTTAGAGCGAATTTCGTTGCTCATTTTCAGCAGCGGCGCGAGGGCCGCTGAATCGATTCCAGGGTCGCCCCCAGCTTTGCGGACGGCGGCCAACACATCCTCGGTGGCGATATTGCCGACCAAAGTATCTCCGGCGAAAGGGCAGCCGCCGAGTCCGGTGAGCGCGGAATCGAACCGCCGGCAGCCTGCTTCGTAGGCCGCGAGGATTTTTTCTTCGGCGTTTTCCGGGCGGCTGTGGAGGTGGACGCCCAGCTCGATGCCCGCAACGTGATCTTTTACGCCGCTATAGAGATCGGCGATGAGTTGCGGGGAAGCGGTCCCGACGGTGTCGGCGAGGGAGACCGTGTTTATGCGGATGTCTTTCAACCACTCGAGCGTTTCAGCGACGATTTCCGGGCCCCATGGTTCGTCGTAAGGATTGCCGAAAGCCATGGAAATGTAGATGACCAGGCCGCGCTTCGCGGCGGTGGTTTCTTTTTTCAGTTTTTCGACCAACAGGCGCGATTCGGCGCGGGTCATATTGGCATTGGCGCGGCGGAAATATGCGGAGATGGAATACGGGTAGCCAATGGTTGTGACACCGGGCGTGGCGAGTGCGCGCTCAAGGCCTTTTTCGTTTACGACGATGCCGATGATTTCCGTTGCGCCGTGAACTCCAGACGTCGCAGGCGTTGAAGACGTCAGCTGACGCATGACTTCTTCGCTATCGGACATTTGTTTCACATGCTTGGGAGAAACGAAACTCACGGCGTCGATGTGTTTGAAGCCTGCGGCGATCAGCGCTTGCAAATAAGCCACTTTGTATTCCGTGGGGATGAAGTCGGGCAAGCCTTGCCAAGCGTCGCGCGGGCACTCCACGATTTTAACGGGACTGGACATGTGCCCTTCGTTTCGCCCAGCGCACAAAGTCAATCAGGCATAGCCCGAGGGCACCTAAGGCCAAGAAAATAGTCAACCACCCGACCGTTTGCGCAAGAGGTGGTGGCGGAGCTGCCATCGAGCCATACTCCGAGCCGAATGGTCCCTCTCTGTACACCTTATCGAGATGCTCCCAGAACAAAAACGCTGCTACTGATAACAGGACGGCGATGGGTCCGCGTTTGCGCATTACGTTTGCAGTACTCCGGTTTTGAATTCGCGAACTTCTGGATTCAGCGCAGCGGCTTCGAGGGCCCAGATCAGCGCGTCGCGGGTGTGCGCGGGATCGATAATAGCGTCGACCCACAAGCGGGCTGCGGCGTAGCGTGGGTCGGTCTGATGTTCATAAGTGGAGCGGATGGATTCGTAGACTTCTTTTTTTTGCTTTTCGTCGACTTTCTTGCCTTCGCGCTCGAGTTGCTTCCATTTAATTTCCGCGAGTGTTGTGGCGGCGGCGTCGCCGCTCATTACCGCGTAACGCGCGGTGGGCCAGGCGAACATGAAGCGCGGGTCGTAAGCTTTACCACACATGGCGTAGTTGCCCGCGCCGAAGCTACCACCGCAGATCACGGAAATTTTGGGGACCACGCTGTTAGCTACGGCATTCACCATTTTTGCGCCGGCGCGAATGATGCCGCTCCATTCGGCGTCCTTGCCGACCATGAAGCCGTTCACGTCATGCAGAAAAATCAGCGGGATGCGGTTCTGATTGCAGTCGAGGATGAAGCGAGCGGCTTTTTCGGCGGATTCGGTATAGATGACGCCGCCAAATTCGATGCGTTTCTGATCTGAGCCGCGCGCGAAAGTCTGCACGTGTTTTTTCTGATTGGCGACGATGCCGACGGCCCAGCCTCCAATGCGCGCGTAGCCGCAGAGCAGGGTTTCGCCGTTTTCGGCGCGGTATTCGTCGAACTCGCTGGCATCGACGATGCGGGCGATGATGTCGCGCATGTCGTATTGCTTGCCGGGGTCGGCGGTGAAAATGCTGTAAATTTCTTCGCCGGGGTACAGCGGGTCGCGCGATTCGGAGTGGCTGAAGGGCGACGTATTGGGCGCGCCGATTTTGTCCACCAGCGAGCGGATGCGTGCGGTGCAGGACTCGTCGTCGGGCTCGCGAAAATCCACCGTGCCGCTGATTTGCGAGTGCATTTTTGCGCCGCCTAATTCTTCAGCGGAAGTTTTCTGGCCGATGGCAGCTTGGACCAGCGCGGGGCCGGCGAGAAAAAGTCCAGAGCCTTCAGTCATCAAGATGTGGTCGCACATGACCGGGAGATAAGCCCCGCCCGCTACGCACATGCCCATGATCGCGGCGATTTGCGGGATGCCCATGGCGCTCATCACCGCGTTGTTGCGAAAGACGCGGCCGAAATCGTCGGTGTCGGGGAAGACGTCTTCCTGCAAAGGGAGAAAAATGCCGGCGGAATCGACCAGATAAATTGTCGGGATGCGATTTTCGATGGCGATATTTTGCGCGCGAATTACTTTTTTCGCGGTCAGGGGGAAGAAGGCGCCGGCTTTTACTGTGGCGTCGTTGACAATGAGCATGCAGGTGCGCCCGCAGACTCGAGCCAGGCCAGTGATTACGCCTGCTCCCGGGGCGCCTCCCCATTCTTCGTACATTTCGTATGCCGCGTAGATGCCTAACTCGAAGAATTGCGAGCCGGGGTCGACTAGCTTTTTTACACGTTCGCGGCCGGTGAGGCGGCCTTTTTTGTGCTGGGAGTCGACGGCTTTGGGGCCGCCGCCGACACAGATTTGTTCTTCTTCGTTTTTGAGCTGGGTGAGTAAATCGACGATGCGACGGTGATTTTTTTGGGCTACTGGCGATTTGGTGTCGACGGTGCTTTTCAGGACGGAAGCGGGCACGCAGAACCTCGTACTACTAAGCGAAAATTTATAGATTGCCAGTTTGAAATGAGAATCCAGTATACGAGCTTTTGTGGAGTAGCCGCCAACGAGAGGCTAGGTGCCGACGGCGAGGCGTTTGTTGATGAATTCGATGATGTCCTGGGTGGAGGTGCCGGGTAGAAAAATTTCGGCGATGCCGGATTTTTTCATGGCGGGGATGTCGGCTTCAGGGATGATGCCGCCTACCAAGACGACGACGTCGTCCATGCCTTTGGCTTTGAGCAGGGCCATAAGTTGGGGGCAGATGGTGTTGTGCGCGCCGGAAAGGATGGAGAGGCCGATGACGTCGACGTCTTCCTGAATGGCGGCGGAGGCGATCATCTCGGGAGTTTGGCGCAAGCCCGTGTAGATGACTTCCATGCCTGCATCGCGTAAAGCCCGAGCAATTATTTTTGCCCCGCGATCGTGGCCGTCGAGGCCGGGCTTGGCGATTAAGACGCGGGTTTTTTTGGTTGGCATGGCTGGTTTAGGTTGGCACGGTTGCTAGTTATGTGATGGCCACTTCTTCGTAGGTGCCGAAGACATCGCGCATGGCTTCACAGATTTCTCCCAGCGTGGCGTAGGCTTTCACTGTGTCGTAGATGAAGGGCATTAAATTTTCTTTGCCGCGGGCCGCGGTGCGCAGGGTGTTGAGGCGGCGGTCGACTTCCGCCTGGGAGCGATCGGCGCGGAGTTTACGTAAGCGCTCGGCCTGGCGGTGGGCTACGGTTTCGTCGATCTGGAGGATTTCGAGCGGGCTTTCCTTGGTGACAAAATCGTTCACGCCTACGACGATTTTATCTTTGCGGTCGACTTCCATCTGGTAGCGGTACGAAGCTTCGGCGATCTCGCGTTGCGGGTAGCTGTGTTCGATGGCAGTGACCATGCCGCCCATGGCGTCGATCTTGTGGATGTAATCCCAGGCGCCGCGCTCGACTTCATTGGTGAGCGTTTCCACAAAATAGGAGCCGCCGAGAGGATCGACAGTATTAGCGACGCCGGTTTCGTGGGCGATGATTTGTTGCGTGCGCAACGCCAGCGTGGCGGCAAATTCAGTGGGCAGCGCCCAGGCTTCGTCCAACGAATTGGTGTGCAGCGATTGGGTGCCGCCTAGCACGGCGGCGAGCGCTTGGATCGCGGTTCGAACAACGTTGTTGTAGGGCTGCTGGGCGGTAAGTGAACAGCCGGCCGTCTGGGTATGGAACCGCAACGCCCAAGAGCGCGGGTTTTTGGATTTGTAACGCTCCACCATGGCTTTGTGCCAGATGCGGCGAGCAGCGCGATATTTGGCGACCTCTTCGAAGAAATCGTTGTGCGCGTTGAAGAAGAAAGAAAGCTGAGGAACGAATGCGTCAACATCCATGCCTCGGCGCATGCCCCACTCGACATACTCCAGACCATCGCGCAGCGTGAAAGCCAGTTCTTGAATGGCGGTGGAGCCGGCTTCGCGAATGTGATATCCGCTGATGGAGATGGGATTGAATTTCGGAGTATTTTTTACGCCGAATTCGAAGGTGTCAATCACCAGGCGCATGGAGGGTTCCGGTGGGTAGATATATTCCTTTTGCGCGATGTATTCCTTGAGGATGTCGTTCTGCAAAGTGCCGGAGAGTTTTTTCCAGTCCGCACCCTGTTTTTCGGCGACGGCGAGATACATCGCCCAGATTATGGCGGCGGGCGAATTGATGGTCATGGAAGTGGTTACGTTGGCCAGCGGAATTTTGTCGAATAGCACTTCCATGTCGGCCAGCGAAGAGATGGCCACGCCGCATTTGCCCACTTCGCCTTCGGAGAGCGCGTGGTCGGAGTCGTAGCCCATGAGCGTAGGCAAATCAAAGGCGGTGGAGAGTCCGGTCTGTCCTTGCGCGAGCAGATAGCGGAAACGCGCGTTGGTGTCTTCGGCCGCGCCGAAACCCGCGAACTGGCGCATGGTCCACAAGCGGCCGCGGTGCATGGTGGAGTGAATGCCGCGGGTGTAGGGCGGCTCGCCGGGGAGGCCCAAATCTTTTTCCGGACTCCAATCTGGCAAATCGGCTTCGGTATACAAGCGGCGGATA
Source organism: Verrucomicrobiia bacterium (assembly GCA_035482155.1). GTDB lineage: Bacteria > Acidobacteriota > Terriglobia > Acidiferrales > UBA7541 > Acidiferrum. The sequence continues at coordinate 45,066 of DATHRB010000066.1, read as the reverse complement.
GGGTGGCCTGAAATAGTTGTGAATTCAGCGCGCCGTTCCGGGCTTTTCTCTAGCGTCGGTTTGAGAGTATTTTCTTTCCACGATTTTTCTTTGGGAGACGCACGGCGAGCCGAACCAGGTGAAGCGGGCGTGGCGGGCGTGGCAATTTCAGTCTGAGTCTTTGATTTGTCCGTCATTTCGGCGCGGCTCCCACTGACACGGCACTGCGAATCGCTGTAACTGGTGCGGACTTTAATGCTATGCGAAAGACGGAACTTGGGCAAGGGAACGGCGTTGCAGAGGGGTTTCGGCATGTAACAGCTCGCGTCAAAGACTTGCGTCAGAGTTCGGGACCATCCGCTATATCGCGGTTGGCTCTACGCCGTTAGGGGTTAACTATCTATCTAAAGAGTTATCTTCGCAGCGTCAGCCCGGTGTTAGTATTCGGCTCGTTGGGAGGAATGTTATGTTTTCAATCCGCGCTTCCTGCAGTCGTTTGTCACACCGTCAAGCCAAGTTGATTAACGTAAGGATTCTGACGATATTTTGCTTGGCCATTTTTTGGAGTAGCGCCGTTGAGAGAACTGCAAGCGGGCAAACGGTTCAGACCGAAAAACCGCGCGCGCCAAGCGTTTTCAACTTTGCTTCGTTAACAGACCCGGCGTGCCCTGTCACGAACGGTTTTCCTCCTGCTCCGATTACCAATGAAATTCACATTCTCTACTACCCGATGGGACAACTCGCAGCAATAAAGGATCCGAAGTCTTTAGTGCTTCACCTGGTTTTGGGCCACCAGATCTCGCCCTTCGAGCAGCAGACAATTTCTTTTACGCGTCGCGAAGATGGAGTGTGGCAGGCGAACGTAACATACAAAGACTTTAGAGCGCCCCGATACGCGATTTACTGGGTAGAGGATCCTCAAAGTAAGCAGCAAGATACTAACTCCGGTGAATATTTCGAAGTGCCGTTTTGTGATGTGCACGGTGGGCTGTTGGAAGAGAGCGTTAGTCTGCAGGCTCAGTCGTATACGGGAATACTTGAGGCGGAAGGGATAGAACGACCGGTGAATTATGCAAAGGCCGTCGAGATTCTAGAAGATTACATGCGCGCGCCGTCGCGAGGCCGAAACCTTGTCGCTGACCTGTGGGATTACAAACTAAGGCTGCGCGGCGATACTCCAGAGAATCGCGCAATTGTGGTTGCGGAGATCAACAAATTTGTCAGTGATCATGTCGCGGACAGATTTGGCTTATTAAGCGCACTCAACTTTGTTGGGGGCCATTCGTGGGTTCCGGTTGATACCGCTGAAAACCTTGTTCAGGAGTTGGAGCGCCAAAATCCACAATCTGATGCTCGTGAATTTCTTTTAGAGAGTCGTGCGTCAGATGAACCGGACCGAGACAAACGTGCTGTTTTGCTGCGAGAGGTGATAAAAGAATTCCCGAACGGTCACGCCGCAATGGAGGCGCGGATGTGGTTGTTTGCCGAGGCCACAGATCTCGGCGAGCGTGAAAAACGGTACTCCGAGATACGCGCTACGGATCCCAATGACATTTCGACTCGCATAGCAATGGCCGGGGCGTATCTGGAGGCCAATCAAAAATTGCCGCAGGCGTTGGCTATGCTGGACGAGGCCAACGGCCTAATGGACCTAAATTCCAAAACTGCCCAACCGTCTTTGCGGTATCCCGAGCAACAGCTCAAGTCCTGGAAAGGTCGCATCGCCATTACACGGGCTGACATTTTGATTCGACAGGATAAGCCGGCGGAAGCGCTGGCGATCCTGCAGCCGTGGAAAAACGAATTTAAGTTGGGCCGTTCCTTCTATGTCTACGGGCGCGCGTTGGAAGAAACCGGAGACAAGCGGGGTGCGGTGGACGCGTATTTGCAATCGGTGGTCCGCATTTCGCAATATCAGGAAGATGCGAATACGCGACTCGAGAAACTGTGGTTGAAACAAAAACTAGGCACAAAGAACGGCCTGCGACAGAGAGTTGACGCTCTTAGCACGCAGAGTTTTGTAGACCAAAACTACCGGCCACAAGTTCTCAGCCACGCGGCGCCGGAATTTGATCTGACCACTTTGAATGGCGAGAAATTGAGTAGCTCACGCCTCCGTGGGAAAAAAGTCATTCTAAATTTCTGGGCGGTTTGGTGTGGACCTTGCCGGGCAGAACTAAAGGAACTAGAACAGTTTCAGCAGGACCATCCAAACCTGGTGGTTTTGACTGCCGTAGATACGACCGCAGACTCTAAGGATCTCAGGGATTTAATTCGCGAAGAGAAGCTCAAGAATTTGCGAATTGCGCCAACTCCGCCGGGGCTGATGGAGAAGTTTGGGGCTTTTGGGTTTCCGAATACTTTTGTCATCGATGAGAACGGATTTGTCCGCATAGAGCAGCTTGGAGGGGGCCCGGGGATTTCGCGTTACCTGACCGCTGGGTTGGATGCGATACGCGACGCTGGCGCCGCCGGCCCAGTCCAGACACAAAGACCATAACGCGTGTCCCCGGACCATCCCGCTGAGGACCACGAACTCTGTATTCTCCCCGCTCGCAGCAAATTATTTATTGGTTGGCGGCGTTGGGTTGCTGAAGATTTTGTCGGTGCCCACGACTTGGCCGTGGAGCGTGCCAGGAATTAGCGTTTCCTGTTCAAACTCCGAGAGGCCGGACTTTGTACCGGTGCTGGCGATCGTCACGCGATTAACCTCCAGCGTGCGGCCCACGGCGCGTTCGAAATTGGCTTTGGCTTCATTCAAGTCCGCTAAAGCGCGCAACTCCACGCCTTCCGCGGTGACATAGTCGCGTTGGGTCAAGATCACGTTGTAAACCGTGGAGGCGCCCAAGGTGTATTTTTTCTGCTCGGCCTCGAAGGTTTGTCTTTGAAGCTCACGGGCTTTGATGGCCGCATCCACCCGGGCGCGATCCTGTTCGAGCGCGATGTACGTGTTGCGAACATCCAGTAGCGCAGCATTCTTTAACTGCTGCAATTGAGTTTCCAGCTGGCGCTGAGTCAGCATAGCGCGTGCGTTATCAGCTTGCGCGGAACGGTTGCGCAACGGCAGAAACAAATTCAGCGACGCAAAATAATCAGGGAATTGATTGGTGAAGACTTGATTTTGCGCGGTGCCAAAACCTTGTTGAGACGCCCCTACTATGGGCGCGTTGGTGCTTGATTGAAAGATGGGAGTCTGAACCCCGCCCGCTCCAGTAATGGATATGGGATTGCCATTAGCGTCGACGACCGGGATAACTCCCGTGACGACCGGCGTCCCGGTAATCGGTGAATTTCCGGCCAGACCCGACGAACTGTACTGCCCGCTCAAGGTCAGCGTAGGCAACAAGGCGTTCTTGGTGGCACGAACTTCAATTCCAGCATTTTTCAGGTTGTATACCTGCTCTTGGAGATCGGGCCGCTTGACGAAGGCTTCCTGAATCGCGTCCTCGAATGACGCCGATTCGGTGGCTGCCGGCGGAGTGGGGAGGTCGGTGGGAATAATTTCAACGTTAATGAGATTGGCCGCCAAGGGATTCTTGGTCATGGCGTTTTTCAGGACCTGTTCGTCCTGCAGTTGAACGGTTTGCGCGACGATCAAATTTTGACGGTCGCTGGCCACTTCGGATTCGGCGCGGGTAACGTCCAAGGGAGCCATGGTGCCGATTTCCAATTGTTTCTTGTTGTCGTTGAAAAGCTTTTCAGACACCGCGACAGCCTGCTGCTGGACTTTGACGTTTTCGCGGGCGTAAACCAGTTCCCAGTAAGCGGTGATGGCACTGGTTACCGTGGTGATGGCCTGGTTAACGAAAACGAGATCGGCAATTTTACGATTGTTTTTGGCGATCAGAATATTCCGGCGTCCAACGAAATACCCGAAGCCATTCAAGAGCTGTTGTGAAAAGCCAGCAGAAAGCGAGGACTGCACGCTGGGGTTGAAAAAATTGGCACCCGAGGTGGACGAAGAGCGGGTGTTGTTCCAGGCCACATTTATGGTGGTGCCGGGAGTGAAGCTCTGCTGGTATGCGGCGTCAAAAATGGTGGCATGCGCGTGCAAGCCCTGCAAAGTGCTGGTTCCTACCCCAGTTCCCGAAAGGAACGGATTGTTTATCGGCGTGGTGAGTGAATTAATGGAAGTGGTGGTGCTGATGATGGGATCGTAGGACGGAAACACTGTATTGAACGGGTCAATGGCTGCTTGAGACGTAGGAAAGTCCGCGCCAGTGGTGCCGCGGCCCTGGCCGCCAGCCTTAGTTCTGAGAATATCGGTGTCCGCGATCCAGGGATTGTATCGAGCAACGGCAATGTCGAGGCTATTCTCGAGGGCCAACTCGACGGCGTCTTGCAAAGTTATTTGCAGCTTGTTGTCACGAATCAATTGGTCGATGCGGGGCGAATTGACCAGCATGGGCGCATCAATTTGAATGGGCGTGTAAGGAGCGATCAAGGTTGGAAACGCGCGCGGACCATGGGTGAAATTGTGCGTGGATAAGCCCAGTGAAACGGGGATGGCCGGTGCAGGGGGAGGCGCAGTGCCCGTGGCGGCCTCCGGGCCGGCTTGAGAGGCGGGCGGGATGTTGCCGTAGGTGCCGGGCGGCGGCGACTGCTGCTGCGACGGATCCTGTTTCGTGGGATCTTGCTTGGGAGGGGGATTTTGAGCAAAGGCGGGCGCGACGTTTCCGATGGCGATAAGTAATGCCAGGAATGCCGCCACCAATGGCCGAGCATATCGCACCGCCAATTTTTTGCTCCGTTTTCTGGTCGGGCGATAGGCAGACCGCTGCGCGGTCATCCGCATCAAGCTCATAGTATTCTTTACCCCTCTGAATTGCCCCTGTAGGGACAGATTGGAAATGTCGGACTCACCTTTAAAACGTTAATGAGACTCAATTTGTTTCGTTCGATTTAGATAAATTATGAAAATAAGGGGGCTACTGAACGCCGGCGCGCGGCGTGCTCGAACGAAAAGCAGTCTAGCAGGGGCGTGCATCCTTGACAACGCAGAGACTGGCGGCTAGGCTGCAGACGATTCGACGGTTACGATGGGATCCGGTTAGCTAGACGATGCTGAAACGCGAAGAATTAATGGCCATGTTTGAAAGTGCTGGAGCCATCCGGCACGGTCATTTTGAGTTGTCCAGCGGGCTGCACAGCGGAATGTATGTGCAGTGCGCGCTGGTGCTGCAATATCCGCGGTTTGCCGAGAAATTGGGGCAAAGTTTGGCGGCTTTGTTTAGCGACCTGGAGCCGGATGCGGTGGTGTCCCCGGCCATGGGCGGGCTGATCATCGGACAGGAAGTTGCCCGAGCGTTGCCGGAGGGCAGAAGCCAAGGCGACGGGCCGGTGGGAGCTGGCGTGCCGGCAATTTTTGTGGAGCGCGATGCCGGTGGCTCGATGACCATGCGGCGAGGTTTTTCTTTGCGGGCTGGACAGCGCGTGCTCGTCGTGGAAGACGTGTGGACTACTGGGGGATCAACACGCGAGACCATTCGCGTGGTGGAGGAAGCGGACGGGCGGGTCGTGGCTGCGGGAGCTTTGATCGACCGAAGTGGTGGAGCGGTGAAGCTTGGAGTTACGGCTAAGGCATTGCTCGATGTGTCAATCCCGAGCTACTCGCCGAAGGACTGTCCACTGTGCGCGGCCGGAAGTGTTGTCGTTAAACCTGGCAGCCGGTTTGTGCGCGGTGACGCGAACGCCGGCGGCGGCAGCGCAAATGCTCGGACGACTGTTGGCCGCTAAAAATTTACTTCCCTTGTTAAAATTGTCCACCGGCTAATTTCTCATGCGCTACTTCAAGCTGACCATTGCGTATGACGGGACAGATTTTCACGGCTGGCAAGTTCAAACCAACAAACCCACCATTCAAGGCGAGATCAGCAATATTCTGGGACGGTTGACGCAAGAGCAGGTGCAGCTGTATGGCGCGGGTCGAACGGACGCGGGTGTGCATGCGCTGGGCCAGGTGGCCAGCTTTAAAACATTGTCGGCGCTTTCCGCCAGCGAATTTCAGCGCGCTTTGAATGCGTTGCTTCCCCCCTCGATTCGAATCGTGGGGGCCGATGAAGTAGGACCTACATTTCATGCGCGCTGGTCGGCGCGCGGCAAAATTTACCGTTACCGGATTTATCGCGGCAAAGTGGTGCCGCCGATGATCTGGCGCTACGTGCTGCATTATCCATTTCCGCTGGATGAAGAGGCCATGCGCGACGCCGCGATGCGATTTGCCGGGGTTCACGATTTCGCGTCGTTTGCGGCGTCGACCGGCTCGGAAGATGATGATCAGGAACGTTCCACGGAGCGCGAAGTGTTTTCTTCTGACTTGGAGCGCAGCGCCGATAATGAGGAGTTGGTATTTACAGTAAGCGGGCGTTCGTTTTTGCGTTACATGGTGCGCAAAATGGTGGGGACGTTGCTGGACATTGGCAGAGGCAAGCTGACGCCGGATGACATCGAGCGGCTTTTTGAATTGAAGGACCGATCTAAATCGGGGCCCACGGTTCCTGCGCAAGGATTGGTGATGGTGGCGGTAAAACACGACGAGTCGTGGCGTATCGAGGATTGGAATTGGCCGCATACAACGTAGAGCAAGACAAAACTGCAATACGTTTCGACATCTAAAGGCTTAGCATTCCCGTAAGCGCGTTAGCAGGCGGGGCTCTATGAGAAAAGCTGGTTTCTTGTTGATTCTTGCGGCCCTGTGGGCCTTCTCAGCCGGCGGTGCGCGGAATCCCCAGGACATTCAATTTCAGATTAGTTTTGCAGCTAACAAATCCTTCTTCAACGTTGGCGAACCCATCGAAATTGAAATTTCGTATTCGACGCAGGTAGAAAAACAATATCGTGGAAGTTGGTCTTCGCCGCGACCAGGGCTGGTCAGCGTTGTTCCCAATCTAAGGCCCACAGTAGGAGTGATCGAGTTGGCTTCCGTTCGAGACTACATGCCTCCTGCCGGTTCTTTTCTCTGTAGTATTGGCTTGCTTGGTTCTCAAGCCGTTACTCAACGAATGGATTTGGAAGATTGGTATCGATTTCAGAAGCCGGGCCGCTACTCTGTGAGTGTGCACAGCGATGAAGTCTCCATGGCCAAACGGACAGAGGATGGCGGTGGATGGGAATTCATATCACTGGAGTCCAATACTCTGGAATTCAACATTGTCGGTGATCCTGCCTGGAGCGCCTCGGAGGTGGAAGAGATCGCTCGCGCTCTCAAGGGTGGCGATGAAACGGAGCGATATCGCGCACTACATCGACTGATCGTTTTGGATACGCCCCAGTCGGTTCAGAAACTGGCTCAACTTTATTTCTCCAAGACTGACCTTACCGAGAGTGACCGTGGCAGGGCGTACCAAGGCTTGCTTGAATCGTCCCAGATAGACGTAATTATTCCGCTGGTCGAGGCGGCTTTGTCCGATCCGCAGGTCGAGCCGCACGAGGGGATGGCTGACTTACTCGCGGAACTCCAGGTGCGAAAGGAATTGGGAATGGTTCCGCCACCGCCTTCGGATCCGGCAGGACAGTCGGAATGGAAAGAGCGCTATGAAGCGCGTACCGCAGTGTTTCAGAAATATCTGGCGAAGGCCAACGAGCGTGTCAATCAAACCATAGCGCGTCGTGCGGGACCAGAACGGGCGGCGGCTACTTACCTGGTGTGGTTTACAGCGGAGCGTGAGAATAGCTTTAAGCCGGATGCGTCAGAAACATTATCGCGACTGCGCGATGAGGTACTGGCTACCGCGCCGGAGTTGGCACCCGGAAATCGGATACAACTGCTCACTACACTGTGGTTGAGCGAGCCGCATTGGCGGCTGAAGCCTGTAGTGCTAAGCCTGGTGGAGAATCGAGGCAAGACAGACAATTTCTCTTTAGACGAGGCTTACAAATTTTGGTGCGAGGGGTGGCCGCGAGAGTGTGGCGCGACAATTTTAACTGAGGCCATTCGGCCGGGCACGAGGACTAGCAAGAATGCCGTTTTTCTCATAGCTGAGTCTGAGCATCCGGAGTTGGATGACATTCTAAACGCGCGGCTAAAAGATCCCGAGATGCTTCACGATTCCTGGGAATCGCAAAGGGTCGCGGCAATAGTTCTGCGCGCCGGCAGCAGCAAATTATGGCCGAGCGTAGACGAGTTTCTCGACAAGTACGTTGCTCAGCTGAGGTACGGTTGCGAGATTGAGGGCTATCTGATCGGCTACCTGTTCCGAACCGCAGCCGCAGACGCCACAAAGCGATTCATTGAGGAGACAGGTAGTAATCATCCTTGCGCGAGCCAGTTGTTGCGAACTCTGGACACGGTCCGCTATTCCGATGAACTAATCCCCTTAGCGGTGAAGGCGCTTGATTCGGCCGATCTGGGGTCGGCAGGAATGGCGGCTACTTTTCTCGGTTTTCGAGGGCCGGCTATGGTGGAGGCGGCCCTATGGCAGCGGCTCGGAACGCTCCGCGAAAAATGGCGCGAGCGTGCGGCAGAGCTGCGCGGAGCAGACACGGGAATTTTCCATGGCAGCGTAGGGCAACAAGCCGCGCAACTGGAGCGGGCAAGAACGGTGCAACTTGAACAGTCCCTTGTTTCCGGGCTAGTCACAGGTGCGAATTGGAAACTCACACCCGGACAACAGAATCGGTTGCGCGCGGGCTGTCTGAGTGAGAAATGCCCAGACATCGCCGATGGCAAAATGTCGTTCGGGTTTTGAGATCTACGCAGTTTTCTGCGGCGCCTCGCCGCGGCAAACGGAAACGCTAGAAATCGGTTAGAGTAAACACGAATGAATGATGACTTGATTTACGACTGGAATTTGGCGTCGCCGCCCGCGATTCCGCCGGGCACCCGGGTTTTGTTGAATGATGAGACGCTGCGTGATGGTCTGCAGAATCCTTCTGTGTTTGATCCTCCCATTGAAGAAAAAATTGAAATTCTGCATTTGATGGAATCGTTGGGAATTGATTCCGTGAATATTGGGCTTCCAGCTGCGGGAGCGCGGGCTGTTGCGGACACTGAGGCCTTGGCGCGCGAAATTGCCAGCAACCGGATGAAGATTAAGCCGAATTGCGCGGCGCGTACCGTGGAAGCAGACATTTTGCCTATCGTTGAGATATCGCAACGGGTGGGAATCGCGATTGAGGCGGCGACGTTCTTGGGGTCGAGTCCGATCCGCAGGTTGGTGGAGGATTGGACCGTCGATCATCTGGAGCGCACCACGGAAAAAGCTGTGCGCTTCGCGGTGGAGCACGGTCTGCCGTCGATGTACGTGACGGAAGATACCATCCGTACCGACGCTGATACCGTAAAGCGGCTGTACAGCTGCGCGATTCGCAACGGCGCGCGAGCCATCGTACTGTGCGACACCGTGGGACACGCCACCCCCAGTGGTGCTTACAACCTTATGAAATTTGCGGTAGACGAAGTTGTGAAGCCTTCGGGCGAAGAGATTCGCGTGGACTGGCACGGCCATAACGATCGCGGGCTGGCGGTAGCCAATTCGCTGGCAGCGATTGCGGGCGGGGCGAACCAGGTGCACGCGGCGGCCAATTCGCTTGGCGAGCGCGTCGGAAATACTGCGATGGAGTTAATGCTGGTCAACCTGCGATTAATAGGATTGATTGGGCAGGATCTTTCGCGGTTGCAAGAATATTGCGAGCGCGTGGCGTCGGCTACGCATACCAGCATCCCGGTGAATTATCCGGTGGTCGGGCGCGACGCTTTCCGTACGGCGACCGGCGTGCATGCAGCGGCGATTATTAAGGCGTTTCGCAAAAATGATCCGGAACTGGTCAACACTGTATACAGTGGAGTGCCTGCGCAGCTTTTCGGCCTGGAGCAAGTAATCGAGATTGGTCCCATGAGCGGAAAATCGAATGTGCTTTACTGGCTGGAAAAACGTGGGGTGAACGGCGATGAAGCGCTGGTAAATCGCATTTACGATGCTGCGAAAAAGTCGTCGCGGGTGTTGACGGACGCGGAGATCTTGGCGCTCTGCCAGAAATCGGCAGGGAATTGAAGCAGCGCGATAAAAAGCGCACGATGAAACACTTTTTAGTTTGGGTTATTCTCCTAAGCATGCCGCTGCGATCTTCGCTTGCTCAACCGCCCCGCCAAGGTGCCGCGCCCGAGATCACAAAGCGCCCGCAGATCCAGACCGCGCTCGACTGGTTCAAGCCGCACGAGTCCCTCATTAACGAGGTCCAAATAAAACTTGCCGAAATTCCTGCGCCGTCCTATCAGGAAGAACAACGCGCGGCCGCTGTCGAGCAATTGCTAGGGGCCGCGGGCCTGACCACGCATCGTGACAAAATCGGGAATGTCATCGCAGAACTCCGCGGCGCAAACGAGAAAGAAGTCGTGATTCTTTCGGCGCATTTGGACACCGTGTTTCCTGCGGGCACGGATGTTAAGGTTCGTCATGAAGGAGAGCGGCTAAGCGGCCCGGGAATTTCGGATAATGGCACCGGGTTGGCGGCGCTGGTGGCCATTGCGCGCGCGATGCAGGCCGGGAGAATCAAGCCGCGGCGCACGATTTTGTTTGCCGCCGATGTGGGCGAAGAGGGCGAAGGGAATTTGCGGGGCATGCGCGCTCTGATAGATACGTACCGCGCAAATTTGAAGGCAGCGATTGTTCTGGACGGTTCGGGGACAGATCACGTCACGACGAAAGCCTTGGCCTCGCGGCGGCTGGAGGTGGCCATCACCGGGCCGGGCGGGCACAGTTGGTCGGATTTTGGAATGGCGAATCCTATCAACGCGCTGGTGCGCGGTTCGGTGCGCTTTATTAATACGAAGGTTCCGTCCGCGCCCAGGACGACCTTTAATTTGGGGCAGATTGAAGGCGGTACGTCAGTAAATTCCATTCCGCATGAAGCCAAACTGAAGGTAGATATTCGTTCGGAGAGCGAAGAGGAACTGACGCGCCTCGAAGCTGCGCTGCGTGAATGCATGGCTGCGGGCGTGCGCGATGAGCAGGATTCGGCGCGCGATCGTTCGAAAGGGCGATTGGAGCTGAAGGTCGAGCTGCTGGGCAGCCGTCCTGGCGGTGAACTGGCTGCGGGTTCGGCGGTGTTGGCGGCGTTGCGTGCTGCGGATGAATTTGTTGGGAATCATTCGCGGCTCGAGCGGTCGTCTACGGATGCAAACATTCCGCTGTCGCTGGGGATTGATGCGATCGCGATCGGCGCGGGCGGGAATGGCGGCGGCGCGCATTCGTTGCAAGAGTGGTATGAACCGTCGGGGCGCGAAATGGGATTGAAGCGCGCGTTGTTGACGTTGCTGGAAATTGCGGGGATTGCCGACGAAAAAACGAGATAAATAAATGAAGAGCTGCGCGGCTTAAGTAGTGGCAATTCCACGTTGCAAGACCCACCCTCCAAAAACCTGAGGGTGGGGCACCCTCCGCGTTATTTTAGATTTTCAGCCACACAGGATTAATTCGCTGGGGAATAGTTTTTCACGTCTACCGGTTCGAACATTGTGGCGGTGGCGGCGTGGGTCTTTTCGTAGGCGGTGATTTCGGGTTCGTGTTTTAGCGTGGTGCCGATGTCGTCGAGGCCCTGGAGCAGAACTTCTTTGCGCGATGGAGCGATTTCAAATTTGTAGCTTAGTCCGTGGTTATCGCTGACGGTTTGGTTTGGCAGATCGATGGAGAGTGAATAGCCTTCTTCTTTCTCCGCGCGCTTGAAGATCTCGTCGATTTGCTGCTCGGTCAATTCAGCGGGGAGGATGCCGTTCTTGAAACAATTGTTATAGAAGATGTCAGCGTAGCTCGGAGCTAGAATGACGCGGAATCCGTAGTCTCCGATGGCCCAAGGTGCGTGCTCGCGGCTGGAGCCGCAGCCAAAGTTCGCGCGCGCAAGTAACACGGATGCGCCTTTGTAGCGCGGGAAATTCAACACGAACTGGGGATTCGGTTTTTCACCGGGCAGGTACCGCCAATCGTAGAACAGGATGCGTCCGAAGCCCTGGCGCGTGAGGGCCTTGAGGAATTGCTTGGGCACCATTTGATCGGTGTCGACGTTGACGCGATCGAGCGGCGCAACTAGTCCGGTGTGAGTGATAAAAGGCTTCATCAAATTCTCTCCGGTGCCTTGATGTTATGGCTTTTTCTTCGATCGCGTCAAAATTACCAACAGAGGAACAAAAACACTTCGCCAATCCACTTACAGATCTTTGCCGCCCCTGCGGGCAAAGGATCTACGTTATCCCGTGTGCTGTGTGACTCTAAACCAGCCCCTACAAATAATAGGATAATGGAGACAAGAGTGATGCAGCCTTTCATCTATTCCACCGATTCCAGCGCGAATTCGCGTACGTCTACGAAGTGACCTGCGATGGCGGCGGCTGCGGCCATAACCGGGCTGACCAGATGGGTGCGACTGTCTTTGCCTTGGCGGCCCTCGAAATTGCGATTGGAGGTACTGGCGGAGCGCTCGTGCGGCGGCAGAACATCAGCGTTCATGCCGATGCACATGCTGCAGCCCGCGTCTCGCCATTCGAAACCGGCTTCACGGAATATTTTGTCGAGGCCTTCTTTTTCGGCTTGCGCTTTTATGCCCCGGGAACCTGGGACGATCAGCGCTTGCTTGATGCTGCGCGCTACATGCTTGCCTTCGACAAAGTGGGCAGCCGCGCGCAGATCGTCAATGCGCGAATTGGTGCAAGAGCCGATGAACACGCGATCGACGGGAATGTCCACGATCGGCGTGCCAGCTTTCAGGCCCATGTAAACGAGCGCGCGCTCAGTGGCTTTCTGGTCGTTGAGGTCGGTGAAGGAGCCTGGATCCGGCACGCGGTCCGTAACGCCGGTGACCATGCCCGGATTGGTGCCCCAGGTGACTTGCGGGGCAATCTTGTCGGCTTGCAGCTCGACGGTCGAATCGAATCTCGCGCCGTCATCGGTTTTTAATTGCTTCCAGCGATCGACGGCTTCCTGAAACGCCTTTCCTCGCGGCACAAACGGGCGGCCTTCCAGGTAGCCGAAAGTAGTTTCGTCCGGCGCGATCATTCCGGCGCGGGCGCCCCCTTCGATGGTCATGTTGCAAACGGTCATGCGTCCGTCCATAGAGAGTTCGCGAATGGCTTGGCCACTGTATTCAGCAACGTGCGCCGTCCCGCCGCCGATCCCGATTTTCCCGATGATGGCGAGGATGATGTCCTTGGCGGTCACACCGTGAGGACGCTTACCATTTACCACGATGTTCATCGTCTTGGAGTGCGATTGCACCAGGCATTGGGTGGCGAGAACGTGTTCCACTTCGCTGGTGCCGATGCCGAACGCCAGCGTTCCGAATGCGCCGTGAGTGGAAGTGTGGCTGTCACCGCACACGATGGTTTGACCCGGCTGCGTGATGCCGAGTTCAGGGCCGATGATGTGCACGATGCCTTGATTTTTGCTGTGCATGTCGAAGAGACGCACACCAAATTCGCGGCAATTTTTCTCCAGAGCATCGAATTGCAGTTTGGCATCCTGATCGAGAATGGGCAGAGTGCGGTCAGTAGTGGAAACCGAGTGGTCCATCACCGCGAAGGTGAGATCGGGCCGACGCACTCTGCGGCCTTCGGCGCGCAGACCTGCGAAAGCTTGCGGCGAAGTGCCTTCATGAATCAGGTGACGGTCGATATAAATGATGGAGGGCTGCCCAGCTTCTTCGCGAACCAGGTGGGAATCCCAGATTTTCTGGTAGAGAGTTTTAGGCGACATGGTGGCTCAAGCGATTTTAGCACTCGGCTGGTGTAACAGGGTAGTCGGAGCGGGCAAAACAATGTGATACTTCAGGCCATGAACCGCTTCTACTACCTCACTTTCACTTTGATGATCCTTGGGCTTTTGATTTTGTGCGCGCATGCCCCGTGGACCCAGCCGGAACTTAATAGTCCCAATCTGCACCAAACCATAGGCTACGCGCCGGTTTGGTCGAATACCTACGCGCAAATCCCTGATGCGCACGTGGATTGGAATGGAGCCTTTGCGGCGTACGCGGGGGCTATTGTTTTCTTTTCGATTGTTCTCGGCGGGATTGCGTATTTCTTCAGAGAAAAACGAGGGAAGCCAGCCACTCACCGGATAAAGTCCAGCTAAGCGTCTGCACGGTGAAAAACAGTTAACCGCTTTTGGCTACAACGGTGTGCTTATCGTGGCCACAAAGCGTGGTCATGTTCCACGTTCTGGTTGTCCTTGGTGACAAACTTCGTTGACGCGTCGGGCGCGGATAGCGTCGCCGAAAGCTTCTGCCGCAACGAAAAATTGCAACTCGCGGCCAGGCATTGCCAGTGGCGCGATTCCTCGGTGCGGTTGCCGATCGATTCCTTTGCGTAGCCTACGATCGCGGGGAAATGCTTGGGATCATAGGTGCAGCAAAGGATCTCAGCGTGTACAACAAAGTTTTGGGCGTTCGCGGCGTTCTTCAACTCAAAATACCCCTGCGCTTGAGTGTAACGAACAGCGCAGCCGTTATAACTGCAGCGGTATGAAGGACCTACCTTGCTGCTGCCCGAGTCATGCGCCATTCGCCAGTGATGGATGGGGCAAAAGGGCTTAATGTCGTTGCGCATCTTATCCGGGGTTATTACGTCTTGGGACATAACCAATTTCCTCGCCTGCAATGACTTTGAAGCCCGGAAGATTTTGCGTCTACAGTACCGGCGTACTAAGGATTCACATTTTCAAATTCCCGGATATTTAATCCGACGAGGAAGAAGTGGTTTTGACAGCGGCAGATAGCGGGCTAACGGCAATTTTCTCAATGGAGTATAATCCGGGCGAATTAGGAGGAATAAAAATGATGGACGCACTGCACCCGCAACAAGCCACCGCATTCTTCAACACGTTTTCTTTACCGGCGCTGAAAAACGAGCATCGCATCACCAAGCAGATCATCGAGACGATTCCGGCTGATAAAGGCGACTACCGGCCAGACACTGTTTCCAAGACGGCCCTCGAGTTGGCCTGGCATATCGTCGCAGCGGAGCATCGATTCATGGACGGAATTGCTGCTGGGCAATTTGATTTCACGCCCAACCACCGGCCTGATTCTCTGCGCGATTCCGCGGGGATTGCGGCATGGTACGCCAAGACCTTCGACGCCGATTTTGCCCGGCTCACCAAGTTGAACGGCGAGCAGCTGACCAAAGTGATTGATTTTCGCGGCATGTTTCAACTGCCAGCGATCGCCTATGTGCAATTCAACTTGCACCACAGCATTCACCATCGCGGGCAGTTGTCGATGTATCTGCGGCCGATGGGCGCAAAGGTGCCGGCTATTTACGGAGAAAGCTACGATTCGGCGGAAGCTAAAAAAGCGACGGCGAGCAATTAGCCAATTTGTGGTCGGTACACAGATTTGATGCCGCCTCCAGGTGCGAAAGGGGGGCCTCCAGGCGTCGGCCTTTTTGCGCTTTGGTAGGAAGGACGACGGAAGTTAATAGACCGAAGTCCCGTAACGGACCGGCTGTACCTTTATCCAGTGAATGCCTTATGGCCCATTGGAATTAGTTCGTGATAGTAAAACAGGGACTGCAGAGCGCAATGAGCAGATATTTGTAAGTTAAGAACGTGCCCGGCATCAACTGAGGTGACTAGTGATACCGGTTCGATTGGTTTTGGCCGATGACCACGAGATTATGAGGGTTGGCCTTCGCTCGTTGTTGGAAGGTCAGATCAATTGGTCAGTTGTGGGGGAAGCGATTGACGGCGAACAGGCCGTCGAAATGGTGCTAGCGCTGAAGCCGGATGTCGCGCTGCTGGACATCGCCATGCCGAGGATAAGCGGACTGGAAGCTGCGCGCCAGATTTTGTTACAGGTACCCCGCACCAAGATATTGCTGCTGTCCGCGCATGATTCGAAACAGGTGATCGCGGATGTCTTGGATTCAGGCGCGAAAGGGTATGTGTTGAAGAGCGATGCCGCGCGTGACCTGGTGGCCGCGGTACAAGCGTTGTATTCAAATCAGACGTTTTTCACACCTAAAGTAGCGGACCTGGTGTTGTCGCGGCACATGAAGAGGGTGCAGGATCAGGCTGACCGGAATAAGAAACATTAACAATTGCCACTTCTTAGCAGGTTACATCTCGCCTTGCATGTTTATTTCAAACGGTGTGGACCTGATGGCGCCATTCCATTCATGAAGAGAGCGTTCCGTGCGAGCATAGTGGCACATTTGGTTTTGTGTGCCGCTGCGCTGACGTCCGTATGTTCCCCGCAGTCTGCTTCAGAGACGAAGCTGACACCGCACACCGTGCGCTTGAAGGGGAAAAGCCCCTTTTCGTTGTTGCTGCCCGCGGGTTTCAAGATTGTTCCCGCCGCTGAAGGTTTGAAACGTGTGCGATTTATGGCTAAATCGCCTGACGGACGGATTTTCGTCACCACTATGCATGATCTTTCGGACAACACCGAAGGAGCCATCTATATTCTGGACGGATTCGACGAGCAGCGCGGCAAATTCGCACGCGTGATTCCGTACCTCACCAATCTACACAATCCAAACAGCATCGCTTTTTACAAGGACGCGCAGGGGCAAGATTGGATTTACCTGGCGCTTACTGACCGGCTGGTGCGCTACAAATTCGTAGGTGGCGAAGAACGGCCCACATCACACCCAGAGGTGCTGGCTACTTACCCAGCCTATGGGCTCAGCTACAAATACGGCGGATGGCATCTGACCCGCACGATCGCCTTTGGGCCAAGCGATAAGTTGTACGTAACCGTGGGCAGCAGTTGCAATGCGTGCGATGAGAAAGAAGAGATTCGCGCCACGTTATCGGTGATGGACGTAAACGGGAAGAATCAACGCATAATCGCGCGAGGCTTGCGCAATGCGGTGGGAATGCGTTTCGTGGGCGACAGTTTGTTTCTGACCAACATGGGCGCGGACCATTTAGGCGATGATGCGCCTGACGATCCCATGTTTTCTGTGAGTCCCGGCGCATTGCGGGAAGGGAAACTAGATTACGGGTGGCCGCATTGCTACTACTCGGGTGGGAAAGCCAAGTCGGACGTGCGCTCTCCTTTAGAACCTTCTCGGAAGGATTGCCAGGCTGCGCCGGATGCGTTCTCGTTTTTTGGAGCGCATAGTTCTCCGTTGGGGCTGGATTATTTTGGAGTCGACTCTACGGAGCCGCTCTTGAAGGACCATTTCCTCGTCGCGCTACATGGGGCGAGCAACAAAACATTGGGTCGCGGATATCGCGTCGTGAGCGTTGATGGTCGCGGACAAGTGCAGGACCTTATCACCGGCCTTATTAAAGGCAGATTGGTGCGAGGCCGGCCCTGCGATATTTTGAAGCTGAGTGAGAATTCTTTCTTGCTGTCCGACGACTACGCGAATGTGATTTATTATGTTCACCCGAAATGATGCGGGGGAGTGGCCGCGAGAAGGATTGATCAACGAGTGAGCAAGACGAAAGTGAAGTGGGGCGTTCTGGGTGCGGCGTCAATCGCCGTGCGCAAAGTGATTCCCGGGATGCAGCAGAGCGAGTACTGCGACGTTGCGGCCATCGCCTCGCGCGATCTGTCGAAGGCGAGGGCTGCGGCTACCGCGTTAAAGATTGGCAAATCGTATGGCTCGTATGAAGAGTTGCTCGCTGATCCCGAGATCGAGGCGATCTATAACCCGTTGCCCAATCATTTGCATGTGCCATGGTCAATCAAAGCCATGGAAGCGGGGAAGCACGTGCTTTGTGAAAAGCCGATCGCGTTGAACGCGACCGAGGCCAGGACTTTGTTGCCGGTGCGGGATCGCGCGGGCGTAAAAATTGGCGAAGCGTTTATGGTGCGGACACATCCGCAATGGCTGCGCGCCAGGGAATTGATCCGCGAGGGACGGATTGGGGAGTTGCGGGCGATTGTTGGAGTCTTTAGTTATTTCAATCGCGATGCCCAGAATGTGCGGAACAACCCGGAGTGGGGTGGCGGCGGGTTGATGGACATCGGCTGTTATCCGATTACCATGTCGCGTTTTATGTATGGCACGGAGCCGCTGCAAGTGAGTGGAGTGCTGGAACGCGATCCGGAGTTTGGCACGGACAGGCTGGCTTCCGCGATTATGGAATTTAGCGGCGGGCACGCGATGTTTGCGTGCAGCACGCAAATGGTTCCATACCAGCGCATGCAATTTCTCGGCACCAAGGGACGGATTGAGATCGAGATTCCATTCAACGCACCGCCCAACAAGGCAACGCGAATTTTTGTGGACGATGGCAGCGATGTGGGCGGCGCGGGAATAAAAATTGAGACAATTCCTGCTTGCGATCAATACACGATACAGGGAGATGATTTCTCCAAGGCTATTCTCGAGGACCGCGACGTGCCGGTGCCGTTAAAAGATGCCATCGCCAACATGGCGGTAATCGACGCGATATTTCGAGCCGCGGAATCGGGCAAGTGGGAGAAGCCGACAGCCTAGTCGCGGCCGGCGAATAGTGAGATCGATTCGGAACTATCGGCCACGTCTACGACGTAATGCTGCACGCGCTTGTCGTAGCTGGTGAGCAATGCGGCTGCTTCCGGGACCACCACTGCAGCCTCGCAATCTGACCCGGCGAATGCCTTAATCGCGGCTAAATTTTTCCAGAAAGTGTTCACCACCACTTCCGTTTCACTATCCAGATCGCGCGTTAATACCAGCGCGGACGCGAACCCGTCATAGCGTCTCAAGTCCGGAAGCACGTTTTTCGAGAAATGCTTGAGATAAGCTTTCAGGTTGGACTTCGCCACGCGACTCGCCCATACCCGCGCAATCATTGTAAGCGCCCGCCCGATGGGAATGCGATTTTCGAGGTTTGCCCGACGACGACGTTCCAAGGACGCACGGTCCATTTTTTGACTAGGCCGTTGACGACGTAAGGGTCGCGGCGCGCGAAGTCTTCGGCAACGGATTTGTCGGCGCAGTGAAAAATAATCAGGGCGGTGTCGGCGGGTTCAGCAAGAGCGCCGGCAAGAACGATTTCGCCGCGATTATGAGCTTCGCCGGTTAGGCGCAGGTGATCGGCGCGAAACGGCGCACGGCGAGCGACAAAATCGTCTACTACCTCGTAGAGTAAGACAAAGTATGGCATCGCACTAGTAGAGAATTTTTTCAGAAGCGCGGGTAGTTCGTCAATGTGGGGGACTACGTAGCCCGCGATGTTCTAGCCGCCCGCAATCGAAGGAACCAGCAAGACGCGATCGCCGTCCTTGATGGAGCACGATTCGCCGCCGAGGAAACGGATGTCTTCGTCATTGAGGTATACGTTGAGGAATTGGCGAATTTCTCCCTGATCGTCGCGAACGTGACGGCCGAGATCGGGAAATTTGGAGGTCAGCTGATTCAAGGCTTCGGCAATCGTTACGGCACTACAATCGATTGTGGGCTGGCCACCGGTAAATCGCCGGAAGGCCGTTGGGATTTCGATAATCACTGGCATATTTGTTGCTCTCTCCATCTTGACATTTTTTGCAAAACGAAAATTCTAAAACAACAATTTATGCTTTATGCGCGGCGAGCACTCGACCGCTGGTGGCAAACTGCGCGTCCATCAGCGCTTTGAATGCTTCAATTTTGGGCGCGATGGCCTCGCTGAGAGGATATTCACCGATGATAGCGTCGGTGGTCTTCAGGCCGTTGCCGGTGATACACACCACAGTAGTTTCGTCGGGCGCGATGCGGCCCTGATCGATCAGCTTTTTCGCGACGCCCGCGGTGACGCCGCCGGCGGTTTCCGCAAAGATGCCTTCGGTTTCGGCGAGAAGTTTTATGGCGGCCACAATTTCCGGATCGGAGACGTCTTCGGCCCAGCCGCCGGATTCATGAATTAATCTGATAGCGTAACAACCGTCGGCGGGATTGCCTATGGCTAAAGAGCGCGCGATGGTTTTAGGCTTTTGTGGCTCGAAGCGCGACAAATTTCGTTTCACGCCATCGGAAATGGGTGAGCAGCCGGTAGCTTGTGCCCCAAAGAACCGTACTGGACGAGGTTCGACCCATCCGAGTGTGACCAGTTCTCTAAAGGCTTTGGCGATTTTGGTGATCAGCGAGCCGCCCGCCATGGGCACCACAACATTGTCAGGCAGGCGCCAGCCAAGTTGTTCGGCAATTTCGTAACCATGAGTCTTGGAACCCTCCGAATAGTAGGGGCGAAGATTTACATTCACGAGGCCCCAGTTGAAGCGGTCCGCGATCTGGGCGCACAGGCGATTCACGTGGTCGTAATTTCCGTCGATGCGCACGATGCGGGCGCCGTACACCGCAGTGTTCAAAACTTTGGCAGGCTCCAGGTCAGCGGGGATGAAGACGCAAGCATCGAAGCCTTGCTGCGCGGCTTGCGCGGCGACGGCGTTGGCTAGATTCCCGGTGGAGGAACAGCCCACAGTTTCAAATCCAAATCGCCCTGCAGCGGCTAGCGCGGTGGCGACGACGCGGTCCTTGAACGATAAGGAAGGGAAGCACACGGCGTCGTTCTTGAAGTAGAGATTTGCAATGCCCCATTCACGGCCAAGTTTGCGTGACGCGACCAGCGGAGTGCCGCCAACGGCATTGGGGCCAACGTAGTCCTTGGGGAGGGGTAGGAGCTCTGAATAACGCCACATGTTGAAGTCGCGGCCAGCAAGATTTTCGCGTCGCGTAGTTTTCTTGAGGGAATCATAATCGTAGACAACTTCGAGGGGGGAAAAACATTCTTCGCAGAAGGAACGAGGCGCGTTACCCCAGGATTTTCCACATTCTCGACATCGCAATTCATACCGATCAGACATTGGCGCTACCCTTAGTTTGGCTCGGAGGCGTTAATAAGCTCGAGCCAGACTGGCCGTTTAAATTTGTGGGACGCGTAGCAGGAGGGTTTGTAAAATGAAAAAACCCTCCGTGCCAAAGTGCCTCGGAGGGTCTCAGAAAATCTTTCTGGGATGCTCTACCAGCTCTTTAGCAGTTTTTTACGTGGAGCAAGTTGCCCTAAATCGCCACGTGCGCCGCCACTTCCGGCTACAACCATTTATGCCCCATAGCTTGATGGATGTCAAGCGGTAGACGACTAGTGTCGCTGGTCAGTTTGAAATAAAAAGGCGACTCACTTAAGAGCCGCCTTTTCACGTTTTCGAAATCTGTCACGTGCTCGGAAGCACGCTACTCTATCAAGGTAGGACTGAAGTGTAAATTTCCTTTATATTGCTTGTCAAGGCTGAACATCAATGTCGTGCCTGTCTCTATCTACAGACAGGACATTAAACTTTGGAGCCGACGGGATTCGAACCCGCATCTCAGACCTTGATAGAGTAGCGTGTTACCGTTCACATCGCGGCCCCAAGCCGCATGATGTAGCAAGTATATATATAATTCAATAGTAAAATATGGCATTACCGCGTAACACCGCTTCAGCTCCAGGTCGATTACGCCTGTTCAGAGCGCGCACCCCGAGTGCGACCCAGGGTCCACCCACGAACCGGCGAAAGTGATTAGATGACCTGGCGAATACGTAGGAAGTGATGGCCTGGTGTCCTGAACCTGCATGTAAAATATGCGAGTCCCAGGTAATCGCCTAAAGCTAATATAAATGCATTACAACAGAATTACGCCCTGCTGCGTCAAATAGAAAGGCAAGCAAACTGCTAGCGGCAAATTGAGCAGGGGTGGGCACCCGTCCTTCCGGACAGTGTTGATTCCAGCGCACAAGTTGAGCGCAGCAACCAGGCCAGATTTGCGGTGTTATACTTTACATGTCAGCGGTCACGTGCGCCTCAACGGCGTACCCGTGTGACACCATAGGAGCTTCAAGATGGGTGAGCAGGTAAAAGAGATTTATAACTGGGCGCGCCGCAGGAAGATCATGGCGGCCTTTTTTGTGGCTTTGACCTTGTTGGTTGGAATCATGATCGGATCGGTAGTTTCCGGTCGCGTATCGGCGGTTAAGAACACGGCATTCGCGGGAACCAATGCGACGCCACTGGCGGTGCCAGATCCGATTCCGTCGTCTAACTCTTTCTCTGGGGTTGTGAATCGGGTGGAACCTGCGGTGGTAAACATCGCCACGACGCAGGTTTTGGAGCATCGTGCTCCTTCGGCGCGGCGCAAGCGCTCGCAGCCGGATGACCAGGACGATCCCATGCAGGACTTCTTCGACAAGTTTTTTGATGGGCAGAAGGAAGGCCCAGCACAGGCCGAGCGCAGCCTTGGTTCGGGCGTGATCGTGGACAAGCGTGGCTACATCCTGACCAACAATCACGTTGTGGATCAGGCCACCAAGGTCCAAGTGCAGCTTAATGGCGAAACCGCCCGCTACACCGCGAAAGTGGTAGGCGTGGACGAGGACACCGATCTTGCAGTTTTGAAGATTGATGCGGGCCGCGATTTGCCGACGGCGAGACTCGGGAATTCAGATGGCGTGCAGGTAGGCGATTGGGTGTTGGCTATCGGGAGTCCGTTTGGCTTGCAAGCTACGGTGACCGCCGGAATCATCAGCGCTAAGGACCGTGGCGGGATTGGCCATCAATTTCAGCGCTTCTTGCAGACAGACGCGGCGATCAATCCGGGCAATTCCGGCGGACCGCTCGTCAGCCTCGGCGGCGACGTGATCGGCATTAACACTGCGATCATTACCGGCAGCCGCGGCTACGAAGGCGTGGGCTTTGCGTTGCCTTCTACGACCGCCATCAATGTTTACAATCAGATCATTGCGCAGGGCCGCGTGACCCGCGGGTCCATTGGCGTAAGCTTCCAGGAAGATCTGGGTACTAACGCAATCACTCTTAAAGCGCTGGGCGCTCCGTACGGAGTGGTCATCGAAGGCGTAGAGCCGGGCAGTCCGGCGGAGAAGGCTGGATTGAAGGGTGGCGACGTAATCACCAGCGTGAACGGCACTCCGGTTAAATCCGGCAACGACCTCGTGAATCCCATTTCGCTCGCTCCTATCGGCAGCAAGGTGAAACTGACCTACGTTCGCGATCGCTCGCAAAAAGAAGCTACCGCAACGGTAGAAGATCGTACCCGAGTGTTTCCGAATACTGCCGGACGCATGGGCGATCAACCGGGCGGAGAAGCTGCGCCAACCGAATTCGGGTTGCACGTCCAGGATCTGACCCCTGACCGCGCGCACCGCGTCGGTATGGACACCCAGAAGGGCGTGCTGGTTACGGAAGTTGAACCGGCTAGCTTTGCCGAAGACATCGGATTCGCGCAACGCGACGTTATCGCCGAAGTGAATAGACAGGCGATAAGTTCCGTGGAAGACTACCGCAACGCGATTGGTAAGCTGAAGGCCGGCGACAGTGTAGTGTTCAAGGTGCTACGCCATCAGGATACTGACCGAGTGTTGACGGTATTTCTGCCAGGTGTCGTGCCGGCGGAAGACAAACGATAAGGCGCTCGATTCATTCGAGCTTAAAACAAATATATGAATGGACTCTTGCGGCCGATGCACCTGATCCTGCTGTCCCTGCTGGTGGTGGGATTGGGTGTGTCGCCGTGTTTGTCGTCGGCCCAGACTACTGCCAAGAAAAAGGCCAAGAGCAGCAGTAGTTCGCACAAGGGCAAATCCGGAAAATCTTCACGCCGTCAGGTAGGGCAGAAAGCTCCCACGCCGCAACGCATTTCTGAAATTCAACAGGCTCTGTCGAAGAATGGTGCGTATACGGGAGCGCCGAACGGGAAGTGGGATGCTTCGACCGTCGATGCCATGAAGAAATTTCAGGGCATGCACGGCTTGACCCCTTCAGGAAAGCTGGACGCCAAGACCTTGCAACAGCTCGGGCTGGGCTCGCAGACGGCAGGCATCGCGCCTCCCACGCCTGCGGTTAGAATTTCCTCTGCAAATACGCCACAGGCCGACACCATAAGCAGCAACTATAAAGCCGGCAGCAAACAATAATTCTCATTGGGATTTTTCCAGAGCAATGTGGTTCGTGCTCGGTGGTGTGCCAGCGAGCACTAAATCGACTATCATTGTAGGTATCGCCACGCACAGAATTTGCGCTTGAAGTACCCTTTCACGGAGGAAGCTATGGCAACAGCCGCATCACCTCGCGTTTTCAAAAATTTTATCAACGGTGAATGGGTCGAATCGCGGAGTGGGAAAGCGTACGAGAATCGCAATCCCGCTAATACCGATGAACTCGTGGGCATTTTTGTGTCTTCCAACTCGGAGGATGTGAATGCCGCGGTGGATGCGGCCGAAGAGGCCTACAAAAGCTGGCGGCTGGTGCCGGCTCCCAAGCGCGCAGAGATTTTGTATCGCGCCGCGGAATTGCTACTGCAACACAAAGAAGAATTCTCGAGAGACATGACCCGGGAAATGGGCAAGGTCCTGGCGGAAACGCGAGGAGACGTTCAGGAAGCCATCGACATGACCTACTACATGGCCGGCGAGGGCCGGCGTTTGTTTGGGCAGACTACTCCCTCGGAGCTGCCCAACAAATTTGCCATGAGCGCGAGGCAGTCGATAGGCGTCTGCGGCATGATTACACCGTGGAATTTTCCGATGGCGATTCCGTCGTGGAAAATGATGCCGGCGCTGGTCAGCGGAAACACCGTGGTGTTGAAACCTGCGGAGGATACACCGCTGTCGTCGTATCACTTGGTGCAAATTTTGATGGAGGCGGGCCTGCCAAATGGTGTCGTCAACCTGGTGAGCGGCGATGGCCCGAATGCGGGAGCGCCTCTGGCGGGGCACAAGGATGTGCCGGTGGTCAGCTTTACCGGATCCACGGCGGTGGGACGAATTATCGCGGAAATGTGCGCGCCGGATTTTAAGCACTGCAGCCTGGAGATGGGCGGGAAGAACATCATCATCGTAATGAATGATGCGAATCTTGACCTGGCAGTGGATGGAGCGATCTGGGGCGGATTCGGCACGACCGGGCAACGTTGTACCGCGGCCAGCCGCGTGGCGGTGCACAAGAGCGTTTATCGCGAATTTGTTTCGCGCTTTGTGGCCCGCGCAAAAAGTCTACGCGTTGGCGGTGGGCTGGATGCCACCACCGACATGGGCCCGTGTATTAACGAGCAGCAACTAAAGACGGTGATGAGTTACGTGGAGATCGGTAAGGCCGAGGGAGCGAAGCCGCTGACCGGCGGCAACCGCCTCACTAGCGGAGCGTACGCCAAAGGCTGGTTCCACGAGCCCACAGTTTTCGGCGATGTTGCTCCAAATATGCGCATCGCACAGGAAGAAATCTTCGGGCCGGTGGTGTCGGTTATTCCCGTGGATAATTTTGAGCACGCCATCGAAGTAGCTAACGGCGTACCTTACGGGCTCTCCGCGTCCATTTACACGCGAAACGTGAACCTGGCATTTGCGGCCATGCGCGATCTGTATACCGGCATCGTCTACGTCAATGCGCCAACGATTGGCGCTGAAACTCATTTGCCGTTTGGCGGAACGAAACAGACGGGTAATGGACATCGCGAGGCTGCCATCGCGGCGATTGACTTTTTCACCGAGTGGAAAACGATGTACATCGACTATTCGGATAAGCTGCAGCGGGCGCAGATCGATAACGCCGAGTGATTCTTGCGGCTAAGACATGTATACGCGCCCGCGCCACTGTCAGGGTGCTGCCGTTGACCGTACTTGACACGATTCCTAAAATATATGAAGTGAGCCGTTATACCGGGCTTGCGTGTAGAGTGCTGATATGAGGGATGCTGCGCTTCAGGAACGCCGGAATCGCCAGATATTGGCGGACATCGTTCGCACGTACATTGAGACGGGCGAGCCGGTATCTTCGCGTGTTATTTCCCAGAGATTTGAGGAAACCCTCAGCACCGCCACAATTCGCAACGTGATGGCCGACCTCGAGGATGGCGGGCTTCTTTATCAACCGCACACTTCAGCAGGGCGCGTGCCCACGGCTGCGGCATACCGTTTTTTCGCGCAAGAAATCGCTTCTCGTGCCACGTTGAGCATTGAGGATCGTGACTGGATCAAGAGCGAGTTCAATGCGGCTTCCAGTTCTGCGGACATGACGGAGCGCGCCGGGCATGTGCTAGCGGAGGTTTCCAGCGGATTGGGCATCATCGTGTCTCCGCCTTTGGCCAAAACCGTCCTTGAACACGCCAGAATGTGGCTGTTGCCGGATGGTCGCGTGGTAGTGGTCTTGATTTCACACGGCGGCGTGACGCGCGACAAGATTTTGCGGCCGCACCGCTTGTTCTCGCAACCTGAGCTCGACAGCATTGCCGAGTTTCTGAACCAGCATTATGCCGGCTGGACGCTGGAAGCGATTCGCGGGGACCTGCTGCAAAAGCTGGCTACCGAGCGTGAACGCTACGAAGGCATTGTGCAGGGGGCGTTAACACTCTGCGATCCGGCGGTTTTGGGCGTCGATCTCGCGGCACAGGTGCATGTGGAAGGCACGGCGCAGATGATCGGCGCGACGGAATTTACAGACCAGGCGCAGTTGCGGGATTTGCTGTCAGCGATTGAAGAGAAGCACCGGCTGGTGACGGTGTTAAATGCTTGTATCGATACGCCGGAACCTGTTTTCGTGAAAATAGGCGTCAAGGAGATAGCGGCGGCTGGCGAACACCTGGCGTTGATCAGCGCGCCGTACATGACTAACGATCTGGTGCAAGGATCACTCGGAGTGCTGGGGCCGACCCGCATGCCGTATGAGCGCGCGATGACCGCGGTGGCTTACGTCGCGCAACTCTTCAGCGAAGCGCTGAGCAAAATTTGAAAGATTTTTGGCAAAAGAGAGGCTGGAGCGTCATGGGAAACGATTCCAAAAAGAGCGGGGAAAACAACTCCGATAGTAGTGCCGCCAATGCTGCGGCCGACTCGTCGCCGGAACTTAATCCGGTTGACGCGGAATATGCTAACGCCGACGCGGAAGTTGGAAAGCTTGCGAAAGATCTCGAAGATCTGCGCCAGACGCTGTTGCGCCGTCAGGCCGATTTCGATAATTACCGCAAGCGGGTGGAAAAAGAGCGCTCTGAGGATTCTCGGCGTACAACTGCCCGGCTGATTGAGGCCTTGATTCCGGTGATAGACAGCTTTGACCAGGCGCTGGCTTCCCACCGCGAACCGGAATACGCGAATTATCGCAAAGGCTTCGAGCTCATTCACAAACAGCTGCTAGACAATATTGGGAAGTTGGGAGCGGAGCGCGTCGAACCGGTGGGCATGAAATTCGATCCGCATTTGCATCAGGCTATGGACCGCACGGAAACCACGAGTGAGGACGAAGGCACAATTTTGCAGGTTTTTCAGCCGGGTTATGTTTTTCACGGGCGCGTATTGCGGCCCGCCATGGTGCGCGTAGCGGTTCACCCCACCGCCGCATCTAAAACAGCAAACTAAAAATATTCGGGAGCCGACATTCGATATGCCCAGGTCGACACAAAAGGATTTCTATGAGGTGCTCAACGTCAAGCGCGAAGCCACGATTGAGGAAATCAAAGCGTCTTATCGTCAAAACGCGCTGAAGTGGCACCCTGATCGCAATCCGGTGAATAAAGAAGAAGCAGAAATAAAGTTTCGCGAATGTACGGAAGCGTATAGCGTATTGAGCGATCCGCAGAAGCGCCAAATCTACGATACCTACGGGCACGAGGGACTGCGCGGTTCCAACGTCGGCACGGACTTTAACAGTTCCGTGTTTCAGGACTTTCACGATATTTTTGGCGACTTTTTTGGATTTGAGGAATTGTTCTCCGGCGGCCGCCGCGGACGCGGACGCAATCAACGCGGCGCCGATCTCCGTTACGACATGACGCTGACTTTTGAAGAGGCCGCATCTGGAGTTACGACCAAGGTCAAATTACCCAAGCAGGAATTTTGTTCGGCATGCAACGGCACAGGCGCGAAAAAGGGCACAGGCGTGACCGCTTGCCAGACCTGCGGCGGGCGCGGCCAGATGGCCTACCAGCAGGGATTTTTTACGATTACGCGCACTTGCCCGGCGTGCCAGGGCGCGGGGCAAATTATTCGCGAGCGGTGCCTGGAGTGCCGTGGGAATGGGCGCGTGGAGCGCGAGAAAATTATCGAGCTACGAATTCCACCGGGTGTTGATTCGGGGACGCGCCTCAGAGTTACCGGCGAAGGCGAACAAGGTCCAAATGGCGGGCCTGCGGGCGATTTGTATGTCGTGCTGGACGTTAAAGAACACCAGTTTTTTGAACGGCGTGGCGCGGACCTGTACTGCACGATCCCGTTGAGTATGGCGCAAGCGGCGCTGGGCACGGAACTGCAGGTGCCCGGTCTGGGC
This sequence comes from Verrucomicrobiia bacterium, assembly GCA_035482155.1. Taxonomy (GTDB): domain Bacteria; phylum Acidobacteriota; class Terriglobia; order Acidiferrales; family UBA7541; genus Acidiferrum. Next base: position 16,935 of record DATHRB010000066.1, on the reverse strand, counting down.
GACGAAGAGAAACTAAAAATCCCGGAGGGCACGCAGAGCGATGCGGTTTTTCGCGTCAAGGGCAAAGGCTTGCCCGACCCACGCGGCGGTGGCAGAGGCGATCTTTATTACCACGTGCGAGTGCTGACCCCAACCAAATTGACTCGCGAACAGCGCAAATTAATGGAGCAGCTGGGAGCTTCGCTGAAAGTCGAAAATAAGCCTGCGGACCGAAACTCATCCATCTTTGAAAAAGTAAAAGATATTTTTGGTTAAGCGCCGACGGCAGCGTCGCGTTGTAACGCTTCTTTCAGGCTTAAGCTGCTCTCAATTCCAGCAGCCATCGCTATCTAGGATAGAATCGTCGCGTGCGGCGGCGATTTTTCGTTGAAAAATTCGATGGGCAACAGGCGCTAGTATCGGGTGATCGAGCGCATCACCTGGGCGTAGTGCTGCGCGCGCAGGCGGGACAGCTTTATGAATTGAGCGACGGGGCGCGCGTGTGCCTTGGGCGCATTGAAAAGGTGACGCGCGACAGGGTGGAGTTTTCGCTGCTGGAAGAATTGCCCGCTCAGGAACCGCGACTGCACGTCGTTTTACTGCTCTCGGTGGTGAAGTTCGACGCATTTGAGTGGGCCATTGAAAAGGCCACCGAATTGGGAGTTACGGAGATCCTGCCACTGGCGGCGGCACGCAGTGAGAAAGCTTTGGTTGCGGCCGCGGAAAAGCGCTCCGAACGTTGGCGGAAGATCGTTTTGGAGGCTGCGCAACAATCCCGGCGCGTGAGGTTGCCAGTGTTGCAGCCGGTGGCGAAGCCGGAACCGGCTTTTGCGTTGCTGGCGGATCGACTGGGTATTTTTTTGTCCGAGTGGGCGGAGGCGCCTGTATTGCATGCCGTGCTCAGTAATCGCGTTGCATCCAAAGCGGCTTTAGCTATTGGCCCCGAAGGCGGTTGGACCGACGAGGAGCGTGACGCCGCATTGAAAGCCGGCTTCCATGAGGCCTCGCTTGGCAGGCTAATTTTGCGAACGGAAACGGCGGTAATTGCTGCGCTGGCTTCGTTGTCATATGCGCTCGGTGAGTAAATGGCAGAATTCGAGGAGAGGACTGAATTCTTCCGTACCTCAACTGCGTCTGTGCGGAATCCTACCTACAAAGACCCACAGCCCACCCACTTGCTGCGGTTTATTCGCTGATAGGCAACGGAAAGTTGAGCCCGCGGAATCTTACTTGGCTCCCGGAACGGCATCAAAGCTGTGCGGCCCGCGGTTCGGGGGTTGCTGCGCAGGCTGCAAACTAAAACGGAATCTGGCGCGTTCCGCGACGCTCATGTTATAAATACGAGGCAGCGAAATGGAACACTCCGACGAGAAACCTGGCGCACTGAGCGTAAGTTCGAACAGCTCTGCGACTATTTCTCCCACCACATCTCCTAGCAACTCTACTGAACAACCTCCGTCACTACTTTCGTTGCGCCACGAAATTCGCGTGTGGACCCGCGATTTGCTCATCGCCATTGGCCTGGCGCTGGTCATCATTGTCTTTCTCTATCAGCCGGTGAAGGTGGAAGGCACCAGCATGGCGCCGCTGCTTTCCGATCAGGAACGCATCTTCATCAACAAATTTGTATACCGTTTTGAGTCCATTCATCGCGGGGACGTGGTGGTGTTCTGGTATCCGCTGGATCGCTCGAAGTCATTTATCAAACGAGTGATTGCGTTGCCAGGCGAGACTGTGACGATACGTCAAGGCGTAGTGACTGTGAATGGCACGGTAGTTCCCGAGCCTTACGTTCCTCCCCAATATGAAGATGTCAGCGACTTCGGGCCAACGCGCGTGCCGGCGGACAGTTATTTCGTGATGGGCGATCACCGCATCAGTTCGAACGATTCGCGCGTGTTCGGGCCGGTCCCCAGCCAGTTCATTTATGGTCGCGCTGTGTTTGCCTACTGGCCGGTGGATCATTTCGGTTCGCTGGCGATGACCGAAGCGGAAAGCAAATAGTTGAAGACCCAGGTTCCTTTTTTAACTGCGGATCTGTTGCACCCTACTAGTCACTTGTTTCACTTCCTTAGGACTGCGATGATAAAAACAGGGGGCTCCACTGACGGAAGTCCAACATCGACCCGCCACACTTACGCTGGAAGACGGGCGCATATTTAACGGCCGCGCGGCCGGCGCGATCACGCGCCGAGGCGGCGAAGTCGTTTTTAATACCAGTCTCACCGGTTACCAGGAAGTTTTCACCGATCCCAGCTACGCCGGCCAGATTGTCTGTCTCACTTATCCGCATATTGGAAACGTTGGCGCGAATCTCGATGATGAGGAAGCTTCGCGCCCGTACATCGAATCACTGGTGGTGCGCGAATTTTCGCAGATGTCTTCCAACTGGCGATCCTCAGAGACGGCGCAGCTGTATTTAAACCGTCACCAGATTCCGGTGATCTGGGATATTGATACCCGCGCGCTGGTGCGCCACATTCGAAGCGTCGGTGCCTTGCGCGGCGTGGTTGCGACCGACGGCACGGCCGCTGAGCAACTTATTCGCGAAGCGAAGGCCTTGCCCAAGATGGCTGGGCAGGAATTGGCCAGCCGCGTTAGTTGCAACAAAGCATACTCGTGGGATAAGGGATCCATCGAGTTGGCCTCCGCTCCGTGGACCGAGCAATCGGCATCCGCCGGAACTCAGAATGAATCGCGGCGATTTCGCGTGGCCGCTTACGATTACGGCATCAAACAAAATATTTTGCGCATGTTGATCGATCATCACTGCGAAGTGCTGGTGGTTCCGGCGCAAACCTCCGCCGAAGAGGTACTTGGTTTGGGACCGGACGGAGTTTTTCTCTCGAATGGGCCAGGAGATCCTGAGCCTGTCGATTATGCGGTGCAAAATATTCGTAAGCTCATCGGAAAAGTTCCGGTGTTTGGCATTTGTTTAGGGCACCAGCTCTGCGGCCTGGCGCTGGGCGGCAAAACTTTCAAGCTGAAATTCGGGCATCACGGTTCGAATCACCCGGTGCAGAATCTGCTAACGCGGAAAATCGAAATTACCGCGCAAAATCACGGGTTTTGCGTGGATCCCGAGTCGTTGCCTTCCAGTGACGTGGAAATCACGCACATAAACCTGAACGATCACACCAACGAAGGGATGCGCCACAAATCTTTGCCGTTGTTCAGTGTGCAGTATCATCCGGAAGCATCGCCGGGCCCGCACGATTCGCATTACCTGTTCACGCAGTTTACGGACATGATGAAGGAAGCGCAGCGATAGGATTTATCTCTTATTAATGACGGAGAAAGATAATAATTCAGGCTGGAAGCCTGTTCACGCGGATGCCTAAGCGAACGGACATAAAGAAAATCATGATCATCGGCTCCGGACCGATTGTTATCGGGCAGGCCTGCGAATTCGATTATTCCGGTGCGCAAGCGTGCAAGGCGCTCCGTTCGGAAGGGTATGAAGTAGTGCTGGTGAATTCGAACCCAGCGACCATCATGACCGACCCGGAAATCGCGCAGCGCACCTACATCGAGCCGCTCACTAAAGAATATCTGGAAGAAATTATCTCCCGAGAAAAGCCCGACGCGTTGTTGCCCACTGTGGGTGGCCAAACCGCGCTGAACCTTGCCGTGGAGCTTGCGGAAAGCGGCATCCTTGAAAAGCACGGCGTGGAAATGATTGGAGCCTCGCTGCGCGCTATCAAGGTAGCTGAGGACCGGCTGTGGTTTAAGGATGCTTGCCGCAAAATTGGATTGGAAGTTCCCGCCTCCGCGCTGGTTAATAACGCGCAGGACGCGCTGCGGCTTTGCGATCAGCTGGGATTCCCGCTGGTGATTCGCCCCTCGTTTACTTTGGGAGGCACTGGCGGCTCCATCGCATATAACCGCGAAGAATTTGGCGAAGCGATTTCGCATGCGCTGGACATGAGCCCGGTGCACGAAGCGCTGGTGGAAGAGTCGGTGCTCGGGTGGAAAGAATACGAACTCGAGGTGATGCGCGATTACCGCGACAATTTCGTGGTCATTTGCACCATCGAAAATTTTGACCCCATGGGCGTGCACACCGGCGATTCCATCACCGTGGCGCCGGCGCAAACGTTAACCGACAAGGAATATCAGCGCATGCGTGATGCGGCCGCCGCGATCATACGCGAGGTTGGCGTGGAGACCGGCGGGTCCAACGTGCAATTCGCCATCAATCCTGAAAACGGCAAGATGACCGTTATCGAAATGAACCCGCGCGTATCGCGCAGTTCGGCGTTGGCGAGCAAAGCCACGGGATTCCCGATTGCAAAAATCGCCGCGCGGCTGGCGGTGGGAATGTCACTAGATGAAATTCCCAACGACATCACCAAGCAGACGCCCGCGTGTTTCGAACCAACCATCGATTATGTGGTGGTGAAAATCCCCAAGTGGCAATTCGAGAAGTTTCCCGGTGCCGACAGCACGTTGGGAACTCAGATGAAATCCGTTGGCGAAGTGATGGCCATCGGCAGAACCTTCAAAGAGGCGCTGCAGAAGGGCATCCGCTCTCTTGAGCCCAGCACGCCATGGCGCGCGCCAGCGGAGACACCAGATTCTTTGCTGCGCGAGAAACTTGCCACCCCGCGTCCAGACCGCATTCATTGGCTGCTGACGGCCGTGGAGCGCGGTTTGCCTGCTCAAGAAATTTGCGAACTTACAAAAATCGATCCGTGGTTTATTCAACAGATTGAAGAAATAATCGCCATGAATCGCCGCGCCGCCAAGGTCACCGTGGAGACGGCCTCGAAAGAATTGCTGCGCGAAGTGAAACGTCACGGAACGAGCGACGAGCAGTTAGCGCAGATGTGGAAGACCACGGCTGCTGCGGTGCGGTTGCAGCGTGCGCGTTACGGCGTCGGCCCGGTTTTCAAACGTGTCGACACTTGCGCCGCAGAATTCGAATCGTTTACGCCGTATATGTACTCGACCTATGAAGACGAGGACGAATCCGACGCGCAGTCACGGCCAAAAATCATCATTCTGGGCAGCGGGCCGAACCGCATCGGACAGGGCATTGAATTCGATTATTGCTGTTGTCACGCTTCGTTTGCACTGCGCGAAGATGGTTTCGAGACCATCATGGTCAATTGCAATCCAGAAACCGTCTCGACTGACTACGACACTTCAGACCGCCTTTATTTCGAACCGCTCACGCTCGAAGACGTCTTGGCGGTGGTCGAGCGCGAAAAACCTCATGGTGTGATCGTGCAGTTTGGCGGGCAGACGCCGCTGAACCTGGCGCTGGAACTGAAACGCAACGGCGTGCCGATCATCGGCACTGCGCCCGAATCGATTGACTTGGCCGAAGATCGCCGCCGCTTCGGACGATTGCTTGATGAGCTACGAATTCACCAGCCGCGAAATGGCACGGCGTTAATTCCCGAAGAGGCCGCGCGCGTAGCCGGTGAAATTGGCATGCCGGTTCTGGTGCGTCCCAGCTATGTTTTGGGCGGCCGAGCAATGGTGATCGCTTACGACGTCAACACCGTCCAGGAATATGTGGCGCAAGCTGCGCTGATGGGCCCAGCGCGCCCGGTCCTGATCGATCAATTTCTGGAAGAAGCTACGGAAGTGGATGTTGACGCGCTGTGCGATGGATCGGAAGTGGTGATCGGCGGAATCATGGAGCACATCGAAGAAGCCGGCGTGCACTCCGGCGATTCTTCCTGCGTGCTACCGCCGGTGAGCTTGTCGCCCAAGATTTTAGATACCATTCGCGAATATACGAAACGGCTTGCGCTGGCTTTGAAGGTCGTGGGCTTGATGAACGTGCAATATGCGATTCAGCGGGACACGGTGTATGTCCTGGAAGTGAATCCGCGAGCATCGCGAACTGTGCCGTTTGTGAGCAAGGCCACGGGCGTACCCATCGCGAAAGTCGCGGCGCGCTTGATGGCCGGTAAAAAATTGTCCACCATGAAATTGCCGCTGGTGGTTCATCACGGTGTTTCAGAAATTGCTGTGCACGAATTTTATTCCGTGAAGTCCCCGGTTTTCCCTTTCAACAAGTTTCGCGGCGTGGACACCATCCTGGGGCCGGAAATGCGCTCTACCGGCGAAGTCATGGGAATTTCAACTTCGTATGGCTTGGCGTTCGCCAAAGCACAGCTCGCTGCTGGGCAACGCCTGCCGCGCAAAGGCACCGTATTCATGAGCGTCAATGACCGCGACAAAAAACACGTTGGTCCGCTCGGCAAGGAATTGCAGGCGCTGGGTTTCAAACTGCTGGCCACGCGGGGAACCGCAGCGGCGTTGGCCGATTCGGAAGTGGAAGCGCAGGAAGTTTTTAAGGTAAACGAGGGGCGGCCAAACATCGTGGACCTGGTGAAGACCGGGAAGATCGATCTGATCATCAACACTCCACTGGGGCGCGAATCTTTTTACGACGAAAAATCTATCCGGCGCGCGGCGATTCGCTATAACATTCCGTGCATCACCACGCTGGCAGCGGCGCACGCAGCAGCTCGCGGAATACGGGCGTTGCTAGAACAGGGAACGGAAGTTGCAGCGCTGCAGGATTTGCATCGCGGCAGCGTGGCGGCCTCGCAAAGCCCTGCTCCGGCGGACTGACGCTGGCCGGCTAATTTTTTGCAAGCTGTCTTTAAGCTAAAATTGGGGAATTCAATGCTGGATCTGGCAGGAGTCTTTCCCGCATTAACAACACCGTTCGCAGCGGATGGTTCGGTGGGGCTCGAGGGCATGAAGCACAACATTGGCCGCTACAATCAAACCGCGCTTGCGGGATACGTTGTGCTCGGCTCCACGGGTGAATCCGTGTTGCTGCGTTCCAAGGAAATGGACGGCATACTTGAGGCCGTTAAGGAAACTGCGGCGCCCGGGAAAAAATTGCTGGCGGGCTGCGGTTCGGAATCCACCGCCGAAACAATTGAACGCACACAGCGAGCTGCTGCTCTTGGATACGATGCCGCGCTTGTCAAAACTCCTTATTACTACAAACCGGCGTACAAACCGGAAGTGCTCATCGCGCATTACCGTCGCGTCGCGGATGAATCCCCCATCCCGATAATGCTTTATTCTGTGCCGATCTTCACCGGACTGGCGCTCGAAGCGCCCGAGACAATTGCACTCGCCGAACATCAAAACATTATCGGTATAAAGGACAGCTCAGGAAATGTTCACCGTATTTCGGAGATGATCGCGGGCGCGCCGCCACAATTTCAGGTGCTGGTAGGCGCTGCTGCCACGGTGTTTCCGTGTCTTGCGGTGGGCGCGCGCGGGGCGATTCTAGCCTTGGCAAGCGCGCTTCCGGAGAAATGCGCGACGCTCTACGAGCTTTTCCGCCAGGGTCAATGGGAACAAGTCCGCGAACTGCAAAAGGTATTACTGCGGGCCTCTAACCAGATCGTCTCGAAGTTCGGCATCGCCGGGGTCAAGTACGTTATGGACCAGCGCGGCTATCGCGGTGGAAATCCCAGGCTGCCATTGCAGCCACTTACCGACGAGCATAAGTCGCGAATCAGCTCAATCCTGGCCACTATCGAGCAGCCCATTATGGCTTCGGCATGATTTGTAATAATTGGGCGCTTTGATGAGACGTTTCCGCGCGGGTATCATCTAACGGCTCATGGACTGTCGTGCCCTCGCGTCCCACAAGCTCCCCCACCCGTCGAAGCTCTTCCTCGAATATCTGAATAATTTTTCAAAGGTGCAGGCGTTTTATGCACATGCGCCCAAAATATCTTCCGTTACTGCAGTAGCCCGCGAACTGGATTTCCCCAAGGAGCGTCGGAACGCGGTCACCACAATTCTGCGCGCGCAGAACGCCGCGTTTGGCACGGGGCCGGCAGTTTTCGACAATCTCGATCGGTTGGAAAAAGGGGCGGTAGCCGTTGTCAGCGGCCAGCAGGTGGGACTCTTCAGCGGTCCCGCGTATTCGTTTTACAAGGCGCTAAGCGCTATTCAAGTTGCAAATGAATTGACCCGTTCAGGAATTGAGGCCGTGCCCGTTTTTTGGATGGCCACCGAAGACCATGACGTTGACGAAGTCCGCCATGTGAGTTGGTTTCAAGACGGGCAACTGAAGCGCTTCGAGCTTGCGGCTCCTCCGGAGCAGGATGCGGGACGCCCAGTTGGGAATATATTGCTGGGCGCACAGATCGACGAACAAGTTCACGAAGCCGCTGAACTGCTGGTCAAGCAGGGCAGCGTGTTGTTGGCTCAGTTTTTGAAGGAAAGTTACAGCCGCAGCGAAACATATGGAAGCGCGTTCGCCAAATTATTTGCCAAATTGTTTTCGCAGCAAGGCCTCATTCTTCTTGATCCGCTGGACCCTGCGTTACACCGTATCGCGGCTCCCGTCTATCGCCAGGCTATCGAATACCGCGATGCGTTGAATGAAAAATTGTTGCGCCGAGACAAGGAACTGGAAGCTGCAGGGTTTTCCGCGCAAGTTAAAGTTACGGCGAAGAGCACGTTGTTGTTTTACATGGGCTGTCAGTGCGGAGACAAGGCGCTGGCAAGTGACGGTGTGCGGAAAGCGATTGCGACCAGCGGCCACGGCAAATTTCAAGCAGGCGAAAAGCAGTGGGCCACTGCGGAGTTGCTGAAAGTTATCGAGAACACGCCGGGAGATTTCAGCCCCAGCGCGCTTTTACGTGCTGTGGTGCAGGACTTTTTGCTACCTACCGTGGCGTACATTGGCGGAGCGGCAGAAATTGCATATTTTGCGCAATCCGAAGTGGTGTACAAGCACGTGCTCGGGCGCATGCCAGTGATTTTGTCGCGCCCGGACTTCACGCTGGTGGATATCAAGGCTGCCAAATTACTGCGGACTTACAAACTTAACGTGGAAGATATTTGGGCTGGCTCCCAGGAAGTTCGCCGCAGAATGGAGCGCGCGTCGGTTCCAAAGGACGTGTCTCGGGATTTTGACCGCAACCATAAACAAGTGATGAAAATGCTGGGCCAGTTGCACGATCAGCTGAAGAAGCTTGATCCTACTTTGCAAGGTGCGGTAGAGACGGCTCGCAAAAAGATCGAGTACCAGATCGATAAGCTGCGCCGCAAGACTGGCCGCGCGCAGGACGCCAAAGCGACGCTCCTCGCGGTGTCTGAGAATTTTCTGGAGCAGTTGCTCTACCCGCATAAGGTCCTGCAATCGAGGGAACTTTGTCTTTTACCATTTCTGGCCCGCTGGGGCCCGGGCGGATTGACGGAATTGCAAAAACTGTGCGGCGACAAGAATCTGGGGCGTCACTGTATAGTGCAGCTGTCATAACCCGTCGCGAAGCCCTGGTGCCTGGTGACAATCCACACGCTAAAAGTAAAAACAAGTCGCCGCACGCAGGTTGTTAACGTGACCGCACAGGTAGAACAGGCGGTGGCAAAGTCTCGCGTGGCCAACGGCATTTGCTACGTGTACGTTCCGCATACTACCGCCGCAGTCATGATCAACGAGTGCGCCGACCCCGATGTGGCCAGCGATCTCGAAGGAGCGTTTGACCACTTGATCCCGGTTGAAGGGCCTTACCGGCATGCTGAAGGAAATTCTGATTCGCACATGAAGTCCGTGCTGGTGGGCGCGAGCCAAACGATTTTTGTAGAAGACGGCAAGCTGAAATTGGGGCGTTGGCAAGGTATCTTCTTTTGCGAATTCGACGGGCCGCGCGAGCGACACCTGCAGGTGAAAGTCATCCCGGAACAACTCTGATTTTGGCGCCACTAATGCCAACTGGCCCGTACCGGCGCACCAACTTCTGCCTACCGGCGCCTGCGCGCAATGCGGCGCTGTGTTAAAGTTTTTGTGCAAATGACCAGCCTCGGCATCTACGTGCAGGTTCCTTTCTGCCAAACGAAATGTACATATTGTAATTTTCATACTGGAGTCGTTTCCTCCTCGCGCTTCGCTCCCTACGTGAGCGCCGTTTGCCGTGAAATGAAGACCTACCGTGATTTGTATTCGGCTGCCGGCATCGAGCTTGCTCCCGCCATAGCGAAAAACGCGAGCGTGGACACGGTTTATATCGGCGGCGGCACGCCCAGCTTGCTTGATCCCGCGCATCTGCAAACTGTTTTGGATACCATCCGTGATTCCTTTCGCTGTGATCTGGCGGAAGTGACGCTCGAGGCCGATCCCGAAACAGTGGATGCGCAGAAGGCTTCCGCATGGGTGCGCGTAGGAATTAATCGCGTGAGCTTCGGCGTGCAATCGTTTTCTGACTCCGAGCTGGCCGCTTCCGGACGCATGCACCGTCGCGCGGATATTTATCGCGCCGTTCCCATTCTTCGCGAAGCTGGCATTGCGAATATCGGCTTCGACTTAATTGCCGGATTGCCGTTGCAGACGCCGGAAAGTTGGCGCGAATCTTTGGATCGGCTTGTCGAATTGGCTCCCGAGCATGTGTCCGTGTACATCCTGGAAGTGGATGAGAAGAGCCATCTGGGCAATGAGCTTTTAAAAGGCGGCAAGCGTTATAGCGCAGGCACGGTGCCTAGCGAAGATCAGATGGCAGAATTTTATGAGCTGGCGCAGACTTCATTTTCTGCCGCGGGCTATCACCATTATGAAATATCCAATTGGGCCAAGCCTGGATTCGAATCGCGCCACAATTTGAAATACTGGCGGCGCGAAGCTTACCTGGGATTTGGAGCGGGCGCGCACTCGTTCTCAGGCGTTCAGCGATGGGCCAATGCGCATGATGCGGCCGGTTACGTAAACTCTATGCAAAATGGATGTTTGCCAGTCGAGCAACTGGAACGCTTAACGCCCGAGGCCGCCCTCGAAGAAGAATTGTTTCTGGGTTTGCGGCAGTTGAATGGCATTGACGTGTCGCGAATTGAAAAAGATTACGCGGTGAAATTGGCGTCGCGCTTCGATCCGCTGGCCTCTTCTGGATTGCTGGAATGGAACGGCTCGGTAATTCGACTGGCGCCTTCACGGTTAAGCGTTTCGAACGAGGTTTTTGTAGAGCTGCTGAGATAAAGGACGGAGGCTAAGTCTTGAGCGCGACAGAAACAGATCCAGTGATGGCTATGAACTCACGGGCTTCCGGGCCGGCATTGAATGTGGTCGATTTGCGCAGCGACACGGTGACCCGGCCTACCCCGGAAATGCGCCGCGCCATGGCTGAAGCCGAGGTCGGCGACGATGTGTACGCGGAAGATCCCACCGTAAATCTGCTGGAGCGCGAGGCTGCAGAACTTTTCGGCAAGGACGCGGCGATATTCGTTCCCACCGGGTGCATGGGCAACCTCATCGCTATAAAGGTGTGGACCCACCACGGCGACGAGGTGATTTGCGAAGAGCGCAGCCACGTAAATCTGTACGAGCTGGCGTCCATGTCGGCGGTGGCGGGCTGCATGCCCCGAATTGCGCGCGGTGAAGACGGAATTCTCTCGTGGGCGCTGATCGAAGCGGTAATTCGGCCCCACGTTTATTACGATTCGCAAACGGCGTTGGTTTGCTTGGAGAACACCCACAACATGGCCGGCGGCATGTTGTATCCGACCGCGACCGTGGATGACATTTGCGATCACGCGCACGCCGCCAATCTGAAGGTTCACCTCGATGGCGCGCGTGTTTTCAACGCCGCAGTGGCGCTGGGCGATTCCGTTGCGCGCATGACCCGCAGGTGCGATTCGGTGATGTTCTGCCTGTCGAAGGGACTGGGCGCTCCGGTTGGTTCCATGTTGGTAGGCTCGCGGGCGTTTATAGAAAAGGCTCGCGTTTACCGCAAAATGTTTGGCGGCGGAATGCGTCAGGCTGGAGTGATTGCCGCCGCGGGTCTGATCGCGCTAAGAAAATCTCCGTCGCGTTTGCATATCGATCATGAGAATGCGCGATTTCTCAGCGAAGGCCTTGCGAAGATTCCTCAATTGAAAATCGATCCAGCGAAAGTGCAAACCAACATCGTAATTTGCGATTGTTCACAGACAGGGAAGACAGCGGTGGAGTTTTGTGAAGAATTGTATACGCACGGGGTCTGGGCGCAAGACACCGCACTACACTCGGTGCGTTTTGTAACGCATTGTGATGTTAGCCGTGAGGGAATCGAACGAGTGCTGCTCATCATTCGGCAGGTTGCGGCGAATACCAGGAAGGCTAAGGCATGAAAATTACCCCAGTTGGCCAGCATTTGATGCTCGGATGTGTGTGCGCAGGACTGCTCTTGACGCAGATGATGTTGGCGCAAGAGCACGCGCCGGTGAAGCAGGAAGGAGGCGCGGCGACGGTTGAAGAGGCCAAAGCATTTCTTGATGACGCCGAGGCTCGACTGTTTGACCTGGGAAACAAAGCGCAGCGCGCAGCCTGGGTGCAGGAAAATTTTATTACCGATGACACCAACCAAATTGCGGCCGACGCCGGTGAGGCAGTAAACACGTTAACCGTGGATCTGGCGACGAAGGCGCATCGCTTTGACAACCTGAAACTGCCGCCGGAGATGGCGCGAAAAATGTTGCTGGTGAAATTGTCTATCGGCTTTCCCGCGCCTTCGAACGCGGCGGAGCAGAAAGAAATGGCGACCATTTCCACATCGTTGGCCGGGGATTATGGCAAGGGCAAGTGGTGCCCCACCGCGGGCGTGGATGCCAAATGCCTGGACATCACGGCCGTTGAACACATTGTGGCTACCAGTCACGATCCGGAAGAATTAAGGAGCGCGTGGATCGGATGGCATGCGATTGGCGCTCCCATGCGGCAGCGTTATGCGCGGCTCGTGGAATTGGGAAACAAAGGTTCACGCGAACTGGGATATTCGGATGTGGGCGGGATTTGGCGATCGATGTATGACATGCCCCCAGACCAATTCGCGAAAGAGACCGACAGGCTGTGGGAGCAGTTGCGGCCGCTGTATGAGTCTTTGCACGCTTACGTCCGTGGACAACTTGCAAAAAAGTATGGCGCGGCGCTTGTGCCTGTGAAGGGGCCAATTCCGGCGCAGCTGCTGGGAAATCCGTGGAGCCAGGAATGGAACAACGTTTATTCGTTGATGGATTCGCCTAAGCCGGCACAGAGTTACGACCTTACAAAAATATTGCAGGAACGGCACACCGATGCGCGCGGGATGGTGAAGTACGGCGAAGGATTTTTTACTTCCCTGGGATTCGCGCCGCTGCCGCAGACATTCTGGGAACGTTCGTTATTCACCAAGCCCCGCGATCGCGAGGTGATTTGTCACGCCAGCGCCTGGGATGTGGATTCCAAGGAAGACCTGCGCATCAAGATGTGCATTCAGATTACCGAAGAAGATTTCCGGGTGATTCATCACGAGCTTGGTCACAATTTTTATCAGCGCGCCTACGAGAACCAGCCGCCGTTGTTTCAAAACAGCGCCAACGATGGTTTCCACGAAGCGGTGGGCGACACGATCGCCCTGTCGGTCACGCCTGAATATCTAAAGAAAATCGGGCTCATCGAAATGGTTCCCGCCAGTTCCGAGGACATAGATTATTTGCTGCAGCAGGCCCTGGAAAAAGTCGCTTTTCTGCCCTTTGGGTTGCTGGTGGATGAGTGGCGATGGGAAGTCTTTTCCGGCCAAGTGAAGCCCGAGGAATACAACAAAGCGTGGTGGGATTTGCGGCTCAAATATCAGGGAATAGTTCCTCCCGTGCAGCGGACGGAAGCGGATTTTGATCCCGGCGCAAAATTTCACGTGCCTGGGAACGTGCCCTACATGCGTTATTTTCTAGCGCGGATTTTGCAATTCCAGTTTCAGCGCGCGCTTTGTCGCGAGGCAGGATATTCAGGGCCGCTGCATCGCTGTTCGATTTATGGCAACAAAGTGGCCGGCGAACGGTTGAACAAGATGCTTTCAATGGGCGCCAGCAAGCCCTGGCCGGAGGCTCTAGAAGTTTTGACCGGCGAGAAACAATTGGACGCGAGCGCGCTGGCCGATTATTTCGCGCCACTGAAAATCTGGCTGGATGAACAAAATAAAAAGAACAATTACCCCGTTGGCTGGTAAGCAGGAGAGCGCGTGGATTTCGGATTAACCGAAGAACAAAACCAACTGCGGCGAAGCGTGCGTGAATTTGCCGAGGGTGAAATCGGGCCGCACGTGATGGAATGGGATGAAGTGTCTCATTTCCCGATAGAAATCATGCCCAAGCTGGCGGAGATGGGTTTGCTCGGTGTGATTTTTCCCGAGGAGCTCGGTGGCGCAGGCCTGGGGTATATCGAATATGCCATCGCGATTGAGGAATTGTCTCGCGTGGACGGGTCCGTGGGCATCATTGTAGCGGCGCACAATTCGTTGTGCAGCAATCACATTTTTACATTTGGTAATGAGGCGCAAAAGAAGAAATATTTGGTTCCACTGGCGCAGGGCAAAAAGATCGGGGCCTGGTCATTGACAGAACCGGAAGCCGGTTCGGACGCTGGAGGAACGCGAACCACGGCGGTACGCGACGGTAATTTCTGGGTGTTGAATGGCGCCAAAACATTTACCACCAACGGCCATTACGCGGATATTTGCGTGGCGATGGCCAAGACCGACAAGTCTAAAGGCGCGCACGGGATCAGCGCGTTCATTCTAGAAAAAGGCATGCCTGGCTTTAAACCAGGAAAAAAAGAAAACAAATTGGGGATGCGTGCGAGCGATACCTCGGAAGTAATTTTTACTGATTGCCGAGTGCCACACGAAAATCTGTTAGGGCCCGAGGGCGAAGGCTTCACCGGCAGCCTTAAAATTCTTGACGGCGGACGTATTTCGATTGCGGCTCTGGCACTAGGCATGGCTCAAGGAGCGCTCGACGCGGCCACGAAGTACGCCAAGCAGCGTAAGCAATTTGGACAGGCCATCAGCGAGTTTCAAGCCATCCAGTTCAAGCTGGCGGATATGGCTACCGACGTAGAAGCCGCGCGGTTGCTGGTTTACCAGGCGGCCTGGCTGGCGGACAAAAAAGACGTGCGTTTCACGCGCGAATCCAGCATGGCGAAATTATTTGCTAGCGAAGTTGCCGTGCGCGTGGCCAACGAATGCGTGCAAATTCACGGCGGCTACGGATTCATCAAGGATTACCCGGCGGAAAAATTTTATCGTGATGTGAAGTTGTGCACCATCGGCGAAGGCACAAGTGAAATCCAGAAGCTGGTGATTGCCCGGCAACTGCTGGGAAAGAAATAATCTTCGAGGCTCGCGGCGTTTTGTGAAAAGCTCCAAGGGAAAAAATGGCACTGGCAGTTGAAAAATGGGCGGAAGAGGTGCGTGCAGGTGACGTGCGAGCACTATCTCGCGCGATCACCGCGATTGAAAATCATGACGCCAATGCCGAGCCGTTGCTTCGTGCGCTGTTCTCACATACCGGCGAGGCTTACCTGATCGGCGTAACTGGCGCGCCCGGTACGGGCAAGAGCACGTTGGTTGACCGACTGGCTGCGCTTTATCGCAAACAAGACGAAGCCGTCGGGGTAATTGCAGTCGATCCGACCAGTCCCTATTCAGGCGGCGCGATTTTGGGGGATCGCATTCGAATGCAGGGACACGCTGCGGATGTCGGCGTATTTATTCGTTCGATGGCCACGCGCGGATTTTTGGGCGGCTTGTCGCGCACAACATCCGAGGTGGCGTTGCTTCTGGACGCCGCGGGCAAGCGCCGGATATTGATCGAAACGGTAGGTGTGGGCCAGGACGAAGTCGACATTGTCAGGTTGGCTGACTGCGTGATCGTGGTCGTGGTTCCCGGGATGGGCGACGACATTCAAAACATGAAGGCCGGCCTGATGGAAATCGCGGATATTTTTGTGGTCAACAAGAGCGATCGCGAAGGTGCCGACCGTGTGGAGCAGCAATTAAACGCCATGCTTTCGCTGGTTATGCCGCAGCACGGCTGGCATCCGCCGGTGGTTCGAACGGTGGCATCCGAAAATCGCGGCGTCGACACGCTCGCCGAAACGGTCGCCAAATTTCGTGAGCATTTCGCGTCGCGCCCGGAGCGGCAGAAAAAACATGTGGAGCACTGGAAGAAACGCCTGCTGGAACTCCTGGAGTCGCGGTTGCTGGAACGCGCGGTTGACGGAGCGGCAGGAGAGGCGCAGCTTGAAGAATTAGCATGCGAGGTCGCCGAGCGCCGCAAAGATCCGTTTACTGCCGTCACTGAAATTCTTGCCAGGAGCGGCCTGGGCGTGCGGGGCCAAGCCTGATGCATTTTGGTGAAATTGAAGTTTTGCCGGTGCACGGCGGAAACTTTTATCTGGACGGCGGCGCGATGTTCGGGGTCGTGCCGAAGACGCTGTGGGAAAAGAAAGCACCCGCGGACGAACGCAATCGCATTCGACTGGCTGCCAATTCGCTGCTGGTACGAGCTGGGAGCAGGAATATTGTTGTAGAGACCGGCAACGGAACCAAGTGGGATGCCAAGCTAAGAAGTATTTATGGGATCCAGGATGGCGACCCTTTAATTGATTCGCTCGCGCGGCTGGGCGTTGCTGCCGAGAAAGTCGATATGGTCATCAACACGCACCTGCATTTTGATCACGCCGGCGGAAATACTCGGGTTGTCGACGGGCGCGACGTACCGACGTTCCCCAACGCGCAGTACGTGGTGCAGCGCGCGGAGCTTGAACACGCGATAAATCCGACGGAGCGTGACCGGGCCAGCTACTTCGCGGACAGGTTTGTTCCGGTTAGCAAAGCTGGACAATGGCGGCTCGTTGACGGCGATGTAGCAATTGTTCCCGGGATCTCCGTTGTGCGCATTCCGGGGCATAACGCGGATATCCAGGCGGTAAAAATATCCGGCGGCAATCGCGCGGTGATTTTTGTAGCGGATATGCTGCCGACCCGGCATCACCTGCCGCTGGCGTGGATGCCGGGATACGACCTGTACCCTTTGCAAACATTGGAAACGAAACGCAAACGCATCGCGGAAATTGTAGCGCAAGGTTGGATTGTGGCGTTTGGGCACGACCCGGATTTTCCCACGGCTACTTTGCATGACCGCAATGGCAAAATTGAATTTGAAGCTGTCGAT
>DATHRB010000065.1:0-40784 GCA_035482155.1 Verrucomicrobiia bacterium | reverse complement strand
CGCCGACTTTGATTACAGCAACGCCGCCGACGAGCTTGGCGAGACGCTCCTGCAGCTTTTCGCGATCGTAGTCCGAGGTGGTCTCCTCGATCTGAGCGCGAATCTGGCGGACGCGGCCTTCGATCTCGGTAGCCTTACCGCCGCCTTCGATGATCGTGGTGTTGTCCTTGTCAATGGTGACCTTCTTGGCGCGGCCGAGATCTTCGACCTTCACGTTCTCGAGCTTGATGCCGAGATCTTCGGTGATGGCCTTGCCGCCGGTGAGGGTGGCGATATCTTCGAGCATCGCCTTGCGACGATCGCCGAAGCCGGGAGCCTTAACCGCGGTGCACTGCAAAGTGCCGCGCAGCTTGTTGACCACGAGAGTCGCGAGGGCTTCGCCTTCGACGTCTTCCGCGATGATCATCAGGGGCTTGCCCATCTTGGCAATCTGCTCGAGCAAGGGGAGAAGATCCTTCATCGAGGAGATTTTCTTTTCGTGGATCAGGATGCGCACGTCTTCGAGCACGCACTCCATGCGCTCGGGGTCCGTGACGAAGTAGGGAGAAAGGTAGCCGCGGTCGAACTGCATACCTTCGACCACTTCCAGCGTCGTTTCCATGGTCTTGGATTCTTCCACGGTGATGACGCCGTCCTTGCCAACCTTTTTCATCGCTTCGGCAATGATCCCGCCGATTTGCTTGTCGTTGTTGGCGGAAATGGTACCAACCTGCGCGATCATGTCGCCCTTCACGTCTTTGTGCAGGCGCTTGATCTCTTCCACGGCAACTTCCACCGCGCGTTCAATGCCGCGCTTCAGAGCTGTCGGGCTGGATCCTGCCGCTACGGTCTTCACGCCTTCGCGGAAGATCGCTTGCGCCAGTACCGTCGCTGTGGTGGTTCCGTCGCCGGCCACGTCGCTGGTCTTCGAAGCCACTTCGCGAACCATCTGCGCGCCCATGTTCTCGAGCGGATCGCGTAGTTCGATTTCCTTCGCTACCGTTACGCCGTCCTTGGTGATGATCGGCGCGCCGAACTTCTTTTCGATTACCGCGTTGCGGCCCTTGGGACCGAGCGTAATCTTCACTGCGTCGGCAAGAGCATTCACGCCGCGCAAAATCGCCTGGCGGGACGCCTCACCTGTTACTATCTGCTTCGCCATACTGGTAATTCCTCCTGAATTGATTGACTCAATTTTCTTTTAATTGCCTGCACATTTGCGTAACTGCTGCTTCCCGAACTATCCGGTTTATCCGAACGCTTCGAAAAACCGGACACTATTTCTCTTTAAATATTAGAGAAACGTTACTTCCTTGCGGCTTTAGCGTGTCCACCCAACTTCGCGAGAATTTCTTCTTCGCGCAGGATGAGCAGGTCTTCGTCTTCGATCTTGATTTCTGTTCCGCCGTATTTGCCGAACAGCACGCGATCTCCGACTTTCACGTCTAGAGGATGAACCCCATCCTTTTCCCGCTTGCCTGGTCCCACGGCAATCACTTCGCCCTCTTGCTGCTTCTCTTTGGCGGAGTCCGGAATGATGATGCCACCCTTCACACTTTCTTTTTCTTCAATGCGCCGCACGATCACACGGTCGTGGAGCGGTGTAAGATTCACTGCCATCTTGAGAAAACCTCCGTAGGTAAATGTAGCGGTTTGTACCGGAGAAGAGGGAATTAGCACTCCTCGCGGTCGACTGCTAATATAACAGAGTCCAAGGTGAAGTCAACGTTTTTCCGGGATAAACCTTAGTGTGTCACGCTCATATACATCTAAATGAAAACAAACATCTTACAATAGCGGAATCCCTGAATGCTTGCGATTTCCTCGTTCTTTTATCCCGACCAAACTTGTTGTCTGCGTATCCGACGCTTTCTGTTAGTTGTTTGCCGAAGGCGTAATCGCGAATATGATCGAACCTTAATCACCGGATCATGCCTCCACCTTCCAGCTCAAATGTGCGCGGGTACGTTCTCGCTGGCGGCGCGAGTGCGCGGTTTGGCCGCGACAAGGCCCTGGTTCGCTTTGATGCGACGCCTTTGTTGCTGCAAATTGTTCAACTCGCGCAAACCTGCGCTTCGGAAGTTGCCGTTGTCGCCGGTGCTCAGAAATACTCCGACCTCGGCGCAAAACTCGAAATCATTGAAGATCAATGGCCCGGTGAAGGCCCCCTAGGTGGCATCATCACCGCGCTGCAAGATACCGCCGCCACGGATCGCTCGGTCGCATGGAATCTCATCCTCAGCTGCGACATGCCCTTCCTCACCCCCGAATGGCTCCAATTTCTAGTTACCCATGCGCGCCAATCCAACAAAGAAATCCAAGTCATACTCCCGCATTCCGCCCATGGCCCGGAACCACTCTGCGCCTGTTACCGCACCAGCGCCGCGGATGCCCTAAAAGCCGTCTTTGATCGCGGTGTCCGCAAAGTGACGCAAGCCTTGAAAGAAGTGCGCACGGAAGTGCTTGACGAGTCTGTCTGGAAACGATTTGATAGCGCAGGGCGTTTATTCTGGAATATGAATACGCCCGCTGACTTTGAAGAAGCTCAGCGCTTGTGGGAGACAACAAAAAAGTGACCGACGAGAAGTCAGCGGATGGCAAGCCGGAAACTGAACTGCCTCCAATTCCGGAACCCATTCTTCCGCCGGACACCAGTCCCGAGCTTCAAACCGTCAACACCACCACAGAAAACGATGCCCCCAATTACTTCGAATTCAAGCATGTCAGCAAAGGTTTCGACGGCCGCCCGGTCCTCGATGACGTCAGCTTTTTCGTGAAGCGCGGAGAAACCTGCGTGATCATGGGCCGCAGCGGCGTGGGCAAATCCGTTTCACTGAAACATATTCTGGGATTCCTCAAGCCCGATTCCGGCCAGATTTTTATCGATGGCCAGGATGTAACCGACTGGACCGAAGAGGAATTTCAAGCCGTCCGCCGCAAAGTCAGCATGGTCTTTCAATCCGGCGCGCTGTTTGATTCTTTAACCGTTCGCGAAAACATCGCCTTCCCCCTTGAAGGCCAAAACGGCCTTACCGATGACGACATCGAGACGTACGTCGCGAAGCTTTCCCGGACTCTGGAAGTGGAAGACTCGTTGGATAAATTGCCCGGGGAACTTTCCACCGGCGCCCGCCGCGCCGTGGCCATCGCCCGTTCTCTGGCGCAAAATCCCGAGGCCATTCTTTACGACGAGCCCACCACGATGGTGGATCCCATCATGGCCGCGCACATGGGCGACCTGATCCTCCGCCTGAAGGAAGCCTTTCACAAAACGTCCATCGTCGTCACTCACGACACCCATCTCGCCAAGAAACTAGCCGACTCTGTCGTTTTCCTTCAGGACGGTAAAGTATCTTTTTTCGGCACCTGGAAAAAATTTGAAAATTCCAAAGATCCTTTCCTCCAGAATTTCCTTGCCCAGGATCAACTGATTCCCGCCATGGACGTCACCCTGTGACCCAGACGGAAATCGCCCCAGCCAATCCCATAAAACAGCTTCGCAAGGAAATGGGTTTCTGGGATGTGTTGTTTTTCAACATCGCTACCGTCCTGGGCCCCCGCTGGGTGGCCGCTGCCGCGCATAATGGCACATCTTCGATTAGCCTTTGGATTCTCGCTGCGCTCTTCTTTTTCGTTCCCACCGCGCTGGTAATCAACGAATTGTCGTCGCGCTTTCCCAACGAAGGTGGTTTGTACGTGTGGTCCAAGGAAGCTTTTGGCGATTTTCACGGCTTCGTGGCCGGATGGACCTACTGGATTTACACCGTTTTTTATTTTCCGGGGTTATTGCTCGCCAGCGCCGCCATGAGCGGCTACGCTGCGGGCTCCGGGGGCGCCGCACTCGCGCAGAACAGAACCTTTCTGCTTACCGGCTCTTTCATTCTGCTGACCGTCGCAGTGGTCCTGAACATCATTGGACTCAACATTGGCAAGTGGCTGCAAAACGCAGGCGGCGTCTCCACCTACATTCCTTTGTTGATGCTTGCCGCCATCGCAGCCTTTGTATATATGCGCCAGGGTTCCCTCACGCACTTCACGATTTCCAACATGATGCCGCACTGGAATCTCGACACCGTCAATTTCTGGTCGCAGATCGCTTTTGCCTTTACCGGACTCGAGCTGGTCTCCGCGATGAGCGACGAGATTCGCAATCCCCGCAAAACCCTGCCGCGTGCTGTGTTGACTGCCGGCGTTCTGATCGCCGTCATCTACATCATCGGCACTTTTGCGGTGCTCGCGCTGATTCCGGCCGAGCAGGTCGAGCCCACCAGCGGCGTATTTCAAGCCATCACCGCCGGTTCGAATGCCTTGCGAATCGGTTTCGTAGGCGTGCTTGCTGCCCTATTTGTTTCGGTAGGCAACGCCGGCGGAGTCGGTAGCACCGTCGCAGGAATCGCGCGTGTTCCCTTCGTTGTCGGAATTGATCGTTATCTTCCAGCCGCCTTCGGAAAAATTCATCTTCGCTGGAAAACTCCCTACATCTCGATCATCGTGCAGGCCAGCGTTTCTGCCGCAGTGTTGCTCTTTAGCCAACTGAACGAAACGACGCGCGGCGCTTATCAATTCCTCGTCGACGCCGCCATCATTCTTTATTTCATTCCATTTCTGTACATGTATGCCGCGGCCATCAAGCTCGCCGGCCGCAAAGACCGGCTCGAAAATCCTCAAGCGGTCCTGATCCCCGGTGGCAAACCGGGCGTGTGGCTCGCCAGCGGCCTCGGTTTCCTAATCGTGCTCGCCGGTATCGTCCTCTCCCTCATCCCTCCGGGCGATTCCTCCAATAAATTGGGCTTCGAGCTAAAACTCATCGGCGGCACGGTAGCTTCCGTTGCCCTAGGCCTCATCCTGTATTTGCGCGGCGTCCGCAGCAAAACCCGCCCGGCGTAGTTCTGCGCACAGCAATATCATCGAGCAGCTAAGCGGCGCCACGACTGACCATTCGATAGTAACTTCCGCGCTAGCCCTGTACCACGCCATGAAGCCTGGGTCTCCAGCCGAATGTTACGATAATTTGCTATGGGTACCGCCGCTACAACAGCAAGTGTAGGGATCCCCGCCGAGCGGTTTTTTCGCGCTTCGCTGCTGCTGCTGGTTTTTACGTCCGTGTGCACCCTGGCGCTGACCGGCAAACTGGATCCTTTCACCGCTCTTCTTGCTCCCGCCGCGGTGATTTACAAAGCCTTTCGCTGGTGGCAAGGCCGTCCCAACGAACTACAGAATAGCCGTGCGACCTGGCTGGTCATTATTTACCTCGCATTTTTTCCCCTCGATATATTCATACTCTCGCGCGTGCTGGTGCAGAATTCCGCGAATCCCCCTCTCTACGCAGCCCTCATGGCCGCAGTCCACTTCCTGATGTTCGTCATGCTGGTGCGCTTGTACAGCGTGTCTACTGACCGCGACGCCGTGTTTCTGACCATGTTGGCCTTCGCAGGCATCCTGGCCTCCGCGGTCCTCACCGTGGACACCACTTTTCTGATTTGTTTTTTTGCCTTTTTAATTTTTGGCGTGGCCACCTTCACCGGCATGGAGCTGCGTCGCGCGGCCAAAGGCGCGCTCACCCTAACGGTCCCCACGGGCCAGATCGAGCGTGAACGCCAGCTGAATCGTGCGCTCGTGTACGCATCGCTCAGCGTTGCACTCGGAGCCATCCTCATCGGGGGCATGCTGTTCTTTTTCTTCCCGCGCGTTAGTGCCGGCTATCTTGGACGAACCAGTTTCAATCCCGCGCTCATGACCGGATTCACAGACGACGTGGAGTTGGGCCAAATTGGAGAAATTAAGAAAGATTCCACCATCGTGATGCGAGTCGAGACCGGAAAACCGGTCGGCTATCCTCGCCTGCGCTGGAGAGGAATTGCGCTCTCGAACTTTGACGGCAAACGTTGGACCTCTGAGAATCGGCGCGAGATCCGGCCGCCCAACACCGACGGCTGGGTTTATGTTGGCGACGGCATGCCCCGCGGCGATGCGCGCTCGCCGGGATTGCTCTATACCGTGTATATGGAGCCGCTCGCTTCGGACGCGGTTTTTGTGCCCGGCAAAGTAGTGTCACTGCGTGGAAACTTCAACGGCGAAGCAGGCAACAGGTCAACTTTGAAAACCTATCTCTACAAAGATTCGACCGAATCAATCTACAACCCGTTCCACAATTACACCGCCGTGCGCTACGAAGGATTTTCGCGGATGCCTGCATTGGACGTCCTAAAATTGCGTGCCGCCGGAACCGATTACCCCGACGACATCAAGCAAACATATTTACAGCTTCCCACACTGGACCCCCGAATTGCGCCGCTTGCCGAGCAGATGACCGCGCGCAAAACAACGCCTTACGACAAAGCCGTCGCCATGGAAGTTTATCTGCGCAGCAAATATGGCTACACCCTGGACTTGAAGGGAAAACCGGGCGCCGATCCGCTCGCGCATTTTTTGTTTGAGACTCGCGCTGGCCACTGCGAATATTTTGCTTCCTCCATGACCGTTATGCTCCGCACCTTGGGTATTCCCGCCCGCGAGGTCAACGGCTTTCTGCCCGGCGAATACAATGATCTCGCCGGCGATTATGTTGTCCGCGCCAGCGACGCCCACAGCTGGGTGGAAGTTTTCTTCCCCGGAAACGGATGGGTCACTTTCGATCCCACTCCTGACGGCCCTGAAAACGCCGGCGGCCTGCTCTCGCGCATGGGCCAATACCTGGACTGGCTTTCGCTTACCTGGAACGAATGGGTCATCAGTTACGACTTCGCGCACCAAGTGGTGCTGGCGCAAAACCTCAAGACCAGTTCGCGCAACTGGAGCGACTCCCTGCGCGCCTGGTTTGAAAAAAAACAACTACAAGCACGCACTCGCATGAAAGATTGGGAGTTCCAACATTCCAGCCTGCGCTATCTGTTGCCCGTCGCCCTGGTATTTTTTCTGGTGGTCTTGCGCGCCGACATGATCCCCGAGCTGGTACGCCGCCTCAAAGTCTATGCTCAGATGCGCGTCGGTCGCTCATCACATACCAACCCCCAGCTGGCCGCGCGCCTGTATTCGGAATTGCTGCACGTTTTAAATAAGCGCGGTATCGAACGCCTCGAAACACAAACGCCGCTGGAGTTTGCGGCCGTTGTCGGCGACGCGCGAGTGGCGCCCGCGGTGCGCGAGTTCATCGACATTTACAGTCACGCCCGATTCGGCGAAGCTCCGTGCAATGCGGTGCGCCTGAGAGAGCTCATGTCGCAAGTTCGCCACGCCTTTCGTTCGCGCTAAGCCAAATCACCGAGAACCAGACATCAACCCTCGCGTGTTACAATAAATGCGCGCAAATACCGCAGCAAAACCCCCGCAAAATTGCTTATGACTAAAGTCGGTTTCGTCAGCCTCGGATGCCCCAAAAACCTCGTCGATAGCGAGGTGATGATGGGCATTCTCGCGCGCGGCGGATACGAACTCACGTCCCGCGCCGATGAAGCCGAAGTCCTCGTCGTCAATACCTGCAGCTTCATCGAAGCTGCGCAAAAGGAATCCGTCGACGCCATCCTCGAAATGGCCGAGCACAAAAAATTCGGCGCCGCTAAAAAATTAATCGTCGCGGGCTGCCTGGTAGAACGCTATCGCGCGCAAATCCTCGAACAAGTCCCCGAAGTCGACGCCATCGTAGGCACCGGCGAAGTCGAGCGCATCCTCGAAGCCGTGGATGGCGATCTGCGTATGCTGCCCGCCGCCGCGCCCGCGTTTCTCTACCACGATTTGACGCCCCGCGTGGTAACCACTCCTCGCCACGCCGCGTACATAAAAATTGCCGAGGGCTGCGACCATCCCTGCACTTTCTGCATCATTCCGCAATTGCGCGGCAAATTTCGTAGCCGCCGCTTCGAATCGGTAGTACGCGAAGCGCAAAATCTCGCAGCCGCAGGCGCTCGCGAAATCACCTTGATCGGTCAGGACACCACTTCCTACGGCGAAGACCTCGGCCTGCGCGACGGCCTCGCGCAGTTGCTCGCCCGCCTGGCGCAGCTAGAAGATTTGCTATGGGTGCGCTTTCTCTACGCCTACCCCAATCGCGTCACGCAGAAACTCCTCGACACGCTGGCTTTGCATCCACGCATCGCCCGCTACATGGACATGCCCTTGCAACACGCCAGCCGCAACGTGCTCGCCCGCATGAAGCGCGGCTCTCATGGCGACGCCTTCTTGAAATTACTCGAGCGTATTCGCGCCACCATCCCCGGCGTTTCCCTGCGAACTTCCTTCATCGTCGGCTTCCCCGGTGAAGCAGAAAACGATTTCGCCGAGTTGTGCGATTTCGTGCGCGCCGCGAAGCTTGACTGGATGGGCGTATTTGAATATTCCGACGTGGATAACGCCGCCAGCTTTCCGCTTGCTGACAAGGTGGACCCGTCAACCATCACGGATCGCCGCAATCAGCTGATGGCCATTCAAAAGAAAATCTCTCGCGAAAATTTGCGTGCAAAAAAAGGTGCCACCGCCTTCGCGCTGATCGAAGGCCCCTCAAAGGACAATCCGCTGGTGTGGGAAGCCCGCCTCGAAGGCATGGCTCCGGAAATCGACGGCAAAGTTTATTTAACCGACATCGAAGTAGCCGGCCAGACAGCCGAGACCGGCGACGTCGCCCGCGTGGAAATCACCAAGACCGACAATTACGATTTGATCGCGCGAGTCGTGGAAATTCTGCCGCGCAGTGTTGCACCCGCGCGTTCCTCATCCACTATCCCGGTCGGCGCGCCTCCCGTCGAACAGCTCACGCGCATTTCTACCGGAGCCGCCCTGAGAGTACTGGAATAGCCACCAGCCGCTCGCTAATAAAATCCCCGCACCTAATCACTCCCCCGCAGATCGCTCTAAATCATTTAAGCTATCCGTCTTGGATGCCGCAGCATCCAAATGTATTCCTCGCGCCGCAAATCGATTAGCGTTCGAAGCCGAGGGAAAAATTACAACCCAGGCAGGATGATATGAAGCACAAATGCCCGATATGTAAAACCGCCACCGATTCCACGGTCCACGCGGATTTCCCATTCTGCAGCGAACGCTGTCGCGAACGCGACCTCGGAAATTGGGCCAGCGAAAAGTACGTAGTCTCTGAACCAATCTTCAACGAAGACGACAGCGAAGAAGCCGACCGCAAAACCATTATTCTCGATTTGCCCGACCGCGGCGGCGAAGCCGAACACTAAATTCGCATCAACTCCTCTCCTATTGGAAAACCTACGTGCTGGGCCTTATACTTTTTCGTGCCTTTGATATCTGGAAGCCGTTCCCCGCACGGCGACTGGAGCATCTGCCCGGCGGCTGGGGAATCATGGCCGACGACTGGATGGCAGGCATCTACGCTGCAATAGTTTTGCGTGTCGCGTTACACTGCAGAGTGCTATGAAACTAGGCTTGGGCGGGGCAGTAGAAAAAAACGGCAATCCACGCATCGAACGCGTCGCGCCCACCGCCGCGATTCCCGGCGGCGAGATTACCATTCATGGTAGCGGTTTCGTTTCGCGCAGCAACCTTCGCCCGCTGGTGCGCTTTGGCGATGCCGAAGCCAGTCTCGCGCTCTCCAGCAGCAAGCGGCTCATCGCCCGTGTGCCCGACGGCGCCACCGGCGGTATCGTGCGCGTGACCAGCGCTGAACACGAAAGCCAGCCCTATCCTGTGGCTATCGGTCTGCAAATCGCCGACAACCTGCATCCTGTTGGTAATCCGGCCGTGGACGCCCTCGGAAATATTTATGTCACCTTCAGTGGCCCCCGCGGTCAACGCGTGCCCGTATCGCTCTACAAAATAACCGCCAACTACAGCATCAAGCCTTTTGTAACCTCTTTGATTAATCCCACTGGCCTGGCTGTGGACAAAGCCGGCAATTTGTTCGTCTCCTGCCGCCACGACGGCACCATCCATCGCATTACTCCCGATGGCCGCAGCGAGGAGTGGATCGAAGGCATGGGCGTAGCCACCGGAATCGCCTTCGACAAGGACGAAAATCTTTACGTCGGTGATCGCAGCGGAACAATTTTTAAAATCAGCCCCAGCCGCGAAATCTTTGTCTTCGCCACCCTGGAGCCGTCCTTCGCCGCCTATCATCTGGCATTTCATCCCAGCGGCGATTTGTATGTTACCGGCCCCACGACTTCCAGTTTCGACCGCGTCTATCGCGTAACCCAAGGCGGAGAAGTGAAAATTTTTTACCGCGGACTCGGGCGCCCGCAAGGCCTGGCCTTCGACCGAGACGGAAATCTCTATGTGGCGGCCTGCCACGCCGGACATCGCGGCATTGTGCGCATCACTCCCCAAGCCCAACCGGAAATGGTCCTAAGCGGATCGGGAATTGTCGGACTCGCGCTGCAACCCTCTGGCCGCGCCATCGTAGCTACCATCAACGCGCTCTTCACGCTCGATTGGGACATTCGCGGCTTGCCCTTGATCGGATAAAATTATTAGATGAAAGCGGAAATCATCGCGGTCGGGTCTGAGTTGCTTACTCCAGACCGGCTGGACACCAATTCTCTTTTCCTTACCGAGGAGTTGAACAAACTCGGCATCGAAGTCCTGCGCAAAACTATCGTGGGTGACCAACGTGAGGAATTGACCGACGCCTTCGCAGGCGCGCTCAAACGCGTGGAAGTCGTAATTTCATGCGGTGGCCTGGGTCCCACCGCCGACGATTTGACGCGCGAAACCGTCGCTGATCTGCTGGGTCGCAAACTGCAGCGCGACGATCGCATCCTCCATGCCATCGAAACCCGTTTTCGCAGCTTCCGCCGCGAAATGCCCGAAATCAATATTCGCCAGGCCATGGTGCCCGAAGGCGCCGAGGCGTTGGATAATCCGCGAGGAACCGCGCCAGGATTGTGGATCGAACAAGGTGAACGCGTAATTGTGTTGTTGCCTGGTGTGCCAAAAGAGATGCGCGGACTCTTTGCGGAAGCCGTTGCGCCGCGCCTCGCCCGCCGAGCCACCGGACTTCGCCTTTTTCATCGCGAACTTCGCGTAACCGGGTTGGGCGAATCGCACGTCGAACAGCGCATCGCACCCATTTATAAACGTTACGAAGATGTGCACACAACCGTGCTGTCCGCTCCGGGC
The DNA here is from genome assembly GCA_035482155.1 of Verrucomicrobiia bacterium. Taxonomy (GTDB): domain Bacteria; phylum Acidobacteriota; class Terriglobia; order Acidiferrales; family UBA7541; genus Acidiferrum. Next base: position 29,726 of record DATHRB010000065.1, on the reverse strand, counting down.
GAAGTTCAGGTTCATTTGCGCTTGTGGAGCGATGACTCGCAGCAGGCCAACAAGACACTCGACGAGATTGAGCGTGGATTCGACATCGCGCTCACCGACCGTATTTTTTCCCGCGATGGCCAGGCTTTGCACGAAGTCGTGGCACGCGAATTGACGCTGAATAACACGACCATCGCGGTAGCCGAAAGCTGCACTGGTGGTCTACTGTCGCAAAGACTGACCAGCATCGCCGGCAGCTCCAGTTTTTTCCTCGGCGGCGTGGTGTGCTATAGCAATGAACTCAAAACCGCATGGGCCAATGTTCCGCCGGAACTGATTGCTACCAAGGGTGCGGTGAGTCCTGAAGTGGCCGTAGCACTGGCGGATGGCATTCGCCGCCAGGTGGGTAGCGCGCTTGGCGTCGGCGTCACTGGTATCGCAGGACCCGGCGGCGGCAGCGAAGAAAAACCCGTAGGCACTGTGCACATCGCATTGGCGCACTCCACCGGAGTGGTGGAGCGCGCCTTAACCCTCCCGGGAGACCGCGATGCCATTCGCTGGCAAGCTTCGCAAGTAGCGCTGGACATCGTGCGCATGTATCTCTTATACGGCGCCACAGATGGTAAGTTGTCTTCCAAAGCGCAAAACCGAAGTTCTAAAAAAACCAACTTCTAAAGAGGCGTCGGCGATGCGCTTGTTTGTGGCGCTGGATATTCCGGAAGCAGTGCGCGAAAACCTTGCAGGAATGCGGAGAGACTTTCCTTCTATAGGCTCCCAACTACGCTGGGTTCCCCCACAAAATTTTCATGTGACGCTTAAATTTATCGGAAGTGTGCCCCCAGAAAAACTTCCCCCAATAATCGAAGCGCTGCGTCGCGTTTCTCTCGTGGACCGAGTCCAGCTGCGTATTCGTGGGGTAGGTTGGCTTGTTAACGCGAAAACGGGGGTAATACTCCTCGCCACTGTGGAAGACTCAAAACCGCTGACCGCCCTTGCCACAGCCATCGACCGGCGCCTCGAACGCTTGGGTTTCACTCCTGAAAACCGTGCCTTCATACCGCATCTCACGTTGGTGCGTGCCGGCAGGGACCTTCCGGCCAGCTCGCAAACCGCTCTTCGTGAGCTAGCTGAACAACATAGGCAGTATGATTTTGGATCGATGACCGCCACAGAATTTCATCTCATAGAAAGCAAAACATTGCCCACCGGCCCGCTATACTCCAAACTTCAATCGTTCCCGTTGGTGGCTGCGGGAAATTAAAATTATGTTTGGGATATCCATCACACTTCTCGGACTGGTAGTCACCGCTTATCTGTTGGGCTCCATCCCGTTTGGAATTCTGATTACCCGAATTTTTGGCGGCAAAGACATTCGCGCCTCCGGCAGCGGAAATATCGGCGCAGCCAACGTGACCCGCGTCGCCGGTCCGGCCGCCGGTATTTTGACTTTGTTTCTGGATACCGCGAAAGGTTATGCCGCGGTTTGGCTGGCCGCGCGATATTCCCATGACAGCGCGACTTGGATGATGATTGCCGGCGTCGCTGTATTGCTCGGCCACTGCTTTCCTATCTGGCTCAATTTCAAAGGCGGCAAAGGTGTGGCCACCGCCCTAGGCGTTTTTCTGGCGCTTTGTGCTCCTGCGGCGGTGGCGGCGCTGGCCCTGTTTGCGCTAGTGACCGCCTGGTGGAAATATGTTTCGCTAGGTTCAATCGCCGCGGCAGCCGCGATGCCGCTGCTCATTTATTTTCTCTGGGCCCCGCATCACGCGCCGCCGACCGTTATCATTTTCGGAACCATGGCCGCGACCTTGCTGATCATTTACAAGCACGACGCCAACATCCAGCGCCTTGTCGAAGGTGTCGAGCCGAAATTTTCTGCCGGCAAGAACGACAAAACGAAATGACTAAAATCGCCATCGTTGGCGGTGGAAGCTGGGGCACGGCGTTATCCATCGTTCTGTCCCGCAGCCACAGGTCCCACGAGATTTCCTTGTGGATGCGCGACCCGGCGTTGGCCTACGCAGTTACCATCAGCCGCGTAAACGAGCTGTACCTTCCGGGATGCCCGATTCCCGCGGGCGTCGCCATCACCACCGACCTCGCTCATGCATTAGCCAATGCCAACATCATTGTGGGAGCCATGCCGTCCGCTTATGCGCGGGCTGTGTATTCCCGAGCCTTGCCATTTATCGAGAAAACTTCGCGCCTCTTCGTGAGCGCCACCAAGGGCCTTGAGCCCTCCACACACTTGCGCATCACTGAAGTACTGTCTCAGGTATCTGCGGACAAGTTTTCGCCGCCGCCCAATGTCGCGGTGCTTTCCGGCCCATCGTTCGCCCTGGAAGCCGCCCGGGGAGACCCTACCGCTGTGGTCGTGGCCTCGCAATGCCTGGAGGTTGTGGGGAACAGCCCTGGCGGCAAAACGGTCGCAAGTTACATTCAGGCCGAATTTGCCGGCCCCTCCTTCCGCCTGTACACCAACGACGATGTGGTCGGCGTCGAGCTCGCCGGCGCGATGAAAAACGTCATGGCCATCGCCGCGGGAGCTTGCCAAGGTCTGGGATTGGGTACCAATGCTATCGCCGCACTGATCACCCGGGGTCTGGCGGAAATGGCGCGCCTCGCCTTGGCCCTTGGCGCGCGCGCGGAAACTCTAAGTGGGCTTGCAGGCCTGGGCGATCTCGTGCTGACTTGCACCGGCTCATTGAGCCGCAATCGCCAACTAGGTATTGAACTCGGCAAAGGCCGCGCTCTGGTGGAGATCGTCGCCAGCACGCGCATGGTCGCTGAAGGTGTCGGCACCGCAGGTGCCCTGTTAGCACTCGCCAGCGAGCACCAAATCGAACTCCCCATCACCGCCCAGGTAAACGCCATTCTCCACCATGGCAAATCCCCGCGAGAAGCCATGGAAGAAATCATGGGCCGGCCGCAGAAGCGCGAGTAATTGCCCGAACCTGTAGCACGAGCCCCTAACACGAGTCCCGACCCGTTTTCCCAAATTTTTCATAGTTATTTATATATCAATGTAGTAATATGTGTAATGAACCTCTCGCCACAGAAACCTGTGGCTGTTGGCCGCGCAATCGTCTTGGTGGCTCCTACCCGACGCATCTCACCTATTTTCAAGAAGATGTGAACTCTTTGCACATTTCTGCAGCGCTCGCCCTTTGTTTTCAATACTTTGTGGGGTGAATATGTATTTGACACAGATGCGTGCTAAGATCGCATTGCCGTGACAGGGGCAATATATCGCTTATTAAAGCCAACACAGACCGGCTCTCGGTTCTCTTTCTGGGCTGAGAGCCATTCTTTTTGAGTACAGATGTAAATGGTATCTCCTTCCACTTCAACTATTCGTCTCTTTACACGCCCTTCCGAAAACGTCTCGGCTAATACCAAGTCTCCTGTTTTCATAAGCATGGCCTCCATCGCGGCCATGCTACAGAATTCTTAACCAAATTCAAAAGAATATCTGTACAATGCGGCAACCATGCGCTAGCCTATAAGCATCACATTGGCGTGCGGTAAACAGGAGATAATTACAATGGCTACGGCATCCCAACCTACATCGAAGCGCATTCCGCCCTATTTGGCTTTCAGGACGTTTCTCAATTCACTGGACGCGCTCTCTCAGGGAGTGCCACCGAAGCTAGACCGTTCATTGTGGAAGGGGCAGTCCGGCATCAATCAGGGCCTCATCATGAGCGCCTATCGGTACTTTGGTTTGGTGAACGCGAACGACGAATCAACACCTGATCTTGTGCTTCTTGCACAGCACCCTGAGAAGCGCTCTGCAAAGCTAAGGGACATGATCAAAGATCAGTACCTGCTTGTTCTGGAAAAGGGTGACATCACCAAATCCACGATGAGGATGCTGGAAGATGCGTTTGGTGCTGTGTATGCCGTACAAGGGGATACCAAACAAAAGGCCATCGCGTTTTTTCTCAAGGCTGCCAAATTTGCCGATATGCCTTTATCTCCCTATTTACTAACTCAGTTGCGTGAAGCCGCGAAAAAGCCGCGCCGCCCCAAACCGCGCAACCAGAATGGAGATGATGGGTCACCGCAACCGGATACCCAGGGAGTTAGTTCCCATGAAGTCCAGTTGATGAGTGGCGGTCAGCTCACAATTACGATCAGCGCAAATCCATTTACGATGCCTGCCGAAGATCGAAATTTTTTCTTTTCTTTAATCGACATGCTTCAAAAATACGCTACGGAGCATCCCGAAGCGCAGCAAGAAGACACCGAGGACGAGGAAGAATGATTTTGTAAAGAAGTGAGGCTCGCAGCCGCGCTAACGGCCCGAGCCTCAGAAAGCGTCTCCCAGTGCACTTGCTCAGTACAAAGGGTAGCTTCGCGTGTATTTTGTGTCGTGGCCCACCATTAGTCAATCGGGGATTTTTCCCGAATGCTTACGGTGGGTCCGTGGCAGAGCGGTCTATTGCGCCGACTTTATACCTCGGTGGACGTGCAAGCGTCCCGAAGGTCCGAATCCTTCCGGACCCGCCAATATGTTACCATTTGGTTGTGATGAAGGTCGGAAAAGAAAAATTCGATTCTCTGCTCGGAAAGCTTCTTAAAGCGAAACCCGAGCCGCGTAAAAAGATAAAGACCTCGGGGAAGCACGGATCTAAAAGACCTATCCTCAGTTCGTAGTACCGTTACCGTTAACAGGCCCGTTACCAAAGTTCCGTTGACACATCCTATACGAAGGGGCTTACTAATAAGCGTATTTGGAGAGCGTCTATTCCTAGAAGTCCTTTACAATCCCCAGTCCCCTGGAGTACAACGTCAGCCACGTAATGTACTTCTAACTGAATGGCTGAACAAAGAGGCAACTACAGTTTGATGAGCGAGTTCTGTCGTGACGCGGCAGTTCTCATTTTCATATTCGGTCCTTTAGACATTTGGTTTAAAGCGTTGGACGGAACCTTGAAGCTTAACTCCCGCGACACGATAAAAGCAGTCCTAGGTGTTTTCATGTTGACCGCGATTTTTCAGATAGGTGGACTGTTTTTGGATAGATGGGGGGGCGAATGAATCAATTCTTTTTGTTGCTGTCTCTTTATGCTGTAGTCGGCGTTTTGATCGTGACATGCGGATATGCTTACAAACTAGTAAGAGATTGGCGTCGAGAGCGTTGTAGGCCCAAGCAACTCAGTTTTGATCAGGATATCACTGTCACTCCGCGCCCCGCCGAGAGTACGAAACACGCGGTTACTCGCTAATTTTCGCCGTTAATTTCTTGTACGGCAATGCTTTCCCCCGCACTAGATTCTTTAGCGTTCCATCGAACATCTGCAATTGTATTCCGCGACGATTGAACCGATAGGAAAACTCATTGCAGTAGCGGCCAAGGTGCTTTACCGAAACCTTGTGGAATGTTCCGTACACGCCACGCTTGAGCAATGAGAAAGCATTCTCAATCGTGTTGGTGTGGTTCAATCCCTCGCCATAAGAAATTATGTGATTAATCATGCGATGGCCGCGAAAGTCCAAATAGTGGCCGACCTTCTCGAAAACCACGGCTTTATCGGTTTGCAGCAAAGCATCCTTGTGGATGTTGTCGCGCATAACGGGCGCGAGTATCACAAACTTTTCGTCTGCTACCGGAACTAGGCGCAACTTGCCGCCGCGCTCAATCATTCCCAGTACAGCGGAACGATTCGGATTCTTAGGTTGCGGACGGCCTTTGCGCGGCTTGCGGGGAGTCATCCAAGTGGTATCAGTTTCCACCACGCCTGTCAGCAAATCGCCGCCGTCTTGCATTGCTTCGCGGATTCTGTGCGCCATGTGCCACGCTGTGCGGTAGTTCACGCCAAGGTGTCTTTCCAGTTGCTTCGCGGACATGCCCTTTTTGGCCTCACAGATCATCGCAATGGCCATGAACCATTTATCGAGCCCCAGGTGCGTATCGTTGAAGATCGTGCCGCTGGTGGCGCTGAATTGCTTGCCACACTCTTTTTCTAGGCACTGGTAGATGCGAGCACGCTTGTTATCGCCAGCCTTTTTGCGCGTGATCGTCGAGACATTCAGCACACCACAGTGAACGCAAGCGATGCCATTGGGCCAGCGCATCTTTTCGATGTATGCGAGGCACTTGTCTTCGGTGTTAAACTGCTTCGTAACGTCTATGAGCTTCATGGTTTCCGCTTTCGTAGAAAGAGAACAAGAATCAGAATGACCAAGCACACAAGGCCGATGGCTGCGATTAGGACCAATCGGTAGTCAAAGCTGATTCCCATGAAGAAAGTCTATGATAAATGCCCGTCTGTGTCAAGTGCATAATCACCTTTGTGGACTGTTTTGCCAGAAAACACCCGGGGTGGGGGGTATCGCGCAATCGCCCTTTTAAGAATTTCACGTTTCGCTGGGCTTACCGAGAGTCACGTTGCTGTACCCGGTTCGACATGGGACACATGACGCTACATCAGCAAAATGACCCGCTCGCTACCGCTCCGTCAGCGAGTAGTACCTCCGTTCCAGTTGCACATGCGCTACGCGCTGCTGTTGTCAGCCACTTCCCGCTTCACAGTTCCCCTAAAATAGAGTCTGGTTATGAGCTTCAACCTTCAATCCGTCTGGAATCGTGTGCGCGTCGGGCGCATCCGTATTCTCTGGTTGGTGCTGGGCGCCATGCTGTTGGTCAGCGTTGTCCCCCTTGGTTTGTATCACCGCCAGGTACTGCACCTCAGTCAGGGAAAATTGACGGACAACGAAAGAGTGGACCAGGCCGATCTGACCCGCTCGCTCTCCCAGGAAATCCAATTCTTCGAATCCAATCTCACCCAGCAGCTTATGAGCGAACGCCAAATTCTCACGCTGACTGGACTGATCGACAATGTGGAAGACCCCGTCTCGGAGCCAAAAGTAACTCGCCTGCTGGAGAATTTCGTCGACAGCAACCGCACTACCTTTATTTATCTCACCGCCGTGGGCCGCTCGGGCAAAGGCACCAGCGCGTCACAAGGAAATTTCCGCGCGGAGCAGGATCCCTTTGTAGCCAAAGCTCTGCAACGCGCCTTTGTAACTTGCATGCAGTCACAACAACTCAACGTAGTGAAGTTTCGCAGCGATCCGCTGGCGTTGGCTCCCAACAACCGCCCGGCCTTCGTGATTGCCGTGCCACTGCGCGATTCGGGCGATCAGTTTACCGGCATGCTTGCCGCTGTAGTTTCTCTGGACACCATCCTGCACCGCTTGCAGGAAGCCAGTGTTCGCGGCCGCACCGTGTTTGTGGTGGATCACTACGGCCATATCGTTGCCCATCCGGATACCAAGAACTTCGTCCCCGGCGCGGATGCCAGTGGCAATTCGCTGGTTACCCAGGTGACCGCCCTGCCGCAGGAACTACGCAACACTGAAACCGTGCGCTTCACCGAAAAAGAAAAAAATCACGCCGTGGAAATGATCGGGACCTACAGCACATTTCCTGAAGTCAACTGGGCGGTGATTGCCGAGCGCAGCTTGAACGAGGCACGTTCCGATGCCGGCATGGATGACTTAAATCGTCAGGCGCTGGCATTCGTAAGTTTCGTGGTGTTGGCAGCCATCGGCCTGGGTTACTTCTTTGCGGTGGGAATCAGCGGCCCGATTCGCGGCCTGGCCGATTCCACTCGCGCTATCAGCCGTGGTGAATTTCACCAGCGGTCGCCGGTGCGCGGCGCCACGGAAATCAGCGAACTGGCCGAAAATTTCAACAAGATGGCAGGCGACATCGAGGAGTACATCGAGCGCCTCAAGGAAGCTGCGGAAGAAAATCGCGAGCTGTTCATCGGCTCCATCCGCATGCTCGCCGCGGCCATCGACGAAAAGGATCCTTACACCCGCGGTCACTCCGGTCGCGTAGCAAAATATTCAACGCTGGTGGGCCAGGAACTGGGACTGTCACCCGAAGCACTGGACACCCTGCGCATTTCCGCGCTTCTACATGACGTAGGAAAAATTGGCGTGGAAGATCGCGTCCTCAAGAAGCCCGGCGCACTGACCGCCGAAGAATTTGAGCTGATGAAGCAGCACACCATCAAGGGCGCCAACATCATGCGTCCCGTTTCGCAACTGAAAGACATGCTGCCGGGCATTGAGCTGCACCACGAGCACATGGACGGGCGCGGCTATCCGTACGGGTTGCAAGGCCCGCAAATTCCGATGATGGCCCGAATTATCGGCGTGGCCGATACGCTGGACGCCATGACCACCAATCGTCCGTACCAGTCGGCCATGGATATCGATTATGCCTTGGAGCGCATTAAGGCATTGAAGGGCACGAAATTTGACCCCGAAGTTGTGAACGCCCTGGAATCAACGATCGGTACAGGAAAATTGCGATTGAGCGCCGTCGAAGTGCAAGTCTGATTTTTTCTTTCAGTCTTGTTTCAGTTTTTTCGCTTCTTTGTTCTTCTCTTATTTTCAATTCTTCCCTCAGATCGTTGCCGTAATTTTTCACTCACAACCGCGATCGCTGCCCGCGCTAAAAAATCGCTCGCTCGACTCCGCTTGCCCTGCTGGCCCGCGCTTCGATTCAGCAAATGCGCGCTTCTGCTACAATTTCTTCACGTGCCACAAATGTGGCGCTCAATCGTATGATTTCACTCTTCGGGCCGCCCGAACCAACTCTTCTCGACAAGCTCAAAACCTCGGTCAGTAAGACCAAGAGCGTGCTGTCGGAAACTGTCGACACCATTTTACAGGGTGAGCGGCGCATCAGCCCTGCGCTGCTCAAGGAACTGGAGACCGCTTTATTGTCGGCGGATCTGGGCGTAACTCCCACACGAGAGATTCTGGAGGCGCTCCGCGAAAAAATGGATCGCAACGCACTGTCCAACGCGGAAGAGTTGAAGCGTGAAATTAAAGCACACATCGTGCGCATTCTGATGGAGTCGCGAAGCGTAAATGTCTTTCAGGAACGCGCTTCGTTAAATGGCCACGGACCACGAGTGATTTTTGTGGTGGGCGTAAACGGCGCGGGCAAGACCACCAGTATCGGGAAGTTGGCCAATCGCCTTAAGCAGGAAGGAAAGAGCGTGGTGTTGTGCGCCGCGGACACTTTTCGCGCCGCGGCCATTGAGCAACTGGAAATCTGGGCGCAGCGCAACGGCATTGAAGTGATCAAGCAAAAATTTGGCTCGGACCCCGCCGCGGTGGTATACGACGCGATGGCTGCAGCGAAGGCCCGCGGAGCGGATGCCGTGATTGTAGATACCGCCGGACGTTTGCATACCAAATCGAACCTGATGATTGAACTCGAAAAAATGAAACGCACCGCCGCGAAAGTAATTCCTGGCGCGCCCCACGATGTGCTGTTGGTAATGGACGCGACTACCGGGCAGAACGGTTTGGTGCAGGCACGCCAGTTCACCACCAGGGTGGGCGTGACCGGAATTATTCTGACCAAGCTGGACGGCACCGCCAAAGGCGGAATTGTAGTGGCCATCGCGCGAGAACTGCGGTTGCCGATTCGCTTCGTGGGCACCGGAGAACAAATTAACGACATGGTGCCGTTCGACGCGCAAACCTACGCAGACTCCCTCTTCAATTAACTGTGGACGCCAACGCCATCGGCTATATGCAGCGCGCCATGAACTTGGCGCGTAAAGCAACCGGGCTGGCGAGTCCCAATCCGTTAGTGGGATGCGTGCTCGTGCGCGAAGGGCAGATTGTTGGCGAAGGATTTCATCAGTACGATTGGCGCGATCACGCGGAAGTTGTGGCCATTAAATCCGCGGGAGAAAAAGCGCGGGGCGCGACGCTGTATGTAAATCTTGAACCGTGCAATCACACCGGGCGCACCGGACCTTGCACCGAAGCAATCGTCAAGGCAGGAGTTCAACGAGTGGTAGCTTCGATCGACGATCCGAATCCCGTTACCGCCGGCGGCGGCTTTGATCGATTGCGAGCCGCAGGCGTTGAAGTGTTCACCGGAGTGCTGGAAGAAGGAGCGCGACGGTTGAATGAACCGTTTGCAAAATGGATTCGCAAGAAGCGGCCGTTCGTCACCCTGAAATCGGCTATGACTTTGGATGGCCAACTGGCCTTACCGCAAGCGGGCAAAAGAAAAAGCAGCACGTGGATAACTTCGGAACAATCCCGTGCGGAAGTGCACCGCATGCGGCATGCTTCAGATGCGCTGCTCACCGGCATCGGCACAATATTGGCGGATGATCCGCTGCTTACGGACCGCAGCGGGCTGCCGCGCCGCCGCAAATTGTTGCGCGTGATTCTGGATTCAAAATTGCGGTTGTCGCCCCGAGCGCGCATCGTCAAAACTGCCGATGATGATCTGCTGGTGTTTACTAGCGAATCGTTGCGATCCGTGCGGACACGAAATTTGCAGAAGGCTGGCGTTGAAATTGTCACCATGAAAAAGCGCGCGGGACGGATGGATTTGAATATGGTGATGAAAGAATTGGGCAAGCGTGACATTTTGAGCGTGCTGCTGGAAGCGGGGACTGCTTTGAATGGCACGGCGCTTGCTTCGGATATCGTGGATAAAGTGTTTTTGTTTTACGCGCCGAAATTCGCCGGCGAAATACGTGTGCCGTTCGCTACGGCAAAAAATTTGAAACATACGCCGCTGCGCTCTTTGAATATTCACCAATTCGGGCCAGACTTTGCCGTTGAAGGGATGCTGCACGATGTTTACGGGAATTATTGAACATGTTGGGCTGCTGCATTCGCTGGAGTTGACCAACATGGGTGGCCGCGTGGCGATTCATGCCCCCACGTTGACAGGCTCGCTGGCCGTGTCGAAAAGCATCGCAGTCAACGGCTGTTGCCTTACGATCACGGTGTTGCATGGGGAAAGATTTTCTGCCGATCTCTCTGCCGAGACGGTGAGCAAAACTTCTTTTGGCGCCGCTGCTCCCAAATGGAAAAGAGGCATGCACGTAAATCTGGAGCAGCCGCTGACAGTCGGTCAAGAGTTTGGCGGCCATTTTGTACTGGGGCATGTTGACGGCATTGGACGGGTGAGTGAGTTACGTCCCGAGGGAGGTGGCGAGAGTTGGAGATTTGCGGTGGAAGTGCCGCCGGACTTTGCGCGATACATCGTGCCGAAGGGTTCGATCACTGTGGATGGTATAAGCCTGACAGTGGCGAGTTGGGACGGGCGAGTCGTGGAGATTGCGGTTATCCCTTATACGTATCACCACACCAATTTGCGCGACCGTGTTGCCGGCGATGCCGTGAATCTTGAGGCCGATGTGCTGGGAAAATATATCGAGCGATATCTGGAAGCGCGAGAGAAAAATGTCGGCGACAATCCACTACGTTAAGTTAGAAGGATGGATTGGATAAGAGCAAAGCTCAGTTTGTATAACCGGTGGGTTTCTTCTGTGAACCCGGTGACGGAATCGATCATGAGAATTCGGCAGCCTCAAGCGCTGCGCGAGCTACCTTGCGGGTTAAATTGGAAACCGGCACAGCGGAAAAATCCTTCAACAAAATTATTCTTGCGCCCTTGACGCGTGGCAATTTTTTGAATTTCACGAGGAACGGAAGCAAGCTGATGGCGCGGTAAGTTACCGCGTGGCGAATCTTGCGAAGCGTTACGAATCGCGACGGCAGCCCCGTTGCGCCCACTGCATTTTTCAAATATCGCCGCAAGTCGCTCTCTGAGCCTTCGCTGACGGCGACGGTAGGGAAATGCCACATCTTCGAGACCAGCGTGGGAATATCGTCCGCCAGCGCTTTTTCTTCACTTACTTTTGGAGGAGGTAACAATATACACCTGCCTCGGTCATCGACTAACACCGCGGCCGCGAGCTGCACGCCCACGGTGGCGCGCTTCTTGCGTTTCTCAGGAATTAAATCCTGAATTCCCAATTTGCGTGCGCGACAGAATTTCGCCACCGGGCATAGCAAGCATTGCGGCGAGCGTGGCGTGCAGATCGTGGCGCCAAGTTCCATCATCGCTTGATTCCAATTTCCTGGAGCGTCCGGCGCCAATAGATGGTCAGCGGTGCGCTGCAATGATTCCCACCGTGAGCCCTCGCGTAAGTCTCCGCGAACGGCTTCCAGTCGCGCCACCACGCGGGCAACGTTGCCTTCCACTACGGCATGTTTTTTTCCAAAGGCGATGCTCAGAATAGCGTTGGTGGTGTACTGACCAATCCCGCGCAGCGCGCGAATATCGTGTTCTGTCACAGGGAACGTTCCGCCATGGTCGCGGACAATCTGCTGCGCAGCGACCTGCAAGTTCCGAGCGCGGCTGTAGTAGCCGAGGCCCGACCATATGCGAAGCACTTCGGCCTCTTCGGCTTCCGCCAGCGCACGCACATCCGGGAAACGCGCGCAGAATTTCTCAAAATAAGGAATCACCGCGACAACGCGGGTCTGCTGCAGCATAATTTCCGAAATCCAGATGCGGTAAGGATCGGAGTCGCGACGCCAAGGCAAATTCCGCTGGTATGTCGCAAACCAGTCAAGCAATTCTGCGCGGAATTGTTTCAGTTCGGAAGCTGTCAGAAAGAAAGGCGCAGTCATCAGCGCGCCATTTTCGCACACTAAAGGAGAGCGCGCGAAAAAACGAACCTACTTCAATACGTCATCGAGAAAAATTACATAAGACGAATACCACACGTTGGCGGGAATGGACCCACGCGGCTGGCTGGTAACGATCACCTTGAACAATTCGGGCGAGGATGCCAGATCGGTGATCAACGTATGCTTCGGATCGGGCGGCAGCGGGCTGGCCAGCGCCAAATATCGCAAGATCAAAAACACAATCTCTTCCGCGGGAGCCAGGCGTGTTTCCACTCCGGCGCTGCGAAATTGCAGATGCGCGTTGCGCTCGTAAAAATGCCAACTGAGTGCCGCGCATAGCGTGATAGCCCGTTCAAATCGTTCGCTGGCAGTGTGCTCCTTGGGATCGCTTCCCGGTTTGAGCACCGCGCTGATGTGCGGATCGAGAACCAACAGCACGCGACAGTCGTCTTCGCGCGTAAATTCGCGCACCATGAGAGAACCCGAGCGCGCCGAGGCTTTCCAGTGCACATGGCGGACGCTATCGTTGGCCACGTAGCCGCGCAGCGCATACAGATCCTGCCCGCGCCCCTTCGACAAACTCTCTAGCGCGCCATGCAATCCCGGCAGAATTTCGACTAATTCGTCGGTGGGAGCGACGGAAGGATACACCACTGCTTCGGTTTTCAAATCCAGCCGCCGCGATTTCTGCAAGAAGCCAAAAGGGAAGCGGGTAACAATGCGAAAAGCATCCTGCCGATGCACTCCACGGCGCATAAAGGTCATCGGAACCGTTTGCTGCACGCGATCGCGTTTTGGCAAGTATGGAAAATACACGGGAGTTTCCAGCATGGCGGATGGCGGAGCGTCTTTGAGTTTGATGGCCTCCACTCGCAAAGAAAAACTCGGCAGGGTGTGCTTGTCGTTTTGTAATTGGATGTTGGCACGCACCGGCTGGCCGGCAAAAATATGTTCCGGCAGCTCGAGGCGCATCTCCACGCCTGACAAGGTTATCGAGGAAAGAATGCCGGACATCAAGATGATGGCGATGAGGCAGGCGAGCACGAGGAACAACAAATTGTTGCCGGTGTTTAGCGCCGCCAGGCCCACCAGAATAATGCCGCCAAAGTAAATCCAGCCCGCGCGCGATACGCGATATTCCATTTTGTAGCCGATCCAACGCAGCGGGGTGCGTTGGGCCATGGCGGGCACCAAGGTCACGGCCACCCAGGTAGCGACGGCGAGCGCCGCGACTGCAGAAGTGCTGGCCAGCAGCAACTGACCCAGCTCCGCGGCCGCGCCGGAATACAGCGCGAGGAGGAGGGCCACTGCCAACGCCGCAAGAGCTAAAAGAAAAGTGCGTACCGGCGAGCGGTCGGAGCGTGCCCGGAGATGCGCGATGAATGAGTGACTAAAGGTCATAGCAAGTATCGTTCCGCGAAATAATTAAAATCGAAAGACAGCGGTGACGGAGACGTGGAAAACAAATACGCCGTTGTGGTGCGAGAAGATCCGGCAACGATTAAAAGGTTCACAGCGGTACGGGAACGGACTCCACGATGTCGCGCAGGACTGATTCGGTGGTTTCCGATTTTTTCTGCAGCGAAGCGTGCCGCGAACTGGCCACTACGCGGTGCGAAAATACCGGTACAGCAAGTTTTTTGAAGTCATCCGGCAAGCAATAATCGCGGCCATCGAGAAAAGCACGCGCTTGCGCGGCGCGTTGCAGCATCAGCGTGCCTCGGGGACTCACGCCCAAGGCCAATAAGTCGGAGTTTCTGGTGCGGTTCACGATCTCCAGCGCGTAGTCGTGCAGACTGGAATCCACTTTTATGTGGGCAACTTCGTCCTGCATGGTAAGTACTTCACTGACGTCCGCGACCGGTTCCAAAGCATCCAGTGGATTTTCGCCGCGCACGCCCACTCGTTTGCGAAGAATTTCTCTTTCCGTTTCCGGCGACGGGTAGCCCATTTTGATGCGCATCAAAAATCGATCGAGCTGCGATTCGGGCAGCGGGTAGGTGCCGTGATGTTCGACGGGGTTCTGCGTGGCGATCACCAGGAACGGCTGCGGCAGCGACATGGTTTTTCCGTCGATACTCACCTGCGCTTCGTTCATGGCTTCCAGCAGCGCCGATTGCGTGCGCGGCGTGGTGCGGTTGATTTCGTCGGCCAATACCACGTTGGCGAAAATTGGCCCGGAGCGAAATTCAAATTCGCGCGACTCGGGGTTGTACACGCTTACGCCCAGCACATCGCTGGGTAGCAAATCGGAAGTAAATTGAATGCGTTGGAAGGTGCAGTGAAAGGATTTGGCCAGCGCTTGCGCCAGTGTGGTCTTGCCCACTCCGGGCACGTCTTCGATCAGCAAGTGGCCGCGGGCCAGCAGGGTAATCAAAGAAAGTTGGATGGCTTCTTCTTTACCGTAGATCGCGCGCGCGATGCTGCGCTGCAGTTGGGCGACGACTTGAGAGGTGGTGGTCGGCATTGGTTGAAAACCCGGGCCCTTCCTGCTACAACTAAACCACGAACGGGCGATTAGCTCAGTTGGTTAGAGCGCTCCCCTCACACGGGAGAGGTCAAAGGTTCGAGTCCTTTATCGCCCACCATCCTTACCTGTAAGTGTCTCATTATTGTGGCGCGGAGTTGGTGTAGGGAAGAGTACAGGTGTGTTTAAAAAGAAATTTTCGCGGGATGTACAGCTATCCGTACACTAATCTCCCGACAACCTCACGGGTGAAATTGAAATATCTCCGCGCACCCGCACTCTGCGAAGTCCTGAGAAAATCTGACTAGTTTCGGCAAGAACCTCATGTGCACCAATACCCTCAGCTGTATAACCTCGAGTGCTATAACTAGTTCATGACAACATTTCTGCGCACGCTGGAGTTTCTGAGTTTGGGGCTGTGGCTCGGCAGTGATGTATTTTTGAGTTTTGTGGTGGCGCCGGGGGCATTCCACGTGCTCGCGACGCGTGATCAGGCCGGGGTGATGGTGGGATTCGCGCTTACGCGCATGCACGTAGGCGGGATTGTTTGCGGAGTGATTTTTCTGTTGGCGCGGCTGGCGCGCACGCGTGCATTCGCTAGTGTCGCGGCCCCCGCTGCCTTATGCGTGCTGGTGATGATAGCGGCTACGCTGGTTTCGCAGTTCACGGTGAGCGCGAAGATGGCGGCGTTGCGCGGGCAGATGGGTTCGATTCAGGCTACTGCGGCGGATAGTCCGCTGCTGGCGGAGTTTACGCGGTTGCACAGTATTTCCGTTTCGCTCGAGAGCGTGGTGCTGTTAGCAGGGATTGCTGCGATGTTTTTGTTGGTGCGCGAAGCCGCTTCGATTTAGCTTATTATGAAGCGTGCGCTTTGGATGACGTCTCGACGTTTTTGGCCAGAAATTCCCTCATAGCTTGTGCGATTTCTTCCACATGGGTTTCTAACGCGAAGTGGCCGGTGTCCAGAAGTTGGACGGTGGCGTTTGAGTTGTCACGCCGGAAGGCCTGCGCACCCGGCGGGATGAAGAACGCATCATTCTTGCCCCAAATGGCCAGCAACGGCGGCTTGGACTTGCGAAAATATTCCTGGAAGACGGGGTATAGTTTCACGTTGTTGGCGTAGTCGAGAAACAGATCCAATTGAATGTCCATGTTGCCGGGACGCTGAATCATGGCGGCGTCGAGCGTGTAACCTTCCGGCGCAATTTTATCCGGGTGCGGGACGCCGTCGGTGTATTGGGAGCGAAGGCCCTCGGGGCTCAAGGCGCCGCGGAGGATTTCGCGATTCTGCGAAGATGGCTCTCGCCAATAGCGCTGAATGGGAGCCCAGGCGACGCCCAGTCCTTCTTCATAGGCGTTTCCATTTTGCGAAACGATCGCGGTAACGCGCTCCGGGTGGGCCGTCGCTAAACGCAGGCCTGTCGGGGCGCCATAGTCGAATATGTAGAGTGCGTAGCGATTCAGGTGCAGCGCGTCGGTGAAGGCCAGAATGGTTTTTGCCAGGGCGTCAAAAGTGTATTTGTAATTCCGCGCAGCGGGAACTTCGGTGAAACCGAATCCGGGAAGGTCAGGCGCGATCACTCGGTAGTTGTCAGCGAGGCGAGGGATTAATTCGCGGTACTGAAATGAGGACGTCGGGAAGCCGTGTAGCAGGAGCGCCACGGGTGCGTCCGCGGGGCCTGCTTCGCGGTAGAAAACGGTTACGCCATCGGCCTGGATGCGATGAATGGTGGTGAGCGGGACGTTTGCGTGTTGGGCCATTAGAGTTTTTTCCTTTCTTTTCGCCGCGTCTGCCTGATTCGGCAATTGCGTACCACGCGGGGTAACACGGAATGTAAGAACGCCTGCTTCCTGTGAGAAAGCTTCGCCGGTTCATAGACGCTTCAGAAGAGATGTTTGAGCGAGCCAAATGTTTCAGACTTTTTTTAGCGGCTTCGCCGGGGTCGGGAACGGCCTTTCCTGGATCGAGGCAATTTCGCGGTCTGCAACTTGGCTTTCTTCTTTCGCGCCAGGGCCTTTCTGATTTTGTTGGTGGCTTTGTAGCCGGCGCGTTCGAAGGCGCGCCACATGTACCAGCTGGCGACGGTGCGATAGGGGCGCCAGCGCTCCCCGAAGGCTAACAATTCTTTTGGCTTGGGCATGCGTTTTTTGCCGTAGGTGACGGACCAACCCTTTTTCACTCCCAAATCATGAATAGGCAAGACGTCCGGGCGACCGAGGCGGAAAATTAAAAACATTTCTACCGTCCAGGCGCCGATGCCGCGAACGGAGACGAGGCGTTCGACGAGTTCTTCGTCGGACATTTTCTGCGCTTCTTCCAGGGTGGGGACAACGCCGTCGATGGTTTTTTGCGCCAGGTCTTTCATGGCCAGAACTTTTGCGCCGGAGAGGCCCGCTTTGCGCAATTTTTGTGGGCGGAGTTTCAGCATTTCTTGCGGCGTCGGGGCCCGGCCGTTGCTTCCGAGCGCTTTGATGCGCGCGAAGATGGTGGCGGCCGCTTTGCCGGAGATGGATTGATAGGTGATGGATTCCATCAGGGCTTCGTAAGGGCTATCCATCGATTCCAGTTCGATCTGAAATTCGATGGTTTCTTCGATGAGGCGAGCGAGACGCTCGTCTTTCGCGGCGAGCGCCGCCTTAGCGATGCGTAAATCGAAGGGAAGCATGGGAGTCGTGGTGGCCATGAGTATCCGCGCCAGAGAATTTTAACTGAAGCTGGCGAGTAAACGAGTTACCACAGCGAAGTAATTTCGTCTATCCGATTACGACCAGAGGATTCGATGCGAATCCGCCTATCAATGGAGCCATCGAGTGCTGTGCTAACATATCGCGTTTATGCAAACAGGAATTATCGGTCTGCCGCAGGTCGGAAAAACCACGTTGTTTCGCATCCTTACCAAAGCTAGTGTCGAGGGCAAGCCTGGCGCTCAAGGGACGCATGTTGGCGTCGCCAAGGTTCCTGAGCCGCGGCTCGTGGAGCTGGCGAAGCTCTATAATCCCAAGAAAATTACCTATGCCACGGTGCAATATGTGGACGTCGGCGGGATGCAGAAAGACCGCAACCGTGACGCGCTCGCGCCGCTGCGCGAAGTGGACACCATCGCGCACGTGATTCGCGTGTTTGACGACCCGTCGGTGCCTCATGCGGCAGGGAGCATCGATCCGTTGCGCGATGCGACCAACCTGGAGCTGGAATTAATCCTGGCCGATCACGACCAGATTACCCGCCGGCTGGAGCGGCTCGAGAAAGATCTAAAGAAAAAGAAAGATCCCGTTTTGGAGGCTGAGAAAGCGGTCCTCGATAAGTGCAAAGCGCATCTTGAATCCGAAAAGCCGTTGCGCGAACTGGAGCTGACGGCCGAGGAGCGCAAGCCCATCGGGGGATTTTTATTTTTGTCGCAGCGTCCCATGCTTTATGTGTTGAATCTTGGGGATGACGAAGCGGCGGAGCTTTCCACTGCCGTGGAGCGCCATAAATTGAGCTCGCTGCAAGGGCGGCCCAACACCGCGGTGATCGCCATCTCCGGGCGGCTCGAAGCGGAGCTTGCGCAGATGGAAGAAAAAGAAGCCGCTGAGTTGCTTGAATCGTATGGCCTGAAAGAGCCGGGCTTGAATCGCTTGATCCACGCCACGTACGAGCTGATGGGTTTGATTCCTTATTTCACGGCGGGAGAGCCTGAAGTGCGCGCCTGGACGATTCGAAAGGGCGCGACGGCGGTGAAAGCAGCGGGCGAAATTCATAGCGACATTGAAAAAGGTTTTATTCGCGCCGAAGTGGTGCGCTGGAACAATCTGCTCGCTGCGGGCAGCATCGCCGCCGCGCGCGAAAAAGCCCAAGTTCGCCTCGAGGGGCGCGACTACATCGTGCAGGAAGGCGATGTGATTCTGTTCCGTCACAGCGGTTGAGCGTTTGATTTGCGAGCGGGATCTTTACGTGAGTTTTTCAGGCGGGCGCGATGAATCCAAGAGAGATTGCGCTGCGCGGATTGGTCCTGATGTTTCCACGTTACGAACCCCACCCTGCAAAAAGCTTAGGGTGGGGCACCCTCCGCGTGAGTGGGTTTGGTGGAGTGGTTTAATTTTTGCCGCCAGAGTGATCACTGGAGACCAGATGCGACGCGCGATTAGATTTGATGCTAGGGGTCGGCCATCCAAATTCTGAATCTCGAAAATTCGCGTGTGGGGCTTGCGGCCGTTCTGGGGCTGGTGGCTGCGGGCGGCAATTTGCTGGGCGGCTACTTCGTGGTTTACCGCAAGTGGCAACGCCGCAACCTGCAATATTTTGTGGCGTTGGGCGCGGGCTACATGCTGGCGGTGGCGTTCCTGGACGTGATCCCGGAGTCGGTTCGGCTTGCGGGCGATAGCGCGTTCCTGGTGATCCTCATCGGCTATTTCCTGATCCATCTCTTCGAACACACTATCGCGCCGCACCTTCATTTTGGAGAAGAGACGCATCATGAAATTGTCAGCCATCACCATGTGCGTGCCACCATGATGCTGGGGCTGCTGATCCACACCTTTTTTGACGGCGTGGCGATTGCCTCCGGCTTCCTAGTATCGAATTGGCTGGGGGTAGTGATTTTCGTGGCCATATTTCTACATAAGCTTCCTGAAGGCTTTACGGTTGCCAGCGTGGTGCTGGCCAGCGGGCAAAGCAGGCGCAACGCAATCCTGGCTTCCGGGTTACTAGGTGTAGCGACGTTGTTAGGGGTGCTACTTACGACGCTCCTGGAAAGCCAGCTCAAATACGCTTTGCCGCTTTCGGGGGGCGTGACGTTGTACGTGGCGGCTACCGACCTGCTGCCGGAAGTGAACCGCGAGCCCAACTGGCGGATGGCCTTGCTGGTGTTCGTTGGAGTAGCCAGCTTGCTGATAATGCGGCGTTTGTTCCATGTATAAAGTAGCTAGCGACCCCTCAGTTTTACATCCACGATTTGCAACTTTCTGACAATACACGGGTTTGATACAGTGTGTCGGCGATGGCCAGGACCGACGTCCAACTGATGCTGGACGTGAAGGCGGGCGACGAACAGTCGTTCGCGCTTCTCTTGCATCGCTATAGGACGCCGCTGGTTAACTTCCTCTACCGCATGGTTCGGAACCGGGAGCAGGCAGAGGATCTGGCACAAGAGGTTTTCATCCGGGTGTATCGGGCGCGGGCGGATTATGTGCCGAGCGCGAAGTTCACCACCTGGTTGTTCCGGATCGCCACGAATCTGGCGCTGAATTCGGTTCGGGACACGCGTCATCAGCGCATGGAAGTCTCTCTGGACGCTCCGGTAACCGTCGATTCGGAAGAAGGCGATGAGCGTCCGCTCGACGTTGCGGAGAAAAATCCCAACATCGAGGAACACCTGGTACAGGAGGCGCAGCGGGACATGATCCGGCACGCCATAGACAAGCTTCCTGAAAAGCAGCGTGCCGCGGTGTTGCTGCACAAGTATCAGGATCTGGATTACGGCGAGATTTCGAAGATTTTGTCGTGCTCGGAAAGCGCACTTAAATCGCTGCTGTTTCGGGCGTATGAAACGTTGCGAGTTGAACTAGCCCCGCTCGTGGCGTTGCGAGCAAAAAGTTAAGGGCCATGGAAGGAAGGCAGTCATGAGTTGCACTCGAATGGAAACGCGGCTCCTCGGATATATCGACGGCCGCTTGAAAGAAAAAGAACAGCGCGAGATGGAGAAGCATCTTGCGACCTGCCCGGCGTGCACCGTGCGCGTGAACGAATTTCGCTCCGTCAGCAGTTTGTTAGATGAACTGCCGCAGATTGAGCCGTCGTCTGCATTTGATGTTCGCGTGCGTGCGCGCATTGCCGCTGAGCCGGTGAAGCAACCCTGGTGGTCATGGCTGGGCGCAGCGCCTCGGGTGTTGGTGGCCGCTTCGATGTTGCTGCTGGCCACTGTGTGGGTGGGCCACCGTCCGGCGGATAGCACGAATCTGGCAAGTTCCAATGGTGATGAAAGCCAGATTATGCAGGATCAGGATTTGCCGGTGCTGGAAAACTACGATGTGCTGGCTAACTTTGAACCCCTAACGGAATTGCCACAACCCGTTTCGGCTGATGAACCCACTGAACAGGACATGTAAGGCGGATGGCGCTGCGGACAAAATTCGAGGGCTGCCTGCTCGTGCTTTGTCTCAGCGCGAGCTTAGCGGCTTCGAGTTTCGCGCAGCGTCCGGATCCCAGCAACAGGCCACCACAGCAAG
The DNA here is from genome assembly GCA_035482155.1 of Verrucomicrobiia bacterium. Lineage (GTDB taxonomy): Bacteria > Acidobacteriota > Terriglobia > Acidiferrales > UBA7541 > Acidiferrum. The sequence goes on along the minus strand of DATHRB010000065.1, from coordinate 8,587 downwards.
CGGCGGCTGCGCCCCATCAGGATCCCAGCAATAGGCCACCACAACAATCGACCCCGCCTCCCGCTGCACCTCAGCGAAGCACACCGCCGAAGCAGCCAAGCAGCTTGCCCAGCCAGTCAGGCGGCTCGCACCGCGATCCGGCGCCCGTATCTCGCGACGACCGGCCGCCGGCTCGCTCCGGGAACTCAGTTCATCAACCGGTGGATCCCAACCGGCCGCCAGCCAATCGTGTGGATCCCAATCGCCCGCCAAGCAGTCAATCTTCACGAGATGAGCAATATTCAAGAGGCGGGCAAAATGGTTACAACAGCTACAGAAATAACCAGCAAAGGCTCAGCCCCGAAGAGCGGCAGCGGATGCTGCAGAATCAGCAACGCTTTCGGCAATTGTCTCCGCAACAGCAGCAGGACATGCGCGACCGCGAACGCGTGTGGCAGCAGATGACGCAGCAACAACGCGATCACATTAAATATGAAGTGCTGCCGAATTGGCGCACTTTGCCGCCGCAGCGAAAGAAAGCCATCGAGCAGCGTCTGGGCGTTCTCCAGAACATGCCCGAGTTTGCGCGCAACCAGCATTTGAACGACCCGAACTTTACGCGTGGTATGAGCGCAGAGGACCGCGCCATGCTGCGCGATCTAAGCCATCTTCACGTAGGCGGCGCGCCGGATCCGCCATCGAGTAATCCCTACTAGCGCAAGGAAGCTGCGGCATTAGGCTGCATAACCACGCATCGGATAATTTCTCAATATAAATTCACCACGCCGGTTTGCGTTGCGCTTCTCCGCGGACAATCCTCCGTTACACTACTAGTGACTCGTTTATGTGACGCGCCCGCGCCAACGATTCACGCATCGAACTGGAGAGGAAATTTCCGCTAGTGTCTACGCGCTTCCGCGCAATGCAGCACCGCAACTTTCAGCTCTTCATCGGCGGCCAGCTAATTTCACTCATCGGCACGTGGATGCAGACGACTGCGCAGTTGTGGCTGGTCTACAAAATGACCGGGTCGGCGGCGCTGTTGGGCGTCTTCGGATTTGCCAACCAGGTGCCGATTCTATTTCTTGCCTCTATCGGCGGCTATGTCGGCGATCGCTATAACCGACATTATGGAGTCATCGCCACTCAGGCAGTATCAATGTTGCTGGCGTTCGCCCTCGCAGCTTTGACTTTTGCCGAAGCTATAACGGTATGGGAGTTGATTCTCATCGCTTTTCTGGTCGGAATCGTTAACGCCTTTGACGTGCCCATCCGCCAAGCCTTCCTCGTGCAGATGGTCGTTAAAGAAGACCTGCCCAACGCAATCGCGCTGAACTCTTCCATCTTCAATGGCGCACGGGTGGTGGGTCCCGCCGTGGCCGGCTTCGCGCTGGCGTGGAAAGGACCGGCATGGTGTTTCCTGCTGAACGGCATCAGCTTCCTCGCGGTGCTTGCGGCGCTGCTGGCCATGCGTATACCGAAGACGGTGGTCAAGCCTCCGGAAGGTTCACCATTTCAGAATTTTATCCAGGGATTCCGGTTTGCGATGAGTGACATGCCGGTGCGGTCGGCTTTGTTGCTGCTTAGTCTCTTAAGTCTTCTGGGACTGCAATACTCGGTTTTCTTGCCGATCTTCGCGAGCGAAGTTCTGCATCGCGGCGCCAAGGGTTTTGGGTTGCTGATGAGCACCGCCGGAATTGGAGCCGTCCTGGGGGCTTTGTATTTCGCTGGGCGTACCAGCTACAAGGGTCTGGCGCGCTGGATTGCGGGCACTTCGCTGGCTTGTGGAGTTTGCCTGGTGCTTTTTTCACAATCCAAGGTGTTCTGGTTCTCTGCCGCGGTTTTACTTGTTGTGGGTTTCGCCGCCACGGTGCAAATGGCTGCCACCAACACCATCGTGCAAAGCCGTGTGCCGGACGAACTGCGAGGACGGGTTATGGCGGTTTACGCGACCATGTTCATGGGCGTGCAACCAATTGGATCGCTGATCGCTGGCGGGGTAGCCAAACACATCGGTGCGCCCAACACGCTGACCGTCTTCGGGGCGCTCGTGCTGGTCGGTAGCCTGGTTTTCTTGTTTCGAGTGGTGTTGCGTCTCCGCTCGCAGGCCACGCAAATTTCTCCAACCTCGACGATTTAGTGGGCTACCGCCGCGGATATACCTTGTGCCGGAACAATTAAAAGAGCGCCTTTATGCTCAACGTGAGAACCTAGGCCGCGGATCACATCAATATACTCGTGGTGTTTCGCAAAGTCGTGAACACGCAGCAGTAAATACCCATCGGCATTTAGCATGCCCACCGCGCGGGCTAAAATCTGTCCTGCCTTTTCGACTTTCACGTAATAAATGGATTCAACCAGGGCGATGACATCCCACTTCAGATCAGAATCGAAGGACTCAATGTCGGAGACGACCCATGAGGAATTTCCGTTCTTTTCAATTTTGGACGCTCCACGAATTGCGGCTTCAGAGATATCGCTCCCGCAGTAATGTCCTTGCCAGCCAGTCTGACGGAGAGCCTTCAAGAGAGAACCTCCGCCACAACCGAGTTCAAGGATACGCGCGTGATTGGGCAACCGTGATAACTGAGAGACTACGTCTCCAGGCGCCACAGGCATGGCGTAATTGCGGAAGCCATACTTGATCTCCCATATCAATTTCTTGACGAAGGTGGGTGCATTAGCACGCAAATTCATGTCGGCAAGTCACCCTTTTGAACCCCGACGGACATTGCTATGGGGTTCGGCTGGGCCAGATGATAACTGATTACGTGTAAATCCAATACCTAAAAGCGGCTGGGCTCGCCTGGCCAACTCTGCGCCATTCCAAAACGGGCATAAAAGTGCAGACCAGTAGTTGACCCTGCCCGGTCAGAACACACGGTACCAACGAAATTTCCCGGGAAAGCGGCCATTCAGATGAAAATTCGATTTGGATTGAAAATAGTGCTCGGTATGCTCGTCGCGGTAATGGCTGGCGGCGCGACTTTGGCGGACAGCGTTTCTACCAACCAAGGCAATGCTGTCAGCGATACGCGAGGCACGGACTTCGGTGTCCCTGGCGGACATGGCTGGGATCGAGGTACCAACCCCTGCAATTGTAGTCTGGACAGCAGTCTTGCACACAAGGATCTGGAAAAGGGCACCGGCTGGAGCTTCGCGGCCGGGTCGCATACTGTGGCCGTGCCTGCGGCGGAACCGGCAACGGGTCTATTTGTGGGGTTAGGCTTGGCAGTGTTTGGCCTGATGCGCCGTCGCAAGAAAAAACCGCTTCAAAACGCGGTGTGGGAGAATCTGGGCTAACACTTTCTCTGGCAGTTCCCATCCGGTGCTACCGGCATGCGCTGGAATTATTTTTACCATTTTCCGCACACAAAGTGCCCATCTTCGGCACGTTCCCATAATCTATCTAGGATTCGATCGGTAGATCCATGTAGGCCTTATGTCCGCTCTTATCACTGTGGCGGAGATGTCGGCCACCCGGGCTAGTACAGTATCTACCTTACTTCGATTGGGCGACAGCGAGCACACCGGATCCGTGGCCGCGGCGTCATTCACCAACAACAGGGCTTGGCACCGGCAGCCGCCAAAATCGACTTCCCGGCGGTCGCAACTGCGACATGGCTCCTGCATCCACTCTTCACCCCGAAATTTTTGGAATGCGACGGAGGATTCCCAGATTTCGCACAGGCTCCGGTCTTTGACATTTTCAAACGTGAGCCCCGGGATCACCCGGGCGGCATGGCAGGGCAAAACGTCGCCGCTCGGCACGACCAACATGAGTTTGCGTCCCCAGCCGCCCATGCAGGCCTTCGGAAATTTCGCGTAATAGTCGGGAACCACGTACTCGATACGCATCTTGCCGCGCAGCCGCTCCTGGGCCTGCTTCAATATTCCCAGCGAGGAATCCAGTTGCTCGCGGGTGGGTAGCAAATTTTCGCGGTTGGCAAAAGCCCATCCGTAATACTGCACGTTGGCAAACTCAACTCGTGTGGCGCAGGACGCTTCCGCGATGGCCAGCATTTCCTGGAGTTGATCCATGTTGCGGCGATGGATTACGAAATTCAGTGTTACCGCTACGCGGTGGCCTCGAAGCCACTCAAGCACGCGCAATTTCTGCGCATGCGTAGTGGTGCCGGAAATTTCGCTGGCGATTTCGGGGCGCGCGCCCTGAAAGCTGAGCTGGAAATGGTCCAATCCCGCGGCGACTAGTTTCTCAAGGCGCGATTCGTCGAGCGGCAATCCGGAGGTAATGAGGTTCACGTACAGGCCGGCGGCGCGCGCCGCGCTCACTAGCTCGACAATATCCGGCCGGGCTAGTGGCTCACCGCCGGTAAAGTCTGTCTGTAATACCCCAAGTTCTGCGGCCTGAACAAAAACGGTGCGCCAAGCTTCGGTGGAAAGCTCATTCGAGCGGGCATTCAACTCCAGGGGATTCGAACAGTAGACGCAGTGCAGAGGGCACCGGTGCGTAAGCTCGGCGATTAAAGCGAGGGGCGTAGAAACGAGGCTATTCATTTTCTATTTAAATGATATCTGATTGGCCGGCCGTTTCGTGACGTCGCCAGCCCGGCATCAGCGGCTGAAGCCGATTGTTGACCGAGCTGAATAGGGAAACTGAAGTCTCCGCGGCCTACAGAGTGCGCCGGACGGATAAAATTTTACCGCTAGCCTGCACCGCGGCCCGCGGAATCCTCCCTAGCCTCAAAATCCAATGCTCGCTGATCGTTGAGCAAAGACAAATATCCGAGGATGTCGCTCTCTACTTTTTGCGGTTCGGCTTTGTCGTAAATTTTCTGCAATTCCGCGATTATCTGGCGCACGGTGTGTTGTCCGTCGCAACGCTCGACGATTTCCAGGCTCGGCCCCATCAATCGCAGCGCCTTTTCCGGCATCAGCAAGACGCGCGGCTGCTGCTTCGCGTCGTTCAGGCGGCATCCTGGCGCCAAACGCGGGCGGCTATTTAGATCGGGAGTCATTAATGTTTTTTCACGGTGTAATTATTTTTCGTTCGGCTTGAAAGCGCCCGGCGGGGGCCAGCCGGGTTGCACATACGCAAAATACAAGGCATCGAGCTGGGCCCACAGAATGTCGCACTTGGTGCGCAGCGCGGCGTAGGCCTTTTGCTGTTCCTCGGGCGTTCGCGCGTTCTTCACAACCCAAGCCAGCGCGAATTCCGCATCCTCGGGAGCCTGCGTCAAGCGCGCATTGAAATAATCAAGTCCGCCAGTGAGCCACGGATAATGCTGGCGCAGGCGGTCAACCCGCAAGGTAATCAACTTGTGCGAGAAAAGTTCGGTTAGCGACGAGGCCACCGCTTCCAGCAGGGAATGAGTGTTTACAAAATTTACGTAAGCTTGCACCGCGAATCGTGTGGCTGGCAATATGCCGTCGCCATGCAGCGCTTGCTGGCGTGGCAATCCGGTGGCCTCCACTAGCCGTAGCCATTTTTCGATGCCGCCGGGATTGTTTCCGTCGCCGTCGTGGTCGATCACGCGCTTGCGCCACGCCAGACGGAACGCTGGATCGTCACTGCGCGCCAGGATGGCCGCATCTTTCAACGGTATATGACTCTGATAGTAGTAGCGGTTCAGTGCCCAGGCTTGCAGTTGCCCGCGCGTCAGCTTGCCTTCATGCATCAACAAATGAAACGGGTGCTGGTGGTGATAACGCTCTTCGCCAATGGCGTGGAAGCCGGCGATGAATTCGCTTTCCGGCAGCATCTTTTTTTTGGCGGTGAGGCTAGCAGGGATGTTAGCGGGGGCGTTCATATTTCCAGCTCCATCCCATCGTAGGCCAATTCAAATCCTGCATCCAGCACGGCGCGATGCTGGGGGCTGTCTTCGTCGAGGATTGGATTGGTGTTGTTGATGTGGATCAGAATTTTGCGTCCCTTGATGTTCTTGGGGTATTGCTCGAGCATCCCCCCGGGCCCGGAGAGCGGTACGTGGCCGATCTGGCGAGCAGTCTTCTTGCTGCGTCCCGTTTTAATCAATTCGTCGTCGCTCCAGAAAGTGCCATCGACAAAGGACGCGTCGCTATTTTCGATCCAGGAACTCCACGCACCGGCATGCCCGTTGGCCGTTTTTGTGTCAGCCGGAATTGCGGGGGCATAAAATATTTTTTTGTCTCCTTTATGAATCACAAATGCCGAGGTGGCTTCGTCGGCGACGAGTGTCCGCCGCAGTTCTTCGCTCACGTAATCGGGATAACAGCCGCCCATGGGAACGGTCGTGCACAGAAACTCTGGCGTGGAGCCCGACTCTTCCTCGAGATGGCAGCCCAGACGACCTTTACTGGATAGCCGCACCCACTTTACCGGAGGGTCGGCGCGATCAAGAACACGAAAGACGCGATTTTCTTTTTGCAGCGCGGACTGAACCGAGGGTGTGGCGAAAACAAAAAAGGACTGGAATTCGCGCAAGTGAAGAAGTCCCGCTACGGAATCTATGTCGGCGCTTGGTAAAAAAACTCCACCGATAGGGGACTCGACTGGCACAGGCGCGACGGCTGCGGGGACGCCCATTCGAGTCGAGGCGCTGGAGGCACGATTCGGACACAATTCAGGCGCAGCAATGAGTTGCGTTCTCAGGTCTGGAGAAGCGCTAAGAAGAAACCAAACTTTGGAGTTGGTGGTAAAAGCCAGCTGGGTCTGGCTGCGCGCGTGGCCGTGAAATTTCCCGGCTCTTACCCGTTGGCAATTGGAACAAGCGCAATTCCACTGGGGAAAACCACCCCCGGCTGCTGAGCCGAGGACTTTTACGCGCATTCGATCAGGATCCGAGCAGACCTCGGAGCGGTCATCGCACTACAGCTCAGCGTTGGCGTATGAGCTGATTTCGCAGTTGAGGTCAATCTCTTCGTGTTGCGGTGTGGTCCATTCCATGGGAAAGCTCCTTGAATCAAAAAACGAAATAGTAATCGCACAAAAAGAATAGCACGCACTCCTTAAGAATGGAACACGGGTACACACAAAACTTTCATCAGCAGCACGTTTCATGAATGGAACGTAATGGCGGGAATTTTGAACGGAAAAATTAAAGTTTTCTTAAGCTACCATGAATGTTCAGAGCCCAAGAAAGAGCCTACCAAGTATGGTAATTACCCGCGCTCTATACCACAACTGGTTGTAGCAAAAATTGCGAACTAACACTAGTGGTGTTTCCACAATTTTTTTCACAACTTTTTACGTTTCCACTTGACATGTCATGAATCGCGCTTATGATGTGGAGCAATGTGGAGTGAAGTGGGTAGTAGTAGAATCAAGTAGGGCACGGTAAAGCGTTGTGGGCACCACCGGGGCAACATAAGAAAGACCTAATTTTTTGGGCCATTTGTAGGTGTTTTGGGGGCATTTTGCGCATCCAAGACTTCCTTTTAGTGTGTGGGTGTGTGGCCGTCAAGACTAAAAACGGTTATCACATCGTGAATCCGAGCGGGGCACATGAATCTGCGGGGAAACTATCCGGCGAAGGTCGACGAGAAGGGCCGGTTGAAGATTCCCGCCTTGTTCTTGGAAGGGCTGAAGGAGTACGGCAATCAGTTTTACATCACCAGCCCAACCGGAGAATCGGCGCGCATTTACCCGATGAAAGTTTGGATGGGTATTGAGGACAAGCTTGCAGGTGTGTCCTCGCAGAACCGGGCCAAACGGAAATTTCTTATGAGAACCAGCTATTACGGTCAAACGGTGGAGCTCGATGCGCAGGGAAGAGTGCTCTTGCCCGCGGTGCTGCGCGAAGCAGCGCAAACCAAAAAGGACGTCGACGTTTTTGGGAACCTGGATTACCTGGAAGTGATGAATCACACCCGGGTACTTGACGAGCTGAAGAATTCGCCGTACACCGACGAGGATTACAAGGCGCTGGAAGATTTGGGAATTTAGCAGATTGGCAGTAACGAGCGGCGAGTGAGCAGTGAATAGAGCTGAGTCGCACACGCCGGTTTTAGTTGAAGAGGTGTTGCAATGGCTGGAAGTAAAACCAGACGGTATCTACGTAGACGCCACGCTGGGAGCCGGGGGCCACTCAGCGGCTATCGCGCAAAGATTGGTGTCGGGCAGATTGATCAGCCTGGACCAGGACGAACGGGCCTTAGAGTTGGCACGGGAGAATTTGAAACCGTGGAAGGATCGCGTGACCCTCGTGAAGTCGGCGTTCTCGAGGATTGCGGAGGTCGCACACGAGTTGGGGATTCCGAAGGTGGACGGGGTCTTGGCCGACTTGGGGGTTTCCTCGATGCAGCTTGATCAGAGCGCGCGCGGGTTTTCATTTCGCGAAGCTGGCCCGCTGGATATGCGCATGGATGCCGAAGGTGAACTTACGGCAGACGAAATTGTGAATCAGTGGTCGGAAAAAGAAATTGCCGACCTGCTCTATCGCGAAGCCGATGAGCATGATTCCAGAAGAATCGCCAAGGCGATCGTACGAGCGCGACCCCTACGGGACACCGCGCACTTGGCAACGACTGTGGCAGGGGCCCGAAAGCAATGGGGAAGGCAGAGACTGCATCCCGCAACAAAAACGTTTCTGGCGCTGCGGATAGCGGTGAATCGAGAGATGGAGGCACTCGGGCAGTTTCTTTCTCGGACCCCCGCCACATTAAATTC
>DATHRB010000064.1:0-70390 GCA_035482155.1 Verrucomicrobiia bacterium | reverse complement strand
CTCCTATCCCCTATCCCCGACGCGCGTTGACAGTGCGGGGGGCGTCGTCAATACTTTGAGGACATGATTGGCCAGTTGCGCGGAAGGCTTGCCGAAAAAAGACCGAACCAGGTGCTGGTGGATGTGGGCGGCGTGGGATATGTGGTGCAAGTGCCGCTATCTACGTTTGCCGCGCTGGGCGAACTGCACACCGAAGTGACACTACTGATTCATACTCACGTGCGCGAAGACGCGCTATCGTTGTATGGATTTGTTTCCTCGCGCGAGAAACACCTTTTTGAAATGCTGCTTTCTGCTTCGGGCGTGGGGCCGAGCCTGGCGCTGAAAATATTGTCGGGCATGAGTGTGGACGAATTAGTGCCGGCGATTCGCGGAAGCGATCTGGGGCGATTGACGCAGATTCCGGGAGTGGGCAGAAAAACCGCCGAGCGCATGGTCGTGGAGTTAAAAGATAAGCTGGACGCAGTGATCGTGGAAAAGGAAAAGCCGGCGGCGAGTTCGCCTGCAGGTGTCGATGCCGATGTAGTTTCGGCGCTGGTGAACCTGGGATACGACGCGCGCGTGGCGGAAAAAACTGTGGACCAGGCGCGCAAAGAATCCGGGTCAGCCAATTTTGAGAAATTGCTACGCGCTGCATTGCAAGGGCTTACCCAGAGCAAGGGGCGAGCCGCCAGGACTTCCTAAATGCCAGACGGAACCGCAAAACGAGTGATCGGCAAGACTGCGGAGCGCATCGTATCGGCACAAGCGTTCGATGAAGACGCGCGCATTGAAGCCAGCGTGCGGCCCAAGCGGCTGGACGAATACATCGGGCAAAAACGCGTAAAAGAAAATATTCAGATTGCCATCGAGGCGGCGCGCAGCCGCGGTGAAGCACTCGATCACGTGCTGCTGTATGGCCCGCCGGGGTTGGGGAAGACCACGCTGGCGCAGATTATCGCAAACGAACTGCAGGTGGCGATCAAAACCAGCGCCGGGCCGTTGCTGGAGCGCAAAGGTGATCTGACGGCCATTCTTACTTCGCTGGAAACGAAGGAAGTATTTTTTCTGGATGAGATTCATCGCTTGCAACCGGCCGTGGAAGAAGTGCTGTACCCGGCGATGGAAGATTTTCGTGTCGATCTGATCATCGGACAGGGGCCGGGCGCGCGGATTCATCCTTTTCAGTTGGGGCACTTCACCTTGATCGGGGCGACCACCCGCGCGGGATTGATTACCGCGCCGCTGCGATCGCGATTTGGAATTGTTCACCGCCTGGATTTTTACGAGCCGGCGGACCTGCTGATTATTATTCGGCGCTCCGCAAAAATTTTGAATATTGAGATGGATGAGGCCGGCGCGGAGGAGATCGCGCGACGCTGCCGCGGGACACCACGCATCGCCAATCGATTGCTACGGCGCGCGCGTGACTTCGCGGAGGTTCGCGCGGCGGGACGCATCACTCAGGCGGTCGCGCAGGAAGCACTGGCGATGCTTGGTGTCGACGAGCAGGGGCTTGATGAGGTGGACCGCAACCTGATGCTGGCGCTTCTCGATAAATATGGAGGCGGGCCGGTGGGGGTGGGTACGCTCGCGGCGGCGCTGAGTGAAGAAGAAGACGCCATCGAGGAAATTTACGAGCCGTATTTGATGCAGATTGGCATGATCGATCGCACGCCGCGCGGCAGGGTGGCAACTCCGCGGGCCTATGAATATTTTGGCCGGGACCTGCCCAGGCGCCAGCCCCGCCTGTTTTAATTTTCTTCGCGGTCACGAATCGCGTGCCGGGCTTCTCTCGTTGTCGTTATGAATCCAAACTCGCCGACAAAATCGAAACGCAATTTGGCGCAGAGACAATCAGTGCAAGAAATAAAATCCGAAATTGTTTTCTTATCGCTGGGATCGAATGTTGGGGACCGGGAGAAAAATCTTCGCGCGGCGATTGCTTCCTTGCCCGAATTGGGCGTGGAAATTAAGAAAGTTTCGTCGATTTACGAGACCGAGCCGGTGGACCTGTTGGAACAACGGTGGTTTTTGAATTGTGTCGTGAAGGGTGAGACGGCCGTGCGGCCGGCAGAGCTGCTTAAAAAGCTAAGAGAGGTTGAGCGGCGCATGGGCAGCAAGAAGCTTATAGCGCGCGGTCCAAGGTTGATTGATCTGGATATTTTAGTTTACGGCCGGCAGGCAATTGATTCGCCGGAGTTGCAAGTGCCGCACCCGCGCATGCTTTTGCGGCGATTCGTCCTGGCTCCGTTGGCGGAAATCGCACCGGACTTGAAGCATCCCTCGTGGCGCGCAACCGCGGCGCAGTTGCTCGCTGCGCTTGACGATCCAAGCACAGTGAAAAAAGTCAGTGGTGATTTGCGAACGCCCAGCCAGTAGATGAGGACAACTCACTAGGGTGAAACGTTTCCATCCCGGCTCTTGCGGAACGCTCAAAAAATATTAGCTGGTGCGGTGCAGCAGCAGGCGGTGCAGCGTCATCGGTTTCGGCTCCAACGCCTCCAGCTCGATTTGCGCCAGGCGGCCTTCGGTGATTTCGGACCAGCGGTAAACGCCGGGCTCGCTCTCCACCTGCTCACGACCGCGCAGGCGCCGCAGAAATTCGCCGGCATCGTCGCGTGAAGCGACTTCCCGAAACGTGGGGCGAGCGAGAGCTTCGACAGCATAACTACGAAGCAGCTTGGTCCAGTAGTGATGAAATAGATCACTAGAGGCAAAGATGTCGCTCCAGGCCACTTCTCCTCCGTAGGCGACGACGACCCCGACAATGTGTTCACCCTTGCCACCCGAAGTCGCGCGAGCGAAGCGCCGTTGTATTTCATCGACGAAATCGTCGACAGAAACGCCAACTCTGCTGTGCTGATAAATTTTTGAGTAAGACTGGGTTGGAGCGCTGGCCAAGGCGTCATTGAGTTCTCTTGCTTCGATGCGCGGCGCCGCACTGGGTGCGGCGGTAACGTTTGAGGTGGTTCCTTTCTGTACCGAGTCCCACACCTCGGTTTGGCTCTGGTTGACCGCGGCTTGTTCCCGAACGCTGGGATGAACCATGGTATTAGCGGCACTGAATTGCAATCCGGAGGACCAGCGGCCGTGTTCCACGCAGAAAACATCCAGCGGCAACGGATCGGAGCCGGGAGCCACGATGCGGTCCTTGGCGATGATGCGATCCTGTTTACCTCCGCTGACGAGTTCACCAGCCAGAAGGACAACGGGCCGCTTCCCGCGATTGATCAAAACGAGTTGATTCACCGACGCGCTGGTGTTGTATTGCGGCAACGCGACACCGCGGCTGCGCGCCATGCCGTCGCCGCCTTGCTCGCGGATGATCACTTCACCGCTGGAAAGTCCCTCATCCAGCGTCACGAATGCACTGGTATCCCGTGATACAGAGCTGATCACCGGAAAGATGGAAATATTTTCGTACGTGATCGGATCGAGAAGACGCCAATCGCCTGCCGGTTTGGGTTGCGGACCGGGCGACCCTGAGCCAGCCCATACGAAAGCGGCACTTCCTACCGCGCTGATTCCGAGAAGAGCGCCAGCGAGGGCACTCAATAGCGAACGTTCCATGTGAAGCCTCCTGTGCGTGAGCGCACTGGATTAGAACGAGCCGCTAGGAAAATCTTGCAGCGCGAAAATGAAAGAGGGAATTTGCCGGGGAAGAAGAACAAATTGTGGTGCGAGACGGCCTACCCGTTGGGATCGCCGAGATTGATGCGCGGTTTGTGGCGCTTGCTGGAACTAGCTTCCTGCCGCTCGTATTCCGCCACTTCTTCCTCTGAGTAAGAATAGGACTCCCGCGAGGCGAACATACTTTTGTTGGTGCGGCTGGCTTCCAATTTCTTTTTCCGTTCTACGCCGAATTCACGACTGACCTGGCGGAGCGGAGCGGCGATCGCGTGCACCTCGAATAGCAGATCGCTGACTTTTTGAACAAAATCGTGGAAATTAAAGGGCCTGGCTACATAAGGAAGACGCGCTCGCTCCAGCGATTGCACATATTTGATGTCGGCCATTTCGGGAACGATATAAAGCACCCGGATGCGACCGCCATCTTCCGCCGGGACGGAAGCCAGTTCCTGCAAGGTGATGAAGGCCGCGGTGTCTGTGCCGGTGACAGCCAGGTTGGCTACTACCAGGGCCCACTCGCCGTTGCGAAGTTCGTTTAAAAGAAGAGTCGTGTCGGTGACGATGTGGACTCGCCAGCCTTCGGAATCGAGAAGCTGGCGAACGGCCTTGGCGTTTTCCACGTCCTCTTCAAGAACAAGGATGGCCACCTGGCGAGGTTTTTCAGCCGTGGTTGGAGTGCCGCTTTCCATCCTGCGATTATAGCTGCTGGGCGAGACGCGCCGAGTTTGCAAAAGTGCAGGTGCCGCGTATCGGCCAATGAACAAAGGACTATTCTCTGCCTAACGATGGGCTGGCGGAGGCGTCGGGGCCGCAGTGCCGGTACTTTGCAAATGGCAGCCGGCGGCCAGGGATTTGTTGCCACCGGATTTTGCAGAGCGGTCGAGATTCCCGACTTCATCCTTGATGCGCCAGACGACGGCACCGTCGGTATATTTCTCACCTTCGGATTCGTCGACCTGCTGCAGGTTGTAGGTATGACCTTTATAGACCACGCGAGCCTGTTTTGCGTGTAAGTTGACGACCACCTTCGCGTCCCCGATGCACGTGTAGGTGAAGCGCCGCCAGGTGCGCATCATGTGCGCTGAAGGAGAAGCGCCTGCCGGAGGATTGGCCGGGGCTACGGGGGCGGTTGGAGCGCTGGGGGAATTGGGAGCCGGCTGTGATGGCGGGGGTATCGGGCCGGGATCCGGCGAGGGCTGTTGAGCTCGCAGCGGCTGGGCGATCAACAGGATAAGAGCGAACACGCCGTAAACGATCGACATTCTCATGACTGCTGCTCGCGTTACTGGAGCTGCCCAAATATTGCTGGCCATGATTTGTTCTCCAAACTTTTTACTGACCGACTACAAAGTCGGTTCCATCGACATAACGACGGGCCCCGCTGCCGTCCCAGAAAATCCGGTAGGTCACCGATGAGGTGGCCGACATGCGACGAGTATAAAAAATTTGGATACCGTCGCGAGACCATTCGCCATGGCTGGACCACTGCTCCGGTGGAGTTAGAACGACACGCCGCTTGGCATGGATTTCATACAAGAAAATTCCCGAAGCGTCGGCAGGGGCCCCGGCCGGTGCGGTGAAATACTTTGCCGAAACCAGCAGTAAATCCGGATTCACAGGATTGATGCGTATGGTGTCGGAATCCGATAACCGGAATGAGTCGCCGTAGATTTCTTTGAGCGGTACAGATTGTTGCGGCCGGTCGTCACTAACCCAGGAAAGGCTCAGCGGGTCGTTTGCTAGCACCGTGTGGACATCTGCCCAGCCTTGCAGCGAGTCCACATTCGCGTTGTAAAGCGGTGCCGCAGTTTCTGGCGTGCTGACGAGGGAAGAGACCACCCGCCATTTCTGATCCTGTGATTGCAGATATGCCAAGCGCGAATCGTCCGGCGACCAGAAAGCCTCGCGCACTGTGCCATGAACCAAATCTTTGGAGCGGGCAGTGTCGAAATCGTAGAGCACGATGGTGCGCTCGGAGCCCATCTTGGAATCGTTGCGCGTGTAAAGAAGCTTTTTGCCGTCGTGAGAAAGCGAGAGCTCGGTGCCGGCAACAGGAATTACTTTTTTGGCCGCGCCACGGCTGACGATAATTTTGCCGGTCGAAGTTACATAGGCTACCGCTGTGGGAGCTTTAAAGTTTGTGATGGCCGTAACCGGCGGTTTTTTCTTGTCGGTGTCGTCGTCGTCCGCGCCCTGATTCATAATTTTCGGGAAAAGTTCCGCGGCGACGCGGGCGCAGCCATGGAATGTGCCAATTTGTCCGTGTTCCAGCACGAGCCGAAACGCATTCTTTGCGATGGTTGAGGCAGGTGCGGCGGATGTTGTGGGTTTTTCAGCCGGTGTCGGTGTCGGTGTCGGCTTCGGCACGGTCTCGGGAGCATTGAGTGCTGCCGCATCGATGCACACCTCGCGCGTGAGATGAATCGTTACGTCCGCGCCGGTGGCGATGTCTTTGGCGCGATAGACCCAGGACTCCGCCCCTTCCGCGCTGACACCGGCAGGCTCAAGTGCGATCGGCGGGTAATTGGCGCGATCAAATCGTTCCGGGCCTTTCTGGCCGATGAGCACACTCCAAACGGGATCGCTACCGTGCCCGAGAAGAAGAATCGGGTAGTGAGTCGATTGCGGGCTCGCTGGAGCCTGCGCGGGCTTCGGTACTTGGGTAGGCTGGGGAGGTGCCCCGGCTTGCTGGGCGAAGGACCAATTGCTGTGGAAGTTAGCGCAGAAAAGCAACGAGCATGTTAGGCAAAGTAAACGCAAAAACATACTCGATGTGTCCCTCCGGGATGGCGTGCGTGTTCTAAGACTTTGAGGCTTTGGCAGAATACTCTGCAGAAGCGACGGAGGCAATTCGGGCAAACCGGGTAGCACCGGACGTGTTGTAGTTAAGCCGAGAAAATGCTGCATGCGAAGAAAAGACGAAAATAGTTATTGACTAGGCGAACAAAAAGCGAAATACTCGGGCGTGCTTCGAGGTGGGCTATGTCCCCAATGTCGTTCCCCTCGCCGGCGAGAGCGTTCGCTCGACGGCGCATCGCACCATCAACCACCGCGTCTCTCTTTCCCGATGGCCCTGACACGCAAAGCCCAAAGAATGGGATCGCAGACCCTGCCCCGGTCGCTAGCGATCCACACAACTACAACCCGGGTACGAGCGTGGCGGATTGCCCCCCGTCACCAGCGGTTTCGGCAGGCTCCCAAAGCCTGGCAGAAACAGATACCCGTGCTGCTGTTGTGGCGCCTGCCATTGGCGTAAATCCGCCGTTGGTAGGTATAGCCCGCCTCGCAGCAAAATCTCCTCCGGCGGAAACTCGCCGGACTTCCTCTGAGCGGCCGGAGTACTTTCTGTTGCCGGTTAAATCCATTCTGAACCGCTGCGATTCGCGGCGTGTGCCATTCGAATGGACCATTAATCCTTATCGTGGCTGCGAATTCGGTTGCCACTACTGCTACGCGCGCTACACGCACGAATACCTGGAGCTGGACGGCGGCGAATTCGAGAAAAAGATATACGTGAAGAAGGATGCTGCGGCACTGCTGGCGTGGGACGTAGCGCGCAAGTACTCCTATCAGTCGCAGGCCTCCGGCGGCGAGCACCCGGACCACATCGCCATCGGAACGGCGACCGATCCGTACCAGCCCGCGGAAAAAGAATACGGCGTTACCCGAGCGTGCCTGGAGGAATTGGCGAAACGCCAGGGCCTGAGCATTTCGGTAATTACCAAGTCCAATCAAATCGTGCGCGACATTGATGTATTCAAACGCATAGCGGAACGTTCCTCCCTTTCTCTCAACGTGACGATTACGACGATGCGGCCAAGGCTGGCGCGGCTTCTGGAACCGCGAGCGCCGCGCCCGGATTTGCGTGTCGCGGCGGTGAAGCAATTGAGCGATGCGGGATTAGCGGTGGGAGTTTCGGCATCGCCGCTGATTCCTGGAATAACCGATCGCGATGGAGATTTGGAAGCGGTCGCTACTGCTGTGCGCGCGGCGGGAGCTCAATGGTTTTTTTCGAACGCGCTGTTTCTTATGCCGTCTTCAGCGAAACAGTTCCTCCCATTTGTGCGGCGGAAGTTTCCTCGACTGGCGAAGCAATATGAAGAGTGGTACGCGAAAAATGGCTATGCGCCGGAAGAATACCGACGAAAAGTCGCGGAACGCGTGGCGAAAATTCGCAAAGAGCAAGGATTTTCGACGCGGCCATGGGAGGAGAGGACCAGAACAGGAGGTTGTCCGCAGATGTCACTGTCGTGGAATGGCGGCGCAGGGAATCGCGGGCTGGAGGAAATTCAAACCTGCTCGCTAAGCAAAGCGAGTTAGCTCTCGTGTGAGTGAGCAAACTGACCGTTGGTAGTGCCGTTTGGAAAAGGCGCCGGCCTGACTCTCGAAGGAATGTGAAAGATGTCGGTGTGGCGGGACGAGTACTCAGGCCATGATGACTTTGTTCTGGAAACGGCGCGCGGCGACGATCAGCAAGAATGTGCCCATGGCGAAAAGTGCCAAGCCGTCCATCCATAAATGTTGGATTCCAGCACCGCGAAGAATAATTCCGCGCGTAATGTTGATGAAATAGCTGGCGGGAACGAAATAACTGATGACGCGAAAAAAGATGGGCATGGTTTCCCGCGGGAAGATATAGCCAGAAAAGAAAATGCTGGGCAGGATGGTAACGAAGGCGAGTTGCATGGCTTCGCCCTGCGTGCCTGCTTTGCTGGAAATTAAGATGCCCAGTGAAAGCGATACAAACAGGTAAGGCAATGAGAGCAAGGCGAGAAGCAGAACGCTGCCGTGGATAGGCACCTGAAAAATAAAACGCATGCACGCAAGAATCAGGCAAAGCTCGGTGAAGCCAATAAAAAAATAGGGGAGCAATTTTCCCAACAATAAGCCGAATGGTCGCACCGGAGTGACGAAAAGTTGTTCAAGAGTGCCGCGCTCCTTTTCGCGCACGATGGCGAAGGCGGTAAGAAAAGTGGTGACGTTAAGCAGCAAGATGGCGGTGAGCCCGGGAAGCAGGAAATTTGGAGAGCGTGAGTCGGGATTGAACAGTAATTTTGGGCGCATGTCCACGGAGAAGGTAGCGCGGTCGGCAAGTACGCGGCGAAGCGATTCGTCCAGGCCGATCGCGGTGGTTACGTTAATGGCTTGCCCGGCGACCGACGAGTCGGAGCCGTCGATAAGTACTAAGACTTGAGCGCTCATGTTGTGGATGAGCCGATCGGAATAGTCCACGGGAATTTTTATGCCCACGCGGGCGCGGCCGGAGATGATGGCATCGTTAAGATCGCGATCGTTGGATACATAGTCGATGATATTGAAGGTGTCGGAATTCTTTAGGCGGTCGATGAGTTCGCGACTTTCGCGCCTGCCGTCACCATTAAAAACCACGGTATGAACCTGTCTCACATTGGTGTCTATGCCAAAACCCAGTACAAACATCTGAATCAGCGGTATGAATAATGAGAAAAACAAGGTGGCGGAATCGCGCCGCACGTGCAGCACTTCTTTGTAAAAAACGGCCCCGAAGCCGCGAAAGAGATTATTCACGGACGGTCTCCAGTTGCGCCTGATGTTTGTAGGTAAGCTCGACAAAAACATCTTCCAGGCTGGGTGTCAGCGGGCGGATGTCGGTGACAGTGATGTCGTTTTTAAGCAATTGTGCGCGAAGCTCGGGAAGGTCGAAAGAGTCTTCGACTAGGGCATGGATGGATTCACCAAAAATTGTCGCGCTTCGAATTCCGGAAATTTTCCGCGCCACTTTAAGCGCGCGAGTCACTTCAGGAGTGCTGATTTCGACGCGCTTGGTGCCGGCGGGCTGCACGTCGGGAATTTTTTTCAGCTCGACAGGAGTGCCATCGGCAATAAGTTTGCCGTAATAAAGGTATGCGACGTGACTGCAGCGCTCGGCTTCGTCCATGTAATGCGTGGTGACGAAGAAGGTGATGCCGTGGCCAGACAACTCGAACAATAAATCCCATAATTCTCTTCGCGCGACGGGGTCAATGCCCGCGGTGGGTTCATCGAGAAATAAAAGTTTCGGCTCATGAAGCATGGCGCAACCCAGCGCCAATCGTTGCTTCCACCCGCCAGAGAGGCGGGCCGCGAGGCGATTCATGTACGGACCCAATCCGTTGAGTTGGACAATTTCATCGATACGCTGCTTCATGCGCACCGGAGGCAGGCTATAAATGCGCCCATAAAATTGCAGGTTTTCGGTGACAGTAAGGTCATCGTACAGACTGAATTTTTGAGACATGTAGCCGATGCGCTCGCGGACAGACTCCGCATTGGTGCGCACATCCAGACCCTCCACCCAGGCAGAGCCTTCGCTAAGTGGCAACAGGCCAGTAAGCATTTTGATGACTGTAGTTTTGCCGCTGCCGTTGGGGCCCAGGAAACCGAAAATTTCCCCTTTTTCGACGCGGAAACTGACGCCGTCGACAGCGACGAAATCGCCAAAACGACGAACCAGATTTTTCGCGTAGATGGAGGCTTCTTCCGGCCGTTGTCCGTTATCGGCGGGCATAAATTTAATTCGCAGCTTTCAACTTCACGTCAGCCGCCATGCCACTGCGTACACCGCCAGTGGTGTCATTGACGCGCACTTTTACGCCGATTACTTCGTGCACCCGTTCGCTGCGAGTCTGCACGTTGCGAGGAAGAAATTCGGCTTGCTGATTGATTTGCTCTACGACACCGTTAAAGGCGGAGTTGGGAAAAGTGTCGACGCGTACTTCTGCCTGCTGGCCAAGGCGCACGCGCCCAATTTCGGTTTCGGGGATGTAAATGCGGATGTACACCTGATCGCGCTCAAGGAGTGTGGCGACCGGGGTATTGGGCGCGATGAGATCACCCGGTCGGACGTCCAGCACTTCCACGGTTGCATCAGCTGGGGAAACGACTTGCGCTTCGCGCGCCCGCGCGGCGTCGTAGTTGTAAGCAGCTTTGGCCAGGTCAATATCTTCAGCGCGGCTGCCGTGTTCGAATTTTTCCTGGGTTGCCAGCGCCGCGCGATAGCGCGCTTCGGCGGACGCGATTTCTTCTGGACGGTACCCACGTTGAAGCTCGGCCAATTTTTGCTGGGCATTTTTTTGCTGGGCGGCCGCCACTTTCCAAGCAGCTTCGGCGGCGTCGCGTTGCTGGCGCGAGACCAGATCTTTTTTCGCTAGAGCGTCATAGCGGTCGAAATCATTATGGGTTCGCACTTCTTCCGCATTGGCGCGATCGAGGTCCGATTGAGCCGCGGCGATATCCTCGCTGCGATAGCCGTTCTTGCGTTGCTCGTAGTCGGCTTTGGCCTCCGCGGTGGCGGCTCGCGCCTGGGCAATATCTTCCGGACGCGAACCAGTGTGAGCTTTTTCCCACGCGGCTCGTGATTGCCCGAGAGCGGCTTGCAATTCCTTGTCGTCAAAGGTAATCAGAATCTGGCCCGCTTTTACGTAATCGCCCTCGCGAACCAGCACCTTGTCGATGCGCCCTCCGACTTTGGAACCAACGCGGATATCGCGCGCTTCCACGGTGCCGGATCCTTGCAAGGTGGAATCGTTGCGGCCGTGAAACCATCGTGCAGATACGACTGCTGCGGTAACGAGAACGATCAGCACAACTAAGATCGTAATATTCTTACGACTCATGTCGCGCCTCCTGTTCTACCCCACGAACAGCAGATGCTAGACCGTCGCGCGGTGACAAACCCTGCCAAAGCACGTCGAAAGCCGTGCGAATGCGGGAGGACAGGGAATCATCCCCATACAAAGACCAGATCAACAGGGTCCCGAAAACCGTTTGGCGAAAAACGTGAGCAATATCACCGGCCGGCAGATCCTTGCGCAGCTCGCCGCGCTGCTGGCCAATTTCCACAAACTCAGTGAGCAATCGGTGTCCTCGAGTTTGGTTAATGCGCATGCCGTCGCGTACCGGGGTGCTCGACAAATTGGCGAGCAGCAAGGCGCGCATGAGCGACGGATTGCGCCCAGGCTCTTCAGTCATGCGCACAGCAAGGGTGCGAAGAAATTGTGGAACCGGTTCATGGGTATTGCGAAGATTGTCGATGATGGATTCGAGCTTGCTGAGTTGCATTTCAGCGAATGCCAGTAAAATATGATCCTTACTGGGGAAGTAGTTGAAAAATGTGCCTTTGCCGACATCGGCGGCGTTGGTAATGTCCTCCACAGTGGTGTCTGCGAAGCCGTGCTTGGCGAAGAGCTCGAGAGCAGCACGAAACAGGCGTTCCCGGGTCTGCGAGGAACGCCTCTGCCGGCGATCCGCAGCAGTTGTGAAAGAAGAGTTCATATGACCATTAACCATATATGACTATAAGTCACAAATGGGCCGCACGGCAACTATTTCTTTAGGTCAATTTCTATGCATGCGGGGATAGAAAGGAACTCCCAAGTCATTGATGGTTTGGGAGTTCCCCTGTCGCTGAAGCTCTTACTGAACGCTTTCTTGGACGCCTACAAGGCGCGCCCTTTGCCCCTAGCAACTAGTCTTCGCGCAAAGATCGCGGATCTGAAGTGTTCTTCGGGCTGCGGCGGTCTAGATAGGAAACCAGGCGCTGCGCTGCCTTGGGTACTTTTGCACCATGACCGAAAACGATGTCATGAGCCTCGATGCCTTTTCCATAGAGCTCCTCATTGGCATCGCCGTCCGGCCGCAGGCTTGCTCCTGCCAGTGAAACTCCTGCAAACAACCCTCGCGAACGCGAATAGCTGAGAACTTCGGCGCGTAGAGTTGCATCCGTGGAAGCCTCGGCAGTGCGTCCTTTGGGCCCTGCTGCAACGGAAGCGTCCGCACCCAATTTTACTTTGCTCTTGAGCATGGCATGAGCGCCGCGGGGATTCGTCACCAACAATACGAAGTCGGTGGCCTGCCCGCCAATCTGGAACCCCACGCTCCCGGCTTCCATAACCATCATGGATGGAGCGCTCCACGGGCCGCTGTAATGCTCGCCGGTACGGCAAGTCATGGCGCCGCGGCCATAGCTGCCGCCCACGACAAAGGCAGCTTTGAGCACTGACGGAAACACAATCACACACTCAGCCTTGTCGATCAGATCTTGCGGGATGTCTTCGGGAATATCCATAATTTCCCGCAACACGGTGCCGCAATTCTGGAGCCGTTCCGTTACTTTAGTATCTGCGCCGGTCACTGGCAGTGCGAGTGTGGCCAGAGCCAGCAACGAAAGCATTCGCTTCATAGTCAATTCACCTCGTCTTCGATTTTTGCCGCAATAGTTGGAAAAACGGCTAACGTGGACGCGACCAGCGGACTTCCGTTCTCAGACCCAAGTGTGCATCGCCAGTGATGAGCGAGCGCTCTAAGGGAAGTGATCCGCGGCGCTTCGACTATACTTTCGTTGACCGTAATTTACCAGCGGGGAGCGGCATGAGTATCGGGCGAATGAGTTTGAAATGCGCTGCGGCGATGTGGGCGCTTGTGTTTTGTAGTTTGCTTTTGAATCCGCCGGCAGCGCTGGCGCAAAAGCAAACAAACCGTCACAGCGCTACCGGTGCGGCGGTCGCAACGTCGCGCTTCGCGAAAAGAGTAGACGCGCTGCTGGGAGCAGAGCCTAACAGTAAGGGCGAGTGGGGCTTGTTGATTGCCGATGCAGAAACGGGCCAAACGCTGTACGAACAGAATGCAGCGAAGTATTTTGTGCCGGCATCCAATATGAAACTGTTTACGACCGCGCTGGCGCTGGACAAACTTGGCCCGGAGTTTCGGTTTCATACCACATTGGAAAGCACCGGAGTTGTTTCGCCAGAGGGCGAGTTGAGTGCTGACCTGGTGCTGGTGGGCCGGGGCGATCCTAATCTTTCGAATCGCAAATTTCCATTTAATTTGAAGGAAGAATTCGATGGGCCGCCAGAACGAGGCTTGGCGCAGCTTGCCGACGCTTTGGTGGCCAAGGGCGTAAAGAAAGTGTCCGGCGACGTGGTCGGCGATGACAGTTACTTTCCGAGGGAGCGGTACCCCAACGGTTGGGAAATTGATGACATGGTTTGGGAATACGGAGCGGCGATTTCGGCGCTGGTGGTGAACGACAACACTGCGACGGTGACGCTTACGCCCGGACAGGTCGCAGGCGATGTTGTGCAAGTTGTGGTCGCGCCGCGCACTCAGGATTTTGTGGTGGATAACCAGGTAACGACCAGCGCAGCCAATGTTAAGGCTGATTTGACGTTGACACGTGAGCCTGGGGCGCACTTGGTGGTAGTGCGCGGAACATTGCCGGAAAAAAGCGCGCAGCGAAAATTAGTTTTGGCGATTGAAGAGCCCGCGCTGCATGCGGCTACGTTATTAAAGGCGCTGCTGGAACAACGTGGCCTGGAAATCGGCGGCGGAGTGCGAGCGCGACACGAGGCCATTACGGTGGAGGGGATCACGCCGACGGTTCTCGCGGAGCACGTGTCGGTACCGTTAGGCGATTCCGTCAAGCTGGTGAATAAAATTAGTCAGAATTTGCACACCGAAGTTTTGCTGCGGACCGCCATGCGGCAAGCCGGGACCTGGAATTCTTTTGATGACGTCGCGAAATTTGTGGCGGACTTTTACGCCCAGGTGGGAATTGCTTCCCAGGACATGATCCAGACCGACGGCTCGGGGTTATCGCGCCACGACATGGTTACTCCCCGAGCGATGCTTACCTTGTTGCGATACGCACAAACGCGACCGTGGTTTGAAAGCTTTTTTGCGTCGCTGCCTGTGGCTGGGGTCGACGGGACGCTGGAAGAGCGCATGAAAAACACGCCCGCAGCCGGAAGAGTGCATGCCAAGACCGGATCGGTGGAGCACGTGAGAACCATGTCGGGATTCGCCGATACGGCCGGGGGACGCAGATTGGCGTTTTCCTTTATGACCAACAACGAATATGGGAAAAATCATGAGACCACGGACGCGATGAACGGACTGTGCCTGGCGATGATCGAAGAATTTAATACCGTGCCCGCCAAACGCTCCCGCGAACACAAGCAGCCGCAATAAGCGGCAAAGAAACATGAAAAAGGAAATGATTGTCAGCGTGTTTGGGAGTTCGCGGGCGCGCGAAAATGATTCTGAATATGCGGAGGCGCGTGAGCTGGGGCGCGTGCTTGCGAAAAAAGGCTTGGCGATATGTACAGGTGCGTACGGCGCAACCATGGAAGCGGTGTCGCGAGGTGCGAAAGAAGCTGGCGGCAAGACCTACGGGGTGACCGCGGACTTTTTTCCGGCTGCCAAAGCCAATGCGTGGG
Source organism: Verrucomicrobiia bacterium (assembly GCA_035482155.1). Classification (GTDB taxonomy): domain Bacteria; phylum Acidobacteriota; class Terriglobia; order Acidiferrales; family UBA7541; genus Acidiferrum. The sequence continues at coordinate 55,544 of DATHRB010000064.1, read as the reverse complement.
TCGATGTGGAAGTGCGCGTAAAAACATGGCAGGAAAGATTGTTTGAGATTATTAGTTTAGGGGATGGATTTGTGGCTTGTAAAGGCGGTACGGGAACTTTGGCGGAGCTGGCAGTGGTCTGGGAAATGATGAACGAGTCAGTGATGCCGGCGAAACCGTTTGTGGCGCTAGGGGAATTTTGGGCGCCGATTTTAAATTGCGTGCGTGGAGTGGAAGTGGGGCGGGAAAATCCCTGGGCAGAATCGCGGGCGCAGATTTTGAGGACTGTGGCGACGCCAGAAGAAGCCGCGGACTTTTTGTGGAATAGTTTAGAAAAGGGAATGTAAACGAGAAATGTCGCGAACGGCGTTGGATGTATTGGAATTCGACAAGCTGCTGGAGTTGGTACGGCAGAGAACGACTTGTGCGCCGGGGCGAAGGTTTGTGGATGGCTTGCAGCCTGGGATGGACCGCTCTGCGATTAGCGCGGCGTTTGCGTTGATTCGCGAAGCGCGGGAGTGGCTGCGCGGCGCCCGCGAACTGGGATTTGGAGGGTTGGCGGATCCACAAAACTGGCTCGAGCGTATTGAGGGACCGGGGATGGTCCTGGAGGCGAGGGAATTTTTGGACGCGGCGACTTTGCTGGAGACCGCTGGATTTTTGCGCCAGCAGTTTCGCGAGGAAGAAACAAAATTTCCGCTGCTGGCGGCTCGCGCGGCTGCGCTGAGCGAGTTTAAAGATTTGCTGGCGGTCATTCGCAGATGCGTGCTGCCCAACGGCGAGATCAGCGATGATGCTTCACCGGCGCTTCGCAGAATACGCGCGAGTATAACGCAAACGCGCGACTCCATCCAGAAAACGCTGAAACATATTTTGCGCACCAAGAACGCTGAGGCCGGCGAAGACTACGTCACCTTGCGCAATGATCGCTTCGTGATTCCCTTGCGTGCGGAAAATCGCCGCAGCGTGCCGGGAGTGGTTCACGGCGCAAGCGCGACTGGGCAGACAATTTTCATGGAGCCGCTGGAGACGGTTGAGACCAATAACCAGTTGGTGCAACTGCGTGAGGATGAGGCTGCGGAGATCGTCCGCATATTGCGCGAGCTCACGGAAAAACTACAGCGAGTACGCGAGCCGTTAGTGCTGACGGCGGAAACCATCGCGGAATTGGACAGCGTGTTTGCGCGGGCCCGATTTGCGCAGGAATTTGACGCGACACTACCGGGCTTTTCGGAGGCCAGTGAACTGCGGCTTGATGCGGCTCGCCATCCGGTACTCGAAAACAAATTACGTAAGGAAGGCCGCGCAGTGGTGCCGATGACGCTGGCGCTCGGTGGTGAAGAGCGGGTGTTGGTGATCAGCGGACCGAACACTGGCGGGAAAACGGTTGCGCTGAAAACCACCGGAATCGCGGCGCTGTCCGCGCAATCAGGGGTTCCGGTGGCAGCCCAACGCGCGGTGCTCCCGTTTTTTGATCGCGTGCTAGTGGATATCGGAGACGAGCAGTCCATTGCCGCCGATCTTTCTACTTTTTCCGCGCACATGTTGAACCTGAAAGCGATGCTGGAAGCTGCCACGCCGGAGTCCCTGGTGTTGGTCGATGAGATGGGCACGGGTACTGCGCCGGAGGAAGGTGCTGCGCTGGCGGTGGCGCTTCTGGACGAATTTCGCGCGAAAAATTGCATCGTGCTGGCGACCACACACCATGACCGGCTGAAAACGTACGCATCGACGACACCGGGAGTAGTGAATGCTGCGGTGGAATTTGACGATGTGAATCTGCGGCCGACGTACCGGCTGATGGTTGGTGTGCCCGGAGGGTCCAGTGGCATCGCGATTGCGCAAAGGTTGGGAATCGCCGAGCCGATTATCGCGCGCGCTCGCGCATTGATGGCGCCGGAAGCGCTTGAGGCTGCTTACTTGATTGCTTATCTGCATCGCAGCCGCGATGAACTCGATCGCATGCAGCAGCAGATGACCGCGGAACGGCATGCGCTGGATGAAGAACGCAAGAAACTACGCGATGAGTGGGTGGGGCGGCAGCAAAGCCGCATCAGGGAGCTGGAAGAAAAATTCGCGGAAATGCAAAAACGCTTCGACGAGAATGTAGCGCGCGTCGTGGAAGCGGTAAAAGAAAGAGAATTGCGCGGGTCACTCGAAAAGTTCGCGCGGCGCAAGTCACAGAATGTGCGAGGCGAAGCGCGCGATGAGTTGAATGCTGCAGTGGTGCAGACTATTTCAGAGTCGCAACAGGATCTTGGTGCGCCGATGGCCGGGAAAGAAAGCGTCCTTGGTGCACAATTGCAACCGGGCGCGAGAATCCACGTGCGCGGATTCAGCAAGCCGGTGGTGTTGCGGCGCATTGATGGAACCTCGGCGGAAATTGCAGCCGGGCCATTGCGCATGAAAGTCGGCCTCGACGAGATTACCGGCGTGGAAGGCCCGAGCACTGCGGGCGGCGCGCGATCAGCAAAAGGCAGTGTTACCGTGCGCGCGCAAGCCAGCGATGAAGGAACGGGCAGTGAAATTAATTTGATCGGCTGCACCGTGGAAGAAGCCACCGAACGGGTCGACAAATTTCTGGACGAAGCAGCGCTGGCAAATCGGTCGCGCGTGCGAATCATTCACGGACATGGCACCGGAGCATTGAGGCGTGGCTTATTAACTTTTCTTAAAGATCATCCTCTGGTAAAACATACCACTTCTGAGTCTGAAGACCGGGGCGGTAACGCCATAACCCTGGTCGATCTAAGTCTTTAAATTTTCGAGGTGTCTATGAACAAGGGGACTTTGGCGCTCCTTTCTGCGTTGCCGGGGTCTGCATTGCGGTGGGTTACGGCATCCACCTCAAGTTAGGCAGTGAATCACTCAGTGCTTGGGGGGCGTATCTGGCTGGAGCTGCAACCCTGATCCTGGCATGCGCGGCAATCTGGGCAGGACTAGTAGGCTTCCAGGATTATCGATACAAGGTAATTGCAGAGAAATCAAAATGGCTACTCCAACTGTATGAGAAATCATTTGAGAACGCCCAGTATAAAGAGGTGAGGCGAAAATTGGACTATGATGACACCGAAGAAATCAAAACGTTAATTCGTGCCGACGCTGTCGGCTTGAAATTTACATTAGATCAGCAGAAACAGTTCGATGCTTTCACGGATTACTTGAATTTTGTTGAATTGATTGCGCGACTTAAGATTATCGGGCAATTAAGCGGGGAGGCTATCAAGGCTACCTTCGACTACTACCTTAATCTGTTGAAGAAACAGCGAAATCCGGAGATTCGCGGCTATCTCTTGAAAGAGGGTTTCGAGAATCTTAATGAGCTATTATTAGATTATGAGAAGCAAAGTACTATCTGAGGTTACACGAGGGTCGCGGTCTCGGAAGACTACGCGAAACTCTCCACCTCGCCAGTATCTTTTCGTTTACGGAACACTGAAGCGGGGAGGGAAGTTTCACCGCGAACTTACGAAGGAAGATGTTCAATTTATCGAAGATGCGCGCATTCGCGGTGAACTTTACAGACTGCGAGATTCTGATTTTCCGGGCGCCGTCCCTACTTCCGCCCCAAACAAGTATGTGCATGGTCAATTATTTTCTTTAAAAAACCCGGAGAAGACTTTAGCGGCGATGGATGACTTTGAAGAGGTTGATGAAGGGCTGTTCCGGAGGAAACTTGTCGACGTTTGGACCCCGAAGGGGCAAATGAAAGCCTGGGTGTACTTTTATGCTCGCCCCATCACTCATTCAGAGCCAGTTCCTAGTGAAATGTATTCCTGAAACATAGATTCACCAACTAAATAAAGCCTTGGCGGAAGCGGGATCATTCGCGGAGCGCGTGAAGCAGCAGGCGGACATTGTCCGGGTCATCGGCGAATACGTGCGGCTAAAGAAGAGCGGGCAAAATTTTACCGGGCTGTGCCCTTTTCATGCTGAGAAATCGCCATCTTTCGCGGTGCATCCGACAAAACAGATTTACCACTGCTTTGGCTGCGGGGTAGGCGGAGACGTTTTCAAATTTGTGATGGAGATGGACAAAGTTGCGTTTCCAGAAGCGATCCGCATCGTCGCGGAAAAATGCGGGATCGCCATTTCGCGTCCGAAGGCCAGCTCGCCCGAAGAGCGCAAGGAAAATCAGCAACGCACTTTGCTGGTGGAAATGCACCGTGAAGCACAGACATTTTTCGCCCAGCAACTGGGGGGAACGCTGGAAGGCAAAGCAGCGCGAGCGTACCTAGAAGATCGTGGTCTGGATAAAGATGCGATAGCCCGTTTTGGGATTGGCTATGCCCCGAGCGGCGGCGACGCGCTGCTGCGATTTCTGAAATCGAAATACAAAGAGCAGCTGCTGGTTGAATCGGGGCTGGTGTCGCGCGATCAAAGCGGCGGCGCCAGAATGTACGACCGCTTCCGCAGGAGAATCACCTTCCCGATCGCCAATGACTCAGGAAAGATTGTGGCCTTTGGATGCCGCGCGCTGGGCGACGACCAGCCAAAATATCTGAACTCGCCAGAAACTCCGATTTATTCGAAGAGCAACGTTTTATATCACCTGGACCGCGCCAAGGAAGCCTTGCGGCGAGCGGATTTCGCGGTGCTGGTGGAAGGCTACATGGATGCTATAGCGGTGGCGCGCGCGGGCATCAGCAATGTAGTGGCCAGTTGCGGCACAAGTTTAGCGGAGCCGCAGATCAAGCTTCTTTCGCGGTTCACCAAGCGGGTGATCGTGAACTACGATCCCGACACCGCGGGACAACTCGCCACCGAGCGATCTATTTCGTTACTGCTGGAGAATGATTTTGAAGTGCGCGTGCTGGCGCTGCCGGCAATGAATTTAACGGCGGGCGGCGGCACCAAATATTCCAAGAACGCCGATCCCGACCTTTATATTCGCGAAATGGGAGTCGAGGCCTACACCAAGTTATTAAAAGAGGCGCCGTCGTATGTGGACTATTTGATCGGGCGCGCTCGGCACATGGACCTTTCCACCGGCGAAGGGAAATTGCGCGCGGTGAATTTTCTTTTGCCGTACGTGCAGAAAATTCCGAACCGCCTGTTGCGGTCTGAATGGGCCACACGCATCGCACAACAACTGCGGCTCGAAGAGCCGGTGTTGCGAGCGGCCTTGAGCAAGGCAGCCGCGGAAAGACGAAGCGGTTTAAAGGTCGCTCCAGAGCTAGTCGGCCGCGCGGCCAAGCCGGTCGAGCGGCGATTGATCCGCATGCTGGCGGAAGCCGATAGTTTTCGCCATGACCTGGCACAGCGGCTAGGCGAGGCGGGATTGTGCGTCGGCCTGGAGACAGAAAAAGTTTTTGCCGCGCTGATTGCGGCAAACCTGGCGGGTAGCACGATAGAAGCGACGGAAATTGCCGCCGGCCTGGAAGAACGCGACCGGCGCATGCTGTTCGAGATACTTTTCGAGGAGTCCAGCGAATTCACCTGGGAAGAAGCAGAAAGCTGCCTCGAATCACTGCAAAACCGGCAAACCGAGAGAGCGTTAGCGGAAGTGCAACGAAGTATTGAGGCCAATCCGGCTTCCGCAGAGATGCGCACGTTGCTCTCGAAAAAGCTGGAATTGATGAGACGGCTGGCTGCTGGACGGTGACGAGACGGTGACCAATTGAGGGCTTGCCGGCAATATTCCCTGGATGCCACCGTGCTGAAGAGATATTCTACGATTTCCAATGATTAATAGATTGACGGGCCTAGAGTTAAATGTGTAGCGTAGTAGGGCTTCGCGCGTAACTGTTTGACTCTTAACTGCATCTTATAGATGTATTTACAGGCGCAGCGGGTTTTGAGTGTGCGGGAAATTGGGCAGCGCACACGATTCAGCGGCAAGCAAGTGTTGCGGCGCGGTGGCATTCACGAACAATTCGATTGAATTTAAGGGGCATGCGCCGAAGCTTGCGTCAAGCTTACCTGGCCAGGTTTTACAAAGAAATTACAAAATTTTAGGTTTCCGATACCGCGGGAGGTATTCGTGGCTGTAGCAGGTCTTGAAGAAAAATATGATGCGGTACGCCAGCTTATTGCCGTAGGCAAAGAGCGCGGCTACTTGTTGTACGACGAAGTGAACGATTCGCTTCCGGCCGAAGTGCATTCTTCGGAAGAGATTGACGATCTTCTGACGACGTTCGAGCGCAATGGCATTGAAATTTACGAAGATGCGGCGTCGGCCAAAGCCGCGCGCGCAGTCGAAGTGTCCGCTGAACCTGGCGGCGACCACGATGTGGTGGTGGTGGAGAAAGAGGGAGGTCACAGCGAAGACGGCGACCTCGATCTAACTCCCGGCTCGCTCGAAAAAACCAACGACCCGGTGCGCATGTACCTGCGCGAAATGGGTACCGTGCCGTTGTTGACCCGCGAAGGCGAAGTAACCATCGCCAAGCGCATTGAGCGCGGACAACTGGTGGTGATGAAGTCCATCACCCGTTCTCCGATCGTGATTAAGGAATTGATCGCTGTTGGAGAGGATCTGCGCAAAGGCGCGCGCTCCATCAAAGAAATCGTCGTGTTTGACGACGAAGAACTCACCGAAGAAAAGATCGCCAACAAAACCAAGCAGACCCTGAAGTACATCGACAAGATTGCGAAGTTGTATGAACAGGCTTTGAAGCAAGCGGTGAAGCTGGACAACACCGCGAAAGCCAAAAAGAAGCCGTATATTCGCGCCAAGTGGGAAGTGGCGCGCACCCGCGTGGAAATTTCCGTGGCCATCCGCGCCATCGTTTTTAATCCCTTTGAAAAGAAGCGGCTGATCGACAAGATGCGCGGCACTGTTGAACGGCTGCAATCGCTGGAGCGTGAGGCCGGGCGGCTGGAGCGGCGCGCGGATGTGGCGAAAGGCGACGTGGCTTTCGAAGCGCGCAAGGAATTGCGCAACCGGCGCGGCGAGCTGAAGGACATTGAAGACGCCAGCGAAGTTGGGCTGACGGAACTGAAGCGCACGCTTACCTTCATCCATCGCGGTGAAGCGGAAGCCGACCAGGCAAAAAAAGAATTGATTGAAGCCAACCTTCGCTTGGTGGTTTCGATTGCGAAAAAATATACCAACCGCGGACTGCAATTTCTCGACTTGATTCAGGAAGGCAACATCGGGTTGATGAAAGCGGTAGATAAGTTTGAGTGGCGCCGCGGATATAAGTTCTCGACCTACGCGACGTGGTGGATTCGCCAGGCCATTACGCGAGCCATCGCCGACCAGGCGCGCACCATCCGCATTCCGGTGCACATGATCGAAACGATCAACAAGCTGGTGCGCACCAGCAGGCAATTGGTGCAGGAACTCGGGCGAGAACCAACCAGCGAAGAAATCGCCAAGCGCATGGACATTCCGGTTTCCAAGGTGCGCAAGATTTTGAAGATCGCGCAGGAGCCCATTTCGCTCGAGACTCCGATTGGAGAAGAAGAGGATTCGCATCTCGGCGATTTCATCGAAGACAAGGCGGTAGTTTCGCCGTCGGATGCGGTTATCAACTTGAATTTGAAGGAACAGACTTCCTCGGTGTTGAAGACGCTCACGCCTCGCGAAGAGAAAGTCATCAAGATGCGCTTTGGGCTGGATGATGGCAGCGAGCATACCCTTGAGGAAGTGGGCCAGTCGTTCGCCGTCACGCGCGAACGCATTCGCCAGATCGAGGCCAAGGCGTTGCGCAAGTTGCGGCACCCTTCGCGTTCGCGGAAGTTGCGGGCGTTTCTGGAAGGGCCTTCGAGGGATTATCTATAGAAGTAGCGAATTGAATCGTTGCAAAAACGCCTCCGACATCGGAGGCGTTTTTTCGTTTGAAGCGCCCAAGTTAAAACTCGCGTACGAAATTATTCGGTATGACCGCCGGCGCGTACTTGTTCGGAAGTCAGGCCGTAAAGCGGCGGCGTGGGCACGCCAAGTAAACCGAGATAAAGATAAAGTTGGCCGCGATGATGCACTTCGTGTTCGACCATGGCGCGTAGCCATTTGGCGGTTTGAATTGGGGCGCCACCTGGCGTTTTACATTTGTGCTTTAGATCTTCATCACTCAGCTTGGCGAAAATCGCCAGAGATTCGGCGTGTAGACGCTTCATCAGTTCGATCACACTAGCGTAATCGGCGGCTAATTCAGTTCCGTGGCTAGTGTAGCGACTGTCGTGATTCTGAACATTTTCCGCAAACATATAGCGTTCGGTGACGACGATGTGGCGCAAAAGATCACCCAGAGTAAATTTCCCCGACGCATAGGTCCAATCAATTTTGCCGGGCGGAATGCAGCCGGCGACGCGCATGGTGCGTTCGCGGACGTTGTCAAAGTATTTCAGAAACGGGCCGATGGTGGTGATTTCCATAGTGACCTCAGCGACAAAGCGACGTCAGCAGCATAGTAGTGACCCCAGTAACATTGCAGCGAAACTTCTAGGATTCTGCCGCAACTCTGAGCAATTGCCGCGCGTGAAACGCCGTAAGCGTTGCGCCGGCGTAAAGCAAAGCCAGCAAAGTGTAGCCCGCGATGACGCCCATTCTTTCCGAGATCCATCCGAGGGCCACGCACATTGCCAGCTGTACCGCGGTGGTTACGATGGCCATGGCCGATTGCGTGCGGCCCATAAAATGGCGCGGAACGATGGACATGAGCGCGGATTGCGCCACCACCCCGCCAAGCGCGCGAAAAAATCCGAACAACCCTTGCAATAGTGATGCGGCCAGAAGAAACGCGACGAAGGGAGCGGCCATGTGTCCCAGCGCCAACCCCGCAAATGCCGCGACGTACAAGGCCAGCCGCACTTCTTCGCGCAATTGTGTGGCGATCAATCCACCCAAAATTGCGCCAGCCGCCCATCCGGATTCGAGATAGCCCAAACCGCGCGCGCCGGCGTGAAGAACATCGCTGGTGAGCGCCACGACTACTACGTTGGCGCTGACTACTCCGGCCATCAGGATGGAATGTGTGATTCCCAAAGCGCGCACCACCTTCTGCTGTTTGAGGTACTGAAAACCTTCGCGGAGGTCGGCATACATGGCGAGCGAAATTCCGGCTTCGGCCACTTCCGGGTTTTCTCCCGTCGAGAGCGCTTCGGCAGTGGCTTCGGTGGCCTCGGAATATTCGCGATATTTTTGATGATCGCGCGGCGACACGTAACCGCGGCGAACTTTGTACAAGCAAAACGCGGAGACAAAATAGGTCAACCCATCGATCGCCAAAATTCCGGCGATGCCCGCGCGATCGTAAGTAAAACCGACGAAGGCTCCCGCGATAAGCAGGCCGCTCTGCACGCCGATGAGCACGGCAGCATTGGCTGCGGTAAATTGGCTCGGCGGAATCACTTCCTGCACCAGGGCATTGACGGTAGCCCAATACATCGCCGAGGCGACACCGGTGACGAGGGTCATCAGGTACAGATGCCAAAGCGCGAGATGACCGTGCCAGGCGATGTATGCTGTCGCCAATACTGTTACGCCGCGCGCCAGATCGAGAGCGACGCCAAGGTAGCGGCGATCAAAGCGATCGATCAGGACGCCACCGATGAACGGGATGAACAAGCCCGGCAACGTGACCACGATAACCTGCAGGCTGACTTTTACCGTGGAATGCGTTGCGGCCATGATGTACCAGCTCACGCCGGCAAAATTCATGCCGCCGCCGAACAGGGAAATGAACATGGCGGTAAAGAAGTAGCGGAATCCTCGCTGGGCCCAGATGAGCGTCCAATCAATGCGGTTGGTGATTGCCGTGGCCATGGGACTAAATAGTTTACTATTGCGGCGATTCGGGCAGCGTGAAAGGTGCGCGTCTCGTGAGCCAAAATTTAGGATATTGATCCGCGACCGCTCCTGCGGACGGGAAGGAGATTTATGGGCAACGATGTGAAGTGCAGAGTGCGCTCCGGCAAACAGGAATCGGCGGGCAAAGCGTTGTTGGAAACGAGCGAAATAATTTTTCGCGGTGATTTCCGGTTGAAGATTCCGTTCGCGACGATTCTGTCTGCCAAAGTTGTGGGCGATGAATTACAGCTGCAGACCGCAGAGGGTGTGGCGATATTTGAGTTGGGTGCCTCAACTGCCGAAAAATGGCGCGAAAAAATTCTGCACCCAAAAACCAGGATCGAGAAACTTGGCATCAAGCCAGGGATGAGAGTCTCGTTGATCGGTTTCGAAAACCAGGATGAAGAATTTGTAAAGGAGCTAGAAAGCGCAAAAGCGGTAATGATGCCCGCAGAGAACACATTGCCGAAAGATTGCGATTCTATTTTCTTGAGTATCGATACGCAGAAGCAGCTTACACAAATTGTCAAAATTGCCAGAAAGATGCTCGGTGCGGTCGCGCTATGGATTGTCTATCCAAAGGGACAGCAGCACATTACCGAAGGTGATGTCCTATCCGCAGGGCGTAAGGCGGGCCTAAAGGATATAAAAGTTGTGGGATTCTCACTCACGCATACGGCACTCAAGTTCGTCATCCCGGTTAAGAAACGCTAGCCCCTTTCCATAGCAGCAAAATACGTGAACTGACAAAGAATGGAAATGACGCGGAGTTTTTGTGTTCCGCGATTGGATTTTCGTGTCTATGATGGCGCGAGGGTGGATGAGTTTCAAAGTATGAGCGAATTGCTCGATGTTCGCGGGCTTACTGTGGATTTGCCCACCGCGCGAGGTTGGGTACGTCCCGTGAACGAGGTGTCTATGCGCATCGGCGCAGGGGAATCGCTGGGTCTTGTTGGAGAATCGGGCAGCGGCAAAACCATGATGGCGCTGTCGCTGATGGGATTATTACCGCCGGGAGCGCGGGTGAGTGGTGAGGCCATCCTGTCGCCCGCCAATTCCACGCCAGAAAACCTGGCTACACTGAATGAGCCGCGCTGGCAACGATTGCGTGGGCTCGACGTCGCGATGATCTTCCAAGAACCAATGACTTCGCTGAATCCGGTGATGCGTGTGGGGAACCAGATAGCGGAAGCCATCGCCGCGCACTTCCCGGATATAAATAAGGAGAGGATTAATTATTGGGTGCTCGAAGCCCTACGGCTCGCGGCTGTGCCGGAGCCTTCAGTGCGCGCCGGACAATTTCCTCACCAACTATCGGGCGGGCTGCGGCAGAGAGTGATGATTGCCATGGCTATCGCCGCGGGCATCAGCGATTCCGAAGAGGAACCGACGCCGCTCGAATTTCGCAAACCCGGCACGCCGCTGACTAAGCCGCGATTATTGATTGCGGACGAGCCTACCACCGCGCTGGATGTAACCGTTCAAAAGCAAATTCTCGAATTGCTGGACGGACTGCGCCGCAGGCTTGGACTGGGCTTGTTATTTATCACTCACGACTTGGGAGTGGTGGCACGAGTGGCCGACCGCGTGGCGGTAATGTACGCCGGCCGCATCGTGGAACAAGGGCGGGTGGGAGATGTGCTTCGTGCGCCGCGTCACCCGTACACGCAAGGACTGATCGCGGCATCGCCGATGCTGGAACGCGGCAGGCTTTCGCCGATTCCCGGAATCGTGCCACAGCTCACCGAGCTTCCGCCGGGATGTTCTTTTGAACCGCGTTGTCCGGTGCGAGTTCCCGAATGCCGCCTGGCGGTTCCGGAGTTGCGCGACGCCGGACATAACCATGTAGCGCGCTGCATTCTGGTCGGAAATGCAAATGAAGTCGCGCTGAAGCAATAGCACCAAATCGGTAACGGGAGAATTTTATTTCCAGCTTTCTTAGCGTGCGAGAACTGTCGAAGAAATATAATCGCAGCGGAGGCCCGTTCAAACGCGCTTCCGAGCGAGAGCAGTTTATTGCGGTGGATCACGTCAGCTTCGAAGTGACCCAAGGCGAAACGTTTGCAATCGTAGGCGAAAGCGGCTGCGGCAAGACTACCCTGGCGCGCATGCTTTTGCGGTTGATAGAGCCGGATGGCGGGGAAATCGTTTTTGCCGGACGCGATCTGCTTGCACTCTCGGCAGGGGAATTGCGCGCACAACGTCGCGAGATGCAGATGATCTTTCAAGATCCGTTTGCTTCGCTTGATCCGCGCATGCGTGTGGGGGAAACAGTCGGCGAACCACTGTCCATCCACGAGGCGAACCTTTCCAAAGCCGACCGGGCCTCGCGCACGTTAGCAATTCTGGAACGAGTGGGACTACGCGGGGACGCGCTGCGCCGCTACCCGCACGAGTTTTCTGGCGGCCAGCGGCAAAGAATCGGAATTGCGCGCGCTCTGATTTTGCGACCCAAGCTGATCGTGGCCGACGAGCCGGTTTCCGCGCTGGATGTTTCCGTGGGCGCGCAGGTGTTGCTGCTCTTACGAGAATTACAGTCGGAATTTAACCTTACTTATGTCTTCATATCGCACAGCCTGCCGGTCGTGGCGCAGCTCGCAACGCGAATTGCGGTGATGCGCGGTGGGAAATTTGTCGAGGTAGGCGAAGCCGAACAGGTTTTGCACCAGCCCGCGCACGAGTACACCCGCGAACTGCTATCCGCCGTCCCAGCACTTCCGGTAGCTTAAATTTTTGATCTGCTGTAATTTACTTGCGCTTTTCGGCGTATTGTCTACATCGGCCAGGTTTAGGCAACTTTCATTGCGCGCCTCCACGCTTGGCGTAGTTCGTTCAAGTCCTCTTGGCGTCGCATCGCACGAGGAGATTCATGTCCACCAATCCAGTAGCAGTCCCCGAAAGCCAGCCCACAGGCCAGCCTGAAACCGGCGCGCTAGGTCGCATGACTGGCGTAATTGTTAATCCCACGCGGACATTTGGGGAAATTGCGCGGCGCCCCACGTGGGTGGTGCCGTTCCTCACCCTTTGCGTGTTAAGCATTGTCGTCTCGGGACTGCTCGCCCAAAAAACGGATTGGCGCAGTTTTTTTGAACGGCAGATGAGTAAAAATGCGCGGCTCGATCAAATGCCGCAAGACCAAAAAGACCGGATGCTGGAAAATCAGGTAAAGTACGCGCCCAAATTCGCATTTGCCTTTGGCATCGTCTTCACGGCGGTGTTTGTCCTGTTCATGACACTGGTGTATTGGGGAGCATTCAACCTTTTCAACGGGGCCGCGCTAAGCTTCAAGGAAGCTTTCGGCATGGTTTCGCACGCCTTCGTGCCGCTGATCATCAGCAGCCTGTTGGCAATTATCATTCTCCTGATTAAGCCTCACGGCGATGTGGACCCCGAGCATTTTCTGGCGAGCAACGTTGGTGCGTTTTTGCCCGACGACGCGCCGAAGTGGCTCGAAGCGTTGGGCCAATCGCTGGAGCTGTTCTGGATATGGACGATGGCGCTGGTAGCCATTGGATTTTCGGCTGCAAGTCCAAAGAAAATTAAACCGGCAGGCGCGTTCCTTACCGTATACGGCCTGTGGGCGGTATGGGTTTTGGGCAAAGTGGCCTGGGCAATGTTTTAACAACGGCTGCTGCTAAACTGCGTAGGTGGATTTTTCGTTTGAAGTAAGAAAGACCGATGCGACCGGCGCGCGCCGCGGTCGCCTCACCACTCCGCACGGACAAATTGAAACCCCGGCATTCATGCCGGTGGGCACCGCCGCAACCATTAAGGCCCTGACGCATGAAGCGCTTGAAGAATTGGGCGCGACCATCATGCTCGCCAACACCTATCATCTATATCTACGCCCGGGACACGAATTGATTCGAAAGCTCGGCGGGCTACACGAGTTTATGTCCTGGCAAAGAGCGATTCTGACGGACTCCGGCGGATACCAGGTATTCAGCCTTTCCGCGCTGCGAAAAATCACCGATGAAGGAGTTACGTTTCGTTCCCACCTGGATGGTTCCGAACACTTGCTAACTCCAGAAAAGGCTGTCGAGGTGCAGCTAGCATTGGGTTCGGACATTGCCATGGTGCTGGACGAATGTATCGAGACGCCCGCGCCGCGAGAAAAGGCCGAAGCGGCCTTGGTTCGAACAACCAGGTGGGCGAAACGAGCGCGCCAGCATTTCTTGGCAAACAAACAGTTGTACCCGGGCGGCAAGCAGTGGCAATTCGGAATCGTCCAGGGAGCTACATTCGCGGACCTAAGACGAGAGAGCACCCGGCAGTTGCTGGAGCTGGATTTTCCCGGATACGCCGTGGGCGGCCTCGCGGTTGGCGAGCCTCACACCATGACATGCGAAATGACCAACGAGGTGACCGCATTGCTGCCCGCCGATCGGCCGCGATATTTGATGGGCGTGGGCAAGCCGGAGCAACTCGCCGATTACGTCGCGCTAGGGGTCGATATGATGGACTGCGTGCTGCCCACGCGGGCGGCGCGCCACGCCTGTTTGTATACCAGCGAAGGCCGCGTGCTGATCAAAAATGGGCGTTACGCCGCGGACCCTCGGCCGATCGATGCACAGTGCAGCTGTAGTGTTTGTAAACGCTACACGCGCGCGTATCTGCGCCACCTTTTTGCCGCGGGAGAAATCACCGCATCGATTCTGGCCACCCACCACAATGTCCACTTTTACCTTGACATCATGCGGCAAATTCGAGAGGCTATCGAGTTCGGGAACCTCGCAAAATTCTCAGCAGAGATGCAGGCTTGCTATGTAGCCGGTCCGGCCTGAGTGGTGCACCGAGGCGCTTCATTGGGAGCGCTTAATTCCGGCGCCGAAGATGACCGCGGGCAGTCGCATCGCGGCCGCTAATATCCAAGATAATGGCGGGGATGGAAGCGGGGAACTTGCCCCAGGACAGTTTTTCTGTGTTTTTTTAAGGTATGCTGGGTGCCGCTTTCCGGGCTAAAGCAAGGCTGGCAGGCGAGAGTAAAAGAAGGGATCGGTTGCACAAATCACCATGATTTTGGCTACGTTTTTCCAGGCAAGCCCGGCGTCGGGCTTCTCCAGTTTCCTGATCCCGCTAGGATTGATGTTCGCGATCATGTATTTCATGGTCATCATGCCGCAGCAGCGGCAGCGTAAAAAAGTGCAGGAAATGCTTTCAGCCATCAAAGCGGGCGACCGGGTTATTACCAGTGGTGGCATCTATGGCACTATTAACGGCCTTGACGGCGACTCGGTAATTCTGAAAATCGCCACGGACCCACAAGTTAAAATTCGCGTCGCCAGGTCTGCCATTGCGCAGGTGGAGACGCCGGAAGATGCAAAATAACGGATGCAAACTAATTTTCGCCGCCACCCGGCCAAGCTCCTGATCTTTTAACCATGAATCCCAATCTGAAGTGGAAAGCGCTGTTCATCGTTGCCGTCATCCTCGTTTGTATTTACGTGCTTATTGGCACGCCGAAATTTCCTACCTCGGTACAAGACATAAAAGATAATTTCAGCCACCAGATCAAGCTGGGCCTGGACCTTCAGGGCGGCACGCACTTGATTCTTCAAGTGCAGGTGCAGGAAGCGATTGCCCAGGAAACGGATCAAACCGTTGATCGGCTCATCGGACAAATGCGCGCCAAGGATATTCACTACGACGAAATTCGCCGCGTGGACGACACGCACATTCTGGTGCGCAACATCGATCCCGCACAGCTTTCGACGTTCCGCGACATCGTCACCGCGCAATACAGCAACGTGTGGGACATGTCTGC
Source organism: Verrucomicrobiia bacterium (assembly GCA_035482155.1). GTDB lineage: Bacteria > Acidobacteriota > Terriglobia > Acidiferrales > UBA7541 > Acidiferrum. The sequence continues at coordinate 40,065 of DATHRB010000064.1, read as the reverse complement.
TGCTCCCGGCGATCCTTCGGGGTATCTGTTGACCTTACGCGCTGCTGCAATTGCGCAGATACAGGATCAGACCATGCAGCAGTCGCTCGAGACTATCGAGCGGCGTATCAATGCGCTGGGTTTAACCGAGCCGACCATTCAGCTGCACGGCCGCAAAGACAACGAGATTCTGGTGCAACTGCCTGGCGAAGGCGATCCCACGCGAGCTAAAGCCGTGATTCAAGCAGGCGGTCAGCTGGAACTGAAGCTGGTTGAGGATCCGTCATCCTACACCTCCGAATCCGACGCGCTGGCCAAGCATGGCGGCGTTCTGCCTCCCAACACCGAATTGGTTTCCGGCAACTCTGAACGGCGCACCGCCTCTGGCACGCCCGAGACGGGAGAAAGCTGGTATCTCCTAAGCAGGGCGCCGGTGGTGACCGGCCGCGATCTACGCAGCGCGACGGAAAATCGCAACACCAATAACCCGGGACAATTTGAAGTGAACTTTACGTTGTCTGGCGACGCCGCAAAACGATTTGGACCATTTACTGAGGCAAATAAAGGCCGCCAAATGGCCATCGTGCTGGAACATCGCGTTTACTCCGCACCAGTGATCAATGGGCGCATCGATGATTCCGGAATGATTGAAGGAAATTTCAGCCAGGAATCCGCCCACGACCTCGCGCTGGTCCTGCGCGCCGGCGCTTTGCCAGCATCGATTAAATATCTCGAAGAACGTACTGTCGGCCCATCCCTCGGCGCCGATTCCATCAGGCACGGTGTGCAAGCTTCGGTCCTCAGCCTCTTGGTGGTCATGATTTTCATGCTTTTCTATTACCGCTTGTCCGGGGCGAATGCGGTTCTGGCTCTCATCTTGAACCTGATCATTTTGCTCGCAGTGCTGGCGCTGGCTGGAGCGGTTCTGACCTTGCCGGGCATCGCTGGCGTGATCTTGACCATTGGTATGGGCGTGGATTCGAACGTGCTGGTCTTCGAACGCATTCGCGAAGAATTGCGCAACGGCAAATCGGCCGCTTCGGCGGTGGAGTCCGGCTTTGCGAAAGCCTTCCTGACCATCATCGACACGCACGTCACCACGGTGGTCTCGGCCTTCTTCCTGTTCCTATTTGGCACAGGCCCCATTCGAGGCTTTGCCATTACCCTGACCATCGGCTTGATCGCCAACGTCTTTACCGCGATCTACGTATCGAAAACGATCTTTCACTACCACTTGTCAAAGATGGACCGGCAAGCACAACTCAGCATTTAAGAAAGCTTTAGGCTGTACTAGGACCTGTTAATACACGGTTCGCTGGATACAAAACACGACAGTTATGGTAAAGACTCCGTTCAGCGTTTTGTGGTCCTGCCGCACCGGGAACAAACGGGAACCCTTTGGAGTCTAAAGAAGGGAAGCCAAAACGGGCATGATCGAGCTCTTCAAACAGCCCAACATCGATTGGATGGGCAAAGCGAAGTACTTCTATGCGCTCAGCGGGTTGCTGCTGCTGACCGGTATTGTTTCGATTGTTTCTCAGGGCGGAATTCGCTACGGCCTGGATTTTAAAGGCGGGACAAACGTGGATGTGCGCTTTGCACAGCCGCCGAACATCGACCGCCTGCGCTCCGGACTTGCCGCACAGGGACTGGGCAACAGCGAGATCCAGGGTATCAGCGACATCGCCAATCCCAACGCCAACGAAGTGGTCATTAGCCTGGAACAAAAAGGCCAAAGCGATCAGGCTCTGGACGTCAGCAAGACGCAAATCATCAACGCGTTGAACGCTATCTATGGAAGTTCGAACGCGGGCAAAGCGGATTTCAATGCCGCGACTCCCGCGTCCCTCACCGCATTCCTGACACAACGCGATCCGCTGCTGCTGTCGACCAACGCGGGTGACCGTTATTCTCAATTGGCAAAGAAGATTCTCGATTACCGCGATCGCGATAAGAATGGCGTGATGACCAACTTTGACGATCTTGCAAGCGTACCCGGTGTAACACCCGCGGTGGTTAGCGCGCTGAAGGACAATTTCGTTTTGGGCGCGTTTGCCATCCGCAACGTGGAGATTGTAGGTCCCAAGGTAGGCAGCGAGCTGAGGCGCCAGGCAATTCTGGTTACCCTCTATGCTTTGGCAGGCATGCTGGTATATATTGCTTTCCGTTTCGAATGGGTTTACGGGGCTGCGGCCGTCCTCGCGGTTTTTCACGACGTATTAATCACGATCGGATTTTTGTCACTGCTGCATTTTGAAATTTCGCTGACGGTTATTGCGGCCATGCTGACTCTAGTTGGATATTCGATGAACGACACGATCGTGATTTTCGATCGCATCCGCGAGAACAACCGCTTGCTACGACGTGAATCGTTTGCGGACGTGGTGAACAAATCCATCAACCAGACACTTTCTCGAACGCTTTTGACCAGCGGGCTGACATTTCTTACCGTATTGGTTTTGTTTCTGATGGGCGGGCAGGTGTTGCGCTCTTTCTCCTTTGCCTTAGTGGTCGGGATTGTGGTAGGAACGTACTCCAGTTTTGGCATCGCCGCACCGATGGTGGTCGCGTGGAATCGCTGGCGAGGCCAAGGTCTTGCGACAAGTACCGGATCTGTAGCCGGTAGTAAAACCCGGACAAGTTCGGGCGCCTCAGGGCGTCTCGCGCCTGCCGGGAGGAGGTAGTAACCATGTTTGACGAGATGGTGGTCTCGAGTCCAAATCCAAAGAAAACGAACAAGCCCTGGACGGTCATTCTGTCCATGATTTTCCAGGTGGCTTTTCTGGCGGTTTTAATCTTGATACCGCTAATTTATACCGAGGCGCTGCCTAAGACCATGATGGCAACCTTGCTGGTCGCACCGCCCCCGCCACCACCACCCCCGCCGCCTCCGATCGCGCAAGTCGTTCACGTTAAGCCGCAAGTCCACCTGATGGATGCCGGCAAGCTGGTCACTCCGAAGGTCATACCGAAGGACATCAAGATTATTAAGGAAGACGCCCCGGACATGTCCGGTATGCAGGGTGGAGTAGTTGGCGGCGTCGCTGGCGGCCAGATGGGTGGCGTTATCGGCGGCGTCATTGGCGGCGTAGGCGCGGCACCTCCGCCACCGAAGCCCACGCAGCAACGCATCCGCCAGGGCGGTCAGGTGCAGGCGGCCAAGTTGACGAACAAGGTGCAGCCACTATATCCACCGCTGGCCCGCCAGACGCGCATTTCCGGGACGGTAAGGCTACATGCCATTATCGCCAAGAACGGCACGGTCGAGCAGCTTGAAGTGATTTCTGGCCACCCGCTTCTGGTGCAGGCGGCGCTGGATGCAGTGAGGCAATGGAAGTACCAAGCAACCACTTTGAATGGTGAGCCCGTCGAAGTGGATACCACCATTGACGTAATTTTCTCTCTCAACCAGTAATAGGTTTGTACCGTTTTGGTCTTTACGGTGCGTGGCGCCGGTCATGGGGCAGGCGTTTCGAGCCGAGTAGAAGGGTTTTAGCAAACACTCTTAAGGAGCATACGAATGGTAGCCACTCTGTACGTACATGCGGCCATATTCCTGCAAGCGCCTCCAGCCAACACGTGGAGCCTGCAGAACATGTGGTCCTCGATGAGCACCCTACCCAGGGTTGTCGTCGGTATTTTGTTTGTTCTGTCCGTTTATTCTTTCGGTGTGATGATTGATCGCGCCTTGATGTACAGCGCGGCACGCAAGCAGTCGCGGGTGTTCGTTCAGCAGGTTGCCGGGGCGTTGAAGGAAGGCAAGCTGGATGAAGCGATCGCCATCGCGGAACGAAACAAGAAGAGCCATATTGCCAAGGTTGTGGCCACTGGACTCTCCGAATTTCAGTCCGCTTCGCAGCAAGTATCCGACGCTGACGTAATCGAAGCCGCCAAGCGCGGGCTGGAGCGCTCCATCGCTATCGTGCACGCGGAAATGAAACGGGGCCTCTCCGCTCTCGCGACGATCGGGTCCACCGCACCATTCGTGGGACTGTTCGGCACGGTGGTCGGAATTTTGAACGCGTTTAAAGGTATCGAGAGCAGCAAGGCGACTGGTCTGTCGGCGGTAGCCGGAGGTATCGCGGAAGCCTTGGTCACCACTGCATTTGGTTTGCTGGTTGCCGTGCCTGCGGTGTGGGCCTACAACTACTTCACCAATAAGGTCGAGGCCTTCGACGTAGAGATGGACAACTCCTCCATGGAGTTGATCAACTACTTCATTCTGCGCCGCGGCGCCCGAAAGTAACCGGCCATGGCGTACAAACCCACAGTGGGGGCGCAGATGTCCTCGCCAAATGTAATTCCCATGGCGGACATCATGTTGGTGTTGCTGATCATCTTCATGGTGGTCACGCCCATGTTAACCAAGGGCGTGTCCGTGGATATGGTCACCGCCAACACCCCGCGGGATATGCAGGATGCGGACAAAGATGACGCGGTCATCGTGGCGGTAACTCGCGACGGCAAAATCTACCTGGGAAATACGGCCATCAACAAGGAAGACATCACCGGCCAGGTAAAGGACCGCCTCGCGAACCGGCTCGACAAAACCGTTTACGTTCGAAGTGACGCCCGTGCTAAATACGGAGACGTGGTCGGAGTAGTCGACGAAATTCGATCCGCGGGCGTGGATCAACTTGGGTTGTTGACGGAGCGAAGGCAAAACCGTGAAACTCCGCCGCCTCCCCCGAACAACGGGAAGCCGTCAGTTTGATCGAAAGTATTGGCGCTCCTGAAGCATAATGAAAGTTCAGGAGCGTCTTCAGTAACAAACAGGAGATCTGCAATGGGCATGAGCGTTGGTGAAAATAAAGGTGGTGCGATGGCGGAAATGAACGTCGTTCCGCTGATCGATATTTTGCTGGTGTTGTTGATTATTTTCATGGTGATTACCCCTTTGACGCCGAAGGGCCTGGATGCGCTGGTTCCGCAACCCAACCCCAACAAGGACCAAAATCAGGAATTGAACGACAAGACCGTGGTGGTGCAGGTGGCGCAGAACGGCAAGCTGAAAATTAATAGCGAGGATACTACCTGGGATGGTCTCGGTCCTCGGATGGAACAGATCTTCAAGGATCGCGCCGAGAAAGTTGCTTTCGTCAAAGGCGATAACGATGTACTGTTCATGGACGTCGCACGGGCTATCGACATCATGCGCAGTTCCGGCATCGACAAAGTGGGATTGATTACCGCCAAGCTGGAAGCGGGTCAGTAAATTACCAAGCAGAAAATGCCCCTCGCAGGGCGGACGTGAATCCTAGCGTGGACCTCTTTAGGCTCGCGCCTTACAGGGATGGATGATTCGATGACTTATGCTTCATCGGTTCGAATCGCTCGCCGCGGTTTTTCGCTAGCGATGCTGGCGGTAGTGGTGGCGGCGGGTTCAGGGTGCAACAAACTCAAGGCTCGCGACCTGCTCAACAAAGGCGTGGCCAACTTTAAAAACGGCCAGTACGATGCCGCCGTCGAGGACTTCAAACAAGCGAAGGACCTCGATCCATCGTTGCTCAACGCCCGGTTGTATCTGGCCACGGCCTATGCCAGCCAATACATACCCGGCGCCCCGTCCGACGAAAACGTCCAGCGTGGAACAGCAGCCATCAACGAATTCAAAGGCGTGCTGGAAAAAGATCCGAACAATCTGAGCGCTATTGACGGCATTGGCTCCATTTTGTTTCAGATGAGCGGCCAGCCTTTTAATCCGCAAAAGTTTCAGGAGTCCAAGACTTATCACCAGAAGCACATCGATCTGAAGCCCACCGACCCGGAGCCTTATTACTGGATTGGCGTAATCGATTGGACGCTGGCATTCCGCGGCAATGCGGAGATGCGCACGGATTACAACAAGGACCATATTAATAAGCAGATCAAAGAAGGCGATCCGCTGCCGGCTAGTGTCCGTACCCAGTTCGTGGATAAGTACGGGCAACTGGTAGACGAAGGAGTCGCGTCCCTGCAGAAGGCTATTCAGCTCCGGCCGGATTACGACGACGCGATGGCTTATTTGAATTTGCTTTATCGCCGCAAGGCCGACATGGTGGAAAGCGCTGAAGAGCGCGCCAGCTATCAGAAGCAAGCTGACGACCTGGTGGAAAAGGTAAAAGAAATCAAGCAGAAGCGCGCGGATCAACCGCAGCAGACTTCGTAGCCGCAATACACACGTATCGTTAGGAAATTTCAAAGGGCATTCTCACGAATGCCCTTTTTTTATTTGCGGTGAGGCTAAGCGATGGACGCCAATTCGTACAGGAACTCAACGTGCGATCGCGCGGCTCCATCCATGCCTTGTACTTTTGGATTGGCCGATTCGATCACGTAATATTCGTCGGGCGCGTGAGCGCCATTACCGTGCCCAAGCCCAAAATGTCCGGCGGGCAGGCGAAGTGGATCGCCGGTGAATACATAGCCTGGCCACGAACCAGCCAGCCTGGGTAGCACTACCGGGTCAATTCCATTTTTCTTGTAGACCGCGGTGGAGGCACGAATAATTTGGGCATCGGCGGCAGTAGTAGTGGGGTCGTAACCTCCGCTCATGTGCACGTCGATATCTGCGAAACCGTGTTTGGCGAGGTGAGCCTTCAGAGAGGCAAGCGCCTCGGCAGCTGTCATGTCTGGCACCAGTCGCAGATCCATCTTGGCGACGGCTTTGCCTGGCAAAATGGTCTTGCCGCCCGGGCCAGTGTACCCGCCGACCAGCCCTTCAATATTTACAGTCGGGCGAGACGTGAGCAACTCCAGCGCTTGTTGCCAATCGACGTCGTGAACCCAACGCTCGACGCCAAGAAGTTTTTTGGCCTCCGCCTCGTTTAAGCGCTTTGCCGCTTCCGCGATCATTTGCTTATCCGCAGTGGAAAGCGGGCGAGCTTTGGCGGTGTACCCCTCGATCACCGGGTCGTTGCCGTCGGGAGATACGAGCGTGGCCAAAGCCTCGACTAGGTGCCAGGCAGGGCTGTCCACCCGGGCTTTATTGCTGGAGTGTATGTCTTTACGAGGGCCGCGGCCCCATTTCTCGCCGCTGGAAGTCAATTCCAGTTCAACTACGCCTTTTGCGCCAAGGTACATGGTGACGTCGCCACCGAGTCCCTGCGCCGCGAAAGGCATGAAGACGCCGGTGCACTTGCGCAACGCGGCTTCCACCTCAGGACGCCGAACAATCTGCGGAAAGTGTGGCGAGCCGATTTCTTCTTCGCCTTCGGCCACAAAAACAAAATTGACGGGGAGTTTTTTGCCGGCGCCGCGAATCGCATGCAACGCGGCGAGGAATGTAGCTTCCGGGCCCTTCTGATTTACCGCGCCGCGACCAACAATGATTTTGCCGAGGCCGGGTTTGTCCACCAGAGCGGCATCGAAGGGCGGCGAAGACCATTCCGCCGGGTCGGCCTGCTTGACGTCATACATGAAATATAGGCCCACGGTTCGCGGCGCGCCGGCATCAAGTGTCGCCAAAATTCCGGGTTGGCCATCCGTCGAGACTTTGGTTACCTGGCCGAAGCCGGCTTCGCGCAACATGTTCATGGTGAGTTCGCAGCCTTCGTTCATGCCGCGATTTTCCGCGGCGATGGAAGGTTGGCGAATCCAGGTTTGCAGGCGCTTGACGCTTTCGTCGTGACGCTTGGAAATTTCTGCGTTGATAGCGTCAAGGTCAGCAGCAGCAGCGTAGGAGCGGCGTGGCCAGGCGAACGTCGCAGCGCCTGCCACAGCAGCCAGTGAAGAGGTTCGCAGGAATTTACGGCGCCCTAGCGAGTCTGAATCGGTTTCGGTCGGTTGGCGATTCTCATCGGTTTCATGCCGGTACTTCATCAGGTCTCCTTAACTAACGGCGCAAAGAATACCAGAGGATGGCGGCTGTGTTCGCGGAAAATTTCCACAATGTATTTTCGGGCGTGCACCTTTTCATTTGACCAATCCTTTTCGGTAAACTCGTACCCACCGGTAGTCGCCCGAGGTTTCCATGACAATCAAGAACACAACCAGCAGCGAAGCTGCGCATCCCACGCAGTTAAACATCGATGCCATCGTCAAGCTTGAGCATGAGGCGCTGCACCGGCGCACAATTGCGGAGCGCGTGAGCGACGCGGTCGCCAAATTTATCGGCAGCGTTCCGTTCCTGATGCTGCAGGTCCTACTGGTCCTGACCTGGAGCGCCATCAACCTGAAGGTAATTCCGGGAGTGAAACCTTTCGACCCTTTTCCTTTTGGGATTTTGGCTCTGGTGATCTCCTCCGAAAGCGTGTTGCTGACTATCTTTGTGCTCATCAGCCAGAACCGCATGACCCGTCAGGCAGACCGGCGGTCCCATCTGGATCTGCAAGTAGGAATGTTGGCCGAGCAAGAACTGACCGCCATGTTGCAAATGCAGCACAAGATTTGTCAGCGCTTGGGCATCGAGGGTGGGTCGACGGCTCACGCACTCAAAAATTTCGCCGATGCCACCGACGTCAGTAAATTGGCCAGTGAACTTGAGGATAAACTACCAGATTTATAGCACCTAACACGGAACGCCAGTAAGCCCGTCTTGCGCTACAATGGCGTAAAAGAACGATATTGTAACTGAACGGTTCAGAGGTCATCCAATAGGTTATGCCGTCGGCGCCGAACAATCTGCCGCTGCACTTCCACCGCGACCGCACTGAGCGGCAGCTCGACGCGCGCCTTGAGGAGTTACTCGCCAAGCTGCGCAAGAATCGCCCCTCCGAAGATCCCTGGGTGGTTCGACGTGCCTACGAAATTGCCGCCGAACGCCACCGCGACCAGTTACGAAGCTCCGGGGACCCTTACTTAACTCATCTTCTGGAAGTAGCCCACATCCTTGCGGATATGCGGCTGGATGCTACGACGCTAACGGCCGCGCTCTTGCATGATGTTGTTGAAGACACGGAATTTCCGCTGTCGCGTATCGAAGAACGCTTCGGGCCGGAAGTCGCGCGACTGGTGGAAGGCGTAACCAAGATCAGCCGCCTGAACATGATGGCGCCGGAAACGCGCCAGGTTGAAAACATCCGCAAAATGCTACTCGCCATGGTGAACGACGTGCGCGTCGTGCTGGTAAAACTGGCTGACCGGCTGCACAACATGCGCACGCTGGAATATCTCGAAAGCGCGAAGCAAGAGCGCATCTCTCGCGAAACTTTGGATATTTATGCGCCCATCGCGCACCGCCTGGGAATGGGCAACATCCGCAATGAGCTCGAGGATTTATCTTTCCGCTATCTGGAGCCGGAAGCCTTCCTGCGTCTGCAGAAGGAAGTGGCGGAAAAGGCCGACATCCATCGCAAATTCCTGGAAGAAGTGCAACAAACCATCCAGACAAAATTAGTGGAGAGCGGCATCCCCGCGGAGCTGGAAGCTCGCGTCAAGGGACTTTATTCGCTGCACCGTAAACTGGTGCGCCACGAACGCGAACTCGAGCAGGTTTATGACTTGCTCGCGGTGCGCGTAATTACAGATAGTGAACGCAATTGTTATGCGGCGCTTGGCGTAGTGCATCACATCTGGCATCCGGTGCCTGGACGATTCAAAGACTACATCGCCATGGCGCGGCCAAATCTTTACCAATCTCTGCACACCACCGTGCTGCACGGCGGACAGCCCCTCGAGATACAAATTCGAACGCAGGAAATGCATCGCATCGCGGAAGAGGGCGTGGCCGCGCATTGGAAATACAAGGGCGGAAAGCCTGGTTCGGAGGAAGAGAACCAGCGCCTCACCTGGATGCGGCAGTTAATCGAGTGGTCGCAGGAGCTGGAAGAGCCCGGCGATTTCCTGTCGACCCTAAAAGTCGATTTCGCTCCGGTAGAGGTTTATGCCTTTACCCCCAAGGGCCGGGTGCTGGAGTTGCCACGCGGAGCCACGCCCGTGGATTTCGCATATGCGGTGCATACGGAAGTCGGGCATCAATGTACCGGCGCTAAAGTAAACGGCCAGATGGTCTCGCTGCGTCATGAAATCACCAGCGGCGATGTTGTCGAGATTCTTACTCAGAAAGGCCATCACCCTAACCGAGATTGGCTCAGCTTCGTAAAAAGTTCGCACGCCAAGAGCAAAATTCGCCATTGGATTAATCTCGAAGAGCGCGAGGAAGCCACCGAGATGGGGCGCAAGCTGCTTGAAAATGAAGCACGCCATTTCGATCGCAGCCTGAAGAAAATTCCGGAAGCGGATATGTTGAAGGTGGCCGCCGATCACGGCCTTTCGAAGATTGACGATTTGTACGCCGCGGTAGGCTTTGGAAAATACTCCGCGCGGCAGATTTTGACCCGCGTGCTCGGTGAGCCAGCGAGGGCCGCGCAAATTGAGGCGCCCGACGCCAAGCCCACGCTGGTTAAAACCGTCAAGCGCATGCTGGGTTTCGGCGAGGCGCCGCTTATCGTCAAAGGGCATGACGATTTGCTGGTTTATCGCGCCAAGTGCTGCAACCCTATTCCTGGTGACGAAATAGTCGGGTACATCACGCGCGGCCGCGGCGTCGCGGTGCATACCCGCACGTGCCCCAACGTGCAGAATCTGCTTTACCAGACGGAGCGTCGCATCGCGGTGGAATGGGGCGGCGGCGAGAATGCCGCAACCTTCCCGGTAGAGTTGCAGATTCGCGCGCGCGATCGCGCTGGATTGCTCGCCGATATTACTACCGTGATCAGCGGGGCCGGTTCGAACATTCGCAACCTGGTCAGCCGGCCGGATGGCGTAAACGCGCGAATCGACGCCAGCCTGGAAATCGTGGACCGCCGTCAACTGGAAACCATACTCGTGAATATTCGCAAGATTGCCGCGGTTTACGGCGTTGAGCGCGTTTATCAAACAACCTGAGATTTGATGATTGCTGAAGTACCGCCTCGCCTACCTGTCCTTTAGGCGGGTATCTCCCACTACACAGCTTTCTATTGGCGCCGATTGACGGCAACACCTCTCGATACAATTGAATCATGGCTATTCATCGAAAGTTGCCACCGAACCTGTCGTTATTGACGGTAGTCGTGGGCTGTGCTTTGGCTCTTTCCAGCGGGTGCGGCCATAACGTGTTAGCCGATTACCGGCCACTGGTCGACGCCGGAATGTCTTCAAACAGCATCGAGCAATTAAAGAAATTGGATACTTCCGATTCCGAAATGGCGCAGCTAGTGAGCGCCAAACAGGCCGGAATTACTGATTACACCTGCGTCACGCTAGTGAGCACAGCTCGCCAGCATCAGCACCCCTTTACCAGTTCTGATGCGGTCGCCAGCCTGGCTCACGCGGGTTTTGGAGAGTCTCAGATTCTGCAGATCGCACGCCTCGATAAACTCGATACGATTAGCGGCGATGCGGTTACCTTCCGCCTGATTGGGTTGTCAGATCCCACGGTGCAAATCCTGTTGCAACGGCGCCTTCAGAACCAGCCGACGCTTTCGAGCGCAGAAATTGCGCGTTTGAAAAATACCGGCTTGACGGAAAATGAAATTCTTCAACGGATCAACCGCGGAATGAATGATAACCAGGCGGAGAGAGAAATAAAGGCACGCGAGACGGCGCGAAATCACTACGGTACCGGATTTGTTAGTATCCGTGGCCGCAGATCGCGTTAGTAATCCTTTACCTTTGACGCCAAAATGGCGGCCATACGCTGATTGCCACTGCGAACCCTCCTTTTGCCGCGCTGCAATCCTCGCTACAATCTAAGCCATTGAAACTGCCCGCTAACCTTCGCGCGTTGTCATTTGCTTTCCTAATCGCGAGCTGCGCTTTCGCTGCGGGGTGCACCTCATCTTTCGGCCCTGGATACATCATCAACAAACAAGACATTGATGTACATTTTGATCCCGGTCCGCCTCCGCACATCACAATTAAATCCAGCTATGAACTCACCAACAATGGAACGCGGCCGCTTTCCGAGTTGGAACTGCGGCTGCCCTTAAATCGCCGGTTTAAAACCTCTAATCTCGAACTCACCTGGGATGGAGAACGGCTCAACACCGAGCCATCCCCTGACTACCCGCGCAATACGCTGTTGAAATTGCCGAACAGTTGGGCAGTGTCGGGCCGGCACAACCTGCATATCGCTATGAATTTAGAGACACCCGGGCCAGGTGAGTCGTCTTACCTGGGCTTCGCTCCTGACGCCTTCTTCCTGCCAGCGCAAGGATGGGCCCCGGAACTTTTGCCTTCCAACGGCATTTTCGCGACGGGTGGCGCGCCGTCGGACAAATGGGATCTCACCCTGCATGTGCCCAAGGATTTTGTCGTCCATACCAGCGGCGACAAAGTAAAAACTTCCAAGCACGGAGACGAAGCTACTATTCACGCGAGGCAGCGCATCGTGGACATTTATCCTTACGTAATTGCCGGCCGCTACGTAATCAAGCAAATTGGCTCCGACCGGCAAAAAATTTATTTATGGACGCGCAAGCCCCAGGACCCCGGCGATATTCGATCAGTAAGCGATTCACTGCTGAAAACTCTCGCGAATTACAATCTGGTTTTTGGACCGCGTTCCGTCGCCCAACCGCCAACAGGTTTTTTGGGACGGCACCATCCCGCAGGTCAAAACGGCCTGCCGTTGTGGCTGGTGGAGTGTCCGGTCATACCCGGATGTTTCACCGAACGAAATCCTCTGAGTGCTCAGCTACTCGGTACTAAAGACCAAGGGCGAAGCGGCGAGATGATCTCGCTGGACAGCGCGGTGATCGATCCCAGTCCGGGGCTTAAGAAAATGACGCTGGCCACGGCGCCCGCATTGGCAGCCAGTTGGTTAGGTTATGGCCAAAACCCCGGATTCTTTGAGCAGGATCCGCCGCTTTCGGCTTTTCCGGCATTCGCCGCGGCCGTGGGTGACGAGGCCCTGAACGGGCCAAACGACCGCACAGAAACGATTCGGCGCGCGCTGGCGCTGGTGCCAAAAAATACTTTGCCATCTGCGAAAGAGGACAAAGCCGCCTTGTACGCGAAAAGTCTTCTTTTCTTCTACGCGCTCCAAGACCGTTACGGCCCAGAGACATTTCGCAAGGCCGTCAGGCATATGTTGGAAGCCCGCCGCAACACGGGTTTCAATCTGGACGATTTGATCGCCGCATTTGATCAGGAAGCTCACGGAAATACGGCTGCATTCGTGCGCTTATGGATGAAACATCCTGGAGTCCCGGCAGATTTTCGCGCCAAATATGAAAATACCTCCGCGCAGAAAAACGCATCCGCGGATGAAAACCCATCGTTGAAGGAGACTACACCATGAAAGATATCGTACTTACCGACCGAGGACCGAAACCCATTGGGCCCTACTCGCAGGGAGTGCGCGCCAACGGATTTTTATTTATCTCCGGCCAAGTGGCTTTTGACCCCGCTACCTCGCAAATCACCGGCACCGATGCGGCGCAGCAGACCCAGCGAGTGCTGGAAAATTTGAAAGCCATTTTGGAAGCCGGTGGTTCGAATTTTCATCACGTGGTTAAGACGACCGTTTTTCTAAAAGATATGAATGACTTCACGGCCATGAATGAAGTTTACGCGCGGTATTTCACCGCCGCGCCGCCGGCGCGCTCCACAGTGCAGGTGGCCCGGCTGCCGAAGGATGCGCTGGTTGAAATTGAAGTGATCGCGGCGGTTTAATCCGACCCATCTTTCTGCCGGTTCCGACCTAGGCCTATCAATTCAAAAAAAACTGCCCCGGAAAAACCCGGGGCAGCGCGAAGAATTATATTGAAGTGGTTGTTAGTCGCCCGCCACTGCTTCGGCGTTCGCTTCTTTTACCTGCGATGCAGGGGCCGAGTGGCCATTGCCGTTGCCATTTCCAGTCGCAGGAGCGATCGAAACGGGCTTGAAGTTTGCAGGAACCGCTTTGGCGATGTCCGACACGCTGCCGATTTGCACCACAGTCGGCTGCGGCTTCTTGAGGACGAGCTCTTCGTAAATCGCGCGAACTTTGGCCTGTTCCTGAATAGCCTTCTTGCGGCGGATGCGATCCTCTTCCGAAGCGGTCAAGGGAATGTCGTGTTCCAGGTGGCGAACGCGCGCCGCGTCATCAGCATCGATGATGAGCGAGTGTTCGAACGAGTTCAGGTTGACGGCCTTGCCCTTGGCATAGATTTCATGCTTGCCGTGTTCTTTGTACCACTGTGCCACAGTCGCGTTCTTGTGCATGTTTTCGATGATCTGGCGCCAGCCCACGCCGGTGTTGTAAGCGCAGAAGGAAATTTCACCCTGCTGCGTGGCGTAAGGAATAATGCACATTTCAGTGCGGCGGAAATCGTAGTTGAACAAATCCTGGAACCACATTCCCGCGATGAACAGGAAATTCCACGGATCGGTCTGCCGGCGCTTCATGGCGTCTTCATAAGTACGCTCCGGTGAAGTGCGGCCGTATTTCTTATCTGCGCCCTTGGTCAGCGCCCAGGTCTTGTCAAATTTTCTGAACAAATCATAAAGTTTCAAGCCTTTGGGGCCTTGGAACGGCTTGTAGTTCTTCAAGAGCGCCATGGCCATCATGAAGTTAGAGAAATTCTTCCCGCGAGCCGCGTCGGTGATGTCGGTCACATCCTTGGTCAGTTGCACGGCGTCGAGGAAGCGCGGCACCGGCGCCCATTCCTTGGTTTCCTTGTTGATCATGAGCGCAGTGCCCACGCCGCAATTCGGGTGGCAGCCGCAGGAGAGTGAGCCCCACTGCGAATCCTGGCCTTTCACCATGTCGGAGAATCCCGCGAAGGTGCTGATGAACGAAATGGGAAACCAGTCGCGCGTCGGTTCAACCTTGCCCACTTGGGCGCTAACATCCTTAGCCAAGTGCGACAGTGTGTAGCGCTGCCGCAAGCGGCGTTCCGGAGTAATGTCTTCATCGCGGCCAGTGAAAGAAACCGGCTGGAAGCTGACAAACGCGATTTTCTTGGGGTTCTCCATCGCAAACTTCACTACCGTGCCAACCTGATCGTTGTTCACGTTGTTGACGATGGTGACCACCAGCACGATTTCAATACCGGCTTCGTGCATGTTCTCAATGGCGCGCAGTTTCACGTCAAAGAGGTTGCCAATCTGGCGGTGGCCGTTGGCATCGTTGCCGATGCCGTCGAATTGCAGGTACGCGTAACGCATGCCTGCTACAAAAGCCTTCTTGCAAAACTCTTTGCTCTTGGCAAATTCGATGCCGTTAGTAGCCGCCTGAACGCTGTTGTAGCCAATTTTGCGAGCGTAAGAGACCGCCTGCAAAAAGTACGGGCTCATGGTCGGCTCGCCACCGCTGAACTGTACGGACATCTGGCGGCGCGGCTTGATTTTCAAAGCGTTGTCGAGGATTTCCTGAATTTCGTCCCAACCCAGCTCATGCACGTACCCAACCTGGTTGGCGTCCATGAAACAGGGATCGCACATCATGTTGCAGCGGTTGGTGAGGTCCACGGTGAGCACCGAGCCGCGGCCGTAACGCACCGTGCTGGAGCCGTGTTTATGCAGGTCCTCGTCATTGTGAGCGGGAATATCGCGGCCGGGATATTGCTTTTCGATCCAGTTCAGCCATTTCGAATCGACGGCCATCATGTCTTCGTAGTGGCCGTGCTGCGGGCAGTCTTTCACCATCCAGACCTGGCCATCGCGTTCGATGATCTGCGCCTTGATCTCGCCAACCTTCTCGCTCATCAAATCGCGCCAATCCTTTTTACCCGCGATGATCGCTTCGCGCGCTTCCTTCACGCACGCGGGGCAGAGCGAATCGGTCTGCCGTGGGAACCCGAGCGTCGGCTTGGTCTTCTCCCATGATTTAAGCAGCGGCTTATCCGACCATTGAGGAGTTACGGATGGATTCGGATTGCGCTTGTTGAAATGTTGGATCGTGTTGAAGGTGATCCCGGCAGTTTTGCACAGGACCCAATCCATCGATCTGAAAATCTGCGTTGCTACTCGATTCGGCATAAACTTCCACCCTCCACGTTTCGACAGCTCCTGGGATTCAGCCCACTCAATCGTTCGAACCGCTACGAGCGATTGCCCCCGGGCTCAAAAAGTACTACGTACAACGCTACCATCTAAAGCTGGTGATGCCACTAAGTCTTTGACCTCCTATAGTTTGAATGGTTACTGCTCTCAGTGCCAGCGGGTTGCGGCGAATGGTCGGTATCCGGGGTTAAATGGTCAACCCCACCAGTAAATGGGGGTACCCGGTCCGCCTTATCCGCGCAGGAAGGGCCTCAGAAAGATGCCAGTGTCGTTCCCGCTCCCTAGGAAATCCGAAATTCTTTCAGACGACACCAATTTCTAAGGTTTTTCCTGCATTGCGCTAGCGGACCTCCTGCGCACATAAATGACCTTTGCAATTGTGTTCCACGAACCCTACTTGTCACTTTACTGAGGGCCACATTGAAAGAAGATTCCCCAGACGAGCCGGCGCAAACCGGAAAAAGCGATTCCAGGATTAAATCTGCTTCGCAACTATCCAGGCGCACGTTCCTCGGAAATATCGCCACCGTCAGTATTGCGACGACAGCTGCTCCGCTTCTGCAAGTCGGGGAGCTAGAAGCCCAGCAGGTGCACCAACCGACAACGGATGTCGCTGAGGCACCTACATCCACCGGCACCGTCCCCGTTTCACTAAAAATCAACGGACAGACAAAAAATTTACAAATTGAGCCACGCGTCACGCTGCTGGATGCCTTGCGCGAGCACCTCGGCCTTTTCGGCACAAAAAAGGGCTGCGACCACGGGCAGTGCGGCGCTTGCACAGTTCACGTCAATGGGCGGCGCGTGAATTCGTGCCTGACTTTCGCCATCATGCACCAGGGCGACGAGATAACCACGGTCGAAGGCCTGGCGAAGAATGGCGAACTTCACCCAATACAGGCGGCTTTCCTGGAGCACGACGCTTTTCAATGCGGGTACTGCACGTCCGGGCAGATCATGTCTGCGGTGGCGTTGCTCAAAGAGCCGTGCGGCAAGGATGATGATGCGATTCGCGAGTGCATGAGCGGCAATATTTGCCGCTGCGGCGCCTATACCAATATCGTGGCCGCGGTACGCAGCGTCCGCGGAGCTTAACGCAGCTGTAGCAAAAAAGTTGTCGGAAGAGGTTCAGCGTGTACGAATTTCAATATACGAGAGCTGCCGATGTCGGACAAGCGGTGGCTAGCGTCTCGCCCAACGGCGCAAAATTTGTCGCTGGTGGGACGACGCTGATCGACTTGATGAAACTGGATGTCGAGCGCCCCAAATTGCTGGTCGATATAAACGGACTGCCTCTCGATCGCATTGAGCCAGAAGGCGACGGCGGATTGAAAGTCGGCGCGATGGTGCGTAACAGCGATCTGGCGCATGACGAAAAGGTGCAACGGATGTACCCGGTGCTGTCCCAGGCGCTCCTGTCCGGAGCTTCTCCGCAACTGCGCAATATGGCTACGACCGGCGGCAATTTGCTCCAGCGCACCCGTTGCTACTACTTCCGGGACGTAAATTATCCCTGCAATAAACGAACACCCGGTTCGGGATGCTCCGCCATGGATGGTTTCAACCGCATCCATGCGGTGCTAGGGACGTCTCCACACTGCATCGCCACGCACCCTTCGGACATGGCCGTCGCCATGATGGCGCTGGGCGCCACAATATTTGTGACCGGTGCAAAAGGGGAGCGCAGCATCTCCATTACGAAGTTTTATTTGCTGCCGGGCTCCACTCCCGATCGCGAAAATGTCCTTGCTCCGGGCGAAATCATCACGCACGTTACTTTGCCCCCGCCCGCGCAAAACTCAAAATCGCATTACTTGAAGCGCAGAGACCGCGCTTCGTATGAATTTGCGCTGGCCTCTGTGGCCGTAATTGTGGAGCTCGATGGCCACAAGATTCGCAAAGCTCAAATGGCGATGGGTGGAGTGGGAACCATTCCTTGGCGTTCGCCCGAAGCAGAGCACGAACTGGCTGGCGCGGAAGCCAGTGAACGGAATTTTCGCAAGGCTGCTGAGGCGGCGCTTCGCGGCGCTAAGGCGCACAAAGACAACCGCTTCAAGATTGAATTGGCAAAGCGCACCTTAGTGAGAGCCTTACAGACGGTTACGCAGGCTTAGTTATACAGATTTAGAGGAGTTCGCGTGGCGGAGCAAAGCACGGTCATTGGAAAAGAAATTACGCGTATCGACGGCATCTTGAAGGTCACCGGCGCCGCGCCGTATGGTGTCGAGTACGCGCTCGAAAATATGGCTTGGGGTGTAGGAATCGGCAGCACCATCGGCGCGGGACGAATTGCGCGGATCGATAGTAGTGAAGCGGAAAAAATGCCAGGCGTCCTGGCAGTCCTGCACCACGGGAACACTGAGAAATTATTTCGCCCAGCGAATAGTTTTGAAGAAATGAGTCGCCCGGGAGAATCGCGTCCTCCCTTCGAAGATGACCAGGTTTATTACTACGGCCAATTTGTGGCCCTGGTAGTTGCCGATACATTCGAGCGTGCGCAGGCGGCCGCCGGCCGAGTGGTTGTGAAATATGACGCGCGAACTCCGGACGTTTCCACGGCGGAACTAACGCCTAAGGATCCACCGGCAATCAAGAACGAACGCGGAGATGTGGACAGTGCATTGTCCAGCGCACCGGTAAAGGTGGACGTAACCTATGAAACTCCGGTGGAAACGCATAATCCGATGGAAATGCACGCCACCATCGCCACTTGGAACAAAGATAAATTGACGCTGTACGAGACTTCGCAAGGCGTCGTAAATCATCGCAATGTTGCCGCCGAAGTGCTCAATCTCCAGCGCGAATCGGTGCAAGTCATTTCGCGCTTTATTGGTTCCGGTTTCGGTTGCAAATTATTTCCGTGGCCACATTCCTGGATGGCCGCGTTGGCCTCGAAAAAACTTGGCCGACCGGTGAAAGTTTCCGTTCCTCGCAGCATGATGTTCACCACTGTCGGTCACCGTCCATTCACGCGGCAGCGCATTCAGTTGGGCGCGGATAAAGATGGAAAACTCACCGCTTTCCATCACGAGATCCTGCAGCCGACCTCCATGGTGGACGATTACGTCGAAAACTGCGCTGAAGTAACCTCCATGCTCTACGGCTGCCCCAACGTCCGCGCCGTGCAATACCTTATTCACAAAAATATTGGAACGCCGACGCCAATGCGCGGGCCGGGTCGAACTCCTTCGCTCTTCGCGATCGAATCGGCCATGGACGAATTGGCGGTCAAGCTGAATATCGATCCTGTAGAGGTGCGACTACGCAATTACGCGGAGATGGACGGAGGGAGAAAAATGCCGTTCTCCAGCAAACATCTGCGCGAGGCCTACCAGACCGGCGCGGAGAAATTTGGTTGGAGCCAACGGAATCCCAAAGTTGGTTCCATGACCAAGGGCAAAGAAATTCTGGGGCTCGGTATGGCCACGTGCACATGGCCGGCTACCCGTCACAACGCCGAAGTGCGGGTGTCGTTGCTCGCCGACGGCACGGTGCGCGCCTCTTGCGCCACTCAAGACGTCGGCACCGGCACCTACACAGTTTTTGCCGAGATTATTTCCGACCGTACCGGCGTTCCGCTCGACAAAATCGGCGTGCAACTGGGCGATACTGCCATGCCTCCGGGGCCGACCTCCGGCGGATCTGCTGCGACGGCCACAGTAATTCCGGCGATCGCCAAAGCCACCGATCAGGCTGTCGAGTCGCTGCTGAAGGTAGCTGCGCTGACCGCCGGCTCACCGTTCGAAAAGGTCGATCCTAAAAGTCTGAAAATGACTGGCGGGCGCGTCCACAAGGAGGGCGATGCCGCGGAAAGTGGGACGCCATTTCCGGAAATTTTGAAATTGCGCAAGCTTTCCGGATTGGACGGCCAGGTAAAAACGGAAGCCCCGCCGGAGGCCAAGCAATTCTCGATGCATTCCTTTGGAGCACATTTTTGCGAGGTGGCCTTCGACCCGGAAATTGCGCGCTTGAGGATTTCTCGCTGGCTCACGGTAATTGATGGCGGCCGGATGATCAACATGAAGACCTCGCGAAATCAGATTCTCGGCGCGATCGTTATGGGCGTTGGCATGGCCATGTTGGAAGAAACAATTTATGACCACCGTAACGGCAAGCCGTTGAACAACAACTTCGCGGATTATATGGTGCCGGTGAACGCCGACATCCCCGAACTGGATTGCATTTTCCTCGATTTCCCGGACACCAAGTTGAACGAATACGGCGCGCGAGGAATTGGTGAGATCGGCCTGACCGGCTGCGCCTCCGCGGTAACCAGCGCGGTATATCACGCTACCGGCGTGCGCGTTCGCGAATTGCCGGTACGAATTGAAAATCTTCTAAAGACCGCTTAAGAGATCCAACTATGAATTCGCGCGCAAATCAGCGCCGGTGCGCTGGCGGGGGTCACTACTCGTTCAGGATGGGTCGAAGCACCGCGATAACGAAGTGCGCAAAATGCGAAGCGCCCTCGTCCAGTTGCAGCCAGCGCACCACACAATGCTCGGCGAGGTATTTTGGCACGCGCGCTTCGGTAATACCCAAGTGCTCTGCAAGCTGCTTGGTGATCGATTCGGCTCCGCGACGGCTGGCATTTCCGCGTAGAAGATTGGCCACCGCGATCCGCAGCGTCTGGCAGGACTCCACGTAGTAATAGCTGGTCAAATCGGAATCGGTGAGCACAAAAACTCCCGGACCCACCGGCGCGTGATTTGCTTCCTCGAGCTTCACGGCTTCGCAACTCAGCAATCGCCGAAACTGCATCTCCAGCAACGAAATTCGTGAGGACAATCCCGGATCGCCGTAGCGCCCTCTGGGCCCGGGAGTGGTGGATTCTGGAACTGGCTCGACAGGCAACGGGGGCATTGGGCGCCGCGTTTTCTGTGGGGGCTCCGTCTCTGAGGGTGTCGCGGCGAGCGATGTTGAGGATGGCGTCGTTGCGCCCCGCCGGGCATTTGGCGTACTCGGCAGACGTGACGATCCTGCCGTATCCGCTGCAGATCCAACTTTGCGGCGGTTACGGCCTCCGCGCCGGCCGCGTCGGCGCCGGCGTTTCTCATCGGAGTCCACGTCCGTGGAAGCCGCCGTTGTTTCCGAGCCTTCCTCGCTAGCAGAACTCTCTGTCTTAGCGGCAGTTTCTGCACGTGAAGATTTTACAGCGCCGCCTTGTTCAGATACCAATTCGGAAACCGCATTGGAAACGATGGCTTCAAATGCCGCGGCGCTCTGCTCGAAAGGCATCCCAGGTTCGGGCACCGGCACGGGTAATAACACTGCTGAACCTTCCGCGCTGCTGGCGTTCGCCCCGGGTTCGGCTCCTAGTCGCACCGCAGCTTCCTGCGCCTTTGTTTTCCAGTCGGCGCGGCGGAAGCGC
This sequence comes from Verrucomicrobiia bacterium, assembly GCA_035482155.1. Lineage (GTDB taxonomy): Bacteria > Acidobacteriota > Terriglobia > Acidiferrales > UBA7541 > Acidiferrum. The sequence goes on along the minus strand of DATHRB010000064.1, from coordinate 18,824 downwards.
TCCGCTGCAGTGCTATACCATTTTGCAGCGTCGGCGTTCATCGCCGATGTCTCGAAATATTTCGCTAATTCGAAGGCGACCATGGCGTCGTGAGTCTTCTCATACAGCGCCGAAAGCTGGCCCGCCGGATCTTTGGAAGTTCTGGCGCGTCGAATGCGCGCGGTAATTTGTTTCCAATCTGCCATAAAGGTGCCTGCATTGTAACAGTGCTAAGGTTCGACGGCCAGCAATGTGCCGCGCAGCGCTCCGATCAACTCTCCGATATTTGTTCGCCGGATCGAAGGAAATCCAGAAGTTTCACCGCTAAATTCTGCATTGGAGTCCAACGAAATAGTAGTGCCCCCAAAAACGTTCCCAACGTATTGGTAATGATGTCCAATATTCCGGAGTCTCTTCCAGGGATATATTCCTGCAGGATTTCGATCGTCAAACTGATGGCGGCGCCGCACAGAATCGTCATGAGCAGCGAATGGCTCACGTTCCGATTCCAGGTCAAATAAGCTACAAAAACAAAACCAAAGGGAACGAAGCCAAAAATATTTATCACTATGTCGCGAAACACAAGCTTGTCATGGCTTTCTTCCCAAGGCCACATCAGCATTTTTTTGTGCGGCACCTTGAAAATCTCGGGAATATATAAATCGGGAGCAGAACCCGGGACGCCATGCACGACTTGTCCGCTGCCTTCATTAAAAGCGTATTGCGCCACAAGGTGTTGTTCGCTCCCCGGTCCCTGATCCGTTTGATTCCCGTGCCAGCTGCCATATTTGCTGGCGATTTCCTGGGGGGCCAGCTCTTTATCATATATAAATATATCCAGAATGTTACCTGGCCAGGCGTTGTCTATCACAGCCGAATCCCCTAATACCAACTGGCCAGCCAAATCCGCACAAGCGAGTCCCATTTTAGTTATGCCTGCCGCGCGCATTCCATTGCGGTATACAACGCTTTCATCGGGGCCTGAGGTAATTGTGAATGTCACCGGGTCGCGAGTCAGAAATGCGTGGTCCAGGTCCACTTCCGCAATTTTCAAATGGTTGTGGGCGTCGCGGTAATCCCTTCTGATCATCAGCACATCGCGCCATTGCATTAACCGGAATTGAGATGGCTCTTCAGGAGTATAAATTCCCAGCAATGTGCCTGAGGCACCCCGCCAGACCGTATCCGGTTGCAGTCTAATTGTGAGCGTACAGAGGGAGTCGCGGTGCGGCCGGGTCGGTTGGATCGCCCTCTTGCTGAAAACCACCCCGTACTCCCCAAATTGGAGCCCCTTGCCGGTGGGTAGCCAAGTTACCTGATTTCTTGGAAATGGATTGAAAGGCCACAATCCGGCTGTCAATAATGTGCTGACCACGAGTATGCATGCGAATGGCAGCGCAAGGTCTCGGGCGGGTAAGCTGTTCGCTTTGCTCATCAAGGGGTTAGAGGAATTTTATTGGCATGCGATTCAGTATACGACGGCCCTCAGAATCGCTTGAGATGGCTTGTTGCTCATCTTTCTGAAACGCCATCTATAGGACAACAAAAGTATTAAGTCGTTGCCGGCACGAAACAAAATAAATTTTGATGGATGTTGCTGATTGACTGTTCACAAGTGACTCGCTACTCTACTTCCAGCCCGCTGGAGTCGGCGATATGCAATATCTGCGTTCCGTAGTTGCAGCTATTCTAGTCTTAGCGATGGGCCTCACCCCTGGTTGGGGCGCCAGCGGACCCGCGTTCGGTACCGTTATAGCCGCTGAGGGTGCCAACGTAGGTGGCGGCAGTTTGTCTGCGGGAACTACGGTCTTTGGCGGCGATAAGCTATTTACCACCGGCACCGGCAGTGTCCAACTTCGTGCCGGAGCTGCCCGGCTTCTTCTGACTGGTGACACTATCGCGGTTCTAGGTAAGGACGAAGTCTCTCCTGCAGCTAATTTGACTCGCGGAACAGCAGTCTTTTCCACTGCCACCTCAAAAGCATTCGTGATGCATGTCGGCAGCATGGCCATTCGACCGGACACAGATCAGCCCACCGTTGCGCAGGTTACCGTAATCGGCCCCAGACAGCTTATGGTTAGAAGCACGCGTGGGTCCGTGTCGGTTGCGGTGGATGATGACGTGCGCGTTATTCCCGAAGGCATGGCTTACCGCATTGTGCTTGACCCCACCGAAGCGGAACTGGCTGCGGCGGATCAAGACCCGCAAGGCGTAGGTGCTGGGCGTCATGCTGGGCGTCCGCGAAGAGCCGGCCGAAACCGCTTTGTCTGGTTTGCCATCGGATTTACCGCAATCATTACCGGCTTGGCGTTGTCAGAAGCCCTGGAAAGTCCCGACCGTCCCAATAATTAATTCAGATTCGAATCGAAAAGCCTCATGCCCATTTACGAATACATTTGCGACGATTGTGAAACGCCATTCGAACGGATTGTGCTGAGCAAGAATCAGGAAATAACCTGCCCCAAGTGCGCGGGAAAGAAAAATACCATCCAACTCTCGGTATTTAGCGCGCCGAACGGAAACGGAAATGGCGCTTCGGCCGCGTCCTCTGCGCCAATTTCTTCCGGAGGATCTTGTTGTGGTGGCGGTTGCGGTTGCTACTGACGTTCGATAAAACTACATTTTTGCGCCACGTATAATTTTTGTTTTTCCTTCGGTTAGTTCTTGCGACGCGCTCCTCACTCCGCCGATGACGCGCACATATTCTCAGCGCGAATTTATAAACAGTGGATCATGCGATGCGTCGATGTGCCTCGCGACGTTTCAAAGTCATTGTGCAAACTCGCTGGCGATAGCCCAAAACACATTCCGGTGCATGGACAAGTGGAAGGCTTGCCACTGAAAAGCACACTCTCCCCTCGCGGCGGCGGTGCGTACCGCCTCCACATACACAGCAATATTTGGCGAAAGTTACGTATCGATGCGGGCGCCACCGTGGAAGTTATGTTGTTTCTGGATAGCGAACCACGCGATCCGGTTTTGCCGCATGACTTGGCAGGCGGCCTAGCCGATGAGCCTCGAGCTCTGGCGATCTTTAATTCTTTAACCCCGGCACTTCGCAGGCAAATCGTCCGCTATGTGGATCAGGCGAAACACGCCACGACACGCGACAAACGCGTCCGCTTAATAGTGAAGCGCATGCTGGAACGCGCCGACAAACGCAGGAAGAAGAAAAACGCCTGATTTTCATTTAGGGGTTGCAATGGAAGCGCCACGCCTTTGTGAAGCCAGCCACGGGACCAATTGTGGTTCGGCGAAGGCTTCATCCCATACTTCATTTTTTACTTTGTGATACTCGGTATATCGGGGCGAGCCGCCCGCTTTCTTGATTTGTCTGACCATCTGTCGCACCAAATCGACCGGCACGGTCATGTCCATCTCCGACTGAAATATCCACAGCGGAACCCGCGTAATGGCATGCACGTTGGTAAAATTATCGTAAGACGCGACGACTATCGCGCCAGCCCAAAGCTCCGAATAAGTTTGCAGCAGCGCCCATACCCCGAATCCGCCCATCGCTTGCCCTGCCAGATAAATATGATCGGGATCGATGGAATACTCTTTTTGAACCAGCGCGAGGATCTCCATCGCCGACTGTAATGCGCCGCCCACATCGTTCAATTCGGGATTTCCCCAATTTTCGTTCTGAGGACATTGCGGGGCCAACACGAATGCCGCGAATGTGGCCTGATTATCCGGGGTGGTCCACCCATGAGAGCCTTTTTCGTTTTCACCGGCGATCTGCGACTCGTTATTCGAGCCGCGCCCGCTTCCACTGTGGAACCAAAAAACTAACGGGTATTTTTTAGCGGAATCGTAGCTGGGAGGAATGAAAAGGCGATAAGGCATTTTCGCGCCTTTTTTGTCGGTGTACATTTTTTTGCGAAATGGAGGCTCTTCTTTCACCACGCCAGGCGGCGCGATCCGTTCCTGACCTGCGGCCTGGAAGCAGCAGGAAATGAGAACGAGAAAAATAATTGCTAAGCGAACGAACAAGAATTGCCTCTTTCAAGTACTTGCTAAGATTCGGCGCAGCAAAAATCTTATTGTGGTCGGGAATAATTCAGCAAATTAGCGGGTATTGGAAGCTCGGCATTTCCACGAGGGTCCGGCACAGGCGTCTGTGCCGCCCACTCTAAGGGAATCACTCCGGTCCACCCGGCATCCGCGTATTCGTCGCTCTTATCGATGGCAAATCCGGTACGAACTTTTGCCGACGCTTCCACCAGCGGAACGGATAAAACCATCGTGGCTTTCAGCTCCTGTTCGGTGGGCGGACGCACCTCAGCCCAGCGTCCACGAATGACGTACTCGACAAAGTCGCGCATAGCTGCAAGCTTGTCTTGCGGGTCGAGGATTTGCTCGGCCTTTGCCATCACCACCACGGAACGGTAGTTAACCGAGTGGCCCGTAGCCGTCGGCGAAAGCACAATGCCGTCTAGCAGTGTAACGCTCAAGCAAAATGGCGCGCCGCTACCGAGAGTGCGCATCAAGCGGCTGGCTGTGGAACCGTGCAGAAAAAGTTTGTCGCCGACGCGCACATAATTCGTCGGCACCACATATGGCGCGCCATCGACGATAAAGCCCACGTGACAAACAAAGGCCTCGTCGAGGACACGGTAAATCGTTTCGCGATCGTAGGTGCCGCGCTCAGGATGGCGGCGCACTTTCGTTCTGTCAGTTGCAGTAAATTCGCTCATCGGAAAAGCCTAGCTCTACGGCTGCCTCTCAGCAAGAGCCAATCCAGATTTGACATAGAACCGATTGACGCTCGGTACGCCCTCACATACCATGCCGCCGGGGAATTTTTGACTAAGCATTCAATAATGAATCGGCCCTTAAGCGTCGTCATCTGGATCGTTGTGGCACTCGTCGGAGCCGGCGCACTAGGTGGAATCGCGTTTCATCGCGGCGAACCACTGAATGCCACCTGGTTTGTGGTGGCCACAGCCTGCTGTTACCTGGTTGCTTACCGTTTTTATTCCGCGTTTATCGCGGCGCGTTTGCTGACGCTCGATGACACGCGTGCAACTCCCTCCGAGCGTCACGACGACGGACGCGATTTCGTGCCCACCAATAAATGGATTTTGTTTGGTCATCATTTCGCGGCCATCGCCGGACCCGGCCCGCTGGTGGGGCCTACACTCGCGGCACAATTCGGATATTTGCCTGGCACTCTCTGGCTGATCGCAGGCGCCGTCTTCGCCGGATGCGTCCAAGACTTCATTATTCTTTTCTGCTCCATCAGGCGCGACGGAAAAACGCTGGGCGAAATTGCCCGCGAAGAAGTCAGCCAGCGCGGCGGATTCATTGCTCAACTTGCGGTGCTGGCCATTATGGTCATTCTCCTCGGCGTGGTCGCACTGGTGATCGTAAACGCGCTCAAGTCATCGCCATGGGCCACATTCACCCTGGCGGCAACTATTCCCATCGCGTTATTGCTCGGGCTTTATCTGCGATTTTTGCGCCCCGGCCGCGTTCTGGAAGCATCTTTTATCGGCGTCGCACTAGTTTTGTTTGTGGTTGTAGCCGGCCAGTGGGTCGCGGAATCGCCTTCCTGGGCACATGTTTTCACTCTGAGCGGCGTGACGCTAGCGTTTGCGCTGATAGCCTATGGCTTCGCCGCTTCCGCGCTTCCGGTGTGGTTGCTTCTCGCCCCGCGCGATTATTTAAGCGCCTTCATTAAGGCTGGAGCAATTTTTTCATTGGCCGCGGGCATCTTGTTGGTGCGCCCGCAAGTTCTGATGCCTCCGCTTACGCGCTTTATCGATGGCAGCGGTCCCGTTTTCGCTGGAAAGATATTTCCATTTTGTTTCATCACCATCGCATGCGGAGCAATCAGCGGTTTTCATTCTCTCATTTCCTCCGGCACTACACCCAAGATGATTCTTCGCGAAAGCCACGCGCGATTTATTGGCTACGGCGCGATGCTGATGGAGTCTTTCGTTGGCGTCATGGCCATGATCGCGGCATGCGCCATGACCCCCGGCGTATATTTCGCGATCAATAGCCCGGCGAGCATCGTGGGCGCTACGTCCGACGCAGCTGCGTCAACCATCAGCAGTTGGGGTTATCCGCTGCGAGCGCAAACCATGACCGATCTGGCGCGCTCCGTGGGAGAGCAAACTTTACTGAATCGCGCGGGTGGCGCGCCCTCGTTGGCGGTTGGCATGGCCCAGATATTTTCGAGCACCATCGGCGGGCCGCGCCTGCTGAGCATCTGGTACCACTTCGCGATCATGTTCGAAGCGCTGTTTATTCTCACCGTGCTCGATGCCGGAACACGCGTCGGCCGTTTTATGGTGCAGGAACTTGGCGGGCGAGTGTGGAAGCCATTCGCACGAACGGCCTGGTGGCCGGGAATTTTAATTTCGAGCGCCTTAATCGTCGGCGCCTGGGGATATTTCTTATATCAAGGCGTTGTTGATCCGCTAGGAGGAATCAATTCGCTGTGGCCGTTGTTCGGGATTTCAAATCAGTTGCTAGCCGCTGTAGCGCTGGTGGTGGCCACCACAATTCTTTTGAAGATGAAGCGCATCCGCTGGATTTGGCTGACGCTTATCCCCATGGCTTGGCTGATCATCATCACCATGACCGCCAGCTACCAGAAAATATTTGACCCCAATCCGCGGTTGGGATTTCTTTCCTACGCAAATGCCCTCGCAGCACAAATTGCAGCGGGCAAAATTCCTGCGGCAAAAATTGCCGATACCCAACGTGTGATTTTCAATCAGCGGCTGGACGCGGCCGTCACGGCAGTTTTGGCCGCGATGATCATTGTTCTGATCATTGAAGCGCTGCTGCAGTGGTACCGCATCTTGAGCAGTGATCCCAAATCGGTCTTGCATGAAACTGCCTACGTTGCCACACGTTGGCCTCAAGATTTTTCCGGCGCTTTGTATACCGCAACTGTCGCGGAACCCGATGCGCCCGCGATGGAGGGATGAGCATGCATTCTGTACAAGCTGAACATCACGGTCACGCGGGCAAGACGTGCGCGTTCGTGTTCGCAATTTGGCCAGGACGTTTAGCGGTTAAGCTGTGGATGGGAATTCGGGAATGGTGCGGCGACAGCGCTTACGAACGTTATCTGCAAGCACCACGAACGAACTCTGAGAAATCCCGCCTCCTGACCCCCGCGGAGTTCTACGTCGAACGAGTGAACCGCCGCTACTCTCGCCCCAACCGCTGCTGTTAATAAGGCGGATTTACTTTACGCGCGGCCCTAGGCAGTAACTGGAATCCTAATCAAGCCCACCCCTAAAGTTAGTACCGACACGGCAAGGATTACAGCCCCGACATAAATTAGAGAGATTGCTCCGCTAGGTTGAGTAGCCGTTGGCGGAAGCATAGAAAAGAAGAATCCAGCGGAGATAAGAAGCGCCGAAAGCGGCAGTCCAATTCGAACAAGCCACACAAACGGTGCGGGAAGAACCGCCGAATCCGCCAGCACCTGGCAAACCAGCGAAAGAATTACGATAACCCCGGCGTGGGCGTGCCCCGCGCGGAAGAAATTTTGGCGCAGCGGATTGTCCATATATCCGCTGGCTTTGTTCACCAGTGAGGTCAAAAGAAAATACCCACCGTACTGAATCGTGGGAACTGTGATGAGGATGATCCCGGACATTAATCTGGCTTCGCGAGTCATAGGTCCTCCTGGCAGCCATTATCTTTCGAAGTGTGAACTACCGTTGGCCCCATCACTACCTCGGGATACGGCTGGCGGCAAGTACTGTGACACAACTGAATCGCGACAAAAAAGGGCTTACGCCGGGCCCGCGCCATGAGTAATAATTACGCATCGCACGTCATCGGTTCCCACACTTCACCCTATCAACGGAGGTTTCTATGAGCATTAATCAAGATAAACTCCATGAATTTTTGGGCAAAGCCATCGTAGATTTTGGCGCCACCTTTAACGCCGCACTGATCCGCATCGGAGATAAGTTGGGCCTATATAAAGCGCTCGCAAAAAACGGGCCGCAAACCCCAGCGCAACTCGCCAAGGCCACCGGAACATCGGAGCGGTATATCCGCGAATGGCTCAGCGAACAGGCTGCGGGTGGATACGTCACCTACGACGCCGCTAAAGGAACTTTTCATTTAAGTGAAGAGCAGGCATTTGCCATGGCCGACGAATCGAGCCCGGTCTTCCTACCCGGCGCTTTTCAAGTGGCGCTCGCCGCGATCAAAGCGGAAGAGCAAATCACCGAGCGTTTCAAAACCGGCGAAGGCATGGGTTGGCACGAACATCACCACGAACTTTTCGTTGGCACGGAGCGATTTTTTCGCCCGGGTTACGCCGCCAATCTGATCAGCGCATGGATACCCTCGATGGCCGGCGTTGAAGAAAAATTAAAAAAGGGTGCACGGGTAGCCGACGTGGGATGCGGACTAGGCGCCTCCACGATCCTGATGGCCAAGTCGTACCCCAATTCTGAATTTGTAGGATTCGACTATCACGAAAAATCCATCGAGACTGCCAAACAGCGTGCCAAAGACGCGCGGGTTGCCGAGCGCATCCGCTTCGAAGTTGCCAGCGCCAAAAATTATCCCGGCACGGATTACGATTTCGTGACTTTTTTCGATTGCTTGCACGACATGGGTGATCCCGTGGGCGCTTCCACGCATGTCCGCAGCACCCTTAAGAAAGATGGCACCTGGATGATCGTGGAACCTTTTGCCGGCGACAAGCTGGAAGACAATTTGAATCCCATTGGCCGTGCGTTTTACGGAGCCTCTACGTTGCTCTGCACGCCGGCTTCGCTTTCGCAAGAAGTGGGACTTGCGCTCGGAGCCCAGGCCGGTGAGAAACGTTTGCGCGAAGTGGTCACCACCGGAGGCTTTTCGCATTTCCGCCGCGCCACGCAAACTCCGTTTAATTTAATTTTTGAAGCGCGGCCATAAAATCCGGTCTGGTGCCGGCCGGAATTCTGAACGTAATGAAGTTTAATTTAAACTCGGCGCAGAACGATCAGCGTAATCTCCGGTGGTACGCCTATGCGCACCGGAGCCCCGACCGTTCCAAGACCACGATTCACGTAAATCGAGGCCATGCGCGTGGGGTTTACCATGGCCGGAAACCGTGAAACGCGGGGAGCCTCGGAGTAGCCATCCACGCTCGAATAGCGAGGAGTATCCAGCGATGGCGCGAACAGGGGCCGCTGATAAAGCCCCGCGATGTAATCGGTGATGAACCGCGCGGGGCTGAGACGATGATCAAGAATTTCTACCTGAATCTGGCCACCGTGAGTGTGCCCCGCCAGCGAAAGTTCTATGCCCAGTTCCGCCGCGCGCGGAAAAGAATTGGGATTGTGTGAAAGCAGAATATTGGGCATATCCCTGCGAACCAGTTGCTCAACATCTGTGAGCGTTTGTTTTTTGTGACCTGCGCGAGTGCGTTCGCGCTGATAATCGACGCCGATCAAATTGAATTGCGCGCCATTAAAAGTAAGCTGCGCGTTTTCTCCGCGCAACAGTTTCATTCCCGCCTGCGCAAATAACGATTGCGCCAGGTCTTCCACGCGCGCGTAAATTTCATGGTTGCCATTGCAACCCCAGACGCCGAGCGGCGCCCGCAATTGCCGAATTTCGTCAATGCAATCCTGCAACGGGTCGCTCGCGCTGGTGATGAAATCGCCGGTGACTACCGCGAGGTGCGCGCCCAGTTCGTTAGCCATTTCGACGGCGCGTCGTACCTGTGCGCGAGGCATGTAGCCGCTCAGGTGAATATCGCTGATCTGCACGATCGATAGGCCATCGAGCGCGGGATTCAGATTGGAGATCGGAATTTCTTCGCGGCGAACCTGATACTTGAGACGCTCGGCCGCGTACCCGTACATGGCGCCAAGGAATGGTGCGGCTCCCGCGGCGGCCGTAGCGGCACGGAAAAAATAGCGCCGCCCCGGATCGCGGAGTTGTTCCACACTCGCGGCGCTCGAGGGGCTAACGCCGGATTGCGTTGGCGCGGTGGCCGGTTGTGCGTGCCGGCTCCTGCGAATTCCAGTCCATAAAAGGTCCACACCCCGCACAAGTTTTACTGCCACGAAGCCAAAAACCGCGCTGAAAAACCACAAGCCTACCAACGCAGGAAGAATTGTGCCCCTCGGTATCAGATGACGATGACCCATGCGTAAGCCATCTACAAACGCGGAGACTACCAGAAATATCATGGTCAGCCACAACAAGCGTACCGCCACGCGCAGCCATTGGCTCCGAAAATTTGCCGTGGAGCGCCAGATGGCACGGTGCCAGAAGCGCTGCGAAAAGAAAAATAATGACAAAATGCCCACAATAATTACGAAACGAACCACAAAAAAAGCCCAGTTCACGAATGTAATTCCTCGGCTATCTAACCTGATTGTAACACGCCGCTTTTGTGTGCCTTGTAACGGCACCTGCGGCAGTTTCAGGAGTAAGATGTGGGCCAAAGCCCGGCGTCCCGGCTAGGTATTGGTCGAAAATCGGAGGATAGGCATGACAAGAATAATGAAAATGGCGATTGTTTTGTTGTTGCTTACGGGGTGGTGTGGGCGGCCATCACTCGCGCAGCAAAAAAGTGACGCTTCCAAAGCCATGCCCAGCAGTTCACAGATCGTTTTAGCGCAGTGGAATGAAATCGGACGAAAGTTGATCGCCATGGCCGACGATTTTCCCGAGGACAAATACGATTTCAAGCCTACTCCACCGATGCGCAGTTTCGCTGAGCAACTGCTGCACGCGGCGGGGTCGATGGAGTACTTTACCGGCCCAGTTACGGGAAAACCGGTGGGGAGCGAAGATCCTCCGCGCGCTACTTACAAGACCAAGGCGGACGTCGTGGCCTTTGTGAAAAAGGAAGTCGAGGATGGCGCTGCCGCGATCAAAGCAAAAGGCGATAAAGGCATGGCTGATTTGATCGCCGATCCAGAAACCAAACAGCAAATACACGTCTCCGATTTGGCGTACGGTCTGATCGAGCATTCTGGTGAGCACTACGGACAATTGGTGGCTTATTATCGCTTATCTGGATTGGTGCCGCCGGAATCGCGTCCCAAGAAGTAGTCGTATCCCAAGAAGTAGCGTTCAAACTTTGGAACAAATGTGAACGGGCTCGACGATGTATCGCGGGCCCGTTTTCTTTTTCAGCGGCCGTTCTACGCGGGTGCAGCGGCGCCGGCCGCCCCAGTCTGTAGTACGTTCTGGAGCAATGCTGTTAGTTGCGCCGCATCTGTCGCGGGCGGCAAACAACTTTGACCAGCGCAAACAATCGCGACGGGTTTGTCTGCCGCGAGATACGGAAGGGTTTCTTTCAACGCGCCTGCGAGAGCTGCGAGTTTTGTCCCTGGAGTCACGCGAAGCACGGCCTTACCGAAGCGAAATACTCGATGCGCCGCCAATTCAAGTGATTGTGCCACCCAATCATCGGCGGCCCCGGTAATAACAATTTGCAGCGGGTGATGCGCAAAAAGCGTGGCCGCAAGTCCATAGGTCGAGGCAAACATGCCGTACCGCGGTGCGATACCGGCAAAAGCTTCCAACGCTTTTTGCGCGGCGACACGGTAGGTTTCATCGCCACTAAATGATTCGAGACGAAGCAGAGCAATGGCCGCCACGGAATTGGTACCGGGCGTAGGCGAGTCCTGAAACGGTTTACGCCGAACATCCAGGCCGCCCATGGGCGCGGCATCGCTGGGGCGATCGAAAAAACCACCGCCATCAGGATCACCATAGCGAGCGATGGCCAGATTCATAGTTTTCTTCGCAACTTCGAAATAGCGCGATTCCAGGGTGGTTTCGTACGTATCCAGCAACGCCAGCACACCAAAAATCTGATCGTCGAGTGAGCCTTCCAGCGCCGGGCCGCCAACTCGGTGAGCAAACCCACGTGATTCACTCCACACTTCCTTGAGCATGCGTTCCAGAGTTTTCAGCGCAAAGCGGCGGCAACTTTCGGCCACCACGCCGTCCAAAACGCGCGCCACCTCCAGATAAGCGGAAACAAACATGGCGTTCCACGAAACGTACATAGTCTGGTCAATGTAGGGGGTCGGACGTGTCAGCCGGGCGGCAAGCATTTTTGCTTTCGCCTGGGCAATGGTGGCGGCCACCGCCGCCTCTGCCAATCCTAGCTGCTCGGCGATGTCCGCTGCATCGCGGGCAATCCACAAAACATTTTTGGCGGGATTATGGTGCATCTCGCCGTGCGCCTCGACATCGTAATAGAGCTCCATGACACGAGCTTCATCGGGACTCAATGCGGCCCCTAGCTCCTCCAGCGTCCACGTAAAATAATCTCCATCATCGTCCAGCGAGTAATCGGCGTCCTGGCTGGCGTAGAAGCCGCCGTTTTCCCGGTCGGACAATACTGCGTTGACCCACGCAATGATGCCCTCGGCGGTCTGCCGCAGAAATGGGTTCTGCGTAACCTGCCAGCCGTGCAGATAATTTCGCAACAGCTCGGAATTGTCGTAGCTCATCTTTTCGAAATGCGGCACCAGCCATCGTTCGTCCACGGAGTAACGATGAAAGCCGCCCGCAAGCTGATCGTAAACGCCACCGCGTGCCATTTTTTCCAGGGTGCTTTCGGCCATGGCCCGCAAATGCGTTTCGCCGGTTTGTTGGTAACGCTCCAGAATTAAATCCGTTGCCGAAGCGTGAGGAAATTTTGGCGCGCTGCCGAAGCCGCCGTTCTTGATATCAAAAAGCTGAGTAATGGATGCGATTTGCTCGTCCACAATGCCCGGATCAAACGCGGCGTGAGCGCCGGTGAATACTTCCGCTTGCGCCACTGCCTCCGCCAGCGAACTGGCGGCCCGCTCCAGCTCCGCGCGTTTGCTGCGGTACGACTCCGCCACCGCGAGCAGAACCCTGCGGAATCCCGGGCGGCCCATCTGATCCTCGGGCGGAAAATACGTGCCGCCAAAAAACGGACGCCCATCGGGCAGCAAAAATCCAGTTAGCGGCCAACCGCCCTGCCCGGAGATGGAGCTGATTGCCGACTGATAACGCGAATCGACATCGGGCCGCTCATCACGGTCTACCTTCACAGCGATGAAATTGTCGCTGATAATTTTGGCGATGGCGGGATTCTCGTAAGATTCACGGTCGATGACATGACACCAGTGGCACCACACCGCGCCAATGTCTAGCAACATGGGCTTGTCATCAGCTTTCGCGCGTTCGAACGCCGCATCACCCCACTCGTACCAATCGATAGGTTGATGTGCTGCAGATCGCAGATAGGGGCTGGCGGAATCTTTCAGGCGATTTTCAGGATGTGTCGACAAGAAGATCCTTTTAGCGAGGAGATTGCCAGTTTTTATGGCACTTGCGAAGGCGCGTACTAAATAACTTACTGAACGATGTCGCTCGAACCAAGATCACGCGGGTCCAGAGGCTTGCGCCCAGCAAACCCCTCATCCTGGCGGTGATAGAAGCGAATGCGGTCTTCGCCCAGTTTCCAGCACAGATACACGTCCTGATTATCGATGATCGCCGGAAAATCCAACAAGCCGACATCCAGATCTTTGATTACGCATCCCGTCTCAATGATTTGCGTGAGCGCGGAATTAAATGTCTCCGCGAGCTGATCGTGTTGCAGGCGCACCGCGGCAAGTTTCTCGTACGGCACGATGACGCCGCCCATCATGGCGATACGTGACGAAACTGCGGACAAATCGCTTTCCAGGCCGGCGAGTTTCTTGCGGCAGCCCATCGCTTCCACCAGCACTGGTTCAATTTCCTTGCGAGCGCGTTCCGCTTCCGTAAGAGTGAAAAGTCGTCGCGGCGGTTCTTGCGCTTCGTCTTGATCTCGGTCGTCGTCTTCGTCTGCCATTTGGGAACCTATTCTGACTGGTCTTTAGTGTGATGCGGAAAAGAGGCAAAGCTGTTCACAAAACAGCATCAACAACCGTAGCTTATACCCCAAATGGTACCGGGTCACTGCCTGGAATCGCGATCAGTTAGCCGCCAATGAAGACCATCGAGCGACTGGGGGGGTGGAAATCCGGTTCGTTGATCCGATGACCTGCTTCCTTTTCCACTACCACCGAAGCGATATAAGTGACGAGATCTTCGTCACTCGCGCCCTCGCGCAAAAGTGATCGCAAATCGTGGTCTTCCTTGCTGAATAAGCATGTTCTAATTTTGCCGTCCGCGGTAAGCCGTATGCGCGAACAGTGCCCGCAGAACGGCTGAGTCACCGGTGCGATTAATCCAATTTCGCCCGGGGTGCCGTCGACAAAGCGGTACTTTCGCGCCGTCTCGCTGTAATGGTGAGGAATTTCTTCCAGCGGCCAGCGGGCGTGAATGCGCCTGTAAACTTCGGCTGCGGGAACCACCAGGTTCCGGTTCCAGTGGTGGTCGGCGTCCAGCGGCATAAATTCGATGAAGCGCATAATCAACGCACGCGCGCGCGCGAAGGCCGCGAAGTCTTCCACCTCGTCATCGTTGATTCCACGCACTAGAACGGCATTTATTTTTGCCGGTGCGAGGGCCGAGGCTTGCACCACATCGATACCGTTCATCACCGAGGCAAATGATTTGGTGCGCGTGATGCGTTCGAATTTCGCGGCATCCAGCGAATCGAGGCTGATATTGATGCGTTGTAAGCCGGCAGAGACCAGCCGCGCGCACCGTTCCGACAACAGATGACCATTCGTGGTCATGGAAATATCTTCAACACCCAGCTCTCGTAGGTGCGCAATGAACTCTTCGACGCCCGGGCGCACCAGCGGCTCGCCACCGGTAACCCGCATCTTTCGAATGCCTAGTGTCTTGAAAATACCTGCGAGACGATAAAGCTCCGGCCATGACAAAATTTCATCGTGATCGCGATAGTTTTCCGGATCCGCGGAGCGGCAGTACACGCAACGGAAATTGCAACGATCCGTGACCGAGATACGCAGATCGGTGATTTGTCTTCCGAACTTGTCGTGAAGCGCCATGTTTATTCAAGGCCCTTAAAAAGCAAAAAGCCCGATCCAGCAAATGGAATCGAGCGCGGTCCGAAATAAGTTCGGAGAAGAGCTCCTTTCCAAGTACCGGGAGGCCCGGGCGTTTCCACCCGAACCCTGAGCGATCAGTCGCCGAGTCAATAGGCGGATCGCATCGTCCCTGGCGCCATCGGTTTTATCTCCGTTTAGGCGGCAGGGATCGGAGTTACAGCACCAGTCTAATCCTCTCCCGGCCACATCGCAATTCGGGTGTGGTAAAGTTCTGCCCACACATGCGCATCTTCGTTTTGGGAGTCGGTGCGACCGGCTCACTCCTTGCACAGCTGCTCGAGCGTCAGGGACACGACGTTTGGTGCGGTGACCGCGACCTGCCCCGCGCGCGCAAATTCCTCGGCAGGAAAAGCACCATTCCGGTCACCGAAGTGAACGCTCGAAATTTGCTCGGTATCGTCCGCGCGGCCCGCGGTTGCCAGCTGATTATCAACGCTTCCGCCTCGGTCTTCAACCAGATCGTCATGCGTGCCGCGCTGCGATTGCGTGCACATTACCTGGACTTAAGCTCGCACTTAACGCGCAATCCCTTTAAGTCCGAACAATTCGCCTTCGCCAAACGTTTTGAAGCCAAGAATCGCGTCGCCTTGATCAACACCGGAGCCGCTCCAGGCTTGACGAATTTGCTGGTAAAGCGCGCCGCGGAATCGCTCCATGAAGTCGAGTCGGTACAGATCCGTTTGTACGAGAGCGCGGAAAGCCGTGACCCTATTTCGCAATGGTCGCCGGAAGTTTCATTCGACGAGGCCATCTCCAGTCCGCGCGTTTACCGCAGCGGAAAATTCCTGATGCAAAAGCGATTTGCGGAGCTGGAGAAATTCAGATTTCCCGAGCCCATCGGACACGCCATCGTGGTATTAGCCGCGCAAGACGAAGTAACCACGCTGCCCTATTTTATTCCCATGCGAAACATGGACGTAAAAATCGGCGGCAACGAATTCGACCGCCTGCGCCGTTGGTACAAACAGGGGAAATTATCCAAATCGCGCGGGATGCTGAAGAAAAATTTCCCTCAAACGTCTTCGCCACGAATGATCGCCAGATTGATCCGGCAGGGTGTGTTGCAAAACGCCCGTTTCGCCGCCGTGGTGCTCGTCAGCGGCATCAAGCGCGGTAAAAAAGAAGACCAGCATTTGCTGATTCGCACCGACTGCATGTTTCCGACCCTCTATCAAATCAGGCAACAGGGCCTCTTCACCACCCCGGTGGCCTACGCGACCGCACACGTCGCCGCGCTATTCATCAAGTTTTTCCCGCGTGATTTGGCCGGCGTCTTCGCCCCAGAAATGCTCCCAGTGGAGATGCGGCGGGCCATTGTGTCCGGGATTCGCGCCCACAGCGTGAGGATCACCCACAAGACCACCGTGTTACGTCGAGCCGGCGACGACGAGGAAATTTAATCGCCTCGATCTGGCTATTCGATCAGCGCCGAGGACATTTTGGCGGTCACAGCAATGGGCTAGTTTCGAAACCGCTTTATTCAGGCCCCGGCCATCTAATGGGTTAGACGAATGCCATTCACGAGCAGCCTCACCATTGCGACCGCAGCAAGGGTGAGCACGAGGTCCAAACGAGTAAAAGAAGGCATTATTTCGACAGGGCGTCTTGCCGGAAAGCCAACCACGGCTCCCAAAACGCCAAACAGCCAAAAGGCTGACCCTCCAATCGTTGACCCGACTAAGAATAGTGGCAGCGGCCAATAAAGCGCTAAGAGTAGAAAAACTCCAAGCAGCCAAGGCGCAAGCGTGGTACAAGCAACAGCCTTGGTGCGGCCGAACTCAGGTGGGGCCCACCGAATCAGCTCTCTTCCGACGTAGTACATGAACCATGGAAGCAATATGAAGCCAATGGCCGAAGCCAGATAAGAAAGAGTCCTGGAAATGTCCAGAAACGTGAAAGCGAGGTGGAAGTCTCCTCCCAGTACTGCGCCAGCAAGCGGGCCGAGGAAGGAATAAATTCCTACCATTGCCATCATCAGGAACGCGAGCCCGGACGGTCTTTCTCTAAATCGCCTTTGATACAGCAGCCAACAAATCCCTCCTACTATCAAACTGAACAAAGGCCCAGAAACAGCGATGATGGCGAGCTGGGTCGTGGACGCTTCTGCAGAATCTGGATTCACCCACATTTGGAAAACCGTGGAGTTGAATCCGAGCAAATAGCCGGTTAGTGCATGAACGAATTCGTGGGGCGTAACATTCAGTGCATAGGCCACTATAAATAACAGGGTGGGTCGAAAAGTGACGCCCCAAGTGTACAATAGGCCGGATTCAGGCGGTTGGCTGTTCATCGCGGAGAAATTGTGGGGCCCGATTCTCCCCCAAAACCCCAATTCTCCTACAATTTGGGCAGAGCAGCTTAAAAACTAGACTCGCGATAAGCCGCGTAAAACATAAACTGACCCTCCACACGTTCAGGCGCTTAGTTGCGGCACCCTGAGGGCGGTGCGATACTTCTTGTTCGCACAGGCAGACGGCGGCCGTCCGCTTTGTCAGCCTTCTGAGGGGGTTTTATGGCGTTTCGGGATAAGTGGATCGAAAAGCGAGAGAGTGAGCAGTCCTCAGGCAACGGTAACCGCAATATGTCCCAGATGCACTGGGCGCGCCGCGGCGTAACTACCGAAGAAATGCGCTTTGTAGCAGGGCGCGAGAAAATCGACCCGGAGCTGATTCGCAGCGAAATCGCGCGTGGGCGCCTGATTATTCCTGCCAATGTGAACCACCGCAACCTGGAACCCATGGGCATCGGCATCGCCAGCAAATGCAAGATCAACGCCAATATCGGTAACTCTGCAACCACCTCCAACATTGACGAAGAGCTGAAGAAGCTGCATCACGCCGTGCACTATGGCGCCGATACCGTGATGGATCTTTCCACCGGCGGCGACATCCCCAAAATTCGTAAAGCCATCATTGACGCTTCACCCGTCCCGGTTGGAACCGTGCCAGTCTACGAAGCGATTTCGCGCGTGCGCCGCCCCGAAGACCTCACCCTCGGTCTGATGCTGGAAGTCATTGAAGAGCAAGCCGAGCAAGGCGTGGACTATATGACCATCCATGCCGGCGTGTTGCGCGAACACGTGCCTCTGGTGCGCAAGAGAATTACCGGGATCGTGAGCCGGGGCGGCTCGCTGATGGCCCACTGGATGGAGCATCACAAAAAGCAGAATTTTTTATACGAAAATATCGACGACATCTGCAAAATTTTCAAAAAGCATGACGTCAGTTTTTCGTTCGGCGACGGCTTGCGTCCCGGATGCATCGCGGACGCCAGCGACGAAGCGCAATTCGCGGAATTAAAAGTTCTAGGCGAATTGACCACCAAGGCCTGGGAGCACGACGTTCAGGTGATGATCGAGGGCCCCGGCCACGTGCCGCTGGACAAGATCAAAGAGCAAGTCGACAAAGAGATGGAATGGTGCCACGAAGCGCCGTTCTATACGCTGGGGCCGCTGGTAATCGATATCGCGCCAGGGTATGACCACATCACCAGCGCGATCGGCGCCGCGATGATTGGCTGGCATGGAGCCTCCATGCTTTGTTATGTAACCCCCAAAGAGCACCTGGGCCTGCCAAATCCGGAAGACGTCAAGCAAGGAGTCATCGCCTATAAAATTGCCGCGCACGCGGCAGACGTGGCACGCCATCGCCCAGGCGCGCGTGATCGCGATGACGCCCTTAGCTATGCAAGGTTCCTGTTTGACTGGAACAAACAATTCGAACTTTCGCTCGACCCCTCGACCGCCCGGGCCATGCATGACGAATCCTTACCCGACGATTTTTACAAGGAAGCGAAGTTCTGCTCCATGTGCGGGCCAAAATTCTGCTCCATGAACATTACTCAACTGGCGGACGCCGA